>DATNCY010000113.1:0-8122 GCA_035553375.1 Gemmataceae bacterium
GGATCCCTTGCTGGCGCTGCGGGCTGACAATTCATTGTGTTAACGCTCCTTAAGGTTTCGCGCGGATAGTGCGAAGCCGCGAGTGGTCCTGAGAGTTTGAGATCAGCACCATGACGATGCACGGCTGTAGGTTGTTTGTTCTGGTCGGTGTACTCCTTTTGGGTGGTTCGCCGGCCTTCTGTGCCGAACCTGTCGCGCGAGCAGAATCGACGGTTGTGGTTGGCGATGCTGCGCCGGTCCCGGTCGTTCTGGCCGGAGGCTGGGGCATTGGAAAATGGTTTTCCGGCGGCGGCGCCCGTACGCGCGTCGTGCAATTCTGTGTGGCGACCATGTGCGTCGCCTTGTTCATCATGATGCGCAAGCTGAGATAGGCGAGGCAACCCGGCCTCGACAAACGATCTCAAGAGAGGAATGAACGACGTGCAACAGATCAAGCGAAGCGGCCTGGACTGGGACACGGGCGGACTGCCGGAAGCACCGAGCGCTCCGGAGACCCTGCAACAAACGGGGCTGACTCTGGGCTTTATCAATGACCTGATCCTGCGCACCCTGTACACGCGCGGCGGCATGCTCGGCCTGGATCTGTCGCGTATGCTGTGTCTGCCTTTCAAGATCATCGAGGAGTCGCTGACCTTCCTCAAGAACGAAAAGTGCGTTGAGGTGTTGGGCGGCGATCTGATTGGCCGCATCAGCTATCGCTTCAACTTGACCGAGCTAGGTCGCCGCCGTTCTCAGGACGCGCTGAAACAGTGCGCTTATGTCGGCCCCGCGCCCGTGCCGTTGGAAGATTACGTCGAGCAAGTTTATCGCCAGGCCGTCACCGCTATTGAGGTATCGCCCGAAGCGCTGCGTGCCGCCTTCGCCCATTTGGTCGTCAGCGATGAACTGTTCAACGCGGTCGGCCCGGCCATTGTCAGCGGCAAATCGGTGTTCATCTATGGTCCGCCCGGCAACGGCAAGACCGCCATGGCGCAGTCGATCGGCGCCTTCATGAATGGCAGCGGCGGCGAGATCTTCGTGCCCTACGCCTTCCTCGCCGAGAACAACATCATCACGCTTTACGATCAAGCGGTGCATGAGGCGGCGGAAGAGGATTCCGAGACGCGCCTGGAAGACAATGAGGCGACCATTCGCCGTCTGCTCAACACCGGCACGGTCGATTCGCGCTGGGTGAAGATCAAGCGTCCGGTCATCATCACGGGCGGCGAATTAAATCTATCGATGCTCGACCTGAAATATTCCGCCGAGTCGAACTATTATCAGGCACCCATGCACGTCAAGGCCAATGGCGGTGTCTTCCTCATCGACGACTTTGGCCGCCAATTGTGCAGTCCCAAGGAATTGCTTAATCGTTGGATTGTGCCCTTGGAAAATCGTATCGATTACCTATCTCTCGCATCCGGCCAAAAGTTCCAGGTGCCGTTCGAGCAATTGACCATGTTCTCCACCAACCTCGATCCCAAGGATTTGGTGGACGATGCGTTCCTGCGGCGTATGCGTCACAAGGTTGAAATCAATGCTCCCAAGCGCGACATTTACGAACGCATTTTCAACAATTACGCCAAACGTCTGGGTATGAACCAATGTCCGGCGGCCATCGAGTATATGTATGACCAGTATTACAATCGAGGCCGTTGCACGCGCGCGAGTGATTGTCGAGATTTACTGGAGACAGTGCAATCGATTTGCCGATTTAGACGAGTACCTGTTCAATTGACGCGCGATCTCATCGCTGAAGCCGCATCTAGCTTTATCCGCGAATTCAAATAGCCGCTGTCCGCTGTCCGCTGTCCGCTGTCCGCTCAGGCGGATGGCGGACAGCGGACAGCGGATAGCGGATGGAGGATCGACATGGATTGTCGCGGAAGCCTGGGGCTGGCCTTGTGCCTGCTGAGCGGTGCGGCGGGATGTCAGCATCAGGTGACATCGTTGTCGCCAACCAGCGCGACGCCTGTGCCCAAGCAGGAGGCGCCCGATCCCAGCCAGATCAAGAAAGCGTCCTCGCTGCCGCCGAAAGAGCCACCGCCGGCGGTGCTGGTCTCATGGGGCGATTTCAAGGCCGGCGAGGCGTTCGCGCCGGAGATTCCACCAGGGCGACAGCAGCAAATCCGCGACGCCGCCCGACAGGATTACGAGCGGGCGCTGAAAACCGATCCGAAAAATGTGCCCGCTTATCAAGGGCTGGCTCGCCTGGATACGGCCATGCGCAATCACACGCACGCCATCCAGACATATCAGACCGCCCTGCAAATGGCACCCAAAAACGCGGCCTTGTGGTACGAGTTGGGCATGAGCCACAATGCCCTGCGGAATTGGGAACCGGCTCTGAATTGTCTGAATCAAGCAGTGCAACTCGATCCCGGCAACCGTTACTACAGTAATACTCTGGGCATTGTGCTGGCCCAGACCGGCCGCTATCAGGAAAGTCTCCAATGCTTCGCCCGCGCCAACGGCGAGGCGATGGGATATTTACGGCTGGCGCAGACGTTGGAACGCTTGCAGCAGCCCGAGTTGAGTCGGCAATACATGGAGGTGGCGCTGCAAAAGGATCCGAAGCTGGCCTCGACCCTGATTAGCCATAGTGACAAAAAAGCTCCATCGACCCCCTCTATTCAGCGCACTTCTTACCAGGCTCCAAGCGTCCCGCCGTCGCCGCCCACTTCGGCCGCGCCCGTTGGCTATCCCGGACCGATGCCGCGCATCATCCATCTGGATGCGGTCGAGACGAAGGTGCCCGCCGAGCCTATGCCTGCGGCGCATCCGTTTGTCATCCCCCCGCCTCCCACGGTCACTCTCAATTATCCAGAGGAGCCGTCGTCTAAGTAGCTGCGCATGTAGGTCCGGCGAGCCGAGCCGGACGCGAAGAAGTGCCGCTCGGCTCGCGGCACCTACTGCCACCCTGTCACGGCGCTCAACGGAACTGTAGAATCCCTCTGGGACAGGAGGGTTTCGCAGTGCGCGGACTACATTTTGACTGTTTCAGCGGACTTAGCGGCGACATGACGCTGGCGGCGCTCATTGATGTGGGCGTCGATGCCGAAGCCATCCGCCAGGGCATCGCCTCGCTGGGCTTGCCCATTCGCCTTGATGTGGCGAAGGTGCGCAAGGGCGGCTTCGCGGCCACGCAAGTCACCATCGAAGCGCCCGAGGAACACACCCATCGTTATTTGCCCGATGTGGAAGCAATCCTCAGCCGAGGCCAACTGACGCCCTCGCAGCGCGAGCTTGCTTTGCGCATCTTTCGCCGTTTGGCCGAGGCGGAATCCACCGCCCACGGCATGCCGCTGGACAAAGTTCACTTCCACGAAGTCGGCGCGCTCGACAGCATCGCCGACATCGCCGGTGTGGCGATCGCCCTCGATTTACTGGGCGCGGAGCGCATCACCAGTCGCTCGGTACCGACCGGCAGCGGTATGGTGAAATGCGCTCACGGTCTGATGCCGATCCCCGCGCCGGGCACCGCCGCGCTGCTTATCGGCGTGCCGCTGGCCGCCTCCCCCATCAAGGCCGAACTGACGACGCCGACCGGTGCCGCCATCCTCACTACTATCGTGCAAGAGTGGATCGAACAGCCGGTTATGACGGTCGAGCGCATCGGCCACGGTGCCGGCCAACGCGACTTCCTCGAACAGCCCAATCTTCTGCGTCTGTTCGTCGGCGCGATGGCTTCCTCCGAATCCGTGGGAAACGAGCGCGATCGAGTATGGATGCTGGAGACGAATCTGGATGATGTGCCGGCCGAGGTCGTCGGTTACTGTTTCGATCAACTGTTCACGGCCGGAGCGCTGGATGTGTTCGCCACGCCAATTCAGATGAAGAAGAATCGACCCGGCGTGATGCTGAGCGTGCTGGCTCCTGAAAACGCGCTCGCGGTGCTGGAGGCGATTCTGTTCCGCGAGACGGAGACGTTCGGCGTTCGCCGTTATCCCGTCGAGCGTCACAAACTCCAGCGCGAGACGGTGACGGTTTCGACTGCGTGGGGCCTCATTCGCGGCAAGCGCGGCTGGCGTGAGGGGGGGGCGAGTGTGTATACGCCGGAATACGAAGACTGCGCCCGCATCGCCCGACAGCACGGCGTCGCGCTGCACGAGGTATATGCGGCGGTTCGCGCCGCCTTCGCCAGCCCGCAGCGCGAGCAAGGGTGATTTTATTGCTTGCGCCGCAGGCTATTCCTCCTCGGCCGCCGGCGGCACCGGATCATGCGTGCCCAACGGTGTGCCGTGGTTGCAGCGCGACAGACGCGTGAAGGTCAACACCAGCCCATGACAGATGCCGTGCCGCTCGACCGCCTCAATCGAATAGTCTGAGCAACTCGGCGTGAATCGGCAAACCACACGGCCCTTGAGCATCGGACGCCCCAAGCTCTGATAAAGATGAACCATTCCGATGTAAGTCCGCGCGGTGAGCTGCTGCTCGGGCGCGCGGAACGAGTCCAGCACGGCCAACAGGACGAATGCGCCGAACAGCAGCAGCCAGGTTTTGGGATTTTTCAGGCGGCGCGGCAATGAGGACATCGGCGGCTCTCGCGCAGTCGCTTCCCTCCGCATTCCCGACAAGATTTCAGCGTCCCGGAGGGGCGCGACACCAGATAGATAACGAGACCGATTACCCCCGTGAACAGAATGAGGACCACCCACATTCCGCTGTTGTCCATGCCGCGAGATTTGGCATCCTTCGCCGCCCAGACCGCGACGAAGATCCAGACGATGAGACTGACGACGCTCAGGATAAGGCCGAAAATGAGGCAACCGCCCATGGCGGCGCAGCCGGCTGCGGCATCGGCGTCGCTCGGTCCTCCAGGCTGGCCCGGCCCGCCCGGCTGAAACGGCTGTCCCGGTCGTCCCGGCTGGAACGGTTGGCCCGGACGGCCTGGCTGGGCCACGGCTAGCGGACTCATGGTTGTCAGCAACAAAAGAACGAACGCCAAGGGTAGTAATTTGCGGGCGGACACACGCATTCTCCCAATGGGGTTTTCGAGATAACCGTAGAAGTTCAATAGACGAACGTAAATCAAAACGGGTGGATCGGAGCAAGTCAACAACAAATGAAAGGATTTCTCCGCATCCGGTGAATCGAAGTCGCGGGAAAAGGGGGTGTACTGTTCGTGAAAGGGTCGCGTCCTCTTGACTCCTAGCGCTGAATGGTAGATCGTGAAAAGTGAATCGTGTCTTTTCGATCCACGATTCACGATCCACGTTTCCCGATGTTTGGAGATCGACTATGAAACGCTATTCCCTGATCGTCTGCTGTCTCGTGTTCGGTGGAAGCGCCGGTGCCATCCTGACTGGGTCACTCCTGAATGGACAGGCTCCCGTCGCCCCCGTTATCCCCAAAGAACTGACTTCTTATCGCGACGTAGTCAAAAAAGTGTTGCCGGCCGTGGTCAGCATCGAATCACGGGCCAAGGCTGCCCCGGCTCGCAAACGGCGACGCCCGCAACTCGATGAGCAGGTTCCTGAGGAGTTCCGCCGTTTCTTCGATTTCGGCGACGAGGACACACCCGAACCGCGCGGCGGCTTCGGCTCCGGCTTCCTCGTCGATGCCAAGGGCGTCATCCTGACCAACTTCCACGTCGTCGATGGAGCCAGCCAAGTCGTCGTTCACCTCAGCGACGGCCGCAAGTTTATCTCCAAAGACGTCAAAAGCGATCCGAAAACAGACTTGGCCCTTGTCCGCATCGAGGCACCGGCCGCGCTGCCGTTTTTGGAACTGGGTGACAGCGACGCGATGGAAATCGGCGATCGTGTGCTGGCCGTCGGCGCGCCTTTCGGGCTGACCGGTACGGTGACCCACGGCATCATCAGCGCCAAGGGACGCAGTTTACAGTTGAACATGTATGAAGACTTTTTGCAGACGGACGCGGCCATCAATCCCGGCAACAGCGGCGGTCCGCTGGTCAGTTTGGATGGCAAGGTGATCGGCATCGACGCGGCCATCAAGAGCCGCAGCGGCGGCTGGCAGGGCGTCGGCTTGGCCATCTCCAGCAACATCGCCAAGAACATCATGCCGCAGTTGCTCAAGGATGGTGTTGTGCGTCGCGGCTATCTCGGCGTGCAAATCAAGGATGTCAGCGAGCCGGAGGTGGCCGCGCGGCTGGGCCTGAAGGAAGGGCAGCGCGGCGTTCTGGTGACGCGCGTTTTCGAGGACACGCCCGGAGCCAAGGCGGGGCTGAAAGAGGGCGACATCATCACGACGTTGGACGGCAAGACCGTCCGCAACGGCCACGATTTGCAAATCATCGTGGCGCGCCAGCCCGTAGGCAAGACCATTGAAGTGCAGACACTGCGCGACGGCCAACCCAAAACTTTCCAGGTGAAAATCGAGGAGCAGCCTCGGAAGTACGGTACGACGCGCGTGCCCGTACCGCGCCGTCTGGAGCGCGAGCCGGAGGGCGTGCGCATCGACAAAATCGGCGTTGAGTCCGTGGATCTGACGGCGGAGTTGGCCGACAATCTTGGTTATCGAGAACGGACACGCGGAGCCGTGATCGCCAAGGTGGACTCCGATGGCCTGGCCGACGACGCGGGGTTGGAACGCGGCATGCTCATCACCAAGGTCGATAAGAAGCCGATCAAGTCAGCGAAGGAACTGCGCGACGCCATCGACGCGGGAACGCTGGAGAAGGGCGTTTTGCTGCAAGTCGAAACGGCGCGGGGCGGCACAAGTTTTGTCTTGCTCAAGTCGGCCAAGCACGCCAAACCATGACACTACCAGCCAGCCGCGCCAGCAAGAACTCCCTTGCTGGCGCGGCTGGCTGATCTACCGTGACGCGAAACTCAGACGGCCATAAGAACCGTATCGACGACATTCGCCAGCACTTGTTCGGCCTGCGGGTTTGAATGGCTCGGGTTGAGTATATTGGCCACACTCGTCAGCAAGTTGCCCAGCAACTCGCCCGAACCGGACTGAGCATAGGCATCGACCACGACGGGGCCGTTGCTACAGTTATCCAGTGCGACGTTTAATCCCAGCAAATTCAAGTTGACCGGGCCAAGCGACAGATGCACCAGATCGGTGGCACGCGGCGGCAGGTTCGTCGCATCCCCGGTGTTCCCCAGCGCGTTGAGAGAAGTCGCGGCGCTAAGACCGCCGTTGAGCAGTACGGACGATTCCACGTTGAACAGGAAGTTCTTAATCGGTCCAAGACCGCCTAGGGCGGCGCCGACGTTTTGGCCATTGGTGTCCAGAGCATGGGCGACATCAAAGATGAGATTCTCGAACACGTTGCCGGAACCCTGCTGAGCCGTGATGTCGAGGCAGATATTGCTCGTTTGGACATTCAGGCCCAATACGTCCAGATGGATAGGGTTGAGATGGAGATGCAGAACCTCCGCACCGTTGCTGCCAGGCGTGGCCGTCAAGGTCAGTGGAACCATGACCGGGTTCACCCCCACCTGCCCGATGGCTGTGACCTGCGCTCCCTGATTGACGACGAAGTTGAAATGAATGGGAACGACGCCGGGAGTCAATTGCCCCAAAAAAGCATCCGCGGGGTTGGCCGAGGGCACATCACGCGCTTCCAGAGTTTCCAGAGTCGGGCGGAATGTCACGTCTTTAACAGGCGAGTTGCGGTGGGACGATTTCCAGAATGAACACCAAGCGAACGCCATTACCAAATCCTCCCAGATGTCCAACTGATGCTCCGCCGATGGCGAACCATTCGCCCTTACGCTACGAGCCTTCCCCACGCCGACACTGACGTGTGAGAGAATCAGTGGCTCGATTCTGCCTCGTGGCGGGGGATCAGAATTGCGGGGAGGGAGACGCAAAGGCGATGCCAGCGCTTTCTATTTAACAATTTGCCCCATTTTCCCTAATCGTTATCTTTCCACAGAGAATAAATGGGTAATGTTTTGCTTGCCGATATGATAAGTTGTTCGCATTTATCGATTTATTGCCAGAAATGAATTGCTAGCCCGCAGCGCCAGCAAGGGACAATCCCTTGCTGGCGCTGCGGGCTGGCCAAAAACGGTTCGTGCCTCTTACTGACAACTGCGCTCGAAACTAAACTTTCCGTTGGCGTTTATAATAGGAGGCATGAAGCAGCCCCATGATTGGCGCGAATGGCGTCGCCTTCGGGCGTGGTACTTGTTCCAGCAAGGCTGGACCGAGCGTGAGATTG
>DATNCY010000114.1:0-12819 GCA_035553375.1 Gemmataceae bacterium
CAATCTCACGCTCGGTCCAGCCTTGCTGGAACAAGTACCACGCCCGAAGGCGACGCCATTCGCGCCAATCATGGGGCTGCTTCATGCCTCCTATTATAAACGCCAACGGAAAGTTTAGTTTCGAGCGCAGTTGTCAGTAACTCCCAGGGCAGAAGATAAGGCAGCCGGTCTCTTGAGAGGGCACTGCCGGAAATGGAGTTTGCTTCTAGCGATTAACTCTATCCCCGCTCGTGAGTTGGTGCAATCATTTTTTCATCGGCCCAAATAAGTCGGAAAAAATGACCCGCCCGCAGCGCCGGCAAGGGAAGCCCTTGCTGGCGCTGCGGGCGGGTAAGAGGGAGAAAATCACTCGGCGTTGAAGCCGGCGAGATAGTCGTCGAACGTCTTCTTTTGGGTGTGTTCGACTTCTTGCAGCTTCTTGATGTCGGCCTGATACTTCTCGATTTGCGTCTCCTGCTCATTGAACTTCGTGACAATGCGCTTGAACGCATCCGAAGTCTGCGGCAATTCTTTCAAGTTGGCACGCAAACGCGGCTGATCCGTGCGAATCGTATCCAACTGACGCTGCAATTCCGCGATCTCACGCTTGGTCTTCTCCAACGTCCAACGCAATTCCATCGCCCTGGTCAGCCCCGCTTTGACCTTATCGCTGGTCACGGCCTGGCTGATGAAGTGACGGATGCTGTTGTCATCGAGGTTGGTCAGCTGCACGTTGGAGTTGATGATCCGTTCTTCCGTGACGGTTTGCGTTTCGGTCTTGCCGGGCGCAACCTTGAGTTGGAAACGATAGAAATCGCTGGCCGTCTCGGCGGGTTTGGCCGTGGAGACCAGCGTGAAGTCGTTGCGTACAGGATGCTCGATGAGGACGAGCCGTTCCTGATCGTTGCGATTCTTGATGGTGTAGGTTTTGGACTCGCGCAGTTTGGTCGTGGTATGCAGGATGCCTTTGACCGCCTTCACCTGCGTGATTCGGCCATTATCGGTACTGGGCACGGGATTGACCTCGGTTCCCAGATCGATGGCGTAGGAGATGAGGCGTTCCTCGTTGGGTTGCAGATCGAGGATGCGGGCATCGCCGGCATAGTTGGAGCCTTCAAAGACGGTGATCGGGCCTTGCATGAGATGCAGACCGGAGGTGTTTTTGAACTTCAGTCCCAAGAGTGGGAACTTGGCTTGTGTGCGTTCGTTGTAGATGGAGACGCGCGTGCCTTCCACATCCTTGTTGATGATGGGCAGCAGCGCTGATTTCTGCCGTGCCAGGTTGACGGGCTTGTCGATGGCGTATTGGAAGAAATCGCCCAACTTCGCCGCCGACGCTACACTCGATACGCCGTTGGCCAAGTTCATCTGCTCGTTCAGTCGCTTGCGCACACCCAGAGCATATCCGCCGCTTTTCCCCGGTGCTGCTGGCATCGCCAGCCCGCGATTGTGAGACTGATCCGCTTTCTTCAGGGCGTCCCGCATCTCGTATCTCCCGCCAGCCGCCTGAGGAGCGGCGGCCATCTGTTCCTTCGCCTGCTGTAAACCGCCGCTGTAGGCAACCGGACGCAATGAGGCAAATAGCTCCATCTCGACGACGGGCCGCGTCACGTACAATGGCTGATACAGATCCATCTGGAAGGAAATCGGCCGACCTGAAACGAGCGCCATGCGTACGTCCTTCCAATCCTCATCCGTCGGATTCTCCACCACCGCCCAGCCTTGCAGAAAAGGCTTCTTCGTCTTCTTGTCCAGAACGAGCCGATAGCTGGTCTTCCAGATGGGATTCTCAACAACGTAGCTAACGCGCACTTCGCGTTTGCCCTCGCCGACAAAGTTCACACTCACCGATTTTTTCTGCGTGTCATGTGAGAGGGCCAGCGTCTCCAGCGCTTTCTTGAATTCGCTATCGAGAATGGGATTGAGGAAGCGTACGCGCTGCACTTCCGGCATCTTCAGGCTGCGCATGCCATCGGCGCACCACATATTGAGCAGTTCGACTTCGACGGTGTCTTTGCCGCCGACGGCCTGCTTCTGCTTCTCGCAGCCGATAAGGGTTCCCGTCAGCGTGCCGGGTTGGGTGGCGTTGGTTTGCTGCAACACCACTTCCACCTTCTCGCCGCGTGCCTGATTGAGAATCTGCGAGAAGGTCGGATTCGTCGTCAGATTGACGGCGAAACTTTTCAGCGTGCGCTCAATGGGAGCGTTGGAATCATAGGAGACGGTGGAAATGTGTCCGCCATCGAGGTCGCGCAGGACCATTGACTTAAGAAGATCGTTGATGTCGGTGACGGGAAACGATAGGTCCACGCGGGCGTTGCCTTCGACCGCGCCTTCGCGTTGGAAATAGCCGACGCCGCTGGAAAACAGCACCACCTGACCGATGGGCAACTGCGTCACTTGCGGCAGTGCTACATCCTGCGGGACGGGTTTGTTCGGCTCGGCGGTTGAGGGCCGAGGCGACAGAAAGATGAATATGCCCAGAGCGGCCAATGCGCCGCTGCCCAGACAGGCCAAAAACCATTTGCGACCCATGAAACGTCTCCTCTCGCGAAACGGACGGAACAGGTTCATCACGGCAACAATCCGATACTCTCAAGACGAGACTAACGAGGGGGCGGATTGTTGTTGGTGTGCGGAAAAGGAAGGCGACTCGATCTTGACAGGGCACGCTCCATTTCGTATTAGCCCTTCCCTCAACACTTAACGCATGCAATGGTCTCGGCTTCGGCGTCCTTTCGGCAAGATGCCCTGCCTCTTTGGGTAGGGCGTATTCGTCGCGAGGAGACTGGCTCAGCGGGACAAGGGGCGTCAGCGCGGAGGGGTCCGCGCTGACGCCGTAGGGAGCGGACTGATGCGTTCCGGAAGATCATTTCGTGGGAATAACCGTGGGTCGATGCTGCCGTGCAATGGCGGAATCGTCGCTATCGGTACGTCCACGCTGGACCGCAAACAGGTCCAATCGAGGGCTTCAAATCGTGGGGTTTTTCCTACAGCCGAGCGAGGCGAGCCGTCGATAGATGGATAGCAAACGGCCTCTTTTTGGGGCCGTCACGGATGGGGGTTTGGCAAGAGGGGGTTCGGTGCCCACGAGGGCCGCAAGGGGGATGTACACGGGCCGCGAGGGGAAACACGACCGCCACGAGCGGAGGTCGCCGGCGACGGGGGAGTCCCGGCGAGCGAAGCGTGTCCAGGCAGGCATTCCCACCAAGACTGCGCCGTGTCTGAGCGGGGGGCGTAAGCCCCCTGAGACTTTACTCACTCAGGGGCTAATGCCCCCCGCTCAGACACGGCACAGTCCAACAACCTCTCCTGATTCTCGCTTTAGCCAGGACGGATACGTCCACCACAACGGGCGTCCGCACTGCGCGCAGAGCGAGATCCAGGCGGGACCGAATCACTACTTGCCATACAGCAGGGAGGAGTCCATGGTGACGCATGTGGACGTGGATATTCAGCAGGTTTGGCGCGATTACCGCACCCAGCCAGGCATCGAGTTGCGGAATCAACTCGTCGAGCATTACTTGCCACTGGTCAAGTATAACGGCGAACGCATCTGGCAACGCCTGCCGGATGGCGTCGATCTCGACGATCTCATCAGCGCCGGCGTGTTCGGGCTGATGGACGCCATCGACGCCTTCGATCTCAATCGTGGAGTCAAGTTCGAGACCTATTGTGTGCCGCGTATCCGCGGCGCCATGCTCGACGAACTACGGACCATGGATTGGGTGCCGCGTCTGGTTCGCAGCAAGGCGAGCAAGATGGAGGAGGCGCGCAAAACATTGGAAGCCTCGCTCGGTCGGCCGCCGCGCCCCAACGAAATGGCCGAGCGCCTCGGCGTCAGCGTCGAGGAATTCAACAAGATGATCGGCGACGCCACCGCCATCAGCCAGGTCAGTCTCAACAAGAAATGGTATGAGACCGACAGCTACAAGGATGTCCGCGAGATTGACATTCTCGAAGACAAGAAGGCTGAGGATCCAACTCACCGCTTGCAAAACCGCGATTTGATGCGCCTGGTAACACGCGGCCTCAACCGCAACGAACGCCTCATCATCATCTTGTATTATTATGAAGATATGACGATGAAGGAGATTGGGGCCACACTCGACCTGAGCGAATCGCGTGTCAGTCAGATGCATTCGAGCATCGTGGCCCGCTTGCAGGCTCAGCTGGCCAAGCGCCGGCCCGAATTCAGTAATTGAGAGCGCGAGAACTTGCCGCGCAGGTTTACGTTTCGCGCGAAACGTGGCGTTTCGCGCGAAACGTAAACCTGCGCGTTGTGGCTACACGGGAAGTTCTCAGCCCTGATGCACTTCTTCGGCCGTGTCCGCCATCTGCCATTCGGTTGTGAATTCCATCTCGTGCGGGACATCGTCGGGGCGTCGAGCCGTGAGAGGATCGCGATCGATCAGGGTATGCAGCACGTTGGCCAGCGCGTCGAAATCGCGGACGAGCCGCCGGAGATTCGGGTCACGAATGATCGTCTGGTTCTGCATGACATCCTCCGACTGACGGATCGGCGGAGAAGGGCAACGGGCGGTTTCCGAACGGGAGTCTGAACCGCCGGCGCACGATCTCCGCGTTTTCCGATCTTCATTGATCTTGTGGGAGAATCGTAACGTACCAGGACATTGATGGAGATGTTGAGGGACAACCTCAGATAAGAGATTGTAACCGCGGCAGCGTAAGATGCAACCGTTTTTTCAACTTTTTCGACTAAGGAAAGATTGACGGAAACGGACGATTCCATCCGCTGGCGACAAACCATCCAAAAACAGCGGAAGCGAAGAGAGGCGATTCTCTTCGCTTCCGCTGTTTTTGGTTGGGGACGAATTAGTGGACGGGTTGGACGGCCTCGTTCAAGGGCGGCCATTCCTTGTCGATGCCCTCGTCCTCGATCTGCCGAAGCTGAGTTTCGGTGATCTCAAACTGTTTGACGATGTGCTGAACGGACTCGGAGACGGTCATTTCCCCCAAATCCTGCGTCGCCACAAGCGTGTGGAAAATCTCTTGTCGTTGTTGAGTGGTCAAGCGTTTGGTACGCATGGAGTCCTCCTTCGGAGAGTTTCTGGGATTACGTCGTGTGGTCCCAGCAACAGAGTTAATCCTGTCGGCCGACGGCTCGAAGCCGGGGCCGAACCATGTGGTGGAACCTGCGCAGCATCTCCCTTGCATGCCACTCGTGAGGGTCCGTCTGCACGCGGGAGGGCAAAGGGCTGAGACAGGGGTGACGGAATCTTCTCCAGCAGTTTCTTCCACCGAGAGAAACTGCGCGTCTCATTTCTATTAGTATATCCACCCAACAATACTTCGTCGTACAAAATCCAGGATTTTTTCATGCAAAGTCCGCCGAGACCCATTACCTTGGGAATACGGTTCGGGGCGACGAACGGCCCACCGTGGTTTCGAGGCGTAATCCTGGGATGCGGCACATGCAAAAGAATGAGCGGACAAATAGTTTATGGCAAATCGGCACACGCATCGCGCTGACGATGCTGGCTTTGAGTCTTGCGGCGATCCCATCATCGCACGGTGAAGGGCGTCCAGGCCAAGACCAGGGCGGCAAGGGGCGTGCGGCCGAGGTCAAGCAACGTCTTGCGGCCGACTATGATCGGTTAGCGACGCTGTACAAGCATCTGCACGCCAATCCGGAGTTGTCGCTCCGTGAAGCGCGGACGGCCGCTCGACTGGCCCGCGAATTGAAAGAGGTCGGCTTCGAGGTGACGGAGAACGTCGGCGGTCACGGCGTTGTCGCCGTCCTCAAGAATGGCGATGGCCCGACCGTACTGGTGCGCACCGATATGGACGCCCTGCCGGTCATCGAGCAGACCGGCCTGCCTTACGCCAGCAAGGTGCGCACGCGCGACAAAAACGAGAACGAGGTCGGCGTCATGCACGCTTGCGGCCACGATGTCCATATGACTTGTTGGGTTGGCACGGCGCGAATGCTGGCCGGTCTGAAAAATCGTTGGAAGGGAACGCTCGTGTTCATCGGTCAGCCGGCCGAGGAGATCGGCGCGGGCGCACGCATGATGTTGGGGGCGGGACTGTTCAAGAAATTCCCTCAGCCGGACTACGGACTGGCTCTGCACTGCGCCGCCAATCTGCCGTATGGCTCCGTCGCCTATACGGAAGGGCTGGCGATGGCCAACGTCGATTCGGTGGACATCATCGTTCACGGTAAGGGCGGCCACGGCGCGGCGCCGCACACGACGATCGATCCGGTCGTCCTGGCCGCGCGTATCGTACTCGATCTGCAAACGCTGGTCAGCCGTGAGACGAACCCCATCGATCCGGCCGTGGTCACGGTCGGATCGATCCATGGTGGCAGCAAGCACAACATCATCCCCAACGAGGTCCACATGCAGCTGACGGTACGTAGCACCAAGGACACGGTTCGCAAGCACCTGCTCGACGGCATCCGCCGCATTGCCGAGGCCGCCGCCAAGGGAGCCGGTGCGCCGGCACCAGAGATCAAGGTCAACCCCGAAGAGTTCACTCCCGCCCTGCTCAACGATTCGGCGCTGACCCAGAAGACGGTGGCCGTGTTCAAGGAGGTGCTGGGTGCGGATAAAGTCGTGGCGCGTCCGCCGATGATGGGTGGTGAGGATTTCAGTCGCTATGGGCGAGCCAAGGTGCCGATTTGCCTTTATTGGTTGGGCACCATCGACCCGAAGCGTGTGGCCGATTCTCAGCGTGAGGGCGGCAAACCGCTGCCGTCGCTGCACTCGGATCACTTTGCCCCGGTGCCGGAACCGAGCATCAAGACAGGCGTACTGACGATGAGCCTGGCCGTGCTGAATTTGCTGGGCAAGTAGCGAAGTTGCCAGCCCGCAGCGCCAGCAAGGGGATGTCCCTTGCTGGCGCTGCGGGCTGGTAAATCATGGCAACTCTCGTTGTTTCTCGGTTCGGCGTCCCGTTATAGTTACAGGAGAGTCTCGTCTCCGCATGGGAGTACGGATATGGTCGCTTCGTCCGCAATGCCGCTGGATCGCCAGGTTGCCCGCGTGCGCCGGCGTCTGTTCCTGCAAAGCTTGCTCGAAACGCTGACTGCTGGCTGGATCGGTTCCCTTGCTTGCGCTACGGGTTGGCTGCTCGCCGAGCCATATCTGCTGGCGAATGCGGCGACGTGGCTACGTTGGGCGGTGGCGGGCGGTTTCCTCGGTGCCGGTACGGTGCTGGCCATCGTACTAGCTGGGCTGCGAATGCCCTCGCTCGTCGCGGCGGGCCTGGCACTCGATGAGCGCTTCAACTTGAAAGAGCGTGTGACGACGGCACTGACGCTGTCGGAGGCACAACTTGCCTCTCCCGCCGGTCAGGCGCTGGTCGCCGATGTCAACGCGCGCGTCGGATCGCTGCACATCCGCGATCGCTTCCCGGTGCGTCTTCCCCGGCTTCTCGCGCTCGTGCCGATGGGCGCTCTCGTGTTGGTGCTGTTGGCGTTCTTTTACAAGCCGGCTCTCAATCAAGTGCAGGCCGAGACGGATAAACCGCTGGCGGATAGTCCGGTTGCCAAGGCCGAGATCGAGAAAGCGCTGCGGCCATTGCACAAGAAGCCAGTGAAGAAAGTCGGTGAGCGGCCCAAGTCCGAGGAATTGCAGCGATTGGAAGCCGAGTTGGACAAGCTGGCTCAGAAGCCGCACGAGACGAAAGAGCAGGCCCGCGAGTTGGTCAAGGATCTCACCAACGCCGAGGATGAAATCCGCAAACGCGAGAAGCAACTGGCCGATCGCGTCGATGCCCTCAAGGCGCAGATGAAGCAGGCCGAACGACTGAGCAAGAAGGAAAAGAAAGATGGTCCGGCCAAGAAGCTCGACAAGGCGCTCGATCAGGGGGAATTCAAAAAAGCCAGAGAGGAAGCCGAGCGGCTGGGCAAGCAATTGCAAGCCGACGAGGAAGTGGCCCGCCTGCGCAAGAAAACACAAGATCCCAAGCTGACCGATGAACAGAAACAGGAGATGCGCGAGCAACTCGAAAAGCTCAAGGACCAGGAACTAAGCCGCGAGCAAAAAGAACAGATGGAGCAGCAACTCCAGGACATGAAAGACAAGCTCGAACGCCTGACGCGCTCGGATGAGGCGAAGGAACGACTGCGTGAAATGCAGCGACAAGGAGCCATCAGCAAGGAAGAACTCGACCGCGAGTTGGATCAAATGGCGAAGAACATGGACAAGCTCGATCCGAAGACGCTGCAAGAGTTGAAAGAACTGGCGGAAAAACTCGGCGAATGCCAAAAGTGCATGAAAGAAGGTAAGGAAGGAGAGGCAGCACAAAAGATGGCCGAGGCGGCGCAGAAGATGGCCAAGCTCGATCCCAATGGCGAATGCAAGGAACTGCAAGAACAATTGAAGCAATTGCAGGGAGCGCGCCAGGCCATGTGTCAGGCGCTGGATGGCAAGCCGGTGCCGGGCGCCGGCAAGCGTCCCGAAGCGAAGGATGGCGCGACAGCGTCGAAGGAAGAATGGGCGCATTCGCAGATGGACAAGGGGCGTCTGCAAGTCCTCGATCACGTCGCTGGCGACGGGTTCAAGGGACCGCGCAAGCCGGCCGAGATGACGGAAGAGATTCGCCGGGCATCGCAAGAAGAACCCGAAGCGATCAACCGTCAGCGTCTGCCGCGTTCGGCCAGCGACATGGCGCGCGGTTATTTCGAGAAGCTGCGCGGTCCCGAGCGTAAGGCTGCCCAGCCCGGCAAACCGTGACCGATTCGACACATTATGACGAACGCCCCATGACAGTCGGCGAGTGAAACGGCCGTCCGTGGGTCCGTCTCTTGCACGCGCGCAACGCTCCTGTTAGCCTGTTGCTAGTCCGTAGTTTGCATGCAGGCGGGGATGGCATGGCCCTGACGCTGGAACAGTACGCCGCTTATCTCGACACCCGAAACGACCTGGTCTGGCCGGCTCCTCCCGAAGTGGATCGGCCCAAGGCTCGGCCGCATTTGGTGCGAATGCCACAGGTGCGCGCCGTGCTGTGGAACGTCTATGGCACTTTGTTGCGCCTCACCGGCGGCGAGTTGTGGTTCGAGCATCCGCAAGCCTTCGTCATGGGCGTGGCCCTGGATAAGACGATCCAGGAATACAAGATGTGGTCGTCGATGTCGCGCAAGCCCGGCCAGCCGGCCGACTACATGAAACAGCTCTATTTGCAGGTTCTCACCGAACATCGCTCCGTTCCCGGCGGCACCGAGAAATATCCCGAAGTGGCCTCCGATCGCGTCTGGGAAGCGCTCATCAAGAAACTTCTCCAGAAGGACTACAAATTCGACGCCGGCTTCTTCGGTTCGCTCAACGAGTTGAGTCGCAAGGTGGCCTACTTCTTCCACGCCAGCTTACAAGGAACCCGCTCCCATGAAGGGGCTGCCGTCGCTCTGCGTCATGTAGCCGAAAAAGGCCTGAAACAAGGACTACTGGCGGACGGCCAATGCTTCACGCGGATGCAACTTCAGCGCGGCTTGGCCGCGCAAGACAGCAACATCCTCTTGGACAAACTGCTCGACAAGGATTTGATCGCTCTGTCTTACGAGATTCGTGGCCGCAAGCCTTCGGAACGCCTGTTTCGCCAGGCCGTCACCGCCCTCAACCAGCAGGGTATCGCGCCCAACGAAGTGCTGCACATCGGCACCAGCATCCTGCGCGATCTCGTACCGGCTCGACGGCTGGGCATGCGTACCGCCCTATTCGCTGGTGATCGAACGTCCTTGCAGGCGACAGGCGAACAACTGAAGGAAGCCAACAGTCGCCCCGATGTCTTATTGACCGAATTGAGCCAGATTGCCGACATTATCGGTTGAACGCTCGGTTCTGAGGAATGGGCCATGCCTCCCGAATTACTCTTGGACCTATCTCAGTTGGATTGCAACCGGGTGCTGGCCGGGCGCGCGGAGATTGAACGCGTTAATCCGCAGCGCTTCGAGATGGAGCAATTGACCGCCATCGTGCATGTCGATTCGAGCCAGCACTTGATTGTGGGCTACAAGGATGTGACCGCCGATGAGTTCTGGGTGCGCGGCCACATGCCCGATTATCCGCTGATGCCGGGCGTCCTCATGTGCGAGGCGGCGGCGCAGCTGTGTTCGTACTACATCATGACCAATGGTCTCACGCAGGGCGATTTCCTCGGCTTCGGCGGCATGGAAAACGTGCGCTTTCGTGGGCCGGTTCGTCCCGGCGATCGTTTGATCCTCATCGCCAAGGGCACCAAAATGCACCGCCGGCAAACGATCTTCAACGTGCAAGGTTTCGTCGGCTCAATCATGGTGTTCCACGCCGACATCATCGGTGTACCCCTGGTCCGTAAGCCGGGAGCAGCGACCGATGCGGAGGAGGCATGAGCGTGCGTCGCGGTCCTCGTCTTTCCCTGGAAGAACTCGCTCCCTATCTACTTCCCGCTATCCGCTATCCGCTATCCGCTCCCCGCCAGGATCAAGAACGGATAGCGGATAGCGGAAAGCGGGAAGCGGATCAACCGCCTGCGCCGCTCGACTGGCGCAAGCTGTTCGGCAACGATCATCCTGTCGAGTTGGAAATCGGTTTCGGAAAAGGGTTGTTTCTGCTCAACGCTGCCGAGACGTGTCCCCATGTCAACTTCGCCGGCGTCGAGATCGTCCGCAAATATCAGCTCTTCACCGCGACGCGCCTCGCCAAGCGCGGCTTGACCAACGTGCGCGTCGCCTGCGCCGATGTGCGTCTGTTTCTGCCGGCGTGCGCGATGGCGTCGTTACAAGCGGTCCACGTCTATTTCCCCGATCCGTGGTGGAAGAAACGCCATCACAAGCGCCGCGTGTTTACCGCCGAGTTCGTCAAGGAGTGCGCGCGCGTGCTTCGGCCCGGCGGCCAGCTGCACGCCGTCACCGACGTGGAAGAATACGCCGGCATTATGGCGGCTTTACTCGCCGAGCAATCGGCGCTGCGGCCGCTGCCTGTGCCGGAGGTGCATGAACCTTCGCACGATCTCGATTATCTGACCAACTTCGAGCGCAAATTCCGCAAACAAGGCAAACCTATCTATCGCATGCACTACGAACGCTCGGAAGTCATTTTCTGATTGCCGCTTGTGGCATCGGCTGTTTTGCCCTCCGCTTCGGCCGTTCGCCGATTGTTAGGTAAACTGTTAAGTTGCGGTCCCAGACGACAGCAAGGGAGAATCCCTTGCGGGCGCTGCGGACTGGCACGAACATCTTGCCGGCGCTGCGGGCTGGTGAGGGCAACACGACAACAAGTTTCAAGAACAATGTGTCCCGACTTAATTCCTCCGTGTGGATGGTCGATGAGATCGATAATTTTCCAGCATGGACGCTTTTTTCAGCGAAGTCGTCTTGGCCGGAAGCGCGACTCATTCTACACTTGCGCAGCTTCGTGCATTGATGAGGTAAACAGGGCCGTCTGGCGCACAGACAAGCGGCTCGATTGGTTGGAGAGGAAATGCGGCGCAGCAGGTCGAGAGAAGCATGGCGAGCCGGCGACAGGGCTGGTTGTGCGCGTTATGGCGAGGCTGCGTCAAAAAAATCGCGGCGCGAGGCTGATTTCATCGTGGTAGCTCTTGTATTTTGTGAGCTTCACGGTAGCATCCGCGTGGATGTGACGTGTCTTTGACAGCTGCCGTCCGCTGGCAACCTCCCGCGAGAGCGCCCGGGCCAACTGAAAGCGGCAGACGGATAGGCGATCGTCAAGGAACACGCGAGACATCTGAGTCTTTTGGAGGCATCTTGGACGATGAGTGAATCTGAAGAGCGCACCGGCTTCGAGCCGCGGCCCGTTCACGAATCCTGCCGCGGATTCGATGAGGAAGAACCTCCCGGTAAGCCCAGGCGCCATCCGCTCTGGCGCAACGTCCCCGATCACCTGTGGGACGACTGGCGATGGCAATCGCAAAACGCCATCCGTTCGGTTCGGCAACTGCGTGGCCTCCTCTCTTTCACGCCGGAAGAACTGGAAGCCATCGGTTCGCTCGAGGCCGAATACAAAACGGCCATTCCGCCCTACTACTTCTCCTTGATCGATCCCGACGACCGCGATGATCCCATTCGCCTGCAAGCGGTGCCCTCGCCGCTGGAGCAGCTCAATCCGTCGGGTTACGAGCTGGAAGACCCGCTCGAAGAGGACAAAGACTCGCCCGTGCCGGGGTTGACGCATCGCTACCCCGACCGCGCTCTGCTCGTCACCACCCACGTTTGCACCATGTATTGCCGATTCTGCACGCGCAAGCGCGCGACGATGGTGCGCGGCGGCTGGGACGCCATTAGCCGTAACGACGAACGCATGATCGAATACGTCCGCGATCATCCGGAGATCCGCGACGTCATCGTGTCCGGCGGCGATCCGCTGACGCTGCCGGTGACCAAGCTGCGTTTCTTTCTGGACAATCTGGCGGCCATCCCGCACGTCGATGTCATTCGCATCGGCACGCGCGTGCCGGTGACGCTGCCGCACAAGCTGTACGATCAAAGTTTGATCGACCTGTTGGCCTCGGCGGGCAAAGTGTGGATTCAAACCCACTTCAACCATCCGCGCGAGATCACGCCGGAAGCCGCCCGCGTCTGCCTGGCCCTGCTTAAGGCCGGTATGCCGGTCAACAACCACGCCGTCCTGCTCAAGGGCGTCAACGATTCGCTGGAGACAATGCGGTCCCTGATGCGGGCGCTGTTGCGTATCAAGGTGCGTCCGTATTACATCTTCCACTGCGACCCGGTCATCGGGGCCGGCCACTTCCGAACCTCGGTATGGAAGGGCATGGAGATCATGGAAGGGCTGCGCGGCCATCTATCCGGCCTGGGCATCCCGACCTATGTCGTCGATAGTCCGCACGGTGGCGGCAAGATTCCGGTCATGCCGAACT
>DATNCY010000115.1:0-5364 GCA_035553375.1 Gemmataceae bacterium
CAATCTCACGCTCGGTCCAGCCTTGCTGGAACAAGTACCACGCCCGAAGGCGACGCCATTCGCGCCAATCATGGGGCTGCTTCATGCCTCCTATTATAAACGCCAACGGAAAGTTTAGTTTCGAGCGCAGTTGTCAGTAACATCCCAGCGCCGCGACCGTGATACCCAGCACCTCACGCAACTCCTTGCGCATCAATGCCATCATCGGCTTGCCCTCCTTGTGAAGCGATTTGGGTTCCTGCGAAAATCGGCAGCGACCGCCGAGGGCCGCGCGTGTACTCGATAAATGCATCTTCGAGATTCAGCTCCACCACCTCGACGCGCCGCGGATTCAGCGCCTCGACGGCGGCGCGCTGCTGGGGTCCGTAACCGACGAACACCAGTTCGCGCCGCGTGCCGACGCGCCAATCGCTCAGCAATCCGGGACACGGCGCAAACGCCGGCGGCTCGCGGCCAAACTCGACGACGATCTTGCGCACCGAGCGCTTGAAATGCTCCGCCGGACAATCGACGCGCAGCACGCCGTCCACCATCACGCCGACGCGATCGGCGACGCGCTCCACATCGCCGAGGACGTGCGAACTAAACAGAATGGTGCGGCCGCGCCGCTGGATAATCTGGATCATCGACTCCAGAAAATCGCGGCGCACGTTGGTATCCAGGCCGAGCGTCGGATCGTCGAGGATGAACAGATCCGGGTCCGGCGCGATGGCCAAGGCCAGCGATACCTGCGCCCGTTGTCCCTTGGACAGCCGGCCGATCTTCGCTTTGGGCGACAGCGCGAAATGATCGAGGATTTGTTCCACCAATTGCCGATCCGCATTGGGGTAAAACGACGTCGTGAAGGCGACCGCCTGGCGTATCGTCATGCCGGTGTATAGCGGATGGCCTTCGGCGAGATAGGCGATGCGAGCGCGCGTCTTCGTCGAGAGCGTCTCCAGATTCTCGCCGAGCAGTTCGATGCGGCCGTAATCGGGCTGCACCATGCCGGTAATCATTTTCAGCGTGGTGGACTTGCCCGCGCCGTTGCGGCCGAGCAGACCGTAAACGCATCCGCGTGGAATACGCAGATCGAGATTGTCCACTACTTTGCGCCCGCCGTAGTAGCGGGTCAGCCGTCGGGTTCTGATGGCGTCGTCCATGACAATCGCTCCTCCTTTCACGCCGCGCCGCCGGCGTTCCATTGAAATTCATGCACGCGCTTGGCGACGAGCCGTAGCACCTCGTCGGCGGCGTAGCCGAGGTGAACCGCCTCCGTCAGCCAGCGATCGAGTTGCTCCACGAGACGCCGATCACATGCGGCTCGCGTGAGATCGTTACGCGGCTGCGCCACGTAAATACCGCGACCGGGTCGGCTGACGAGCAAGCCTTCGCGCTCCAGTTCGGTGTAGGCACGGGCGATGGTGTTGGGGTTCACGACCAATTCGCGCGAAAGCTGCCGCACGGAGGGAAGGCTCGCTTCGGGCTGAAGTTCGCCGCGCGCGATTGCTTCACGAATTTGCTGGGCCAATTGCTGATAGATGGGCAGCCGGCTCGCCGTGCTGATGTGGAAATTCATGTCTCGTCCCTCCCTGGACGCCTTCTCCGTTCAACTGTATCACGACTCTTAATACAGTTGAGACGAAGAAACAAGAGCAATTTCGCGCCGGCTGTGCCGGGAAAAAGTCGTTCGCGATTCTCAGATTTGCGCCATCGAATCGCCGGCCATACGGTTATACTGATGGAACCCATTCGTCTGGTAGGACGGCCGGACGTTGACAGCGAACATGGATGATACGACGATGTCGTGGGACACCATTATCTGACCGGGCGAGCAAAACACGTCAACAGCCCGCTCGCCGCACACAACGGAAGGACGACGCATGCGCGGCATAAGGACTCGTCTTCTGGCTCTGATGATCGGTCTAGCATTATTCATTCTGGCGGGGCTGATGGCGGCGGAACGCTCGACCGTTGGCGATACCAATGAACCGGAGGAGCCGCTGCGGTTCGGACCCACCGCGATCGATCTGGCACCGGCGGCCGGTGAGATTTGGTCCGTGGCACTGTCGCCCGATGGCAAGACGCTGGCCATCGCCAGCGGCCAGGGGAACCAACCGGGTGCGCTAACGCTGCGCGATGTTCCCAGCGGCAAGGTGCGCGTGCGTGTCCGCGAACGTCTTGGGCTTCGCGGCGTGGTGTATTCTCCCGACGGCAAGACGCTGGCCACGGCGGATTACTTCGACAAGACGGCCAAGCTGCGCGATGCGGCCACGGGGCGCGTGCGGCACATTCTCGGCGGACACAAGGGCGGCGTCAACGCCGTCGCTTTCGCGCCCGACGGCAAGACGTTGGCCACGGCCGGACTCGATCAAACCATCAAACTGTGGAACCCGGCCACGGGGCAACTCAAGACCACCCTGGAAGGCCACACGTCCGGCGTGTTCAGTGTGGCGTTCGTGGATAATGACACCTTGCTCTCGGGCGGCGGCGACGCGACCGGCCGCGTCTGGGATTTGAAGACAAATACGGTGCGCTTTATGCTCAAGGGACACGCGAAGCCGATCGAAGTCGTGGCGGCGTCGGCGGATGGCAAGACATTGGCGACGGGCAGTTGGGACAAAACGGTCAAGCTGTGGGACGCGGCCACCGGCAAGGAAACGGCCACGTTGGAAGGTCACGCTTTCCAGGTGCTATCCCTGGCGTTCGCGCCGGATGGCAAGACGCTGGCGGCGGGCACAGGCCGATGGAACGATCCGGCGCCGCCGGGATCGCCCAATGGCGGCGAGATCAAATTATGGGACGTGGTCCATCACAAGGAAATCGCCTCGCTGAAGGGGCACAGCGATCGCGTGTTCGCGTTAGCGTTCGCGCGCGACGGCAGCGCCCTGGCGTCGGGCAGTTGGGATAAAAGCACCAAACTGTGGGATGCGGTCGGCCACAAGGAACGGGCGACGTTCCGCGAACCGCAGGGACCGCCGCCGTCGCCGGTGTTGGCCCTGGCGATTTCGCCCGATGGCAAGACGCTGGCCGTGGCGCGCGAGGATAAGGCGGTGCATCTGGAGGACGCACGCAGCGGCGAGATGCGAGCGACCCTCGAAGGCCATGACGATGTTGTCGCCGCTCTCGCTTTCAGTCCCGATGGCCGAACCTTGGCGACGGCCAGTTGGGACCAAACCATTAAGCTATGGGACGTGGACACGGGCAAAGTGCGGCACACCCTCACGGGCCATACCAACCCGGTGTTCGGTGTCGCCTTCGCGCCGGATGGCCAAACGCTTGCCTCGGGCGGTTACGATAAGACCGTGCGCTTATGGGATGTCGTGAGTGGCAAATCGCTTGCTCTGCTCAAGGGGCATCGGGCGGCGGTGCGCTGCCTGGCGTTCACATCCGATGGGAAGACGCTAGTGACCAGCGGCAGCGATCGCAGCGTGAAATTATGGGACGTGGCCAAGCATGAAGTGCGTGAGACGCTCAAGGGCCATGAGGACACCGTGCGCGCGCTGGCGATTGCGCCGGACGGCCAAACGCTGGCGACCGGCGGCGAGGACAGCACGGTTCGTCTGTGGGAGTTGCCCACGGGCAAGCCGATCGCCACGCAGACGGTCGGCAGTCCGGTGCAGGCGCTGACGTTCTCACCGAAGGGACGGACGTTGGCCGTCGCCGGCGCAGGGCTGTCGCTGCGCGATCCGCACAACGGCGTGCAGCGGTCCCTGTTGCAAGGTCATGCCGGCGCAATCAGCGGTGTGGTGTTCGCGCCGGACGGCCAAACGATCTTCACCGGCAGCGAGGATCGGACGGTCAAACGCTGGTCCGTCGCGGTTCCATCGATTGAGGCGCGGAGTACGATGCCGGAGCCGGCGAGCGGTGTAAGCGTCGCGGTGCTGTCGCCGAATGGCCGCTTCGCGGCGACGGTGGACGCCGACAAGACGCTGCGTGTGCGGGCGGTGAGCGCGAATCCCTCACGCGGGACGCTGGCACAACTCCATAGCACCGTGTACGGCATGGCGATTTCGCCGGATGGCAAAACGCTGGCCACGGGATGTCAGGATCCGGCGATCAAATTATGGGATGTCGCCACGCGGCGAGTGAAGGCCACGTTGCAAGGACATACTAGCCGGGTCTGGAGTGTAGCTTTTTCGGCGGATGGGAAGGAACTGGTTTCGGCGAGCGGTTCGTGGGACAAGCCCGAGGAAGCGGGTGAGGTCAAGCTGTGGGATCTAACGACGGGCAAGGAAAAAGCGTCGTTCGCCGGCCATACATCAACCGTGTTCGCCGTCGCGCTGTCGCCCGATGGCAAGACGCTGGCGACGGCAAGCCGGGATGGTACGGCTCGGCTGTTCGATCTGGTCACCCGGAAAGCGCGCGCGGTGTTGAAGGAACATCCGGGCGGCGTGCGTTCGCTCTCGTTCACGCCGGACGGCAAGACGTTGGCGACGGGCGGTTTCGATAGCGTCATCAAGATATGGGACGTGGCGACGGGCAAGGAAAGGGCGAGCCTGAAAACCAACCCCGGCGGGACCAATTGTGTGGCGTTCGCGCCGAATGGTAAACTGTTGGCCGCGGTTTCCAAGGCGATGAATCCGTCCGAGCCAGATGAAATCCACTGGTGGGACGTGACGCCGGCAACCGGCATGGCAGCGCCCATCTTCAAGGAGCGTCCGCCGTTGAAAGGCCATACAAAGCTGGCTCTCACGTTGGCGTTCGCGCCGGACAGCAAATCGCTCGCCTCGGCGGGCGGTTTGTATGGGCAGTTCGGCGAGGTTCTCGTGTGGGATGTCGCCGAGGCGAAACTGACGGCGAAGCTGCAAGGACATCAGCAATGGGTCGAGTGTCTCGCGTTTACGCCGGACGGCCGGACGCTGCTTTCAGGCGGCGGCACGAAGGAATCGGTGGGAACCGTGCGCTTCTGGGAGATACCGACTGCTTCCGGTTGGACGGCTCACGATGCACATCCAAGCGCGATCCGTTGTGTCGTTTTTTCGTCGAATGGCGAGCTGTTGGCCTCGGGTGCTGTCGATGGCACGATTCACCTGTGGGACGCGGCCAGTGGTAAGCCGCGAGGTAAGTTGATGAATCAGAACTCCGGCATCCGCAACCTGGCGTTCGCGGCGGACGGCAAAACATTGGTCGCGGCCGGCGAAGATAAGATCGTGAAACTGTGGGATGTGGCTGCGGGGACGGTGAAGGCGACTTTGCCCGAACAGAAACAGGCGATCGAACTGCTGGCGTTTTCCTCCGATGGCAAGACGCTGGCGATCTGCGGCGAGGGAGACAAAACGAAACCCGCCGAGGTTTCGTTATGGGACGTGGCCTCGCGCACGGCGCGCGTTCGGCTCGCGGCGAACCTGGAGCATGTGGGAGCGCTGGCGTTCGCGCCGGATG
>DATNCY010000116.1:0-13885 GCA_035553375.1 Gemmataceae bacterium
ACGTGACACAACGCATGCGCACCTTCTTCTCCCCAACGCATCCCCGGACCTTTCAGACGCTGACCCACCACCGTCTTGCACGCGCTTTCCACCACGCCGCTGCCGATGTGCCAGCCCTCCGCAAGGTACTCCGGATACGCCATTCGATGCACGTTGTTACCAAAATACGATAGCACCGCTTCCCATTGTTCCCGCAACGCCGCCGACTTCCGCGTCGGCCAATCCCACTGACGCAATACTTCCAGCATCACCGCTCCTCCCTCGGCCTTGAGCAAGCTGCACCATTGCTCCGCCTGACGCTGCGACGCCTGCTCGTCCTGGGGGTGCAACGCCTTGGCCAGCTTTTCCAGGTAGCTGGCGGCGTGATAGAAGTCCAAAATCAGCACCAGATCGGCACGGTTGAAGTTCTGCTGCATGAACGCTTCCAAGCCGTTGCCGCCATCGGTCAAGGCAATCCAGACCTCGGCCTGTTCCATGCCCACTCGCGACGCCACCTGACGCATCAACGGCCCCATGTCGGGCAAGGCATACAGCCCGGCCAGGTAACGCGCCTGCAAGGCGGCACGCTTGGCGTTGGGCACGGTTTGCAGGCATTCCTCGGGCAGAGGCGGATTGAAAATGCTGCCGACATAAGCCATACGGCCCTCGGCGTGGCGGCCGCCTGGACCCTGCTGGCGGGTGCCGGTGGCGTCCAGGCTCACGTAAGCCACCGTCCGCCCCTTGCTGTCGCGTTGCCACCTCCACGACACACGGGGTCCCAAGGTAATGCCTTGCTTGTACAAGTCCGCGAGGTACAGGCCAATCGTCTCGGTGGTGCGTTCGACGGTCGATTCGGACAGGCGAACGCCGCTCATTTCTTCCAGCAACTCGCCAGCCTTCTCGAAGCTGGGGCTGACACTGCCGGCGAGGCAGGTCAGTCGCTGCACGGCGGGACTAAGATGATGTTCGTCCAGGCCCGCCTGCTGATCGAAGGGACAGATACCCTTGCCGCAGCGGCGGCAGTAGTAGTAGGCGCGGCGGTAACGGAGGGTTCCAAACAGGCTGACCAGGGTGCGGCGTGCGTGGTCGTGATAGGGTGCGGCGTAGCCACAGTGCGGGCAGGTTACGCTGGCCCCTTGGTAGCCGTTTTTTTTTGCGCCAGGTATTGTTCGTAGACCTTGGCGCCGGTGCGTAAGAGGATGTCGCGGGCGGTGAACTCGGTTTGCCCGAAGGGGTGTTGTCCGCTGGCGACGAGGAGTCGAGCCAATTTGAGGAAATCGTCGGCGGCGGCCTGGGCGAAGGCTTGGGCTAATTGCTGGGCTTCGTGTTCCTGAGCAGAGTTGAGGGCTTCCTGCATGGCGGATTCTCGGATGGAAGGGGTGGATTTTTCGTTAAAACGTCGCTGCTCCGACTTGTGTACAAAAATTCCACCAAGTTTCCAGACGCCCACACTGCGGGGAGCTTTTCCGTGCGAAAACATTGCGGGCTGCGGCGCGACGACATAAGCTGGAACGTGGATCGTTTCCCTACCCACCACGGACAAGGCGGCTCTGATGCTTGCGGCGCGATTCGTCTGCTTGTTCGTCCTTCTCGGCTGCACCTCCCTCGCGGCGGCGGAGCCGGCACCGTCGTTCGAGCGCGACGTTGCGCCGCTACTGACGGCTCGCTGTCTGAAGTGCCACAGCGGGACGACAGCGAAAGGCGATCTCGATCTCACACGCCGCGATCGTCTGCTGACAGGCGGCACCAGCGGCGCGGTGGTCGCACCGGGCAAGTCCGCCGATAGCCTGCTGTTCGATTACGTCCGCGACAAAAAAATGCCGCCCAAACAGCCGCTTTCCAACAAAGAAATCGACCTGCTGCGCCGGTGGATTGACGCGGGCGTGGTCTGGCAAGGGCCGGCGCTAACGCCGCCGCGCGTCGAGACGCAGCGAGCCGGCCTCGATTGGTGGTCATTGCAACCCATCCGCCGACCTACGCCGCCAGCTGTTTCGCATCCTGCTTGGATACGCACGCCCATTGATGCCTTCATTCTCGCTCGGCTCGATAAGCTGGGACTGCCGCCCGCGCCCGAGACGGATCGGCGCACTTATATTCGCCGCGTCACGCTCGATCTCACGGGCTTGCTCCCCACGCCGGAGGAAATCGACGCCTTCGTTGCAGATACCTCCGCGAATGTCTACGAAAAGCTGGTCGATCGCCTGCTGGCGTCGCCTACCTACGGCGAACGCTGGGCGCGGCACTGGCTCGATGTGGTTCGCTTCGCCGAGAGTCACGGCTATGAGATGAACACGCTACGGCCCAACGCCTGGCCCTATCGCGATTATGTCATCCGCGCCTTCAATGAGGATATTTCCTATCCGCAATTCGTGCGTGAGCAATTGGCCGGCGATGCGCTCGGCAAAGGTGATGCGCTTCAGATGGCGGCCACGGGTTTCCTCGTCGGCGGACCCCACGACATGGTCGGCAACGCCACGCTGGAGGGCAAGCTGCTTCAGCGCTCGGATGATTTGTTCGATATGGTATCGACGACCGGGGCCACATTCCTTGGCCTGACGATTGGTTGCGCACGCTGTCACGATCACAAGTTCGATCCCATCACGCAGAAGGATTTCTACAGCCTGCAAGCAGTTTTCGCCGGTGTCGAACACGCCGAGCGTGAGATGGCCGGGCCAAGCAGCGAAGAGCGCCGGCACACGATGGAAACCGTGCGTGCCGAACGTGACCGGCTCGACCGCGAGATTGACGCGCTTGAACCGCCCGCTGCCGCGCCCGGTTCCGCGCCTTCGCGACCTCCGGTGCAACCGCGTCGCAACGTCGAACGCTTTACCCCCATCGAGGTGCGCTTTGTGCGTTTCACGGTCACGGCTACCATTGATCGCAGCGAACCGTGCATCGATGAACTGGAACTTTATGGACCCGGTGCGGGCGACGGCAATCTCGCTTTGTCTCGCCACGGCGCAAGGGCAACCGCTTCTTCCGTCTATCCGAATAATCCGCTGCACCGCATCGAACACGTCAACGATGGCCGACTCGGCAACGGCCGCAGCTGGATCTCACGCGAACCGGGCAAAGGCTGGGTGCAAATCGAATTGCCGGCCGCGACCACGATCGAGCGCATCGTCTGGGGCCGCGATCGCGAGCAGAAATACCGCGATCGACTGCCGCGCGAGTATCGCATCGAAGTATCCACCGATGGACAATCGTGGAAACCTGTCGCCGGTTCGTGGGATCGCCAACCGCCGGGCCAGGCCGTTGCCATTCCCCAGGCCGTCCGCAAGCTACTCGATCAACGCCGCCGACTCGACGAGCGCTTGCTCACGCTGACTAAACCCGTGCGCATCTACGCCGGTGCCTTCCATACTCCCGAGCCAACGCACGTCCTCAAACGCGGCGATCCCATGCAGAAACTCGAAGAAGTGCCGCCGGCGGCCTTGTCGCGCATCGGGCCACGCTTCGTCCTGAAGCCTGGCGCGACGGAAGCCGAACGCCGACTGGCGCTGGCCGACTGGATCGCGCACCCGGACAATCCGCTGCCGGCGCGGGTGATGGTCAATCGCATCTGGCAGGGGCATTTCGGACAAGGGTTGGTGCGAACACCGAGTGATTTCGGCTTCAACGGCGATCGGCCCTCGCATCCGCAACTGCTCGACTGGTTGGCGAAAGAGTATCAGGCCAACGGTTGGCGACTGAAGCCGCTGCATCGGCGGATTGTGCTATCGAACACCTATCGGCAGGCGAGCCGACTCGATGCAAGGGCGTCTGCGGTGGACGCGAGCAATCGTCTATTATGGCGGTATCCATCGCACCGGCTGGAGGCCGAGGCAATTCGGGATACCATGCTGCAAGTCAGCGGGGCGCTGAACCGCCGCATGGGTGGGCCAGGCTACCATCTCTGGGAATACTCCGGCTACGTCATTAACTTCAAGCCGAAGACGGTGTACGGCCCGGACGAGTTCCGCCGCATGATCTATCAGTTCAAGCCGCGCTTGCAGCAGGACCGCACCTTCGGCGTCTTCGATTGCCCCGACGCCACGACGACCATGCCACGCCGCAATCGCTCGACGACCGCGCTGCAAGCGTTGAACCTGCTCAACGATCCGTTTGTCCTCGATCAAAGCGCACGCTTTGCCGACCGTTTACGACAGGAAGTTGGTGCGGAGCCGAACGCGCAGATTCGTCATGCGTTCCGGCTGGCGTTTGGCCGCGAACCATCGATGGTCGAAGCGAATGCGGCGAACAAACTGGTGCAGAAGCACGGCTTGGCGGTACTCTGTCGGGCGTTGTTCAACGCAAATGAATTTGTGTTCGTCAATTAAGATTTCATCGTGGAGACGGAAGCGGCATCATTTGCCAGCTTCGTGACGGATTCTTCCCCACAAGAGAAGAAGTAAACAGAAATGAACTGAAATCCCTTCGGAGCATACTTCCGAAGTAAGTTCCCCCCTGAGTGGGTTATTATTTCCTTGACGCTTGGGCAACATTGAGGATAGATGAGAAAAGCCGTTTGAAGTCGCGCAGATCCGTGATAGGCTGGGCCCGACGGATAGAATTCTTCGTTCGATGGCAAGGAACGCTATGGCAAAGAAAGAGTTATCCCTCGACACAAAGCTCAAGGATGTTCTCCGAGCGTACCGAGACTCCTTCTCGATGAAGACCTACAGCGAGGAAAATGACGAACTCGATCCTCTGATGGATGTCTTCGGGATCACGCCGGACCAGAAGCGCGAGAACCGCCAATACTGGGGCCGAGAGCTAGGCATGTGCTGGCAACTCCTGGTCACGAATGTTCTGTCGCACCATTGCAAAGAATACGCTCCAGCGATTAAGATAGGGGACGATGAACCATGCGATTGCCGCGTTGGGACAGATGCCATCGACACAAAGTATCGAATCGGCTCCGGCGATTCCGGTACTCTCAAGAAGTTCAAATCCTACGGCAAGCTGCTCAAGGAACGCGAATATAGGCCAGTACTCCTGATTGTTCGCGAGGACAACCTCAGAGCAGCCGTGACCGCATGTAACAGGGGAGGCTGGACCGTATTTCAGGGCCAGGCAACCTTCGACTACATCAAGGATCTGTCCGGCTTCGACTTGTTTGCCTGGTTGGGAACTTGTAAGCAGACGGACGACTTCTTTATTAATAGGACATGACCCATGCAATCGTTTTCCGCCAATCAGGTTCTTCTCGGCGATTGCCGCAGCGTTCTCCACACATTGCCGGAGGAGTCGATCGCGTGCTGCATCACCGATCCTCCTTACAATTATGAATTTATCGGACGAAAATGGAACCACAATGAAATCACACGTCGTATCGACCGCATCCAAGACAGTTCTACTCTTGTAAAGAACATTCCCTACGGCAGCGGTCTTGCCGGCGGCGTTCGGAACAAACGTTGGTACGAACGGAACAGGGAGAATATCGTTGACTACCAGAAATGGTGTGTCGAATGGGGCCGATCCGTGTTCCGCGTTTGCAGGCCAGGAGCCATCGTCGCTGTTTTCAGCAGCACGAGAACATTCGCCCATGTTCAAGTCGCATTAGAAGAAGCTGGCTTCTACGCGCGTGATTGTCTTGTATATCGCCGACATTCTGGTATTCCAAAGGGGTTGAATCTCAAGAAAAAATTGGAAAAACTGGGGCGCGCTGATGCTGAACAATGGGATGGCTGGCATACATGCTTTCGTAGTGAGTGGGAAGCAATCGCAGTTCTACAGAAACCGCTCGTCAACAACTATATCGAAACCACTGAGAAGACGGGACTTGGCCCGTTCAAGACGATAAACAAAGATGGTTCGTTTCAATCCAATATCCTTGAAGGTTTCTCCAAAGGTGCCGAGGAATCCTTTAATACGCATTGCACGATCAAACCGTTGGGCTTAATCAGAAGACTCATCGAGTTCTTCGTTCCAAAGAATCCTCACAATATCATACTCGATCCGTTTGCGGGGTCGGGCACGACATTGGTTGCTGCCAGAGAGCTTGGTTATTCGTATATTGGAATTGAAATCGAAAATGTCTACATTCGATTAATCAACAAGCGACTTGCCGACGTTGAATCCGGCGGTTTGTTCCCGTTTTTTGAGGATGCGGTCTAGCGAACCACCGCATTGGTGCAGGCGCACGGCTTGGCGGTGTTCTGTCGGGCGCTGTTCAATGCCAATGAGTTTGTATTCGTTAATTAAGATTTCACCGCAGAGAATGCAGAAGAGGAAGAAGAGATCATTAGGAAATTACGCATAGTGTAACTTCTCTGCCTGGGCAGTCCGTTTTTTTGATTGGATTTTTTCTGCGTTTTCTGCGTTCTCGGCGGTGAAATGGTATTCTGCGAAAAGGTCGCTCACCAATGCGTTCTGGCACAACCTCAGTGGTAGATGCCGGGAGATTGAAGCACTCGAAAAGCCCATCTACCAAGGTGTGTATGATAAGGACTGGCGTCCGCCGGGTTTCGAGCGCCCCTGGTAAAGTTTCCATTGTCATCTGGGTTAGATCGTGGCCCTACCCCTCGATAAGTCGAATGTTGAAGCGATGATGAATCCAACTCTATCCCTCGTCGGTCAGCGCTTGCTCGACCGGCGTGATTTTTTGGCTCACACGGGCAGCGGTCTGGGCGGCATTGCGCTGGCCAGTTTGCTCGCGGAACAGGGGCTATCCGCCGAACGCAAACCGTGGCGGCCGACCATCCGATCGGAGACGCCATTAGCGGCGCGGCCCTCGCACTTCACGCCGCGAGCGAAACGTGTTTTGCACATTTTTTGTTCGGGCGCATGCAGCCATCTCGATACCTGGGATTACAAGCCGTCGTTGATTAAATATCACGGCAAAGCACTGCCCGGGAGCGAAAAACTTGTCACCTTTCAGGGGGCCAACGGCAATCTCACGAGAAGCCCTTACGCTTTTCGGCCGCGCGGCCAGAGCGGTAAATACACCTCAGACCTGTTGCCGAAGCTTGGCGCTTGCGTCGATGAGATGTGTTTTATCCACTCAATGACGGCGAAATCGAATACGCACGGGCCGGCCGAGTCGCAGATGAACACCGGCTTCACGCTGGAGGGTTTTCCGAGTATGGGGGCCTGGGTCAGTTATGCCCTGGGCACGGTGAACCGCGATTTGCCGGCGTTCGTGGCCATTCCCGATCCGCGCGGCGTGCCGCAGATTGGGCCGGCCAACTGGAGCAATGGCTTCCTGCCGGCCGTCTTCCAGGGCACCGCATTCAACGCCGACAAGCCGATTCCCAATTTGGCCCGGCCATCGCAAGTCGCTCCGCAAACCGAGCGCGATGCCCGTGATTTCTTACGATTGCTCAACGAGGAACACCTCAAGCGCAACCCCGGCGATACCGAGTTGAGCGCTCGCATCGCCTCGTATGAGTTGGCCGCCTGCATGCAATTGAGCGCCCCTGCGGTGAGCGATCTGACACGCGAAACCAAGGCGACGCATGACCTCTATGGCACCACGCATCGCAATCCACTGCTGGCCGGTTTCGGACGCAATTGCCTACTGGCTCGGCGTCTGCTGGAACGCGGTGTGCGCTTCGTGCAGGTGTTCAATGGGGCGTATGCGATGGGCGAGGGCGTTGGCAACTGGGACGGCCATCGACAATTGAAAATTGACTACGATCGGCATGGCCCCATTCTTGATCAGCCGGCAGCCGCGCTCTTGAAGGATCTTAAAAATCGCGGATTGCTCGACGATACGCTGGTGGTCTGGTCCACGGAGTTCGGCCGTATGCCGACGTTTCAGGCAGGAGCGCAGGGCCGCGATCATAATCCGAAGGGCTTCACGATCTGGCTGGCCGGTGCTGGCGTCAAGAAAGCATACCGTCACGGTGCGACCGACGAGTTCGGCTATCAGGCCGTCGAGAAGGTGGCGACCATCTACGATTTTCACGCGACGATCTTGCATCTACTTGGACTCGAACACGAACGCTTGACGTACTATCACAACGGCATCGAGCGCCGCTTGACCGATGTGCATGGTCACGTCATCACCGATATTCTGGAGGATAAAAAGAACTAACCACAGAGGCACAGAGACACAGAGAAGAAAAAAAGTGGAGAGAACAGCATCGGAGGCGGTTGAGTGGGTAATCTCCCTATTTCCTTTTGTCTCCTCTGTGTCTCTGTGCCTCTGTGGTTAATACTTTTTTAGGAGGAGGCCGATGCGCGTCGCGGCGGTGCAATTGACCTCGACGGCGGACAAAGCGCGCAACCAGGAGGCGGCCGAGCGATTCATCAACGCGGCGGCTGCCGACGGCGCACGCTTGATCGTTCTGCCGGAAATGTTCAACGTCCTGGGCGATGCCGAAGTGTTGCAGCAGGGTGCGGAAGCACTCGATGGCTCGACGCTGCAATGGGCCAAGGAACGGGCGCGAAAGCACGATATCTGGCTCGTGGCCGGCAGCATCATGGAGCGCGTGGCCGGACAAAATAAGCTATTTAACACCTCCTGTATCTTCAACCCACAAGGCGAGCTGCTGGCGACGTATCGCAAGATTCATCTGTTCGATTGTGACGTGCCGGGGGCGAGCCTGCACGAATCGGCCACGATGATGCCGGGCCGCGAAATCGTCCGCGCCGAAGCCGATGGAATTCCGCTCGGTCTATCGATTTGCTACGACTTGCGATTCCCCGAGCTATTCCGTATTCTCGCGCTCGGTGGCGTGCGGCTGATCGTGTTGGTATCGGCGTTCACCGAGCGCACCGGCCGCGATCACTGGGAAATTTTGGTGCGAGCGCGGGCGATTGAGAATCAGGTGTTTATGATCGCCGCCAATCAGGTCGGGGCCAGCACGCCGAAACTACGCTGGTTCGGACGGTCGATGATCGTCGATCCCTGGGGCGTTGTGCTGGCGCAGGCGGCGGATAGCGAAAGTTATATCCTCGCCGATGTGGATTTCACCGCGCAAGACCACATGCGAGCGCAGCTACCCAGCCTGGCTAATCGCCGACCAGAGACGTATCGCTGAGGTTCGCCCGACAATACGAGTCCCAACCCTTTTTTCCGAGCTGGCGAAGGAGGACGCGAATGGTGGATCTCGGCTACGATCTGTCGAGCCTCTGCGGGCCGATTGATATGCGGGTCGCCGAATTCGTCCAGAGCTATCGCAAGCACCGGCTCGAACCGGCCTACCTGGAACACGCCCGCCGCTATCACGGCGGAGTTCCCGGCCAGCAATATTTCGACGCCGCAGACGGTAAGACGTATCGGGTCGGTCGGTTCCTGACCCTGGTGGACGAAGAATCCGTGCTGAAGCCACCGGCTAGGCCATCGTGGTCGAACCCCGGACGAGACATCCGCGTTGACTGGAGCATGTTAACCCTTATTGACGAGGAGGGACCCAGTGCCCGGCACCTATTCTACGGCGAGGAGTTGCTACCGTTCGCGGCTTTATACAGCGGGCCGTGGCATCCCGATGAGATGAGCCTAAGTGATGACAACGTCAATCTGCTGGCGTTCTACTACGAGGGAGAGCTTTCGCGGGTCGTGGTGTGGCTGGCTAACGAGGCCGCGACCGAGTTTCGTCGGTGGGAGGCAGAGTTGCGGCACGACGAGGAGGCTTGTGTGCGGTTCGCGGACTTTACGGTGCCGGTCGCTTCAGACTTCGAGGGTTTCCTGCGGTTATTGCGTGCCGAGCCGTGAGAAGCAACAAGGCACGGTCGGGTAGCAGGAGAGTCGCGCGGCTCTCCTGCTACCCGAAAGGGGCCGAAAAAGGCGTCGGGAGTCGAATTGATGATGGCTCGGATCGAATTGGGGCCGGCAGGACGAGAAGCCGTGCCGGTGTTGTTGATCCAGTTGAAGGATAGACACGCGGCGATCCGATGGGCGGCGGAGGAGGTGCTGCGTCAGCTCGATCCAGAAGTCGCGGCCAAGGTGGCCGTTCACTGAATCAACGAACGATTTCTCCTAGAATCCCTTCGGTTCCAGAGGCATATAGATACCCTTCAGGGCCGACGCGTCAACCGTTGCAGAGCCGCCTTCGCCGACCGCGTCAAGCGTGCATCGGGCACGCCCTTCGCCAGACCTTCCAACACTTGCCGCGCCTCGGGGGTAGCGATCAATTCCAGGATGCGGATCGCGCGCAGATGGCGGCGTGCTTCGGGTGTTTGCGCCAGCTGCGATTCCGCCAATAAATCCTCGATGCGTCGCCGCACTTCCAGCGATGGCTTGCCGCGCAACGCGGCTCGCAACGCGGCATCGGCCAGTTCGCCCAGTTCGGCGAGACGTTTGGTGGCGACCTCACGGCGCTCGAACGAAGCGTCATCGAGATCCGCAAGCAGCTTACGCATCTCCGCCTCGGCCGGCGCTTTGGTCGGCTGAAGCCGAGTACGCAGCATTTCCACGGTTCGCTTCGGCACCTCGGCCAGTTGAACGAGAGCCGCGAAGATACGCCCGCCGTCCGCTCCGGCCAAATCGGCCCAATATGACTCCATCTGAGCGGGGGTCAATGGCGGGGTCAGACGGTCTCGCATGGGCGGCGACAGGCTCCACAGCACGATGGTGGTATCAGGTTGTCCGGTAGCTACCGTGCGACCATCTGCGGCGAGAGCCATCGAACTGGCAAAGGACCCGCCCTCGCCGCGGAAGCGGCCGGGGGCGGGATGTCGAAGCACGACTCGACCAGAGGCCAAATCCCACAGCTTCAACGAATCGTAGCTGGCGGTGATTAGATGGCGGCCATCGCGCGTGAAGGCCAGGTAAAAAACGCTCTCTGTCTTCAAAGACGCCATCGGCAATCCTGTCTCCGCTTCCCACACCTGGATGGTGAACGGCTCTCCTCGTGGAACATTCTTCCCCTTGATGTGCTGCGAGAGTTCGGCCGCGATCAGCGCGCCGTCGGCTGAAAAGGTGATGGGTAGACGCGGTGCCTCGCCGTCTCTCGACAGCCGCCGCAACTCTTCGCCGGTGGTCGCGTCGAGGATACTGCCTTCGGGGAGTGCCAGCAGTCGGCCATCGGGCGAAAAGCGGCCATAGCGGACCCAGCCGTCGCGCGTGGAGAAGGGCACGAAGCGGCGTCGTTTACCCGTCACGGTGTCCCAGGCATGCAAGGTGTACTCGCCGCCGATTTGGTGTTCGCGCCGGCTGACCGCCAGTAGCGTCCGTGCATCTTCACTCAGATGCATCACCTGAAGATCGTGAGGAGTTTTGTCTTTCTCGGCCAGAAGGTAGCGATGGATTTCACGGCCGGTCGCGACCTCGTAGCGGACAATGGCGGAACGGACGCCGATAAACAGATCCTTGCCGTCCAGAGTGAACGACAGGGTGTGCGGAGCAATTTCGTCCTTCACGGCCAGCGAACGCAGCAAGCGTCCACCGGCCGGATCCCAGAAACGCAGACTGTGATCGACCTCGCTTGACGAGGCGATCGTGCGGCCATCTCGGGCAAAAGCAACGCCGTTTACCAATCCTGAATGTCCGCGTTTCAATCCATTCGCGGCGTGAACGGTCCCGGTCGTCAGGTTCCAAACCGAGACCATCGATTCCCTGTAAACGTGTGGCCCCATCATGGAGGCGACTGTCTTGCCGTCCGGGGAAAACGTGAATTCCAATCCGCTTTTCCCCGGCAACTCACGGACGCGCTTGCCGGCGATAGGATCCCAGATCCAGACGCCGTCGCTAGCGCCGATCAGGATCGTCTTGCCATTTGGAGAAAAACACATGGCATGAACGCGCTTCGCCGGCGCGGCCTTCCAGTCCTTCATAAGCTTGCCCTCGGCGGCATCCCAGAATTGCACGCCGGCATTCGGCGTCGATCTCCACGAATCGTCCGCCGCGATGACGCGGCCGTCCGGCGAGACAACGATAGCCTCCCCTCCGCGGAGGGGCAGGCGCAGCCGTGCGCGCTCGCGGCCGGTGGACACATTCCAGAAATGGAGGATCCGATCACCGCCCACCGCCATCAGCGTTCCATCGGCGGCGAACGATAGCCTATAACACGCATCCGCCTGGGGCGTCGGAGTTTTTTGCTGGATCAGCAGTCGCCCTTTTCCCGTAGTCGTGTCCCAAGCACGTAAGTTTCCGCCCAGATCGGACACTACTAACGTCTTGCTGTCGGGGCTGAAGACAACGCGGGGATAGGAACCCTCAACGGCGAACGTGTGCCGAAGTTGATTGTGTGATACGTCCCAGAGAACGAGGGGGCCAAAGGGTTGCTTAAAAGCGAGGAGTCGGCCGTCGGGCGAGAGGGTGGCGGTCGCGGTAAAATCCCCTGGGGGAAGTCGTTGTTCGTCAAGCAACCGGCCGCTGGCGAGATCCCAGGTGCGGATGGTGCGATCGCCACCAGCAGTCCGCAGAGACTTACCGTCGGCGGTGAACGCCAGGCTCGTCCCGTTGCCATGTCGAAGACGCATCGTTCCCAGGCGTGCCAACGCTCCCTCGGGCAGCGGATCGCCGAACCGATCGACACGGGGCTGCTTCACTTCCTGCGCCGGCGGTTTCGCGCTCTCCGGCGGCGTCTCCGGTTGCTGGCGTGTCGCCATCCCAAGGACGGTCACGCCCGCGCCGGCGATCAACACTCCCATAACCAGCGTGATCTTCGCACGGGTCAGCCAACTCGCTCCGACGGCCCACATCGCCGTCTTCGTCGTGGCGGCGCGCAGCGCCTCCTGAACTGTCTGCCGAACTAGCAGAGCCGGCAACACCGCATTGGCGGCGCTTTGCGAGACAGCCGTGGCCAGCAGACCGACCGATAGCGACACGCCGCGCCGCAGCAAGCGAGCGTGCAGTAGACGCTTGCCCTGTTCCAGCCGCCCCCGTAGTGCGCCTTTGCTGCAACTCAATTGCCGCGCCGCTTCTTCCTGCGTTTGACCCGCGAAGTAGATCAGCACCAGCGGCGTCCGATATTTCTCCGGCAAACGCTGCAATTCCTCATCGAGAACCGCCCCCAACTCGCGCCAGGCCGCCGTCTCCGTCACCTCCTCCGATGGCCGCGAAGTCGCCACACGTTCGCGCGCCAACCGCCGCGCATCGCGCGTCTTCGTCTGCGATGCCAGATGCGCGGCCACGCCGTAGAGCCAACTGGCGAGCGCGGCGCGGTTGCGGATCGAAGAGGCATCGCGTGCCAGGATTAGGAAGGTGTTTTGGAAAACGTCCTCTGCGGCGTGGACATCGTGTAGGATGCGGCGCGCCACGCCCAACACCATGCCGCCATGCCGCCGCACCAGCGCGGCGAACGCCGCCTCGTCGCGCTGCGCGAGGAAGCGCTCCAGTAAATGTTGATCGGACGGTGCCGCGCCGGGCGAGCATTCCGCCAGGGCGTGGATGTGTCGCACAACGGCGGACAAGGGTGAGCGCGACATGCGTGCGGTCTCCTTCGGATGGCTGCGGCTCTATTCTATAGTGTGCGCAGCCGATCCGAAGTGCGCGCTTTTTTCGGGACGAACGCGCTTTTTTTCGGGACGAAGGCGCGGCTTCTCGGATGGCCTCAACGGGCCAGTCGCGCGAGAGACGCTTTGGCCTCGCGGGTCCGTCGAGCCTCGACCACTCCGCTCGCCAGTGTTTCCAGCACTTGCCGAGCCTGCCGGGTGCCGAGGTACTCCAACACCTCCACGGCCCGCAATGCGCGCAATTGCTCCGGCGAATTGGCCGGTTCCATGCTGACCAACAATTGCTCGACGCGGCGGCGCACTTCCAGCGACGGATTGCCGGCCAGCGTTTTCCGTAGCGCCGGCTTGGCCAACTCGCCGATAGCCTCGATCTGTTTCATGGCCTTTTCGCGGACCTCGAAGCGGTCACTATCCAGGTCGGTCAGAAGACGAGCCAGCAATTGCGGATTGGGTTGGCTGACCGCATGGACGCGCTCGCGCAGCAGCGGTATTGTTTGCTCCGGGGCGGAGGTCAGAGCATTGATGCTCCGATACGCCGTGGCGGCGTTGCTAGCGGCCAGCGCCTGCCAGTGCTTCTCCA
>DATNCY010000117.1:0-38186 GCA_035553375.1 Gemmataceae bacterium
GAAGAAAGGAGTCGTTTCTTGTGGAATGCCCAGGGTTCTTCACCAGGATAGACGTTTGACGTACAATCTTCGTTGCACGATTCGCTCAAAAATGCCAGGAAATGGCCCGAATTCGCTTTTTGCGACAAACACTAGCTAGGAGGAAGTCCGCCCGCGTTCAGCGCATCGCACAGGGCGCGAATCCACCCTTGGTGGAAATCGTGAAACAAACCTGTATCAACGCGGGTCCAGTCGTGGATCGGCATGGTTTCCTCCTCCGAACGGCAATGCTAGCGCCTCCGCTGTTGATTATAACCGCCCGATAACGAGTTGACGGCGGGAAGCCACCCTTATACTGTGCCTTAGCGAAGCAGTCCTTCGATTTCACCGCGAGCGGAGATCAACCCATGCAATTGGGCTTTGTCAGCGCCATCCTGCCCGATCAATCGCTCGAACAGATTGTCCGCACCGCCGCCGACATCGGCTACGATTGCATCGAGCTGATGTGCTGGCCGGCGGGCAAGGCCGCGCGACGCTATGCCGGTGTGACGCATCTCGATGTGACCGATTTCACGGAAGCCGACGCCGAGGGCGTGCGGCATCTGTTCGCCGACGCGGGCGTGTCGATCAGCGGTCTCGGCTACTACCCCAATCCGCTCGCCCCCGATGAAGCCGAAGCGCGGCTGGCGAGCGAACATATTCGGCAAGTGATCCGCGCGGCGGCGCTGCTCGGCATCGGACAGATGAACACGTTCATCGGCCGCGATCCGGCGAAATCGGTGGACGACAATTGGCCGCGTTTCCTGGAGGTATGGCGGCCGCTCGTGCGCTACGCCGAAGAACAGAATGTACGCATCGGCATCGAGAATTGCCCGATGCTCTTCACCAGCGACGAATGGCCCGGCGGCAAAAACTTGGCGACCTCGCCGGCCATCTGGCGGCGCATGTTCGCCGATATTCCCAGTCCGAATCTCGGCCTCAACTTCGATCCATCGCATCTCGTCTGGCAGCACATGGACTACCTTCGTCCGCTGCGCGAGTTCCGCGAACGCATCTTCCACGTCCACGCCAAGGACGCGCGTATCGATCATCATCATCTCGACGACGTTGGCATCCTGGCCGCACCGGCGCAGTATCATACACCCAAGCTACCCGGCATGGGCGAGGTGGATTGGGGCCGATTCATCTCGGTCCTGGGCGACACCGGCTATCGCGGGCCGGTATGCGTTGAGGTCGAGGACCGCGTCTTCGAGGAGTCGCCGCAATCGCGCCGGGCGGCGCTGCGCCAAAGTCTGACATACCTGCGAAATTTCATCCCAACCAGAGAGAAAATGTAAGGAATAAGCGACGATGCAGTACACTTACGACGACATCGCCAAGATGATCGATCATTCGCTGCTGAATCCCACACTCACGGTTCCCGACTTGGAATCAGGCTGCCGGCTGGCGTTGGCCTACAACGTGGCGAGCGTTTGCATTCTGCCGTACTACTTGAAGCGCTGCGCCGATCTCCTGCGCGACAGCACGGTTCGGGCCAGCACGACGATCGGTTTTCCGCACGGCGGCCACACGACGGCCATCAAGCGCGCCGAGGCGGAACAGGCTCTCGCCGACGGTTGCGAAGAGTTGGACATGGTCGTCAACATCAGTCAAGTGCTGAGCGGCAATTGGGATTACGTTCGCCAGGACATTCGCGCGGTGATCGAGCCGGCCCATGCCGCCGGGCAAAAAGTGAAGGTAATTTTCGAGAATTGCTATCTGCAAAATGCACATAAGGTGCGACTCTGCGAGATTTGCAGCGAACTGAGCGCCGACTGGGTAAAGACTTCAACCGGCTACGGCAGCGGCGGCGCGACAATCGAGGATCTGCGCTTGATGCGCCAACATGCGGCCCCGCATGTGCAGGTCAAGGCCGCAGGGGGCGTGCGCGATCTTGACAAACTGCTGGAGGTGCGGGCGCTGGGCGTCAGCCGCGTCGGGGCCAGCCGCACGAAGGAGATGCTCGACGATTGCCGCCGCCGGCTCGGTCTGGCCGAGATCTGCGGCGTCACAACCTCGGCGGGCATGGGTTACTGATCCCTAACCACCCAACCGCTGTGCGGCGGCTCGCGCTTCGCGGGTCAGCCGCGCACCCGCCGCACCATGAGCCAGCGCTTCCAGCAGCGCTCGCGCCTCCGGCGTGCCGATGCGCTCCAGCACTTCAACCGCTCGCAATTGTCGCAATATCTCCGCGGACGGCCGCCACTGTCGCTGACCGATCTCGTCCAGCAGTCCACGCACTCGGCGACTCATTTCCAACGTCGGCCGCGAGGCCAACGCCTTGCGGAGAGCCGGCTCGGCCAGTTCGCCCAGCTTCTGAAGTTCCTCCGTGGCCTTTTCGCGCACGGCGAACGTATCCGAGTCCAACGCGGCGATCCGTTGCGCGATGCGCTTTTCGTCCACGCCTTCGATCGCTTTCAGACGCGGACGCAGAAGGATAAGCGCGTCGGCCGGTGCCGCCATCAGACGGCACATGGCACGATAGGCCCGCGCCGCGTCCTTGTCGGCGAGGTCCGTCCAGCAGGCGTCGCGCTGTTCGGCGGACAGCGTTGTCGCCCCTTGGCCGAGCAAGTCCCAAACGAGGCCGGTTGCATCGTCCGAGCCGGAGACGAGTTGTTTGCCGTCGGTGGTGAAGACCATGTGCTTGACCGGACCAGCGTGGCCGGGCAAGCGCAGTCGTTCGCTGCCGCTTGTCAGTTCCAACCAGTGGATGATGCCCGATCTCTCAGCCCAGACGAGCGTTCGCCCGTCCGGCGCGAAGGCGATCATCGAGACGTTGCTTGGCAACTTGACCGTGCGGTACACCTCGCGCCGCGCGCCCACATCGAAAACGCGGAGGAACCGATCGTTGAGAGCATGGGCCACCAGTCGGCCGACCGGCGACAAGACAAAAATCCCTTCGGGAAATCGGTTATCCGGATCGTCGATCGGCGGCTCGTCGCCATCCAACGGCAGCGACAGGTCCGACAACCGGCGTCCCGTCGGCATCTCCCAACGGCAAATGGTATGGTCGCCTGTCAGCGCCATCACGACCGAAGCATCCGCCGCGAAGGCGACCGTGATGATGCGCGTTTTCGTGGCCAGCCGGTGCAGTCGCTCTCCCGTGGTGGGATTGAACAACAACAATTCCTTGGAATTACTGGGCACGGCCAACGTCTTGCCATCGGGCGATAAGCTGAGTCGGGCCGCCGAAACATTTCCCGCTTCGAGGCGGCGGCGTTCCTTGCCCGCGTCCAAATCCCAGACGCGCAACGATTGGTCGAGGCTAACGGAGCAGAGCGTGCGGCCATCCGCCGACAGCGTCAGGCCGGTTACTTCCTGTTTGTGACCCGTTAGACGGCCGAGTTCGCGGCCCGTCCGCGCGTCCCAGCGATGGATAGTCCCGTCCTCAACGGCAGTGAATACCGTGCGGCCAGCGGCCGAGACCGCCAGGGCCGTCACGCCGCCGCGATGTCCTTTTGTCGTCACGCGATCCGCGCCGCTCTCGGCGTCGATCAGACGCAGCACCTGACCAAAGTCACCGACGGCCAAGGTACGGCCGTCCGGCGAAAAGGTCATCCCGCCAGCGTGAATGCGTCCGTCGGACAGAATGCGAATCTCTTTGCCGGTAGCGGTATCCCAAACGCGGACGGGTCCATCCTTCTGGCAAGCCGCGAGCTTGCGGCCATCCGGTGAAAACGCCAAGTGCCACCAGCCATTGGCGAACAGGCCAGCCGCGCCAACCTCGGCCGGCACCGACCAACGGCGCACTTCGACGCCGCTGCGCAGGTCCATGAGAATCACATGCCGGCCCGGTGCCCAATTACCGCCGCCGTTTCGTCGTTTCACCTGCAAGTCAATGAAGGCCGCGCGGTCGCCACGCGGCGATACAACGAGGGTATGCACATCCGCCGGCAAATCGCGGAGACGACGTGTCTCTTTACCGCTGGCCACATCGCATAGCGAGATCGCCTTGCCGGACCCACCCAGGAGGAGCGTCTTACCGTCGGCGGAAAACCGCATATCCATTACACATTCGCTCGGCCCGATCAACTTGGCCGCTGATCGCCCTGTCGCCACATCCCAGACATCGATTCGCCAGGGATGGTCCACAGCGGCGGAAACCGGATTGTCGATGCCAGTGAAGGCGGCCAGACGTTTGCCATCCGGCGAGAAACAGAGCAACGAGTAGTGCTGAGATCCCAACTTGTGGAGCAGCTTACCGGCAGCCGCGTCCCACACCTCCACAGGACCGCCTTTGCCGGAGACAGCGAGGTTGCGGTCGAAGGCGACCCGCTGGCCATCGGCAGACATCGCAACCGACCACGGAGACAGACCAGCCCCGAAGTGCCGTAACTGCCGGCCCGTGGCCGCATCCCAAACGCGCATCTCGTCGCCACCCAACGACACGACCGTTTTACCGTCCGGGAAGAACCGGATCGCGCGAAGGTAATCCGCGTGTCGCAATCGCACCGTGCCCAGACGAGCGATAGCCTCAGAGGGCAAGGAATCGCCGAACGCATCACGCGGCGAATGAAGAGCGTTCCCATCCTTCGCCGCTTTGGGCGGTTCGCTGGCTTGACCGTGGTAAACTCTGATTCCCGCGCCAGCGAACATCGCCAGCACCACAATGAATATCCACACCGCTTTGCGATTGGCTATCGTCATGATCGCATCCTCAAAGCAAGCGAATACGTTTCTCCCTCTCCAGTGTCTCAGCACGACCGGCGCGACTCAAGATTTTATCCATAAAATGCCACAGGCGAGCAGGGCCGCGTAAGCGCCCCGAGTGTTTATCTCACTCGGAGCGCTTACGCGGCCCCGCTCGCCCGCTGTGCTTAACACACGTCTCAAGCTCCATGATAATCGATGTCCTTGACCTCCAGCGCATACTTCTGAATGAAATCGCGGCGCGGCTCGACCTTCTCGCCCATCAGAATGCGGAACATCTCATCCGCCTTCAACGCATCGTCCAGCTGCACCTTCAGGAGAATGCGCTGGTCCGGGTCGAGCGTCGTCTCCCACAGTTCCTCGGGGTTCATCTCACCCAAGCCCTTGAAGCGTGTGATCGCTAGGCCGCGTTCGCCCTGCTTGCGCACCTCGACGATCAGTTCGCGCAGCGTCGCCAACAGCCGGCGATGTTCGCCGTTCTCCAGCACCAACCGCGGTGCCGGTTCACGGCCGGCGAGCCGAACCTGCGGTAGCAAATCGTTCGGCTTCAGTCCGAAGCGCGCCAGTTCCGTCACACCGCGATTAACCTCGCGCACTTCGTGCAGTTCTTGCACGTACAAAACCTCGGCATGGCCATTCGTCTGCGCGGGCGTCTCATCGCCGACCACCAGTTCACGGCCCAACCGCTCTTGCTCGCGCTGGCGGAACGCATCCACCTCGTCCTGCGTGTAACACCATTCCACATGACTGCCGAGCAGCACGCGATAAAACGGCAGACCGCGTTCATTATGGCGAGCCAAAAATTCGCGCAAATTCAAACCGCGACGCTCCAACGTTTGCAGCGCTCCCTCCAACCGGCTCAATACCTGCAAGAGAGGCACCAGTTCGTCGGCTTGCAACACGCGCGGTGCCGGCGGTGCAATATCCTCGGCCGGCGGCGGCAGTATGCTCAAGCGTGTATCCTTCATACCGCGCTCGATCAGTTCGCGCTGCATCTCCTCGGACGTTTGCACGAAGCGTACATGCTTTTTCTGCGTCACCTTATACAAGGGCGGTCGCGCCACATAGATATGACCGTCCGCCACCAAGCGCGGCATTTGTCGATAGAAGAATGTTAAGAGTAGGGTACGGATGTGTTGTCCATCGACATCCGCATCGGTCATAATGATGACTTTATCATATCTCAAATTCTTGATGTTCTCATCTTCGCTGTTGCCGATATCGATACCGATGGCGGAGATGAGGCTGCATATTTCGTCGTTTTTCAGCAGGTTCTCCAGGCGAGCCTTCTCGACGTTAAGCGGCTTGCCGCGCAGCGGCAGGATGGCTTGAAACTTGCGATTACGGCCGGACTCGGCGGAGCCACCGGCCGAATCGCCCTCTACCAAGAACAATTCCGAAGCGTCGGGATCGCGCTCGGTGCAGTCGAACAGCTTCCCCGGTAGACCGCCGCCGGAAAGAATACTTTTCCGATCCTTCAATGCCTTCTTGGCCTTGGCCGCCGCCTCACGCGCCTCGGCCGCCACCATCACCTTCTTGATAATGCGCTGGGCGTCCTTGGGATTCTCTTCCAGATATTTGCCCAGCTGTTCGTTGATGATGCTGGTGACGATACCCTCGACTTCGGGGTTCACCAGACGAATCTTGTTCTGCCCCTCGAACTGGGGTTCCTGCACCTGCACGCTGACGACGGCCGTCACGCCCTCGCGGTAGTCCTCGCCGATGGGCGACACGTTCTTGAACATGTCCTGTTTGGTGCCGTAAGCGTTCAGCGTGCGCGTCAACGCCCCCCGAAAGCCCGTCATGTGCGTGCCGCCGACCGGATTGTAACCGTTGTTGGCATAGCAGCGCACCCGCTCTTCCTCGCTGCTCGTGTATTGCAACGCCACTTCCACCCGCACCTCGTCCACCGTCTTCTCGACATAGATCGGTTTATGCAACACCTCCTCGGAGCGATTCAGATACGCGACAAATTCCGCGAGGCCGCCGTCGTATTTGAACGTCTCTTCCTTGCCCGTACGCTTGTCGATCAGCTGAAAGGCCAATCCTTTATTGAGGAAGGCCAATTCGCGCAGACGTACCTCCAAGGTGTCGTAATCGAAGTGGATATCCTTGAAAATCTCAACGTCGGGCAAAAAGGTGATGAGCGTACCGGTGCCCTTGGCGGCGCCGATGTCCTTGACCTCCGTGGTCGCCTTGCCGCGCGCGTATTCCTGTTTGTAAACGCGGCCGTTGCGACGCACCTCAGCCTCGGTCCACTCGCTCAGAGCCGTCACCGCCTTGGCGCCCATACCATGCAAACCGACCGATACCTTATAAGAATTCTTATCGAACTTGGCACCCGCGCCAGCCAGGGTCAACACCACTTCCAGCGTCGGCTTCTTGACCTCGGGGTGCATATCGACCGGAATGCCGCGACCATCATCCTTGACACTAACACTGCCGTCCTCGTTGATCTTAACCTGAATGTGATGACAATGCCCCGCCACCGCCTCATCGACGCTGTTGTAAACCAATTCGTATACGAGATGATGCAACCCTCCCGAGGCAATATCTCCAATGTACATACTAGGCCGGCGGCGGATATGGTCCGCGTTCTGCAAGAGTTGCACGTTCTTGGCACCATATTCTTCCGAAGCAGTCAGCGTTGCCTGTTCATCGGCGGTCAATTCATTCTGGACAATCACACTATTTTCTTCGTTCATTGTTGTGTCCTCATATCTCGGATTAATGATTTGAATTAAATCATCAATCATCAATCTGAAATCATCAATTCATTCCAAAACCCCCGCGCGAAAGCGAAGGTCGGTCAGGGGGGTTCCGGGCAGTTGGCGGCGTAGCTGTTCCAGCAGACGCCGCTTATGAAAGTGAGCGAGTTCTTGCAGCAATACGGCATTATCAACGGTTATCTCCAACACGCCGCGACGCAGCGCGCCGGGGCGCGTGTGCGCGGCGTATTCCGATCCGGCAACCTCGGCCCATGCGCGCTCCAGATGTAGTCGGCCTTGTCGCCGACCCCAGCCGCGCGCCGTGAATAGCCGGCTCAATATCTCGCCCAGCCGTTCCGGACCCCGATTCGGCACATCCCGGCGAATAGCCATCACAATCCTTCAATTCACTAACCACAGAGGCACTAACCTCATGGGCGAACGGCCGGCGTAAGCCGGCTGGTTATTGGCCCATACCAGCCGGCTTACGCCGGCCGTTCGCCATTTCATGTCAACGGCATGACTAGATACGAATAATTCGCCCCACTGCGGAACAACGCCGGACTGCCCGCATCAATGAGATCCAAAGTCAACTCCGCATCAGGTGACAGGATCTTGAGCATGTCCACGAGGTAAGTGGGATTGAAACCAATCTCAATAACCTTGCCGTCATACTCGATCGGTAGTTCAACCTTGGAACGGCCGGCCGTCGTACCCTGAGCCTTGAGCGTCAGACTATTCTTGCTGAAGCGGAAGGTGACGCGCTTACTATCCTCGTCGGTCATAATGGCGGCTTGCCGCACCGCTGTCTGAAACGGCGCCGCTTGCAGCACAATCCTCACAGCTTGCTTTTTCGGCAAAACCTGCCGATAGTCGGGAAAACGTCCCTCGACGAGCCGGCTATACACGACAGCTCGCTCGGTGCGAAATAAGACCTCGTTGGGCCGCAAGCAAATCTTGACCGTCTCCTCGTCGTCTTGCAGGTTACGCTCCAGCAGACTCATGGCCTTGGTCGGCACAACCGGAGCCTGACCGCGCGTCGTGTGGCCGCCATGCCCCGTGGCGGTTCCCTGCGCGAGAGCCAAACGCCGGCCATCCGTTGCCACCAGACGAGCGACGTTGTCTTCCAGTTCCCAGAGAACGCCGGTCATGGAATAACGAGCCGTCTCGTCGGCGGCGGCGAATACGGTACGGCGGATCATCTCGCGCAGACTGCCGGACGTGATCTCGTGAAACTTATCCTCGGCGAACGTCGGCAAGTCGGGAAACTGCGTTGGATCCTCACTGGGCATCTCGAACTCCAACGACGGTCCCTTGACCACGCAAGCGCTGGGATCGCTCTCGATCTCCAACTCGCTATCGCGTGTCTCGCGCAGAATGGCAATCAGCTTAGCCGCCGGCAAGATTGCCTCGCCGGGTTCCAAGATGGTCAATCCTTGCACATCCAAGCGAATGCCCACTTCCATGTCGGTGGCCATGAGCGTACAGCGACCATCGCCGGCAATGGCTTTAATGTTCTTTAGGATCGGTTTAACGTCGCGGGCCGGGATGGCCACGCTGGCCAATTGGCACGCCGCCAGCAATCCCTCGCGATGACAAATGGCCTTCATGCGGTCCTCCTTGAGTTCGACGAACGACTGACTGATGGGAACTACACCAGCCAGCTCATGCCTGCCGTTCGCTAATTAATCATTCTCTCTATATCTCTACAGCAGCAGTATTGAGGTGAAGCCCAAAAGGATCACTAACTCACCTGCTGATGTGCCTTCTCTTTATCGGCTCAGCGGTTGCATCCATGCTCTCATTGTGGAAATCCTGTTGCCGGCTTGTTGCGCCGGTATCGTTTCGCGTCGAGTGAATCAGGCCGGTTTGCGCGGGGTTGGCGGGAGTCGGGGAATAGCATCGCCGGGCGACAGATTCTCGTCGAACCGATAACAGGTTTTCCACCGAGTTGGGTCATGCGAGGTCTGCGTGCAGCTGGCGCACGGCTCCCGACAGGTGGACATCGCGGCCGAGAGCTTGCTCGACTTTACGGCAAGCGTGCAGGACCGTGCTATGATCCCGGCCGCCGAAATAGGCGCCAATCTGTTGCAGCGACAACTCGGTTAGCTGGCGAGCCAGGTACATGCCGACTTGCCGGGGCAGCAGGATGCCGCGCGAACGGCTGCGCGCTTGCAGTTGTCGCAACTCGACCTGGAAATAGCGGCCAACGCGCTGGGCGATGCGTTCCACGGTGGGCCGACCCGCCGACGCCTCGACGCCGAACTGCTCGGCGATGGTCTGCATGTCCGGCGCTTGTCCGTGAAGGCGTATCAGGCTCGTCAGGCGAGCCAAGGCGCCTTCCAACTGGCGAACGCTGCCGGAGACATGCTCGGCGAGCCAGGCGATGGCGTCTGTATCCACCTTCAGCCCGCGCCGGCTGATTCGATCGCGCAAGAAGGCTCGCCGGCTGTTCGGTGCCAGCGGTTCCAGGCCGACCACCAAGCCGCTGCCAAGCCGGCTTGTCACCCGCGCCGGCAGATGAATCAGCTGAGCCGGCCCCACCAGGGCGGTGAAAACGAGTTGTTGCCCGCGTGCCAAACCGCGATCGAGAAGGTGAACGAATGCTTCCTCGACGCGAGCCGGCAAATGTTGCAGATCCTCGACAACCAGCAAATCCGCTTGTCGAGCTGCTTTCAAATCTTCGCGGTCGGCATCGGGCAAAAGCAGCGATTCAAAATCGCTCGCGCTGAGCAGGGCAACCTGCAAATCGGGCGCTCGCCCGATGACATCGGCGAGCAGGGCCGAGGCGAGATGGCTCTTGCCGGTGCCGGCGGGTCCGTAGAGGAACAGCGGATTGATCGACCGCCGTGGTTCGCGCCCGCAGACGCAATCGGCCACGCGCTCGACGGCCAATCGCGCCGCTTCATTCTCCGCCAGCGAAATCCAACTTGCGAACGTCTGCATGCTCGGCAATTCCGCTTATTTCGAGTCTCATGCCCCTTGTTGCAGCTGCTCCCATTTTAGCGAAAGCGCCTTCCTTCCACAAGCACAATCGTAGCGACAGAACTTCTTGACCTACAAGGAGATACGGCAGGGAAGATCGTATCTTGCATCGGAACGAAAGTTCACTATATCAATCGGACTCGCAAAGCAGCTGTGATCGTATCCCGGATAATCGTAAATCCTTGCCAGGCAAGGATGATTTCCGATGCGGTTTGGGGGCAGCTGCGGCACCGGAGGATGAGCCGAGGATGGGATTGGATTGGGAGGTGTTACTGTGGATGGATACCGGGGGCTTGCAACGCAGTTTATTCTTGTAATGAACGCAGCAGCGTGTAAGAAAACCAGGGCGGATACAAGGAAATCGGTAGCCTGTGGCACCTTTCAGTGATATGATGCACTCCCGCCCTTGCGAACCAGCGGGAGTTTTGCCCATGCCGGTGCGGTTTTTCTACGTTGACGAATCCTACGATGCTCGTTTGTTCTGCCTGACAGCAATCGTCATCAGACATACGGAATGGAAACGATGTTTCGACGAAGTGCGCGCGCACAGGGTGTCGTTGCGAGATCGATTCGGCGTAAGACTCCGGAGGGAGATTCACGCTCACGAATTGGTTTCCGGTCACGGCAGGCTCGGCCCACAGGTCATCGGGAAATGGCAACGGTCAAGAATCTTCCTTGGGCTGCTTGAGTTGGTAGCAAAACTTCCCAATGTGATGCTTTTTAACGTCTGTTTGGAGCGAAAAAATCACCCGGACCCGCAAATGATTGCTTGGGACCGGCTTATCAATCGGATTGAACGAACCATGCTAAAGATGGAGCAGGATGAACTGCCAAAACGAGAAAAACTCTTGGCAAAGATAGGAAAATCTCTAACTTCAACGGAATTAGACGACCTAAGAAAGCGCGTTATGAATTACCGCGCGCGGGCGTTGATAATTGCGGACGAGGGAAGGGAAGGAGAGATTGAGGGAGCGTTGCGCCGCATGCACGTCTTTAATCCAGTCCCGTCAAAGTACGGCGAGTGGTCGCCTGGATGCCGAACGAAGAACATTACGACAGATAGGATAATTGAAGACCCGGTATTCAAGAAATCGCACCGTTCGTACCTTGTGCAACTGGCAGACTGCGTAGCGTATGCTCTACTCAAGCGAGAAACAGAGCCAACGGCGCGAATAAGAAAATACGGCATTCATCAGATGTTTGATGCGGCACTGCGGGGAATTTGCTACACAAAAACGTCAGGGAAAGACCCACTCGGAATTGTTCGGCGATAAAAAGGGGCCACCCGGAGGTGGCCCAAGCTCGTTCGGTGTCCGCCGCTGAAGACGGTCCTGAGCGAACAACTCCATTGTATACTATCGATCCGCTCTCTGTCAAACGAGAAACATTCTGGGTGATTGCGTTATCCTCAATTCGTTAGCGCTCGTCTGGTAGACTTGTCGTGCAGTCGCATTCAGGGTAAATCGTATCTAGGTGGAAACGAATCTCTCCCACTTGCAAGGCAACTCCCGATCCTGCAAGGAAATGTCCGCAAACTGAACAGTTGCATAGCAAGGCCGCCGATGCCGGGGCTTGCGGTGCTGCTTTGCAATTGAATAAAGCCTTGTAGGTGAACGCGAGTACGGGCGGGCGGACACTCGGAACATCCTGGAACAATGTGGATTTGATCGCCGGGCATAAGTTGATAGTTCGTCTTTGAATCGCCTTGCTCCGTGATGAATAGCCAGCGAATGGGTAAGATTTCGCAGCCGTTTTTCTTCGCCGGCGTTGGGCGAGCGATCCGCATCTTTATCTTTCGCCTGGAACAAATTGCCGGAAGGCCATCGATCCGAGCAATGGCATCGATTACCGTGTCGTTGGCGTTGATTGGGAAGTGGTACACTCGTTCGGAATCGCCATTTTGGATGATGACGTGATAGATGCGAGCAACGGGTGGCTCGATGAGGTACTCGGTGGGAGCCAGCGCCGGCAACGACGCCAGCGCGGAAGCACTCGCCGTTAAGGTGAGGATGACCGCTGTTGACCACAAACATCGTGCGACCATGCCTATGTCTCCGTAGGTTGGAACCTTTTCTCGCGCGGAAGTCCTATCAAGTTGAACGATTGCTGTCAGCACCTATCCCTCTTCTGACTCGTCGGACAATGGCTCGCCGCGCTCGACCGCTTCGCGCATGTCTTCGGGACAGGTCGCCCAGGTCGCCTGATAGGTCGCTTCCAGCGGCACCGGAACATAGCTATCGGGATCCAGGTATGCGGGCATATCCGGCAACAGATCGCCCACGCCGACCGGCTCGACGTAGGCTGTCTTTGGAACGTCCGCGACGTAGGCGGCGAGGGTAAGCGGTTTGTCTGGTGGCAAATCGAACGGCTCGTCCTCGATTTCGTCCCAAATGGCCTTGTGAATTCCCTGCGGATCGCGGACGGACGGGGGAAACAAGTCGATGACGAGAAGGTGAACGCCGTGCTTGAGGAAATCGACGGTCTTCTCGACGAACGAGCGCAGAGCGGAGCGGCTGCCTTTGTTGCCAGGCGAAATAATTTCGATGACACAGACGACGCGACCCAGCGGATGACGGATGGTAATGCGATTGCCGCGCGCGGCCGAGATTTCTCGTTGCGCCCGGATGATGTGGCGTATCTTCGGCGGCGTGGCGGTGATGACGGTGCCGCCCGTCGGTTCGATAGGTCGGTTCGGACGCGGCCGGCGCTGAAGCGCGAGAACATCCGGCACGACTCCGGCCGCGTGCTGCTCGACGAGGGCCGAATATCCCTTGGGCAGTAGACCACCATTCAGGGCATTGCAGATGGTCATGGTCCACATCTGATGGAAGTGATGAAACAAATTGGCATCGACGCGCGTCCAGTCGTGAATCGGCATGGCGTTCTCCTCGGTAAACATGGAGAAAATGGTTGACCTTATTCGGTATCTTGCGGCTGTCACGGGTTCGCCGGCTCGGGTGGCTCGGCCGTCAATATCTCTTGCCAGAAGGACGGCACATCCGCCCAGGCCGCCTCGTAGGTCGCTTCCAACGGCACCGGAATGTAGACATCGGGCGTCAAAAACAACGGCATCTCCGGCAGGGGCAGGCCGACGGCGACGGGTTGAACAAACGCCTCGGGACACGGCCCCCCGGCGTAGGCGGCGAGCGTGAGTCGGCGGTCGGCTGGCAGGACAAAATCGTTGTCCTCGATCTCGTCCCAGATGACCTTGTGGATGCCTTGCGGATCGCGCGAACTCGGCGGGAACAGGTCGAGAATCAACAAGTGAACACTGGCCTGAAGCAATTCGCCGGCTTTGTTCACGAATGCCCGCAGGCCGTGCCGGCTGTTCTTGTTTCCCGGCGAAACGACCTCGACGACGGCGATGACCTCGTGATTGCTCTTGTGATGGATTACGACCGCCTTGGCTTTGGCCGCGTACTGAGCCGCTTCACTGCGCCGGCGAAACTCAACGCGCGGCGGCGACTTGGCCAAGGCGATTCCTCCAGTCGGCTCGCTGGGGAATGAGGAGCCGTTTGTCGGACCTTGCAGGGTGAGAACATCGGGGCCGAGACTGCCGGCGATTTGTTCCGCCAGAGCGTAATATTCCGGGGGGAGCAGTCCGCGGTTCAAGGCGCGCTGGATCTCCGTGATCCAGGTGTGGTGAAAATGGTGAAAGATGCCGGCATCCACACGAGTCCAATCGTGAATCGGCATGGGATTCTCCTCTGTGGGGATGATAGAGAACAGGCCCACGCTTATTCTATCTCGCGCGGCCGTATTCTCAGAGGGGGCTATAACAAGATCGGAGAATGGTTCCTGACGCCCAAAGGAAGGATGCCATGAGTCCACTCGCCGAAATCATCTACGACATCCTGCGCGGGCGCACATCGCGGGAGGATCCGCGCATTACCTACGCGGAGTTGGCCGAGCAAATCCGCGATGCCGGCGACGAGTTCGAGTATGTTCATCATCGCAATCGGCAGCTGTATGTGGCGCTGGCGGAAGTGGGTGCCGAATGTCTTCGCTTGCAGCTGCCGCCGTTGCCCGCGCTCGTCGTGCGTGCCGACAGCGGTAGGCCGGGAGATGCCTATTATGAGGGCAAGTGTACCGGCATCGTCTATCGCGACGATCGAATTGCCGGTTGGCGCAAGGATTTGGAAGCGGTTAAGGGGACTGTCTATCCCGCGAGTTGAAACTTACCATTCAGACAAGCGGACGAAGTCGATTTTGTCCGTATTTCTTGCGGAGTCGCCGAGCGCCATATTGACCGAACTGACAAAAGGAACATCCACAAGGCCGCCTACCGTGCGAACCAGGATAGTAACGCCAGCCGACAACTTGCGGTAACGCACGGATACGATGAATCTCCTTGGTGTTAATGCGGCGAAGGATAATAACTTGGTATCCTTCGCGATTCTCCGACGTCATCATCAGGGCTGTCGCCTGTGCCGCCGTCATCGGCCGGTGATTTTGATTATAGTGTCCCACCCAGACGATTTCGTCATCGGGGATGCGGAAATACACGCCAGCGATGACACCGTGACAGCGGCGCTTCAGTTCGCGCAGCCATTGGTGCGAAATGTAAAAGTTGCGCGTCACCGGCATGGCGAACACGCCGCCGGTGTCCGCGAATGCCAGCTTGCGCAGGCGGTTAATTCCGCCGCGCTGGATCGCTTTGATCCGTGATTCCGGTGCTAGGTGTACGAACATAGCCATGACAATCTCTCGGAAAACTTACGCCTCGCGCCGGGATACGAATAGCAACAAACTGCCATCTTCGCGGATACCGGCATCTTGCTCCTCAGCGCTAATGCCATGCCGCCCCTCGGCGGCGCTAAGACTGTAGCGACCGGCGCGGCGAAGTTGCTGCAATGCCGCATCGAAGGCGGTGCGGTCCACCGGCACGGCCTGGCGCAGCGCGACGAGACTGACGTGGTTGTGCGAACCGTGTTCGTGGTCCAGCCGCGCGAACGCTGTATCGAAAAGCGGCGCGATGTCCACGGCGGCAGGCGCCGGCTTCGGTTCGGGTGGAGGCGCAATGATCCTCGCTGGAGTTACAATGGCCAGCGAGCCGGCGTTGATGTCCGCGAGCAGGAATAGCAACGGTTTCTTCTTGATGAACAGCACGCCGATTCCATCCGGCAGGACACGCGCGTCCAGTTGCCGGTTCACGGTATCGCTGAAATGCTGTTGCAGGTTTTTGGAGAGTTTCTTCTTGAGGTCCGCCGCGGACACGGCCTGATTGTCCGGCTTCCGTGTCATCATTAGGAGGCTTCGCCACAGTAGCGGCGACGCCATCAGGCGCTCGGTATCATTCTTCAGGGCTACTGGGCCATCCGATAAGCGAGGCAGGGCGAGTACGGCTTGACTGCGGAACGGCTCAAGGCCGAAGGCTTTCTTCACAATGGCTGGAGTCGTGTCGAGACCTGCTTGCTCGATCAGACGGTCCAGCGGCAGCGGGTAATTCTCTGCTCCGTGTTCGCGTTGCTCGGTCAGCACTTGCACGAGTTTGGCGCTTAATTCTTCACCGGGTTTCTTTTTGGGTGGCGGTGGAGGTGGTGGCGGGAATCGTTGGAGATATAGCTGCGGCTTATTCTTTATGGTGAGCATGCCGACCGAGGGCGGCAGTGTTTGCTCGACGATTTGACGATCGAGCGCGGCCTTAAACGTGGGTTTCAACGCTTTATCTACTTTGCCGACCGCTTTTGTCGGTGGGTGTAGCGGTTTGTCGGCACTGCACACGAGACCAAGGGTGTATTCCAACAACATCGGACTGGCGGCCAGACGTTCGACATCTTCGGCGAGAGCGATGGGACTGTTGGGGTCTTTCTTGCCGGCAATGATCCATTTCGTGGCAAATGGCTTTTTGGCCAACGCTTTGACCACCTGCTCCGGCGTCGCCTGCGGATCGGCCAGGGCGGTGAGGCGAACCACGGACAACGGATAGTCACTATCCGATTGTCGCTGCTGTTCGAGCGCGTGTAGTAGTTTCTGAGCTAGTTCGGCGACGAGATCCACTTTTGGCATATTCGGTTTCTCCAAAAGAAGAACTAACCACAGAGGCACAGAAACACAGAGAAGACAATGCCCTAGAGATAAAAAAGAGACTTAAAGAGATGATTCGAGCCGTTGCTCGCCTGCTTGTTTTTTCGTTTACTCTTTTTGTCTTCTCTGTGTCTCTGTGCCTCTGTGGTTAGTTCTTCTTAATCAGTGCCATTGAGCGAAGCGGCGCAGCATTTCCAGGCCGACGCGCTGGCTCTTTTCGGGGTGGAATTGCGTGGCGAACACGTTGTCTTGCCAGATGGCCGACGTGAACGGTGTGGGATAATCCGTCTCGGTCGCCGTCAGTCCCGGATCGCGCGGCGCCACGTAATAAGAGTGAACGAAGTATACCGACGCCTCCGGTGGCAGTCCGCCAAGCGGCGGCGCAGGCTTGCGGACGCGCAGCTGGTTCCAGCCCATGTGCGGCACCTTGAGTCCGGGCACATCGGCGAAGCGCACTACTTCGCCGGGAAAGTAATCGAGTCCGCGATGATCGCCGTCCTCATGGCTGGTGGTGAACAGCAGTTGCAGCCCTAGGCAGATGCCGAAGAACGGTTTGCCGGCGCGCAAATGCTCAACTAGCGGCGCAGCGAGGCCGGCCTCGTGCAGCCGGGCGATGGCGTCGCGGAAAGCGCCGACGCCCGGCAGCACGACCTTATCCGCTTCGGCGATGCGATTGGGGTCGCCGCTGATTTCGGCTTCGTGACCAACTTTCTCGAACGCTTTCTGCACGCTGCGCAGGTTGGCCATGCCATAATCGATAATGAGGATCTTTTTCATCGTGTTAGCCAGGGTGAAACCATTTGAGTCACGAAAAGGCGAGCCTCCCGCGTGAGCGGGGGGAGTCTACCGCGAAAACTCCCCCCGCTCACGCGGGAGGGCTGCGCCATTTGGTTACAGGCTCTTATTGTGTGGTTTGCGCGAGGGACGGCAATGATACGGTTTTCTCCGATGATGTCGCCGGACAATTTGCTTGCATTGCCATTGATGCGAAGAGGAGAATACAAAAAGCTCCGAGGCAGGGGCCATGTCGAAGGGAGAATCCCATCATGAAACGGATGCTTGTGGGGCTGTTGGTCCTGGCGTTTGTGCAACCGGCATGGGCCGGCGGAGGCGGCGAAGAGGTCGCCCAGCGTATCAAAGATTTATCCACGGATGATGAAGCCGTTCGCATGCAGGCCATTCGCTATTTGGGCGATCTCGGCTCGGCCGGCCGGTCGGCCATTCCCGCTTTGGTGCGCGTATTGATCGAAGCGAAGGAGCCGGCGCTGCGTAGCCGCGCTGGTCGCGCGCTGGCGCAAATCGGCCGTGCGGCCGTGCCTCGGTTGGCCGAATTGTTGAAACATGAAGATGGGGTTGTTCGTCTTCAGGCAGCGGAGGCGTTGGCGCGCATTGGTCCCGATGCGCGCGAAGCTCAACCCGCTCTCGTGCTGGCCCTCAAGGATTCTTCCGCATCGGTGCGCGGTTTCGCGGCCGACGCCCTGGGTGAGATGGACGCCGATGTGCCGGCGAGTGCGGCCGCGCTGGTTGCGGTGCTGGCGGAAGGCGAGCCGTTACGCAGCCACGTCAGTGCCGCCCTTGTACGGCTGGGTCGATTCGCTGTCCCTGCCCTGGGCGATGGGCTGAAAGCGAAACAGGGCATTGAGCGTTATCACAGTGCCCGCGTTTTGGGGCTGCTCGGCTCCGAGGCGGCTCCGGCCGTGCCGCAGCTGATTGATGCCTTGCACGACAAGGAACCGCACGTGCGCCGCATGGTGATCGTGGCCCTGCGCGAAATTGGTCCCGATGCCGCGACCGCAGCGGAGCCGCTGGCTGCCTTCCTCGCTGGCAGCGATGCGAGCCAACGATCTCTGGCCGGTGCCGCGCTTGCGCGCATTGGCCCGCCGGCCGTCAAGCCGCTGATTGCCTTGCTCAAAAAGGACAACCAAACCGTTCGCATGCATGCTCTGTATGTGCTGCGGCAGCTCGAAGCCAAGGCCGCCGAGGCCGTGCCGGCCTTGATGGACTTGCTTCACGATCGTCGTCCGCTGCTGCGCCGCATGAGCGCGTTAACCCTGGGACGGATTGGCCCGGCCGCAGATCGCGCCGTGGATGCGCTCATTGCCCTGGGCGACGACTCTGATCGCAAAGTGCGGCTCAGTGCGGCCCTCGCCGTGGTGCAGCTGCGCCGCACGGACCCTCGCGCTCTCGAACGACTCAAAAAAGAAATGTCGTGTTACTCCACGGGGCGGGCGTCGCCGGCGCTGCTCGCCGCCCTCAATCCCGTGCGGCAAAAAGAGAACGAACAGTTTCTCACGACTTTCGTGTTGGCCGCCTCGCCGGATTTCGGCATCGGCATTTCAACTGAGGCGGTAACGGTCGTCAAGCAACTGGGAGCGGACGCCATTCCCTCCCTGACCGGCATGCTCAACCAACTGGCCGCCAATCCGGGCAAGAACGTCGAGGTGCCGATCGTGCAAGCGACTCCCACGGGGCCGCGGCAGGTTGGCACACGCACGTTCTGGTTTGTCTGAAGCCGCCAGACGATGGGCCAACGGCTCACAGCTCTGGTTCAGAGCTGCAACGATGTACCCCTGCTCGATTACGTCATCGACAATTTGCCCAAGGGTTTGCCGTCGCAGGTGGTCAGCAACCAATCGCGCAACTACCTGCAAACGCCGTTGCTGGCCGCCCTGCAACGCAAATGCGAACTGCTAGGCGAGCCGTTCGTGGAACTGACGAAATACGTCCAGCAAGAGGAGTTTGCCCAATTCCAGCGCGAGCGGGCAGCCTTGGTGCGCGACAAGATTCAGTCCTTGCGTGCGTTGTCTCATCAGCAACGCGAGGTGCTGCGCGCTCAGCTGCGCGATGCGGAACCGTCCGCGCGTTTGGAGGCCATTGTTGCGGTGGATCTGGCGCGCAGCCATATGGAGGCGGATTTGATCGAACGATTGAATGACCAGGACGCCGACATTCGGCAAGCGGCACGGCGTGCGCTGGTGCATTTGGCTCGCGGTACGGATTTCGGACCACGGCCGGGTGCCTCGAAACGGTCGCGTCTCAAGGTGCAGCAGCGCTGGCTCGATTGGCTGGCCTTGCAGGATGATAATTCGCAGTCAGCAGCCCTCAAGCCGGGTCAGCCGGCGCACCATCCGCAGGGGCAGCTAACTATTGTGGATAAAGGTGTGACACGCCGGGCCGAGGAACTGTTGGCCGCTTCCGCGGTGCGGCGCGAGGAACTGTTGCACGAGTGGCGCGATAGCAAGGGCGGTGAATACACGGATACGCTCGCTTATGTCATCCCGCAATTGTCTGAGTCGATGCAGGTGAAGGCGCGTCAAGCGCTGGCGCAGCGGCTAACGCGCATGACCGCAGCCACGTTACGCGCTATGTTGCGCGATGAGGATGCGGAAGTTCGCCGAGCCGCGGCGCTGGCGTGCGGCATGAAGAAAGTGCGCGGCCACATTGCGGATGTATTGCCGCTTCTGGACGATGAGGAACCGCTGGTGGCCGACGCTGCCCGCGTGGCGCTGAAAGCGCTCAGCGGCAAGGATTTCGGGCCGCGTCCGGTCGCCGGCCGCGCCGAACGCTCCGTGGCGGTAGCCGCTTGGAAAGCGTGGTGGATCAAAGAACAGAAGAAGGAACACTGAGGACAAGCGGACAAAAGGTGCCCCTTAACCTGGTCAAGCTTCTCCAGGTTAGGGGCGCACCCAAATCTTCACCTCGAGGTGAGATGGAGAAGTTGGTGCTTGCGTTAGCAGATGGCGGAGTCGTAGAATCGCGGTGGAGTTGAAGGAGGCGTTGGGATAGCAAGTTCATAAGAGCCGTGTGGTGCGAGCGAAGCAAAGATGAACAACACACCACATATCGCCGCACGCCTGCACGACATGGCGAGTCAACACAACCGCGAACTTGTGTTCGAGGGAGTGGGGAAAGCGTTGCTTGGAGGGATATTCTCGTTCATCACCTTCGGCTTGCTATTCTGGTTCGGTTGGTTCGCCGGCTTCTTCGTTGCCGGGTCCTTCGGTCTCCAGGCTTGGCAGTTCGGCGCACTTGTGACTGGATTGTTTTTGATCGTTGCAATGTGGTCGGCATGGCAGCGCGTTGATCCGCTGGCCGGTCTCCCGCCCTTGTCCGACCAGCAATTGCTACTCACCATGATTAGTCAGGCATCGCCCAACCTTCTTTACTTCAGTCCACGCCATGCGACTGCGGGGGCTGCCCTTCTGCTCCTCGGCGGTCCGACTAACCTGTTTGAAGCCTTCGGTGTCTGGGGCTATCGCCTTGGAGTGGCACCTTCGTCAATCGAGGAAGCTTCGCATCTTCTGGAGGCATGCGAAGCGAACTATCCGATCGAGCATGTCCGCGAACCATCCGCGGCTCTATTACTAAAGCGCCTTGCGTTGATCAAAATCGTTCCGACGGAAGACTCCGTCGCGCTGACGCTCACCGAGAAGGGGGCATCCGTTCTTTCGCGAGCGAAAGCTCGGGCGGCCAAGCGGTCAACTGTTCCGCGAACATCCAAAGGCAAGTGATGGTGAGAGCGAATGTATGCCGGCCAGCCGCTACAGATGTAACCGAAAGATCTTCCCGCGACTTCCCCAAGAGAGGATATTTCCGGCGTGTAGCCGGGAGTAAATTGAGCGTACAAGCAGACCGTCCACACAAATACGGCGCATCGAGCGACAACGTCAAGCCCGCGCGAGTCGGCGGCTGAGCTGTGGCTTTCGGTGAAAAGGATGAACACCAGTGACTGATTCCGATATTCGCGCACCCTTGCGGCCAGAGCAGCCGACCTCCTGGAATGCCGATACAAAGGCGGGCCAACCCGATGTCCGCACCATGATCCCATGGGGGTTGGTATCGTTTCTCATCGGCAGTACCTTCCTGATGACCTGGGTTGTCGGCGTTCCCAATGGACTTTTGTCCTCACTCAGCTTGGCTGGCAATGGGATCCTTACCCTGGTGTCGTTCTCCTTGAGTTTGGCCAGTTTGCGGTTCGGGGTGCGCGGTTGGCGGCAGGCACGGGCTATCGGCTCATCTCGTGCTTTGGCGGTGGCGGGGGTGATGGCAAGTGTCGCTAGTCTAATCGTGTGGTTACTCATAGTTATCGAGTTATTTGCGTTCTTTTTTTATCCGTTTAGCCTCAAAAATTAAGCGATATGCTATCGGGAGGCTTCGGGGCAATTTCATCGCGGAGAATCCACCGCCCCCGGAACTTCTTCCGGCAGTGACGTAGATTAACCTCCCGGTGCGCGTTGCTCGACGCGCACCGTTTTACCAGCGGAAGTAGCCTTCCCCATACACGAGATCGCCGCCGAAATAGCCCGTTACTCCCACCAGCACGGCCGCGAGAAGCAGCAGCAGCCGAAACCACCAACTCCGAACTCCACGGCGGATGTCGATTGCTGAGAGAACAAGGAGTATCACGGAGCCGGCCGCCGTTGTCGTGCCGAACCAGCGATGCCAGGTCAGAATGGAAGGCGAGCCGGCACCGGCACCGTTGGCCGCGTGCAACCAGCCGAGAGCCGCCGACACGACGGCGCTGATGGCCCCAAGCAGAACGCAGAAGCTCACGGCGGAGGCAGGTTGGCGCACGCTTCGGCAGGCGTACCACAACTCGCCGACCGCCGCTGCCAATAATAACGCGATCGGGAAGTGAATCACAATCACATGGAAGTTACCTAGCCAGTCGAGAAAATGCTTTTTCGGTTGCGGTGCGGGCGATGAGGGTGCGTCCTTCTCGGTAGACGGAGGAGGAGCGCCGGCTTCAATCCAGGCGCGGATGGTTTCTTTCTGTTCCTTTGTCACCGGGCCGGCCTTGGCACCCTCTGCTGGCATCTCGTCGTCGTGGACCAACTGCCAGAGTTGCGATTCATCCGGTTTGCCTGGAACCACCTTCTCCGAATCGGCGGCCAGGCGTTTTAGATCGAGGACATAGCCAAAATCGCCTTTCGGTTTGCGTACGTCCGGCCCGTGGCACTGGACACACTTCACCTGAAATATCGCTTTCGCTTCGGCCCCCAGATCCCGCTTGGCCGCAGCGAAAGCAGGACTAACCGCCAAGATACCAAGAACGCCAAGGAAAGACAGAAGACGGAGAAGCGTTGCCAGCATGGGATATTCCCTCCTAATAGTCTCCGCATTATGGTGAACGGCGTAAGCCGGCTGGTTTTTGGCCCGCACCAGCCGGCTTACGCCGGCCGTTCGCCTCTCTCTATATTATTTCGTCCATCCCCTCAAACCGTCGCCGCCACGAACCCGGATACGCCAGCAAGCGGAAGCCGTTCCGCCAGTGCCACAACATGCTCGAATCATTGCCAATCAAAAACGTGCTGGCCAGTTGCGTGTAACCCAGAGCCAGCAATTCACGCACGGCCGCGCTCAAGAGCAGCGTGCCGATGCCCTGGCCCGCATCGAACGGACTGACGAAAATCCACGTCAAATGCGGCCGGCCGAGGCGACGCGCGAGAGCGTCCGGCGGCGGTGGTTCCTTCCAGTGATACGCATTCCAGCCGCTTGGGTCGGTGTCCGGCAACAGCGTCACCAGAATGCCGCCGACCGCCGTTGCGGCGTCTCCCTCCACGGCGACAAAACTGGCTTGCTCGATCCACGGACCATCACCACCGGAGCGCGTATGTTCCAGACTCTTGCGCGCCGCCGTGATGCTGCGCTCATCGTCGAGACCGCAAAACGGTTGCTGGCGATCGAACGCGGCGGCGAACAGCGGCGCCAACTCTTCCCAGTCCGCTGGCCGCACCGGACGCAAGGCCGTCTTGCGGCTGACGCCCTCCAGCGGCCGACCGGCCAGCGGTTCCAGATCGAGCAAGGCGTGGTAATAGCGCGGCCGAGGATTCAGCCAGGCGCGCTCCTCGAAATACTCGTACTTGTAGGCCGCGTTGCGCGGCAGCTGATGGAACTGCTCGAACGTAATCGGTAGTTCCAGACGCGGCATCCATTCGTCACACATGTCCGCTTTCCGCTTTCCGCTTTCCGAGGCCACGACCCGTTATCCGTAGCCAGATCCGCAGAGGGGTAGTACAGTGCCCAAGGGGAGCTACGTTGATGATCCTCGATAACGCCGTCTTTGTCCATTGTCTAGGGACAGCGGAAAGCGGAAAGCAGAAAGCGGAAAGCGGATATGAAAGTTGGTATTGTCGGGTTCGCTGGTTCGGGCAAGACCAGCGTGTTTCAATGGCTAACCGGCGTCAAGCCGGACCCATCCAAGGGCCAGACGGGGCAGACCGGCATCGCCAAGATGCCCGATCCGCGCCTCGATTGGCTGTCGGCCAAGTTTCAGCCGCGCAAGACAACCGCAACCACCATCGAGTTTCTCGATACGCCGGGCCTGCTGGCGACCGAGCGGCGCGATAATCCACGTCGCCTCGGCATCCTACGCGAATCCGGCGGTCTACTCGTCGTCCTCAATGGCTTCAACGAGCCGGACCTTGCCGGTCAGCTGCGCCGCTTCCGCGAGGAGTTGATGTTCGCCGATCTGGAAATTGTCACCAACCGCATAAGCAAGCTGGAGGATCAACTCCGCAAGCCGCGGCCGAGCAAGCAAAAAGACCTCGATCAGCAAGAGTTGGCGCTGCTGCAACGCATCGCCACAGCCTTCGAGCAAAATCAATCGCCGGCCACACTCGGACTGCGGGAAGACGAAGAGAAGGCCATTCGCAGTTTCCAGCTGCTGACGCTCAAGCCGGAACAGGTGCTGGTCAACATCGGCGATGATCGCCTCAATCAGCCGTTGCCGGCTGACTTGCTCGAACTAGCACCGGGTGCCCTGCAAGCGCCGGCCAAGTTGGAGATGGAACTGCATGATTTGCCGGAAGAAGATCGGCAGATGTTCATCAACGATCTAGGATTGAAGGGGTTTGTGCGCGATGATGTGTTGCGGGCGATCTTCGCGGCGATGGGGCAGATTGTCTTTTTCACGGTCGGCGAAGACGAGTGCCGAGCGTGGAGCATGCCCAAGGGTGCCGACGCTGTCATCGGCGCGAGTCAAATTCACACGGACCTGGCGCGCGGCTTCGTGCGCGCCGAGGTGGTCGGCTACGGCGACTTCCAGCGCGTCGGCTCGATGAAGGAAGCCAAGACGCACGGTGTCTATCGTCTGGAAGGCAAAACCTACGTCGTTCAAGATGGGGATATTATGCACATATTAGCAAGTACTTGAGCGTTCGAGCCGTTTGATTCCGCTTCACGCCGGTCGATCCGCGGGATTATAATGCCGTGTGAGGGTATGTTCGCATTATCGAGATGGAAGGAGGGTATCGGATCATGGGCCACGACTTCCTCGGCATCCTGAGCCGTTCTACGCCAGCCCAAGCACGAGAGCGATTGGGCCTAGCTACCCGCGACCTGGACGCCCAAGTGCTTCAACTGACCACCACCGTTAATGGCGACAATGATTCGCCGGAGCGGGAAGCCATCTTCGCCTATACCGCTGCCCGATGGAGCGAATCAACCCTTGAGGCGCAGCATGCAGCGCAGCCGTTGGATCCTATGCCGGAACTGGAGGAACTGTTGGGCTGGGCGCGGCGTTATTACGGTTTGACACAGGGGATTACGCCGGAACTGCTGGACTGGGCACGCCGTACTTTTAATGAGGAAGTATTTCTCGCCGGTCTTCGGGAAATTGAGGCCACGGGAGGTCTGGAGTTAAAAGATTTCATGGACGAACTAGAACAGGAAGTCGCACCCCGTGAGTGAAATGTCGAATGGTTCGCCCCCTTATCAGGTAGCCTACTCCGAACTCGTCCGCAACGAGTTGGAAAAACTTATTGCCAGAGCGGAAGAACGGGGTCTTGGCTCCCAAGTACGCGCTGCCGTGAGGAAACTCGATCACCTCCTCCATATCTATCCTCAATTCGGAGAACCGTTGCTCGATTTGTCGTTTGTGCCAGGTCAATTACGGATCGGCACTGTCCCACCCTTGGTCGCTCGCTATGCGATCTATGAAGAGCAGCGGCTGGTGATTGTCACCATTCCTATCTCGACACTGCCTCACTCCGGGCTATGATTGTCGCCGTCTTCGCCGGCAGGCGTTCCTTGCGCACTTTCTCCGCCGGCGCCAAAATCATCGGCAGAACGAAGAGACTAATCAGCCAAGCGACGAAGGCCAGGCCGAGCGCGTGCGGCCATTGAAAGTCCAGCAGCAGCCACAGACAAAGGAACCACACGATCAAGAAACCAAAGTTCAAAATCAGGGCCATCACCAGCCAGCTAAAGTGAGAAGTGGTCACCTGACCGACATAGTTCTCCCTCATGTAGCGCGATTTATTGTCCTTGTCGTAATAACGCACCTCATTACTCTCCGCTTTGCGCTCGAAAACATGCTTGTCGCCGTTGACTTCATGGCTGGCGATGATTTTGCTCCCTGGATTCGTCGGTAGCGGCCGGCCATCCTTGCGAACGTAGCGATTTCCTCTTCTTTCGTAATGATCTTCTTTGCCGTCGGGAGTAATAATCCAGATATGTTTATATGTTTCGGTTGATTTATTGCTGAAGTTGTGCAGTGGTTGATAGCGGCCCTCGTCCTCGCGGTCGCCGATGCTGCGATAATCGAGTACCATCCAGATGCCCAGAAACAGCGTCAGCGCGGCGGCGGCGGCAGGGGCACGCCAGTAAATAGCGCTGACCGGCTCGCTGTAGATGTAGCCTTGAAAGAACAGCGTCCATGCCGCCAACAGCAAACCCAAAAGCAACCACACCACCAGCATGATCAGGATGAGACTCAGCACACGCCACTCCGCAGGGATGAAGGTTTAGGATCTTCGCCAGCCGAACGATTCGGGTCGCTCTTATCCTGCCTACCCGGTTCGCCCGCGTCAATCCTTTGCCACGATTTACGCCGCTTGGCGTTTCGCGCGGGTTTACGTTTCGCGCGAAACGCCAAGCGGCGCGGCGGCGTCAAAAGCTCGCTTGTGGGAACAAGCCGCCTTGCTATAATCCGCCGCCGCAGCGGAGAGTTTGCATCCTGGCGCGATGGACGCATCCTATTCTTTTATCCGTCGGGGACTCGATGGTAGCGACCTTGTACTTGCTCGGCTGCATCCTGGTTCCGGCCCAGACACCCACTCGGCCGCAAACGCCGACACGCATGACGCCCGCGATCGGCGGCGATTGGGTACTCGTGCCGCACCTGAAACGATCTCAGGAACTGGTCTACCGCGGCACCTTCAGCGAAGAAGGGCGGGGCGGTCGCGTGCAGTTCAGCCGCGATTATCGCATGGAGACACGCATTTTCGTAATGGAGACGCCGCCGCGCGGCGCCGAGGTCGCCCTACTTACCGTCCTCAAACATCGTCCCTCATCCGGCGAACCGCCCAGCGGGGCCGAGTTGACAGCCTCCTCCGTTCGACTCGAACGCGCCCGGGTTGATCTTCAAGGCAAGATCACGGCCGATCCGAGCGTTCGTCTTCTGGTGCCGCTGGAAGGAGCGCCGACACTCGACTGCGGAGCCTTCGTCGCTCTACCGGGAGGCCGCGTCAGTGTAGGACAGGAATGGCTGGCGGTCGAGGAAGATCGGCCGCCGATCACCTGGCGCGCCGCCGGCGCGGAGATGATGGGCGGCAACAGCTGCATCAAACTGATCGGCGAGCAGAAGTCCGACGACTGGGATCGGCCGCGCGCCGATCGCACGGCCTGGCATCGGCAAGACACCGTCTGGCTGGTGCCGAACCTCGGTCTGGCTTATCGCGTCGAGCGCGAAATCAAGCAGCGTGAGCCGGCCCATCGGGAACCCACGCAGCGAAGCATGCTGCGCGTCGAGATGGAGAGCAATTTCCAGCTCTCGGGCGAGGCCGGCGAGAGCCGGCGGCGAGAGATTACGCAGGCGCTGACTCTTCGCGATACGTTGACGCCGATGTTGACGCAACCGGCGCGCTACGATCAGCACTTGGCCGCCCTGCTCAAGAAGATCGATTATCACCTGGACCAGCCGCCCACGCCCTATCGCCTGGCCATTCTTCAGATCAAGCGTCGCGCCGAGGCGGCGCGACGCGGCGAAACGCCGCCCGAGCCGATCCGCGAGACGAAGCCGGTCGCCACCGTGGCCGCGCTCGGACAGTTGGCTCCCGACTTCCTCGCCACCAATCTCAGCGGTGGCGGCTCCGCTCAGCTGCGGCGCTGGTCAGGCAAGCCGGTCTTGCTCGTCTTTTATCACCCGGCGTCGGGAACGACGCCGACCGTGTTACGCTACGCGCAGCAGTTGCTCGCCGCCTTCCCGCAGCGGATCACCGTGGTGGGTATGTGCGTGTCCGAGGACGCGGAGGTCGTGCGCAAGCAGCACGCTGAGATGAAGCTGACGTATCCCATCCTCAGCGCCGGCGGTCTGCGCGGCAGTTTCGGCGTCGAGACCACGCCCAAGATAATCTTGCTCGACAGCGCCAACATTGTCCGTGGCGAATACCTTGGTTGGGGCCGCGAGACACCGCGCGAAGTGCATGAGGAGTTGAAACACTGGCTGCCGGCCGGCATCGCGCTGCCGCCGGTGCCGCAGCCCAAGCCGCGCTAATTGCCAGCCCGCAGCGCAAGCAAGGGACGCCGTCTCCCTTGCTTGCGCTGCGGGCTGGCAATCCCGTAGAACCCATTCAAACGCTAGAACCGGCGCTATGCTGATAGGCAAAAAGAGAAGTCAGCCCTGGCGTTCTCTTGCTGGCACTTGACTGAAGGCGATAGGATTAGTTGCGGCCGGGTTCCTGATGCGGCCACGCGGTCAGGAGGACACGGATTATGATCGATTACCAGATTCAGCCCAGCACGCGGCGCTGTTCGATTACCGGACGTGAACTACGGCCGGGCGAGCGCTGCTACAGCGTCCTTCTCGAAGAAGGAGGCAAGTTTGTCCGCAAGGATTACAGCGCGGAAGCCTGGCAAGGCCCTCCCGATGGTGCCTTCAGTTTCTGGATGGGACGACTGGCGCTTCCCCAGGGCAAACGACGGCAACCGATCGATGACGAGATGCTGATGGAGTGCTTCCAGCGCCTGGAAGGCCAGCTGGAACCGAGCCGCCTTCGCTTTCGCTATGTGGTTGCCCTGTTGCTGATGCGACGGCGACGGCTCAAGTTCGATCAAACGCAGCAAGACGGAGCGCAAGAAGTGCTTCTTCTGCGCTGCACGCGGACGGGCGCACGGCATACGGTGGTCAATCCAAGCCTCACGGATGAGGAACTGGCGACGGTTCAGGATGATGTGTTCCAGGCTCTCGGCTGGGAGTAATGAACGACTAGCCTGGAGCGCCAGCGACGGGAACTCCCCGTCGCTGGCGCTCCAGGCTAGAGGCTAGTAGATAAGGGGACGTTCATGCGTTCAATCATCGCCGGTTTGAGTTTGGCCGTCCTGTTGTTTGTCGTCGGCTGCAACGTCCTCTCGCCCCATCGTCGCGACCTTCCAGGTGGGGGCGGTGGCGTGACAAATAACGCCACGCCCACCGTGGAGAATTTGGTCAAATACCTGAATACCAACGCGCAACGCATTAGTCCGCAGGAGGCGATCACCTGCACGAACGTGGCCATTGATGTGACGGCCGATGGGCAGTCGGTCGGTCTTTCCGGCAAAATGATGTGCCAGACGCCGCGCAATTTCCGCCTCACCGGCGTCGTTATCGGCAATCCGGCGGTGGACATCGGCTCGAACAAGGACGAGTTCTGGTATTGGATCAGCAAGAATCAGCCGCCGTATCTGTTCCACTGCTCTTACGACGCCATGAGCCGCGGCGCGCGGATTCCGTTCCCGTTCCAACCGGACATGGTCGTCACGGCGCTGGGTTTGGCCGAGTATGACGCGAATAAGAAATATGAGATGAAGGTTGTAGACAATAAGGGCCGCAAGGCGATTGAATTGATCGAACAGGCGAAATCGCCGGAAAACCGGCCGATCCAAAAAATCACCGTCTTCGATTTCAACGAAGCCCGCTTGCCGCAACCGCAAATCCTCGCCTATGTCCTCAAGGACGACAAGGGCAACGTCATCTGTACGGTCAACATCCACAAAGCGCAGCGCGTCGGTCCCAAGGGCGCGATCATCCCCAAGGAGATGGTCTTCAATTGGCCGTCGCAGAAACTAAAAATGACGATGCAAATCAACAACCCGGAAATCGCCCCGATGAGTCCGGAGAAAGCGGCGATGGTTTTCACTCGTCGCAATCTGGGCTATCAAGCGTTTGATTTGGCTACGCGCCAGCTCGATGGGGGATTGCAACGCGCGGGTGCCACTGGCCCGATGGTCCCGCGCTGAGACACATAACTTTACCAGCCCGCAGCGCCAGCAAGGGAGAGTTCTCTTGCTGGCGCTGCGGGCTGGTAAAGTTGTGCCTATGTCCTATGTCTTCGGTTCGGTATCGCGTGTTTTCGGCTCGATGGTCCGCTGCACGGGTGGGGCACTCTTGACGCCCTGACGCAGTTTCTTGCGGGCACGCGACAGAATGGGGCCGATGCTGCCGACCGGAATCTTCAACTCCGTGCTGATCTCCTCGTAAGATCGCCCCTCAATGTAGTGTAGCCGAACAACCTCGCGCTCACGTCCGGGCAGTTTGCTGAGGAGTTTCTCGACTTCTTCCAAGCTCTCCAGACCGGAGGTGCGCGGCATCTCTTCGGCTTCGATGCCGTCCATCTCGCGTGCATCGCGGCCAGGCTGCACTTCACGGGCGGCGTTCTTGCGTGCCAGTTCGTGGACGCAAATGCGCCGGGCGATCACGGTCAGATAGGTAGCGAGACTGCTGTTGCCGCGGAAGTTGCGGAGGATGCCGTAATCGTGGGCGACAATTTGTAAGAGTACCTCGGCAGCCATGTCCTCGGTGTCTTCGGCTCGCAACGGCGTGCTGCGCAGGTGGGCCGTGTGATGGACGACATGGTAAATCAAGCCGAGAAAGCGATCGACAAAATCGTTCCACGCGCCGGGCTGATGAGCAAGGCATCGCTTGAGTAAATCGCGGTCCACATTGGTCAGGGCCACGTGCGCTTCCTCAAATTGGAGAAGTGCCCTGGGTGATGGCCGTTGGCACCACCCAAATCTCGCATCGTCTAACTAGACGGTTTGAAACCTCTATTCCTTCAATTGTCTATTTTACCCCCTTCCGCTCCGCTGGGGTAGGTCGTGGGCGAAAAAAATCGTGGCGAAACAAATCCGAGTTCATCCTGTCGCGTAAAGACGGTAGATCTTTCGCTTGGCGTTTCGCGCGAAACGCCAAGCCGCGCGTCGCCCCAGACGCCTGCTCTCGCTATCTTGACACAGTATCCGTTTTTTCTTCGAGAGGCTTTGCCACGATGAGTACGACATCGGTCGATCCCTGGTTTCAGACGCTGTTCGCCGACCGCATCGGCGGCGTCAACTACGGCAAGGGCAGCAAGATTTACAAGTTCGAGAAGATCAAACGCGCCAAGCGCGCGGCCCTGGCCGCCCATCCCGAGCGCCGGCTGCTCGACTTCGGCATCGGCGAAAACGATGACCTGGCCGATCCGCTCGTCCGCGAGGTGCTGAAGGCCGAGGTGGACAAGCTGGAGAACCGCGGCTACGCCGACAACGGCATCGCCGCTTTCAAGGAGGCGGCGGCCGGCTTCCTGAAGAAAGTCTTTGATGTGACGCTGGATCCGGCGACGGAGATCAATCACGCCATCGGCTCGAAGCCGGCCCTGGCCATGATGCCGGCCGTCTTCATCAACCCCGGCGACATCACCCTTATGACCGTGCCCGGCTACCCCGTCGCCGGCACGCACACGGCCTATTACGGCGGCGAGGTCTACAATCTGCCGCTGCGTGAGGAAAACGGTTTCTATCCCGACCTGAACGCGATCCCGGCCGACGTTCGCCGCCGGGCGAAACTGCTGGTGATTAACTATCCCAACAGTCCGACGGGGGCCGTGGCCACGCGCGATTTCTATCGCCGCGTCATCGACTTCGCGCGCACCAATCAAATCGTCGTCGTGCAGGACGCCGCCCATATTCTGCTGAGCTACGAGGGACCGCCGCTGAGTTTCCTACAAGTGGAGGGCGCGAAGGAGGTCGGCGTCGAGATTCATTCGATGTCGAAAGGCTTCAACATGATCGGCTGGCGCATGGCGTTCGTCGCCGGTCATGCAAAAATCGTCCAGGCGTTCGCCGACGTGAAGGACAATTGTGATTCGGGACAGTTCATGGCCATCCAGCAGGCGGCGCGGGCGGCGCTGGAACACGTCGAGATCGGCGACGCCATCCGCGAGAAGTATCGTCGCCGCTTGCAAAAGCTCGTTGCCGCCTTGCGGCAGGTCGGCTTCCAGGCGAAGATGCCGAGCGGCACCTATTTTCTGTACGCGCGTGCGCCGCGCGGCTGCGCGGGCCAATCGTTCGCCAACGCCGAAGAAGCGTCGCAGTTCCTCATCACCGAGCAATCGGTGTGCTGTGTGCCGTGGGACGATGCCGGATCGTATCTGCGTTTCTCCGTGACGTATCTCGCCAAGAACGAGGCGGAGGAAGACACGCTGATGAAGGAAACGGTGGAACGCCTGGGGCGTCTTCAGCTACAGTTTTGACCAGCCCGCAGCGCCAGCAAGGGTTTCCTTGCTGGCGCTGCGGGCTGGCAGGGTTTTGTCCGGAAGTGCTAAGCCGCTTGCGGCGCTTCTGCTCGAACGCGGACCACGGCCACGGCCACGGCTCCTGTCAGCGCCACCATGAGAAGAAAGAACGGGTGAATGGCCATCGGCCGAGTGGCCATCCTTCCATAGCAATCCAGCGCGAACAGAAGGGGGCCGCACACGAGTATGATGGCCACGGCGCGGGCCGACTGGCCAGACCGTTTCAGTCCACGGTAAAACAAGATGGCGGGCGTGATGAGCGTCACGGCATCGGCCGGATTGAAGTGCGGATTGACAAGCAACGCGAGGAAGAGCGTCAAGGACAAGCGCAAATCCCACTCCGGCGAAGCTGTCCGCGCCGGCTTTCGCCACATCGCCAGCATCACCGACAGCACAAACGGCACGGCGGCGGCCGATAGGAAGTTGACCAGCGCGACCCGCTCGCCGCCCAGCGCACTCGTCAAGAATCCCTTGAAATTATACATGGCCAGGGGATAGATGCCGTCGGAGCCGAATTGCCAGGCGAGATGGCGGATGACGGTTGCGAATTCAATCCAGCGCGACCAGCCGAGAACACTGCTCGCCAGCAAGGCCCAACTCGCGAACAAGAATGCGGCCACACCCATCTCACGCCAGCGACGGCCGGCGAACAAAATCGCGGTCGGCGCGAGCAGAAACTGCGGCTTGATTGTCAGCAGAGCGAGCCAGAAAGCCGTCCAAAAAAAATTATTTCTCTCTAAATTGCACACAAAACCCAGTAGACAAACCAAGATTAGCAGAGATACTTGCCCCATCTGGAAAGACATGAATAGGGGAGGGAACGCCGCCACCGTGACCAGCACGAGCAGAAAGGCTCGCGGCGAACGATCGGGCGTCAACTGGTGGAGAAAGCGAGCGAGCGGGATGAGCAGAGCAAGTTGAATCAGGCTCCAGGCGTAGAAGGCGGCACAGCAGGGAAGAAAGGCGAGTACGGCGGCCGGGACCGCCACATGGGGCGGATAGTTAAATAGTAATCGTCCGCCCGTCGCGGCGAGTTCCGGCGCGATGCGCTGCTGATAGGCGATTTGCAAGTTCAAGTCGTAAAGACGATCTCCTTGGTCATCGAGAACCATCGCCCAGCCGGTGTAGAATCCGGTGAAGTCGGCGCCCCAAAATTCTCCGCGCGCGGCCATGCCTATCCAGATGACAGCCAGAGCGATGGCCAGGCCCGCATTGAGGACCAGAGCCATTCGTCCCAGCAGGCTGCCTCTTCTCGTCGCCGGTTCGGAACCAAACGGTTCGCCCATCGTTACTCCCTCCGAATTGTCCCCCAGAAGAAGAATAGTCCACAGTGCGCGCGTTTGTGTCGGGGGAAGGTGTGATCTATGCTTGGGATGAATGGTTACCAGCCCGTAGCGCCAGCAAGGGACATTCCCTTGCTGGCGCTACGGGCTGGTAACCATTCATCCGCGGCAAAGAGAACCTCCCCATGCCCCAATCCCTCGCGGCTCGTCATCCGCTGCGTTCCTGGTTGCTCGTGTTCGCGCTGGTAGTCGCCATCGCGGTCTTGCTGATTCAACTGGGCGGGTCGGCGCGCGGGTTGATGACTTTGCCGCTGCACGATTTCGTCGAATACTGGGCAGCTGGCCGGCTCAACGTCCACGGCGACAATCCCTACGATCCCGAGCGTGTCCATCAACTGGAGCGCGAAGCCGGACGCACCAGCGAGGGCATCCTCATGTGGAACCCGCCGTGGACGCTGCCGCTGGTCATGCCGCTAGGACTGCTCGATTGCCGCCTTGCTCATCTGCTCTGGTTGTGCTTGCAGTTCGCCACCGTTGCATGGTGCGCCGATGCTCTCTGGCGACTGTACGGCGGTCCCGTCGCCCAGCGCTGGATCGCCTGGCTGCTGGCATTCACCTTTCTGCCGACGATTTTCAGTCTGACAGCGGGACAGATTTCGCCGCTGGTTCTGCTGGGAGCCGTACTGTTCCTCGTGTGTTTGCGCCAGGGCCGCGATGCGTTAGCGGGCGCGGCGGCCGTGTTGTTGGCCATCAAACCGCACTTATCGTACATTTTTTGGATCGCTTTACTCCTTTGGGCGATCCGCTCTCGTCGCTGGTCGATTCTCGGCGGTGGATTGCTGACCGGCCTCGCCGCTCTCGGTGTGGCCCTGCTGTGTAATCCTTCGGTGCTGAGTCAGTATTGGCACACGTTCACCAGCCGGCCGCCGGCGCAATACCGCTCGCCGACGCTGGGCACGGTGCTGCGTCTGCTGCTGGGTGAGGAACAATTTCGCTTGCAATTTTTGGCGATGATCCCTGGCTTGGTCTGGTTCGTATCCTACTGGCTGCGTCAGCGCGCCAACTGGGACTGGAACGTAACTCTGCCGCTGCTGCTGCTCATGTCGATGCTGACCGCGCCCTATGGCGCCTGGCCGTTCGATCTGGTGTTGTTGCTGGTGCCGGTCGTGCAAGTGGCCGCCACGATCTCGCGCGCGAACACATGCCGCCTCGGGTTGCTGGCCGCCGCCGCTTACTTGGCGATCAACGGCGCGGCTACGGCGCAGTTGGCCCATGAGGTCGAATACTTCGGCTTCATCTGGATGACACCCGCTCTGCTGCTCGCCTACCTCGGACTGCGCCGCCCGCTCACTTCTGCCTGTCTCTCGATCCGTTCAGATTGCCCGTGACACTCAGCCGTTTCCCCGATAGATTGCCGGAGACGATTCGTTTAGAGGCGCTAACTTTTTGCCAGCCCGCAGCGCCAGCAAGGGAAGTCCCTTGCTGGCGCTGCGGGCTGGCAATTCATTCGGTTCGTGCCTCTTATGAAATGATTGCATGAAGATACTTCTAGGAAATAGTTTAGGAGTCTTGTATGTCCTCTATTGACGGCAAGTTAACCCGTGCAGGCATCTTTTACGACGGCAATTTCTTTTTCCACGTCAGCAATTATTACCACTACCACCACGAGCGCCGCGCCCGCATCAGCGTTGGTGGACTGCATGCTTTCGTCCGCCAGCAGGTCGCCGATTGCGAGGGAGCCGATCCGCGTTACTGTCAAATCGTCGATGCCCATTATTTCCGCGGTCGTCTGCGCGCCGCCGACGCCGAGGACCGCGATTTGCTCTACAAGGAGCGTGTTTTCGACGATGTACTGGTGCGTGAAGGCGTCACCACCCACTATCTGCCGCTGTCGCGCGAGGGCGAGAAAGGCATCGATGTATGGCTGGCCCTCGAAGCCTACGAGTTGGCCATCTACAAACGCTTCGATGTCAGCGTTCTCGTCGTGTGCGACGGCGATTTCCTACCGCTGGTGCGCAAGCTGAACACGCTGGGCACGCGCGTCATGGTCCTCGGTTGGGATTTCAAATACGTCGATCAGAATGGCAATGATCGCGAGACGCGCACGGCCCAGGTGCTGCTCGATGAGGTGACGTATCCGATCATGATGCACCCGATCATCGACGATCGCGCCCGCCTCAAGGATCCGCTCGTCAACGGGTTGTTCGTCCCACGCAAGGAGTTCAATTTTGGTCCGTCCCTCGCGCGTTCCGCCGCACCCCTGTCGAGTCCGAGCGCGGGTGCCTCGACGGGATGGATTCAGACACTCAAGAGCGGTTATGGCTTCATTGTTCCCGATCAAGGCGGGCCGAATATGTTCTTCTTCCATGAAGATGTGATCGGCGCCGATTTCCTGGATCTCAAGACCGGCGATCGCGTGCAATATGTGCTGGGTCAAAATGACCGGGGCGCGTGCGCCAAGGAAGTGCGACGGTTAGCTCCCGCAGCCAACTAGCCCGCAGCGCGAGCAAGGGAAGGCTTACCCTTGCTTGCGCCGCGGGCTGGTCGAACCGTATGTACATTGCGATAGACGTGCCAACTCCATCCGCCGAATGCGCTGATTGGGAAGTCCTTGACGCGCTGATAGGCATTGTCGTCCGCATCGTACCTTCGCGCTTGCGGTGGATGGCGATCATCCAGGCGGTGTACGAGCAACCAATCCGCCCCGTGAGCCGGCAGCGCGTCCTGTTCGTGATAGACGAACCGCTTGTCACTGTGCAAATAAGGGACATAAAATGTATAAAACTTGCGAACGCGGAAATCGTAATCTCCCGATAAGCTAACTTCTCCTCCGGGCGTTTCTTGATCCATGTAGGCCAAGGCATCGAGAAAATGCCCTCGACCGGCGCGCTCAAAGTCCACAATCTGACCGATACTCCCGCCGACCATGCCGCACACCACCACGGTGGCGAGGACAGCGCCGGTGCGCGAGTTACGCCACAGAGAGGCGAGGACAAAACTCAGCAGAAGCAAAAAAAATACAAAAGAGATCAAAAAATATCTCTCGAATAAATAAGCAGGTTTGCCCAATAGGAACAAGGCGGGCGAGCCGACGATGGCGATGGCGAAGAACAGCCACACATGGCCGGCGTCGCGCGCCAGCAAGCGCAAACCGACACCCAGCGCGACGATGGCCCCAACGGCCAGCGGGACAAACCACACCGGCAAGGACGATCCGCCTAACCCCAGGCTAATCAATCGACCAAGGACAAGGGTTGTTGGCAGAGGTGGGCCACCGCCCAGGTCCATGCGGCGAATGTCCATCAGGAATAGCGTGACGAAGAACAGAGCCGGAACCGCATGGCAGGCGAGCAGCTGCTGAATCTCGGCGCGAGCCGACAAGCGGCGGCGCGCGATGGCATACACCGACCACAGGGCTAGCGCGAGATAACAGTGAATGAAGGTCAGATGCGATAGAAAGCCGAGAATCACGCTGATCCAGAAGAGAGCGAGCATGCGCCGGCCGCCTTTCGTCAGGTACGCTTGCAGCGTGTAAAGTGCCAGCAGAGCGAAGAAGACGGCGAGCGCGTAGCCGCGCGCCTCGGCGGAACACAGTACCAGCCAGTAATTGGTGGCGAAGAGCAATGCCGCGAAAACGGCCTCAATGCGGCCGCGCTGGTTCGCCACCAACGCTGCCAACGCCACGGCGGCCAGCCCCGCGATGAAGGAATGGAGGCGATACCACCACCAGCCCGTTCCCTCGGGATAAAGCGATAATAAGAGCGTGTTTAGCTTGTGGTTGTTGTCGTGATGGTGATGCTCGCCGGCGAAGACCTGCCACGGCGAAGCGGCATCGCGGGCGAACTCCCACGACCAAATTTCATCGAACCAGAACTCGGCGCGCATCGCCCCCAATCGCAGCAGCGCCGCTAGTGCCAAAATGCCAAGTAGCAGGGCCAGGAAAAGACGATCGCGTCGAAGCATAGACATCGGACACTCCAATGAGAGGCACTAACCGAATGACTCACAAGCCCGAAGCGCTAGCGACGGGTTTCGAGAACCCGTCGCTAGCGCTTCGGGCTTGTCGGCAAAATGTTAGCGCTTCTAATTCAACATAACTCACGAAGTTGCGGATGAGGGGTATTGTGCTGATAGTCGGGATTTGGTGAATTCGACGGAAAAAAGAGAAAAATGGCACAAATATTTGACTGCGGTGTTATTGCGATCTACTTTTTTGACACGAGCGGTTCGATGGATGCTCACGAGGACAGTCGAACGCGATTGAATCGCGGTGAACATCCTTAACAATCGCCTCTTCATCCTCGATAAGAGCAAACCCGTCGTGAGGCGGGGACGCAAAGCCATGGGCCCCATGGAAAGAATGGAGGATGAAAGATAAAGGATGAACAAGAAATGACTTGATTCATCCTTCATCCTTCATCCTTGCTCCTTGCCAAGCGGGTCGCCAGGTTCCCGAAGGGATGAGGACATCGTTCACCACTCTGGAACGGATGCTCGCCGTGGCCGTTCCGCAGTTCTCGGTGTTCGATCTTCCTCACTCACGAGATGACGAAGAGGCCGGCTGGTCACGCCCAGCCTGGGCCGGCTCCGTGACCTCGGAACATGGGAAAGGGGACAGGTTATGAACAAGTGGATCGCCAGGGCTGTACGCTTCCTGCGCGAGGAAGATGGCCCAACCGCGGTCGAGTACGCCGTCATGCTGGCCCTCATTGTTGTGGTCTGCATCGCGGCTATCACGACCCTGGGCAGCAATGCCAACAATACCTTCAGCAATGTCGCGCTGAACACTGCTGTCGGTAGTAGTGGCTCTTAAACAACCCATTCGGTGAAGGATGCAATCAACCGGATGCGGTATCCGGCCTCCCGTCGCTTTATTTCGTTCGTGGTTTCTTCTGAGGAAGGCGAGTCTCATGCGTAAGTTTGGACAGAGCTTGGTCAATTTCTTGAAGAACGAAGACGGCCCGACCGCGGTCGAGTACGCCGTC
>DATNCY010000118.1:0-6008 GCA_035553375.1 Gemmataceae bacterium
TTGGCCGGCTTGTGGTCTGTGTTGCAAACGCTGCACCTGCTGGAACATTATGACCCTCAAGAGTTACGCCAGCTACTTCGGACTGCTTTGCATCCGCCTCACCCTCCAAACGCACCGCCAAGCGATGTGTAGATACCAATGGTACGGGGGAGAGGGGAGCAAGAGGCTTCGCCCCTCAACTTGATGCGTTATGAGGAAGAACTTACCCTTGCTTGCGCTGCGGGCGGGCAGGGTGGCGGTTTCTATGGTTTCCTCTGTTCACGCAGGATACGGCCGTCCCACCGTTTAATCGTTTGGTCCCAACTGCCGGCAGCCAGCGCCGCGTCCTTCGGAGCGACCGCGAGGCACAAGACCTCGCCGGTGTGTTTCAAGGTGTTCCGCTCGCGCCAGCTGGTTGTGTCCCACAGCTTGATTTCGCCCGGCTGCTTCCAATCGCCGCCGCCGCTGACCAACGTCTTGTTATCTTTGGTGAAGACGACGGACCACACCTCGCCCGTATGCCCCTTGAGAACGGCGCGCTGTTTTCGACTGGCCACGTCCCAGACCACAGCGACGCCGTAGCGCGTACCGGCGGCAACCGTCTTGCCATCGGGCGACAGCGCCACGCAGCGCACTTCGCCGCTACGGACGGGCAACGTGGCCAACTCGCGCCGCTTGCTCACGTCCCACAACTTCACGGTGGCATCGGAACTGCCGGTGGCCAACAGTGTGCCATCCGGCGTGAAGGCCAGGCTATTCACCCAACTCTTATGGCCGATAAGCGTCGCCCGCTCGTCTCCCGTCTCCACGTCCCACAGTTTCACGGTGCTATCGATGCCGCCCGTGGCCAGTGTGCGACCATCCGGGCTGAAGGCAACGGCCATGACCACTCCGCGATGTCCGCGTAACGTCCGTGTTTCTTTTCCGGTCTTCGCGTTCCACAGCTTTGCCGTCTGGTCATAACTGCCGGTGGCCAGCATCGCCCCCTTGGGATGAAACGCGACCGCGCAGACGTAATCGGCATGGCCGCGCAAGAGCGTCTGGATCATCGATGTCTTGCGGTCCCAAAGGATGACGGTTCTATCCGCGCTGGCGCTGGCCAGTTTGTCACCATTGGGAGAGAAGGCGACAGCGCCCACCCAACCTGTGTGGCCCTTGAGTGTGACGACTCCGTCCTGGTCGGCCAATGCTCCGCGCGACACGATCAGTACGGCGAGCAGGCCGAGAAGACATCGACGAAGAGCGCGAGCGTGGTTAGTCATGACCTTCGATTCCTGCGAACTCGTTACTTGCCTGGCGGGCAAACCTCGATTAGCCTACACATCATGAATACGAAACTCTACTGCCATCTGAGAACGGCTGTCTTCTGTGTCGGATGCGTCGCCTTCGCCGGAAGCAAGGTGCCGGCGGCGGAGAAGACGCCGCCTGGCGTCCCTGCTGCCGAGGTGCTGGCTGGCGTGCGCACCTTCTTCGCCAAAACCGCCGGCAAGGACGGCTCGTTTCAGCCGGGCATCGATCCGGCCTACGAAGGCATATCCGACAGCGCCTATAGCGACTTGGCCCCGGTGACGTATGCCGTGATTCTTCACAAGACGTTCGGCTGGAAATTGCCCGACGAGACGAAGACGCGCGCCTTTCTGCTTTCCCGACAGCGGAAAGATGGGGCGTTCGTGAATGTCAAGGGCACGGTCGATCCCCAATCGCCGCAGGCGCGGGTATACAATACGACGCAGGGACTGGTTGCCCTCCACGCGCTCGGCACCCGACCGCGTCACGATCCGCTGCCCATCTTCGCCGCGGTTCTGGAAGGCGATTACAAGAAACTGCCCGCCTACAGCACGAGTTTCTTTCCCCTGGCGTATGAGGCGTGCGGCAAGCCATTCCCCACCGCTGCGGACAGGAAACTGCGTGCCACGATGAATCAGACGGCAGACGGCTATCTGAACGACCATATCGCCGCCACCTTCCACGCCGTGCATTACTACCGCTTGCTCGGCGAAGCGACGCCGAAGGCCGACGCCATCCTGGCGCGTGTCCTGCGCGATCAAAAACCGGATGGTAGTTGGTTGCTCAATCCGCCGGCTCGCGATCGACATGCTACCTTCGATGCCTGCTTTGTGCTGAAGCAACTGGGCAAGGGTCGGCCCGAATGTCAGCGCGCCCTGGATCGCGCGGCGAAATGGGCGCTGCGTTGCCGCAATGCCGATGGCGGCTTCGGCCACTTTCCCGGCAGCACGTCCGACGCTGACGCCGTTTACTTCCAGGTGGGCACTCTTGTTTTGGCGGGTTCCCTCAAACCCGTCAATCCCCTGCCCCCTGATGCCCACCTGCTCGGCTGGGGCCATCTCTTTCCGTCGCCGTAATTGGCGGCGAATGGGCGACCGTTCGGCCCGGCATCTGGGTTTTTCGTGAAAACCCTTTGACCATCTACCCCTCCAGTGCTACGATGACCTTCTTCACCCTTTATGCAAGGGAGGCTCAGCGATGAGCGATTTGGCGATCGTGTGTTCTTTGTTTCAACCTAACCTTTATCCCGCCTGGGAGCAGGAGGGCAGTGCGTGGCCATTGTCCAAGTAACGGATCTGATCGAAGCCGGTGTTCATTTCGGTCATCGGGCCAGTCGCTGGAACCCGAAGATGCGGCCGTACATCTACGGCAAGCGCAATCTGATCCACATCATCGATCTACGAGAGACCGTCCGCGGCATGTTGCGGGCGCATCGCTACCTGGCGAAGGTAGCTAGCGCCGGCAGTCTTGTGCTGTTCGTCGGCACCAAACGTCAAGCCAAGGAAGCCATTGAACGCGAGGCGGCGCGCTGCGGCATGCCGTTCGTCAGCGAGCGCTGGCTAGGCGGCACGCTGACCAACTATCGCACTATTCGCGATCGGCTCAAACGCTTGCAAGAACTCGAAGCCATGTGGCTGCCGGGTAATGAAAACCCGGGCAAGGTCGATTTGCCGTCCTACATGAAGACCATGCTCAACGAGTCCGGCAAACTCGAACTGAGCAAGGCTCCCGAGACGGCCGAGATTCGCGGCTACAGCAAGAAGATGGTCGCCACGCTCAATCGCGAACTGACGAAGATTCAGCGCAACCTGTCGGGCATCCGCGACATGAACCGTCTGCCCGACGCTCTTATCGTCGTCGATCCCAAGCGCGAGCATATCGCCGTCAAGGAAGCGCAGCGCATGGGCGTCGCCACCGTCGCGCTGATCGACACCGACAGCGATCCCGACGTGGTCGATCTCCCCATTCCCGGCAACGACGACAGCATTCGCTCGATCGAGTTGCTGTTGGGCAAGCTGGCCGACGCGGTGCTGGAAGGCAAGGCCTCGCTGCCGCCGGAACAGCAGACCGGCCCGAAGCCACGACCGGCGCCGACCAATGTCGGCAATGGCAATCCGCCGGTCGCCGCCCCGAACCCGAAACCGGCTTCGGCAGTCGTTGAATAAGAAGCTGTAACCGAATGAAGTAGGTCCCGCTTGCCGAGCGGGACCTGTTGGGGCAAGGTTCCGCTCGGCAAGCGGAACCTACTTCTGCCGCAGGCTGGTGAAGACTATGGGACGAAGGACGAAGCAGTATGGCTGAGATTAGCGCCGAACTGGTCAAGAAATTACGCGATCGCACGGGGATGCCCTTCGGGAAATGTAAGGAAGCCCTCGTCAAAACCAATGGCGATCTGGATAAAGCGGTCGAAGACTTGCGCAAGGGCAACAAAGACGCCCAGGACAAGTTGGTGTCGCGTGAGACCGCCGAGGGGCGGATCGGTGTCTTCATCGATCCCGTCAAGCAGGTCGGCGCTCTCGTGGAAATGCGCTGCGAGAGTGCGCCCGTGGTCAAAAGCGATCTGTTCATCCAGCTGGCCAACGATCTGGCCAAGCAAGTGGCACTGCAAGAGGCAACCACGCCCGAGGCGTTGCTGGCTCAGCCGTTTGTCGATGAACCGAAAAAGACGGTCAACGATCGCATCGGTGAAGTGGTGGGCATGATTCGCGAGAACATGAAGCCCGTCCGCATGGCTCGCCTGACAGGTCTGCTGGGCAGCTACGTCCACCATGACGGCTCGGTTGGCGTCCTCGTCCAGGTCGAGGGCGATAAGGCCGATCCGCAACTCTTGCGCGATGTGTCCATGCACATCACCGCCAAGAATCCGGTAGCGGCGCTCCGCGAACACGTCGCCGCGGACAAGATCGCCAAGGAATTGGACATCGCCCGCTCTCAGGCGGAAGCGACGGGCAAGCCGGCGAACATCATCGACAAGATCGCCGAGGGCAAGATGAAGACTTGGTTCGCCGAGAACGTGCTGCACGAGCAGCCGTTTGTGAAAGATGACAGCAAGACCGTCGGTGAACTACTCAAGGCCGCTGGGCTGAAATTGGTCAAGTTCGTCCGCTTCCGCGTCGGCGAAATCAGCTAAACGACTCTTCTACACGACCCCACCAGCCCGCAGCGCCAGCAAGGGTATTTCGTTCCCTTGCTGGCGCTGCGGGCTGGTTGCTTTTTCCGTGAACCTTCCCACACTCCGCTGGGTCTGCAAGGTGAAGGGAAGGGCAAGCCAATTGGGAGATGGCAGCCGTCTCGAAAACGGCCGAGCAGCGATGCCTTGAGGGTTCGACTCCCTCTCCTTCCGCTGAAAAATCACCCCCCATTTTAGCGCGTTTGGTCAAGACCCCTCGCCATATGCTAGGTTTGATTAGACAAACGCCCGGTCTCCCTCCCCACAACCCCGCCGGGTACGATCTTCCCCTCGGAAGGGCCGTGCATGAGCATTTTCGATCCGGCGATCACCTTCGCGTCCGCCGAACGTCCCGATTATCTATCCGCGCCGCCGCGTCCGGTTGCGTTGAATCTTCGCGCCGGCTGGCTGCGAGCCGGCTTCCTGGCCGGGTTGCTGCTGGCGCCGCCCCTGGTATTATTTCTGGGCCAGACGAGCGGAGAAAACTTGCGGGCGCTGGCCGCACAAGGAAGTTCGACCACCGGGCAACTCGTACTGCGCGGCTGACGTACTTGCCTGCCGAGCCGGTCCGGCTCCTCGTCGGTTGAGTTTACGTTCACGGTCAACGGCACCAGGCTCCACGACACGGATTCCGTGAGCGGGGCCAACTATGACCAGTGCATCCATGGCCGCGCTTGCACGGTAACGTATTTGTCGCGCGATCCGCAAATCCATTGTCTCGGTCCCGCCGGTCCGCGTCTGGAAACGCACAATCGCACGGCCAATTTCCTCGCCCTGGCGCTGGCCATTGGTTTCGCTTTGATGCTCGCCTATGTGGAACTCAGCGCACGCTGGGAACTGCGTCTGGCTCGTCTTGGGGAACGAACGGAAGGACGGATTATCGAACGGACGAGTAACGCCGGGAAAAACCGGACGACGTACTCGGTTCGCTATCTGATCGATACGCCGCAGCGCATGGGAATGACAGGGTGGGTCACGGTCGGTCGGTCACTCTGGGAGCAACTTCACTCCGGCACGATCGTGAGCGTGCTGTACGATCCCGACCATCCTGGGCGGCATCGTCCTTCATTCGGTTTCCGTTATGTGGAGTTTCTCGCGGAACCGTCGGCGGGGTGAATGTCCCATCGCGGCAACGGATCGTCTTGTCCGCGCTTCCTACAATAAAAGGAGATTATTCCTTCGCTACCCCGTGCGGCCCGCAGGGAGTCGATATGCGTATCGCCATGGACTACGGCCTTGATCGTGTGGAATTCGAGGTCGCGGACAACAAGCTGATTCCTGGCCCTCAGCCGCCTGCGGCGTTGACAGACCCGGCCGCCGCCGTGCGTGCCGCATTGGAGGAACCGCACGGCTTCCCCGCCCTGCGCCGCGCCCTGACGCCGGACGACCATGTCGCCATCGTCGTCGATGAGCAATTGCCTCATCTGGCTGAACTGCTTGTGCCGTTGCTCGAACACGTCCAAAGCGCCGGCGTCTCGCCACAAGCCATGACGCTTCTGTGTCCGCCGGGATCGCGGCAAACGTGGATCGACGATCTCCCCGACGCATGGGAGGATGTGCAGGTCGAGGTACA
>DATNCY010000119.1:0-16537 GCA_035553375.1 Gemmataceae bacterium
GGCATCGTCTCATTCCGCAAGTTTCTGACTTGACAGTTGTTGCTTCAACTCTTCGGGATTTATGTGGAGTAATGCCCACGGGTCGTAGGTGGACAACTTCAGACCCAAATGCTCATAAGGGCAGCGGCCGCGACGCTTCCCCGACACCAACGAACGCACATTCCAGTACAGACGCTTCAAGTCCAGCAAATCCTGGCTCAAACTCCGGTGACGCGCCTGATGCATCCGCACCACGCTATTAACGCATTCCACGGCGCTGGAGGCGCGAACCACGCGATGCAACCCTACGCTCACACGCCAGTACGACGACTCCCAGCCCGCACCCAGACCACGCACCACCAACGACGGCAGCAACGACGCCACCACACCAGCCGACGACGACGCCTCGGCTACCGCAGCGGGTGACACGGGACGCCAACGCCACAACGCCACCAACGCGGCACGACGCTGTGGGCAAGGCTCCGCCAAAGTCAACTCCTCGTGCAGACGATCGAGGAAGGTCAAGGTACGCCGGTCCAACAACATACGCCGCACCTTGGCCCAACGCGGACCCGGCAACTGCTCCGCCGCCGCATGCACTTCGCACTCGGCCCACGATCGCTCGTTGAGCGAACCATCGGCACGCCACACCTCCAACGCGGCCACCGCCCGACGCCAGGCCGACTCCTGTCGTTGCGCCTGGTGAAAACCATCGAGGGCCTTGGCCCAGGCTTGCTGAGATTGGCCCTTGTTGAAACGCCGTCCGTCGCCGCCGCCACGATCGAAACGCGTCTTGACACGGTCTGTCTTATCGGCCTCTTGCCAAAGGCTCTCGGCCTGACTCCAGACGATTCGCAAGGCACGTTCGCCTTCGCGACGGATGTGAAAGACGTCCAGTCGGACACGCAACGGCACGACGGCGGTCCCGCTTCGGGTGGCGTCCTCCTGACGTTTTCGCGTGGCCCGTGCCAGTCCCAACTCGATGCCGCTGCCGCCGTCGGCGGCCACGTCACGCACCTGCGGCCAGGCCGCCAAGGCCTTGGCCCAAGTCGGCCCGCTGCGATCGCTGGCCCGCTCGCCCAACAGCCAAGCCATGCTGTACGGTTCGATGCCCATGAGTACGGGCTGACGATGGAAGAAGATTTCGTCCAGGCACAGGCACAAAACCAGGTGACGGCAAGCGTCGTCCAGGACGGCAAGCAGTCGGCGGGCCTGGCGTGCGTGGTGTTGGACCCAGCGGCTCAGGGTGGCTCGGCTGGGCTGTCGCTTTGGCGGCAGGAGAATGGCCAGCAGGGTGAGAGTTTGCTGGAGACTGAGTCCCATGGCGGCGGCGGTGACAGCGAACTGCTGCTGCTTGGCCTTGGGGGGATCGAGAGCTTGGTCGAGCCATTGCCAGAGTTGCTGGTTTTCGCTGTGGAGTTGGTGGCGTTGGTGGAGGAGTTGCTGGCGTGAGGGGCCTGGCTGCTGCCCTTGGGAGACGAGTTGTTGGACCTTGGCGGCCTGCTGGTAGGCGGCCTGGCGGCTGCAACCGGCTTGGCGGCTGTGGCCGGTGACGTCGCCGTGTCGTCCCAAGAGTACGGCGTAGGCGTTGCCGAGCCAGGTAAGGACAGGTAGAGTGGCAGCCATGGGAGTGACTCCGTTGGTGTGTAACAGTTGTCAGCTGTACAAACCAGAGGATCACTCCCACTTCATTTGTCAATACCCAAGGCATCGAAAAACATTACTTTGAGACGATGCCCAGCTGGTTCGGCGCACCGTTCAAAGCGGCCAAGGGTTGGCGACACCAAGAACATTGACGAAATGATCTCGAACCGTTCGATCCGTGCAGCGACCCAATCGGCGGAAAAATCCGGCAGCTGGCTTGAGTAGAAGGTAGCAACGACCGGACGCGGATTGACGCCGTGGGCAATCTGATGGCGTAGGGTCATTGCATCAGCCAGGCGCTGCACTGCCTGGGACGACGTGCAATTTTGCCAAGCCCAGAAAGTTTGGATATCTTGCAGCCCGATCGCGTCAGAGATCAACAGGCGAATATTTTCGGTGTTCGGCGTATTGAACCTGCCCAACTGCCCGCGCACGGAGGCATTGAGTGCGGGCCATAGGCCAAGAGGTGGTGCTGCGGGGCGGAGTTTGCTCAGCGATTCGCGTACAAGTTCTTCGATGTACGCTTCCCAGGCGGACGCGCACGTTACAACTACCGCTCGATTCAAGGCACCTACGCGGAAGGGCCGGCGGGGAATCCCGGCCGGCAGTTGGCCGGAGGCATCGTATAAGTGGTCAGCATCGCGAAGAAGGGGAAGGAGATGTCCCGTAAAGGCGTCTGATGCCACTGAAGAACTCCCACGATCATCGAGCGAGCATTAGCGTTTCCGCACCTTGATTTTCTTCAAGGGCATCTTGTCCACGTTGATCTTGTGCTTGCGAAGTTCCTCCAGGCCATCCAGCAGATAGTCGGCCAGTGGCGCCTTGTCCATCATCTGGGATGCCGTGTGTTCCAAATCACCGAATGTCCCCTTCAAAGCCTCGTAGTATCCCGCCAAGTCGTCCGTCCCATAATCTCCGCGACCAAGATACATGATCAGTATCAGTTGATAAAGCATCTCCTGCGAAAGTGTTAAAAGAAAATCCCGCAACTCCTTCTCCTCCGGCGGAGACGGCGCACTCTCCTCGCCAACACCAACCACCGGGTAATTAGGATGTCGCTTCGGCAGTTCGGTGGCATAGTACTCGCGGACCTTGCCAGCGAGATCGATCACCCTGTCAGCGGCCTCGGAAAGGTTCATCTCACCCTACCTCTGCCGGCCTCATCATAAAAGGTGGTCCGGGAACAATGCCGGCCGGATAGCAATACGGAATTGTACGACCAATGTTGCACCAGCTTCAAGCCACTTGACCTGAAGCGAGAGTGCTTTGCCGCCGTCTACCAAGGCGACCATTACATCCACATCGGGAACATTGCCTAGCGTTACAGCCGCATGGAAGCCGCGCCGAGAGACAGAATGCTGTATGATATTGCCCCCCGACACCGACGAACTGGCTTCGACCACGAGACGCCAGAAGGCGAGTCAAGGGTAGCGCTTTACTCCGGTTTCTGGACGACCTCGAATGCCGACCCCTTGATTTTCCGCAGTTCCTCGTGCAAGCTATCGATCCGTTCGTCCGGCGCGACCGAGATGGCCCAATCGATGCCGTTGTCGGCGACGAACATGCCGTACTTTTTCAGCCCCTTGAGGATCGCCTGAACGGGCGGCGAGAAACCGGAGATGTCGTAATCCTGTTTCAGCCGGATGCGTTCGCCCATGCGCGGCAGATTCGCGTCCGTGCGCCGGCTGGCGTGGTGGCGCGCCGGATACACATACGCTTTCCGCGTTTTGACCACGGTGACGCGCATGGCATGTTCGACCATGCCGCGCTGTAGTTCGTCGTAGCGCACCACCGCCGGAAAGATCGGCAGCCCCGCGGCATCGGCCGAGGTCCAGTCCGCCGGCCGCAGTTTGTTTGTCTTCAGATCGAACACCGACGCTTGCGCGGCCTCCCAGCCCTTATCGGTTTTCTTCGCTTGATAAAACTCGTACAGCATGCGTTGAACTGGATCGACCACGATCGCATGGCGATCGCCGCCTTCTTTTTTCTTGTCGCGCTGCACATCCTCCAGGGTCAGTTCGCGCAGGTTCGCCGCGCGTTTATAATTCGCCGGCCAGCCTTCGATGGGCATGTTGCCGGGCACGGGGAACGGTCCCTTGTCCGACTCGTCGGCATAGGCCACAATGCGAACGTCCACTTTCTTTTGGCCGGGCGGCACCAGGATGAAACTCATGTCCGGGTTGTAGCGGAGCGGTTTGTTGATGCCGATGGAGGCGATAATCTTTTTTGAATTAGAGTGCAGCGGCCATTTCGAGATGTCCGTGTTCCACGGATTGTCGGGTGGAAACACCTGCAAGGCGACGAGGATGCGGTCTGCCTCCGGCGTGTTAAACATCACCGGCTTGCTGATCTCGGGCATTTTCGGCAAAGGCCGGCTGCTGGAGCGCTTGTCTGCTCCCGCCAAGCTCAAACTTGTCACAACAAACAGCACAAAACCAAGGACCAGGCATCTGTGAATCATGGAAGTATCCTCGAAACGATTCCTCGTGTTCGTCCAGAGTTGACCATGAGTGTACGCCTGCGGCGAGTGACATGCAATGAAAGGCTGGTGGATGGGCATGGAATGGGATAAAAAAAATCGGCCGACTCCCTTACGGGTATCGGCCGATATCACACTGTCGCCCAATCAATGTGATAAGAGTAGATTACAACGCCAGCGGACGAGGAGCAATATCAGATAAATTACATCTTCGTAATGTTTCAAGATGTCCGATACCGCGCTCGCGCGCGAACTCGGGTTTCCTCTCCGCTCTCGTTGATGAGAGGAAACGGCAGCGAGAGTTTCTTTCGGTCGCACTCCATGCTATGGATCATGTACTTATGAGCCTTCTTGCTCTTGATGGTCTTCTCGTGCTTGACAAGCCAGCGGGTTTGACCTCGCGCGCGGCGGTCGATCGTGTGCTGCGCTGGTTTCCGCGCCGCACGCGGATCGGTCACACGGGCACACTCGATCCGCTGGCAACCGGCGTACTCGTTCTTTGCTTGGGCAGCACTACACGTCTTACCGAATATATCCAGCGCATGAGCAAGACGTACCGCACCGGCATTCTACTGGGCGCACGCAGCGATACCGATGATGCCGATGGCACGATCACGCCGGTTGCCGATGCGCTGGCTCCCGATGTGGCCACGGTGACGGCGCGCGTGGCCGAGTTCATTGGCGTGATTGAGCAAGTGCCGCCGGCGTTCTCGGCGGCCAAGGTCACCGGCCAGCGCGCTTACGATCTCGCCCGTCGCGGCGAGGAAGTAACGCTGCGTCCTCGTCCCGTTCGCATCCACACCATTGAGGTGCGGCGCTATGCGTATCCACACTTGGAATTGGAAGTGCATTGCGGCAAGGGCACCTACATCCGCTCGATTGCTCGCGATCTCGGCGAGCGCCTCGGCTGCGGCGCCCTGGTCGAAACCTTGCGCCGTACGCGCGTTGGTCCCTTCACCACGGAGGCGGCCCTGACACTGGAAACCGAGGCCGAGACAGCGCGCGCACGCCTACTGCCGGCCGAGATGGCCGTCGCCGAGTTGCCGCGCCTGGTGCTGCCCGCGGACGATCTGAAACGTCTACAGCAAGGGCAGCGCGTTGCCCTTGCCGGTGTACCGGAGGGAATGGAAGAGCCAGGAGAGATGGCCGTGTTTGATACGATGGATCGACTGATAGCCGTGGCGCTGCTCGATCCACGAGACAGGTTATTGCGCCCCGTGAAGGTGTTGCGAACGTAAGCGTTGTTTGCCAGCCCGCAGCGCCAGCAAGGGTAGATCCCTTGCTGGCGCTGCGGGCTGGCAAACAACGTATCAATCAAAATATCGATAGCGCAGAATGCAGTAAAATGCGTTGAAGGCGTCCTTGAGACCGATCTTCTTACCTTCCTCGTAAGTGCGTCCGGAATAGCTAATGGGGATTTCGTAGATGCGCCACGGTTGCTGCCGGCGCCGCGCGACCTTGGCGGTGATTTCCGGCTCGAAACCGAATCGATCGGAGCGCAGCTTGATGCCTTGCAGCACTTCGCGGCGGAAGACTTTGTAACATGTCTCCATGTCGGTCAGATTCAGGTTCGTGAATATATTCGACAGCAGCGTCAACATCTTGTTGGCCACCGAGTGCCAGAAATACAGCACGCGATGACTCTCGCCGATGAAACGCGAGCCGTACACGACATCGGCCCGATTTTCGAGGATGGGCTGAATCAATCGCGGATACTCGGCGGGATCGTACTCCAGGTCGGCGTCCTGAACGATGACCACGTCGCCGGTCGCTTCCTGAAAGCCGCGCCGTAGGGCCGCACCCTTGCCCTGGTTATGAGACTGATAGAAAACGCGCACGTCGCCGCCTTCCAACTCCTTGAGGATGTCGCGCGTCTTGTCCTTGCTGCAATCCTCGACGATGACGATTTCCTTGGGGATGGGTACGGCCCGCACACGCCGCACTACCTCACGAATCCAGCGTTCCTCGTTGTAGACGGGGATGACCACCGAGAGCTTGAAGCCTTCCGGGATGGGGTAGATGCCGAGTTGCCGGCAGGCCGGTTCGCCGAGCAACTGATGCAAGAGCGCGATGCGCTCCGCGGTCGGGCCGGGAATATCTCGAAACAGTTTTTCCACGACCTCGGCGGAATCGTGGCCATTCGTCGAACTCATCATGAGGACAACTCCCTCTCGACCCTACGCGGACGCACCGCGATGTCAAAACCGTGCAATTATTCAATTTGTCTTGGGCGGGTCAAGGCAAAGTCCGCGTGCTTCTGTTCATTACGCAGACCGCCTTGACATTCTGCCGTTCTCGGCATACCGTGGCGCGTCAACAGGCGGCAGGCGCGGCCGCTTCATGGATGAATCCCTGATGGAAGGAGCCGGCACATGGCAGCGAACTCGGGCGCGGGCGTTCCACTCTGTGATCTTCAGGTCCAATACCGCGACTTGCAGCCGCAACTGGAAGCCGCCCTGCTGCGTGTACTCGCCTCGGGCCAGGTAATTCTCGGCCCCGAAGTCGCCGCCTTGGAAAACGAGTTAGCTCACTACTGTAGCGTTGCCCACGGCATCGGCTGCGGTTCCGGCACCGACGCTCTCTCGCTGGCTCTGCATGCGCTCGACCTCGGCCCCGGCGACGAAGTCATTTTGCCCGCCTTCACCTTCTTCGCCACCGCCGGCTCCGTCTGCCGCACAGGCGCAAGGCCGGTGTTCAGCGACATCGATCCCATCACCTACAACATGGACCCGCTGCAAGTCGAAAGCAAGATCACGCCGCGCACTCGTGCCATTCTTGTCGTGCATCTGTTCGGCCAATGCGCCGACATGGAACCGCTCTGGCGCATGGCCGAACGCCACGATCTTATCCTGGTCGAAGACGCCGCTCAGGCGCTCGGCTCCGAGTATCAGGGCAAACGCGCCGGCAGTCTTGGCAGTCTCGGCTGTCTGAGCTTCTATCCGACGAAAAACCTCGGTGCGTACGGCGATGCCGGCATGGTCGTCACCAATGATCTGGAATGGGCCGAGCGGATGAAATGCCTGCGCGTGCATGGCATGGAACCGAAGTATTTCCACAAATACCTCGGGTGGAACGCGCGTCTCGATTCGCTGCATGCGGCCATGCTGCGCGTCAAGCTGCCGCACCTTGAGCGTTGGATCGCCAACCGTCAAGCGATCGCCGCTCGCTATGACGCGATGATCGAGGAGCATCATCTGAGTTATTTCCTTGAGCGTCCGGTCGTCCGCCCCCACCGCCGGCACACGTTCAATCAATACGTCGTCCGCGTGTCCGGCGGCCAGCGCGATGCCCTGGTGCGTCATTTGAAAGCCGAACACATCGGCTGCGAGATTTATTACCCGATGGCTCTGCATCAGCAAGAATGTCTGGGTTATCTCGGCTACCATAAGGGCGATTTCCCAACCAGCGAGGCTGCGGCCGGGCAGGTGCTGGCTCTGCCGATCTATCCCGAACTGACGGCCGACCAGCAACGCCGCGTGATCCAGAGTTGCGCCGGCTTCCTGCGTCAACAGATCCGCCGAGCCGCCTGAGCCAAAAAAACAATGCAGAATGCCTCATCAATGCAGAATGCAGAATGCAGAATGCAGAATGAAAAACCAGGGAAGCAGAATGGCTTTTCATTCTGCATTCTGCATTCTGCATTCTGCATTGGTCTTGTGGCCGCCGTGTTTCATGCCGCCGTACTCGCCGCCTATGTCGCGGCGTTCCACGGCGACCTGTCCGCGCTCGTGTGCGTCGCACGAGAGCGCCTCGGCCAAACGCCCTACGAACATATCCACACCGGCTTCGATCGCAACGGCTACGATGGTCAGTTTTATTATGCCATCGCGCGTGCCCCCTGGAGTCGGCACGATCTTGGCATCGACGCTCCCGCCATTCGGCAGGCGCGCATCCTCTATCCGGCGGTGAGTTGGCTGCTGAGCGCCGGAGATGCTCATCGTCTGCTTTGGGTCATGCCGCTAGTGAATTTGTTGGCCATCGCCGCCCTTGCCGCGCTGGGTGCCATCGTGGCGCGCGGCCACGGGCTTAGCCCCTGGTGGGGAGTGTTGTTGCCTTTCGCGGTCAACGCCGGCATGCCCGCGTTGCGTAATTTGACCGACGTGCTATCCACGCTGACCGTGGCGGCGCTGCTTATCGCTTGGTTACGTCGTTGGCCGTGGTGGGTGTTGAGCCTTTGCGCTGCTGCGGCACTGTTCAGCCGCGAACAGAATGTCGTGGTGGTTCTGCTCGTTTTCGTGTTTGCCCTTACAAGCCCGGAGCGCCAGCGACGGGTTTCTTCGCCCCGCCGCTGGCGCTCCGGGCTTGTCGTGCAATCGCCTCTCATCGCCGGACTTCTCGGTGCCCTGCTGCTGTGGTCTGTGTGGCTCTGCGTCCTGCGGATTCTCTACGGTTCATGGTCCCTGCTGCCGACGGGCGGCAATATGGGGCCGCCCCTGGCCGGAATGCTCTATCGCTGGACGCATTTGACCAGCGAATCGCGCAGTTTCGCGATCTTTCATCTCATCTGTATGCTGACGTTGACGTTGCAACTTGGTCTGTCTCTTTGGCTGTTGCGGACGGCCGGCGATCGGTTGATTCATCTGGTCGCGCTGGCGGGCGCGGGACTGGCGATCATGGGCGGGCTGGCCCTGTACGGCGATAACTGGAGCTATACGAGAGTGTTCGCCTGGCTGCCGCTGGGCGTCTGGTTGGGCTGCGTGCAGGCGCGTTGGCGCTGGCCGCTCGTTGCCTTGTCCGCTCCATGCGTGCTGCCGTTGGCCGTGTTGGTTCGCGTCTGGCTCGCGCCGGTGTGAGGGTTTCCCTTGCTGGCGCTGCGGGCTGGCAGGTTTCCCTTGCGCTACAGGCTGGTAATGCACGCGGCTATTCATAGAAAAAACCTGTCGCCGTATCACCCTCCCGAATCTCCGCCGAGGAGCGAAGTCTCCGACCGATTGTGTTCAAAGAATCGCTGCGGCCTTATCTGTGGATGCTCCTGGGCAGCTTCCTCTTCGCCTGGATGGCGGCGGCCGCTCATGCGCTGCGCGTGAGGTGCGAATGGCAAGTCATCGCGCTGGTGCGCAGTTCGCTGCCGTTGATCTTCGCCATCCTGCTTGCCCTGGTCGGCGGCGTGCGCTTGGTACTGTTCGCGCCGCCCACCCTCTGGCTCCGCAGCATCGCCGGCAGCATTAGCCTGGTGTGTACCTTTTTCGCTCTGACGCGCTTGCCGCCCTCACATGTCTTCACGCTAACCAACACCTTCCCCATCTGGGTCGCCCTGTTATCGTGGCCGCTGTACAACGAGCGGCCCAGTCTGCAAGTCTGGCTATCGGTTGCCGGCAGCGTGTTGGGCGTCGCTCTGATGGGGCTTTCCGGCCCGCCCGGGGGAGATGAGGCCGACGTTTCCCAGCGGGGGCTGGCCATCTCAAGCAGCCTCATTGCTTCCTTCTCGACGGCGGTGGCCATGCTCGGCCTGCATCGATTGCGCCACCTTCACCCTTGGGCGATCGTCGCCCACTTCTCCGGTGTGGGGTTGTTGTTCTCGGTCGTCGCTTTCTTCGCGGGCGGCGATGTCACGCCGCCGACCTCGCCGCGAACGGAAACACTCCTCCTGCTTCTGGCTGTGGGTGCGGCGGCCACCATCGGGCAGTTGTTCTTGACCAAGGCGTTCGCGGCCGGGCCGCCGGCCCAAATCTCGGTCGTCTGCATGACGCAGGTTGTCTTTGCCATGATCCTCGATGTCACCATCTGGGATCGCCAATTCAGCGGCCTGACACTCGCGGGAATGGGCTTGGTCGTGACGCCGACCGCCTGGCTGATGGCCTCGCGGAAGCGGGAGAAGAAGAGCTAGTCGTCAGAAAATAAGTGCTTTCAGCAACGCAGATCGCGTTTCCACCCGCGCACCACGGCGACGATTTCCTCCGGCGTCGCCTTGCCTGGATCGAACTGGCGCAGTGCTTGGAGGATGGGGTCTTCCATATTGGCGAACAGGCTGCGTTGGACGACGCGCGGCCGGCGAATTCGTCCGGGACGATCCGGCGTGTTGACGTGATGCGCCTCCAACTCGGCGAGGACTTCGCGAGCGCGGGCCAGCACCTCGGCCGGCACACCCGCGCGCTCGGCCACATGGATGCCGTAGCTCTTGTCGGCACTGCCCGGCGCGATCTTGTGCAGGAAGGTGATGCCATCCTGTCCTTCGTGGACCAACACATTGCTGTTGCGCAGCCCCGGCAGACGCTCGGCCAGCTGCGCCAGTTCGTGATAGTGCGTGGCGAACAGCGTCCGACAACCAATGCGATCGTGCAGGTATTCCGTGATGCCCCAAGCCAGCGAGACGCCATCGTAGGTGCTGGTGCCGCGGCCGATCTCGTCGAGAATGACCAGGCTGCGCGGCGTGGCGTTGTTGAGGATGTTTGCCGCCTCTGTCATCTCCACCATGAACGTACTCTGCGCTCGGCTCAGTTCATCGCTCGCTCCGACGCGCGTGAAGATGCGATCGGCCAAACCGATTTTCGCGCTGCGGGCCGGTACGAAGCTGCCCATCTGGGCCATCAGCGCCAGCAAGGCCGTCTGACGCAGATACACCGACTTTCCGCCCATATTTGGTCCGGTAACGAGTAGAAAAAAGCCCTCGTCCGGCCCCATCGTCACGCCGTTGGGCACGAACGTCCCCGGCGGTAGTGTCTGATCGAGAACCGGATGCCGGCCCTCCACAATGGCCAGTATCGGCTCGTCAGCCAACTCCGGCCGCGAGTAATTGCGCTCGGCGGCCAACTCCGCCAGCGATGCCAACACGTCGAGCGTGGCCAGCACTTCTGCCGTCTGCATCAGCCGGTTCGTCTGCGCCGCCACGCGCTCGCGCAACTGCATGAACAAATCGTATTCGCGTTGATAGATTTTCTCCTGCGCGCCGAGGACTTTTTCTTCCCATTCCTTCAATTCCGGCGTGGTGTAGCGCTCGGCGTTCTTGAGGGTGGAGACACGCTTGTAATCGGGGGGAACGCGGGCGGCGTTGGCGTGCGTGATTTCGATGTAGTAGCCGAAGATATTGTTGAAGCCAACCTTGAGGCTGGTGATGCCCGTGCTACGAACCGCATCGGCCTGAAACTGCGCGATCCAATCCTTGCCTTGCGTGGAGATGTCGCGCAGTTCATCGAGTTCCTTATCGTACTCGCGGCGGATCATGCCGCCTTCGCGCGGGCTGAGCGGCGGATCATCCACCAAAGCGGACTCCAGCGCCTCGCGCAGTTCGGGGCATACCTCCAGACGGGCTTCGAGGTCGCGGAGCAGGGCCGACTCGCGATCCCTCATCTGCGTCTTGATGCGCGGCAGAAGGGCCAGCGTCCGCTTGACCGCCGTCAGGTCGCGCGGCGACGCCCGTCCTGTGCTGATCCGCGCCGTCAATCGCTGCAAATCGAATACGTCCGCCAAGCTCTCGCGCAAGTCTCGACGCGGACCATGTTCGCCAAGCAGTTCTTCGACGGCGTCGAACCGCGCCATGATGGCCGCGCGTTCGGCCAACGGCGCTAAAATCCAATCGTGCAACAGCCGCGCGCCCATCGGGGTCATGGTGCGATCCATAACACCTAAAAGCGATCCGCCGAGTGCGTTATCGCGTAACGTGCGCGTCAACTCCAGACTGCGACGCGTCACTTCATCCAGGGAGAGAAAACGCTGCTCGGAATACGGCCGCAGCCGCGTCAAGTGGGCGAGGCTGGCCTTGAGTGTTTCTTGCAAATACGCCAGCAGCGCTCCGGCGGCGGTCAGGCACGGCTGATTGTCCTCGAATCCGAAGCCGGCCAGGGTGGCAACCCCGAAATGGCGGAACAGAGTCTCGCACGCTGAACGCGGATCGAAGGTCCAGTCCGGCCGAGGCGTCACGATCAAACGCGGCAGCGCCTCGCGGACCCGTGCCAGCAGTATGCCGGTCTCATCGGTCATCGCCTCGGAACATAGACACTCCGACGGCGCCAGTCGCAATACCTCATCGCTCAGTCGTTCGCGCGGCACATCGGCCGCCTGGAAGAGACCGGTAGACAGTTCCACCCAGGCTAGGCCGGCCGGCGTCCGACCGCCCGGTGGCGTCAGCACGATGAGATGATTGGCGCGGCGGGGATCGAGCAGGTCGTCCTCGGTGAGTGTGCCGGGCGTGACAACGCGCGTGACTTCTCGGCGAACGGGCCGGCCCTTGACCTGGCGCGGATCCTCCATCTGCTCGCAGATGGCGACGCGATGGCCGGCTTGCAGGAGTTTGCCCAGGTAACGATCGAGCGCGTGATAGGGCACGCCCGCCATCGGAATCTCTTTATCGCGGCGCGTCAGGGTGATGCCGAGCAGACGAGCGCCGACCTCGGCATCCTCCTCGAAGAGTTCGTAAAAATCGCCGTTACGGAAAAGGACGATCGTACCCGGATGGCGTTCCTTGGCCGTCCGGTATTGCTGCATCATCGGCGTGGTCATTTTTCGAGTCCGTAGTCCGTAGTCCGCAGTCCGTAGCAAAGACGTGTCCGTCTTTGCTACGGACTGCGGACTACGGACTACGGACTACGGACTAATTGCTATTTCTTCCCGTTGTTGCAGGTGTGGAAGACCTTGCTCATGGCGACGCTGTTGCCGCAGTCGTTGAAGACAACCTCGGTCATGTAGTGGCGCATCAGCATGAGGCCGCGGCCGCAGGGGCGTTCGAGGTTCTCGAACGCGGTGGGATCGGGTACGTCGCAGGGATCGAAACCGGCACCCTCATCGCTGATGCGAATCTCGAAGCGATCCGCGTGGAGTTGGTAGACAATGCGGACCTTCTTGGTCCGGTCCATCTGATTGCCATGCTTGATGGCATTGACTAACGCTTCTTCAAGAGCCAGCTTGACGCTGAACACGTCGTGTTCATTGATAGGACGGCCCTGGAGGAGTTGCTCGATTTCGTCCTGAATCCGTCGCGCCTCGGTGGGATCACTCGGGATGGTGACGTCCGCGGCAACTCTCTGACCGACGTCGCGTTGCAGTTTCATTGTGTCCGCGAAGGTTAAAGGCACAGAAAGAGCCTCCCTGACGATCGGCCGCTCCTTTGCGGCCAAGTATGTCAGCCCGGATAAGACAAACTTCGGGCTTCGGTCGTCAACGCTGCGTCTCCTCTGCCATTGGCGGTCGCCGGGTTTCCGGTCCTGGCGGGGCGAGAATCCGCGCTCGACCGTCCGTTTGAGTCGAACGCGGAGAGCAAATAGCGGCTAGAAAGCCTGGAGCGCCGTCTGTTCTTCCTTTTGAATGTTGAAGAACTTGTCCAGTTTGGTGATCTCGAAAACTTCATGGATTTGGGGGTCGATATTACACAGAATCAGCCGTCCGCCCACACCCTGAAGTTTCTTGTTAAGCGTAATCAATTTGCCCAGCGCGGCACTGGACAGGTATACCACGTTGCTGAAGTTCAACAACAGTTTACGCAAACCCTCGGTTTCCACCAGACCGAACAGCTGGTCGCCGATGACCTGGATAGTCTGTTCATCGAGGATCTTTTTGTCCACGAAGTTGACCACGGTGACATCGCCGATATGCTCCACCTCAAGGCGGCGGCGGCGAGGTTGCGACGACATGGAAGACTCCTTGGAAGAAACACCGTCCTGCCCGATGTTCCAATTCCGAAACAATCAAACCCATCAGGATATAGGCGATGAGAGGAGCAATCCTCTTGATGTTAGAACGCCTGTATGTATTGTCAAGCGTTTTCCGGCACGAAGCAAGAGCTTATTTCTCAATCGCGCCGTAGAACCCACCTGGAGCAGCCGGAAAAATCGGACGTTTTCTTGACGCCTTGGCTTTGTCTCTCGAACGGACTTGACGAGTTGGCGCGACTTCGCTGCTATTAAACAGCATTGTCCGAGTGGAGAGCGACGCATGAAGAGAGAACCGAGGGTGGGTGATCGGGTGAGCGTCACGAGCCAGGTGAAGGGCTATCAACCAGGAGACAAAGGCACGGTCACGCATGCGCCAAAGCTGCCCGTTCACGATGAACCCTACTACGTGGTCGCAATGGACCGAGACGGTCCCATTCGCACCGCCATCATCTTCACGCTCAAGGAAATCGAACTCGACGAGCAGCCGTAAGCGTATGGATGCCGGCACCGCGGCGTTTTCGCCGTTCGGCGGAGCGAGCCAATGAAACCTCAAGCCTTGTGCGGAGGACAGCCATGCCCGTGACCATCAGCATCTATCTGTTCGGCAAGCCCGCCCAGGAACTGGATAACGAAGGCGAGGCCATCGAAGCTGCCCCGATTCGTCAGCTGGGTGAGCAACTCCACCTGCGTCTCAATACCATCGCCGACGCCCTCGATAAACTCACCGGGGCCGGTTGGGAGGCTTCGATGGGTCTGTATGATGTACTTCTGTCGCATCCGTACATCGACTCCGAGGCCGACGCGCGCGGTCGCATTGAGGATCTCGAACTCGATCCCGACAACTTCGACTTTCTGGAATGGGAAGACGAAGAGGAGAGTGAATGAGGCGGTTCGTCCGCGTCGAATGGGGGCCGCAGTCCCAACAGCGTCCCGTGGCGGAGTGGCGGAGTGGCGGAGTGACAAATTGACAGGGAGAGCCCATGAGTCTTTTTCAGCAAATCGTCCAGGCCGTTGAGGAAGCGCGTGGGGTCGCCACGCAAGCGGAGAACGGAGAGCAGGCGTGGGCGGGGAAGTTCTCCGAACAACTGCTCGCCTACCTGAACGCTCCTCCCGAGGCCATCCGCTATGTCAACGGCGAGGAAGGGCGAGTCGTGGTACACATTGGCTTTCCACGCTTGCAGAAGGTGGATGAATGGCACGTTTTTCAACTGGAGATTGCCACGGACACGCAGAAACGCCATCGTTTCCTGCTGAACATCCTGTTCCAAAAATTCGCCGACCAGTATCGGATCAAACTGGGATCGGAGGGCGAAGTGTTTGTGGTCCCGTCCCAACGCGATGACTTCTTCGATTATGTGTTCGTCCACATGCTGGCGGATTTGAAGACGAAGGACGGACGAGAGACGGCGAGGCAAGGCGGCATACGAACAATCGGCAAGTAAACGCGGCTGAAGAGCGGAACCGGCCTTGTGAATGAAATCCTTGTCGGATGCGTTCCTCGCTGTATAGTGAACTGTTGTTGTTTGTCTGTCAGCGCGAGCTAACTGGAGGTCTTTTGACAATGTCCGAGACGCATGCGACACCGCTATCGGGGGCGACGATCCTGGTTCAGTGCCTGCTGAATCATGGTGTCGATGTCGTCTTCGCCTATCCCGGCGGCGCCAGCATGCCCATTCATCAGGCGCTAACGCAAGTTGAGTCTCGGCTGCGCACGATTCTGCCGCGGCACGAACAGGGCGGCGGCTTCGCGGCGGAGGGCTACGCGCGCAGCACCGGCAAGGTCGGCGTCTGCGTGGCCACCAGCGGACCCGGTGCCACCAACTTCGTCACCTGTTTGGCCGACGCCAAGATGGATTCCGTGCCCATCGTCGCCATCACCGGGCAAGTCGGCACCGCCGTCATCGGTACCGACGCCTTCCAGGAAACACCCATCGTCGAAGTGTGCCGGGCCGTCACCAAGCATCATTACCTCGTGACGCGCACCGAGGATTTGCCGCGTGTCTTCAAGGAAGCCTTCCACCTCGCCAGCACCGGCCGCCCCGGTCCGGTCATCGTCGATGTGCCCAAGGACGTGCAACAGCGCGAGATCGTCGTCAGCGATTGGGATCCTCCCATGAACCTGCCCGGCTACCGTCCCTATCGCCGGGCCAGCCGCGCCGAACTGGAGAAGGTTCTCGACCTCATTCGCCATAGTCAGAAGCCGATCATCTACGCCGGCGGCGGCGTCGTCAGCAGCGATGCCGCGCCGTATCTGCGCGCGTTCGCCGAGCGCACCGGTATCCCGGTCGCCTTAACGCTGCTCGGTCTGGGTGGTTTCCCCAGCGAGCATTTCCTGTGCGTGCAGATGCTCGGCATGCACGGCACCATCTACGCCAATTACGCCATCAACGACGCCGATCTGTTGCTGGCCCTCGGCGTCCGCTTCGACGATCGCGTCACGGGCAAGGTCAGCGAGTTCGCCAAGCACGGCAAAATCGTGCATATCGACATCGATCCCTCGGAGATCAACAAGAACAAGGTGGCTCATCTGCCGATCTTCGGCGATGTCTGCCAGGCTTTGCAGGATCTGCTCCAGATGATGGACGAGGAGACTGCCCCCTCATCCCAACCCCTCTCCCCCCAGGGGGGGAGAGGGGCAGGGGTGAGGGGGGGCGGACGCTTCCCCGAATGGATTCGGCAGGTCGAACACTGGCGCGAGACCGAGCCGTTGCGTTACGCCGACCGCGACGACGCCATCTTGCCGCAATACGCCATCGAGCGAATGTGGCAAATCCTCCGCGACCGCGGCCAGCTCGACAACACGATTATCACCACCGGCGTCGGCCAACATCAGATGTGGGCGGCGCAGTAT
>DATNCY010000120.1:0-3124 GCA_035553375.1 Gemmataceae bacterium
AGGGAAAGCCGCCCAGGTTCTACCTCGGCGACGACGAGAAGAAAGCCCTCGCAAACGTCGCACGGCTGGAGGCACTGTGAGATGCGGTCGAGGAGCGGTGGCGGGCGTGGCACGGGCAGCGCAGAACAGACGACCCCTTCCCGTGCTGGGACGAAGTGACGCTCACGCTGGGACGTGCCATCGGCAAGGGAGAGTGGACAGCCAAGGTCGAACCCCCGGAGGATGACCCGCAAGTAGTCGCAGTGTGGCTTGCCGCACTCCATACTTATTTCCCGATGATCCGGGCCGAAGTCGAGGACACGCAGGCCGTCGAAGTGGGTAGTCTGCCGTTCATCGAAATCGGTAAGAAGGAGGCCAACGAGGAGCAGGATCGCCATCAGAAAACGATGCGAAAGATCAAGAACTTCTCGAAGCCATTCGGGGGCATGGTCGTCACGAAGGAGACGCTGCACGACGCACTCGACGCCTACAAGGGCTGGATCGAGTCGTCGTTCGTGGACATCGAGGGGCGGACGACGCAGACCGGGAAGAAGCAGGCCGAGCGGGTGGTTCGGATCAAGCGGTACGCCAAGGAGATGCCCCTGTCCGACTTCGGGACCGAGGAGATCGACGCCATCATCGAGTTCTGGCGGACCCGGCCCAGGAAGTCGGCCACGAAGAAGAGGCCGGGCGAGCCGTACTCGTTCACCCTCTGCAAGCACACGATCCGTCTCTTCAAGCACTTCGTGCGCTGGCTTCACAAGGAGAAGTCGTTCCCCTGGAAGAAGCCGGTCGATCTGGACCTCGGCCGTTGGCGAACAGAGCGCCAAGGAGCAGGCGGAACAGCCGTGGTGCGGAGCGTCGATCGAGGGCAGCGCTGAGGTCGTGGAAGCAGGCGGACAGGAAGGCGGGCAGTTGCGACAATGGCATAGCCGGCTCCTTGGCAGGACGAAGGTTGTTGATGCCCCTTCATCGTGTTGGAGGAGCCGGCTTGTGTCCAGCTGCGGATCGTGCCCATACTTCTACCTCGCCAGCATATTTACTCCTAATAGTGATCGCATATGTCGAATTATAAGGAAATCACGGAAAGTACAGTCTTATGAAACGCTGGGACGGTAGCCTCCTTCGCCGAACAACCAGCTCAGCAGCCGGCTCACGCGGGAGAAACCAGAATGACGCGCACAGGCGCTATTCGCGTGGCCGGTCTGCTGCAGCGCCTGGATACTCATGAAGGCTCTTGAGGCACACTTGCAGGAGAGAGCACTCAGCCGCTTGCTCCTTCACCCGCTTACCCGGAGGTCTTCATGCGCTACTTCCAACCCGCTGCCGACACCCGATTCTATGCCGGCGTCGATCTCCACGCCAGAACTCTCTTCCTCGTCGTCCTCGACCACACCGCACAAACACGCTACGCTCGCAACCTCCCGGCCAACTCGGAATCCTTCCGCAAAGCCATCGTGCCCTTCCGCCAGGGACTCGTCGTCGGCTGCGAATGCATGCACTGCTGGTACTGGCTGGCCGACGCCTGCCGCGACGATCACATCCCCTTCGCGCTGGGACATGCCTGGGGCATGAAAGCCGTACACGGCTGCAAAACCAAGTGCGACCGCCAAGACGCCGAAGCCATCGCACGTCTCCTCAAAGGCGGAAACTTCCCGCTCGCCTACGCCTACCCCAAAGAACGACGCGGACTGCGCGATCTGCTCCGCGCACGCCTGCGATTGGTCCGCCAACGCGCCGAACTGTATGGCCACGTCCACACCGCACGACGCCAGCTCAACCTGCCGCCCGTCTCCAACGATGTCAAATATAAAAGCAAACGCGCCGACATCCTCAGCGACATCGACGATGCCTGCGTCCGCCGCCGCGTCGAGGCCGACCTGTCTCTCTTGGAACCGCTGGACAGCACCATCCGACGACTGGAGAAAGACATCGAGGTGGCCGCTCGCCAACATTATCCCACCGAGTTGGCCGTCTTGCAATCGACGCCCGGCGTCGGCATCATCATCGCCCTGACCGTGCTGCTGGAGATCGACACCATCGCACGCTTCGACACACGCCAGCAGTTTTGCTCCTATGCGCGCTTGTGCGGCGCCCGCCAAGAGTCGGCCGGCAAGAAGGTGGGCACGGGCAACGCCAAGCAGGGCAATGCCTGGCTCAAGTGGGCCTTCTCCGAGGCCGCCGTACTGGGCGCCCAGAAGAGCGAACGCATCGGCAAGTACCTGGACAAGCTATCGAGCCGCATGGGCAAAGCCAAAGCCTTGTCGGCGTTGGCCCACAAGCTGGGCCGCGCCTTCTACCACATGCTGCACAAAAAGGAGGTCTTCAACATCGACCAGTTCCTGAGACACTGAGCCACGGCGTGGCCGGCGAGCCGAAGCCGAACGGGAGCCGCTGTGGGCCAGCCCGCACGACGACCCCACCAACTAAGGGAGCATCGACTCCGCGAGGGGGGGCCGGGAGCAGCCCAGGCAGCCAGCCGCTTTGAGGGGACGCCGGCCGCGTCCGTACTATTGCGACCGCGGTGGTAGCATAATCGGGCCACGCTGCGCCGGTGGGTCGGGGGACAAACGGGATCAGCGTAACGCTGTCCCAAGAAAACGGGCTTGGCTTGTGGCCATCCCACGTCCACCCGACCCCCGCCGCAGCGTGGCCACCCAGAACAAGGAGCCATCGCCCGGACGATCCGCCCCACTCGCCAGCCGACCCGAACGGGACACTTCCTTCGGGGAGTGAGCCAGTCGCTTTTTGAATGGCGGCGAAGCTGGGCACGCATGCGTATCGGGACCGGCCAGGGCAAGTTCCCTGGCACAGCCGCTCGACCCTTCGGGGTGGTGCCGCCGGAGTCCGCATGACTGTTGGGTGCGGTTCGCCGCACCAGCCGTGGATAGCCGAAGTCGGATCGCCGAGGACGGAACTCCGCCGCCGCAGCTACCCTCGTTCGGAAATCCGGCAAGAAAAACCGCCGTTGAGTGCCGTTCCCGTGGAAAATATTTTTACTTGACACCAAGAGCCTTATGACGGTTCGGCACGAAGCCTCGCTTGACCCGCATCCCCTCAATGCTGCCGCTCGCTGATCGATGGTGCATTCCGATTCTACGGCGGCAGAGTGAACGCCGCCACTACGCCTTCCAGCCTACTTACT
>DATNCY010000121.1:0-3102 GCA_035553375.1 Gemmataceae bacterium
CGATATCGCCCAAATCGAACTGTTCCGTCTTCGGCGATGAACAGAAAAGCATGCAGAGCTGAATACGTCTCCCGCGCATAACTGGCCGGCGGCGGCGCCGTGATGGACCGGGTGACAAACGCTTGAGCCGCGGGATGACCGGCCAGAAAAGCGTCTATCCTCGCCTTATCCTGGCGACCGGTGGCCGGATCAGGCAATTGGACTTGCAGAAACTCCAGAAATTCCTCGGCTGACCGCGCCGCAAATCGGTCAATAGAGAGGGCGACGATATCGGTATCCTGGCCACCCGGCGGTTGAAGTTTGACGGCCATGCCGCGCAAATCGGCGGATCGATCATCACTTCTCGGATCGCCGCTGGCGTTGGAGAATCGAATGACGGCCGGGACGGCTCGGCCTTGGAAATGGTGCGCGCGGCAGATTTGGCGGGCTTGCGGCGTGGCGATGAATGTACCCGAGCAAACGATTCCCTTGGCGTGAACGGGGCGAAAGCCGGGGTGTTCGCCGGCAAGGGTTTGCAAGGCATCCACCAGATCTTCATCGAGCGTGTTTGAAAGTGGTTCAGAAGTCATGCGGTGCTCCTCGGAGAAGTGACATTACTGCATGAGGTGTGCCGCAGCCTGCAACACTCTCAGCGATTGCACATGACCGGTTGCCTCCACGCCTTCGGTGTGATCGAGGACCGCTTTGGCTTTCTCCACTTCCTCCGCCGTACGGTGGGCGACGACAAGAAACGCGCCGGCTTTAACCGCCGATTCATATTTGACGATGCTGTCCTTCGGGATGCCGAGGCTGTTCGTCACACGTGGCGATTACCGCATTGTTCTCTGACATAACTGTTTCCTTTGTCCTTACATAAGTTGTGGCGCTACAAGCCACCCTTCCAGTAGGAGCCGTTGCTATAGACGCCGGCCGGAAACCCAAAGACGATCACGACAAACCCGCCCAGCAGAGTGCCCCCGGCCGATAGGCGCGATTGCATGAAACCCAGCAGCCAGGGTGAAATCATTGTCCAGATTCCAAGCACGCAGATAATCCAGCTCAGCACTACGACGCGGTGTCCGCCAAAAAAGCGGATGGCAGCAAGAATGGTGACGATGCCGCCAAGGATCACGTCATTGCTCCGCGCCACCTGTCCAAACCCGAGCGCGAATGGGCAGACGAGCAGCCAGACGCCAGCCAGCAAAACCACGCCGTCCAACAGCGGGACGTGACTGTCAAGTCTCAAGGGCCGAACTCTCACAACGTCCGTTCTCCGCGGGTGCGGCAGTGATCCTCAGCGCAAGGTGTCGCCGCGATCAAACGAGTTCATGGATCTTGTCCACCAGGACCGTCTTCATGATCTTGGCGGCATCCGGCGTTCCGCGTAAAAGCGACTCGCCGAACTTCATGGCCTGGTCGACCGTCGCCTTGGGAGGCATCGGCGGCTCGTGCGCGTCGACCAGCGCCTCGATGATGACCGGCCCGTCGGTGGCTAGAGCGCGGTCCAGGACCGTCCCGCATTCGGCGGGGTCTTCAATCGCAAACCCGCTGCCGCCGCAGGCCTTGGCGAACGCGACGAAGTCGATCGGCTCCAGGTCGCAGGCAAACTCCGGGTTGCCGAGGAACACCATCTGTTCCCAGGCGATCTGTCCGAGCATGTTGTTCTTGACTATGACTACCTTGATCGGCAGCTTGTATTTCACCGCGGTTGAGAACTCCGCCATCAGCATCGAGAACGCGCCATCGCCGACGAAACCGACACACTGCCGGTCCGGGTAGGCGATCTGCGCGGCTATGGTGTAGGGCAGGCCGTTGGCCATTGTCGCCAGGTTCCCCGAGAGCGAGTGCATCTGCCCTTTCTTCACGGGAATGTGCCTTGCCCACCATGTGGCAACGGTCCCACTATCGCAACTGACAATCGCGTCGTTGCGCAGGCGCTTGCCCAGTTCCGCGGCCACGACCTGCGGTTTCATGGGTTTGCCGGTGCGGCTGGCCCGCTCATCCATCAGCTTGCGCCAGTGCTTCATCCCGGTTTGTGCCTTTTCGAGGAACCCGCGCTTTTCATTGCGTTTCAGCAGCGGCAATAACGCTGCAAGTGTCCCGCGGCTGTCTCCCACCAAGCCCACTTCGACCGGACAACGCAGGCCGATCCGCACCGGATCGTGATCGATCTGCACGGCCCGCACCTTCCTGGCATCCGGGTAGAACTCCATGTACGGGTTGCAGCTGCCGACCAGCAGGAGCGTGTCACAACCTTCCATCGCGTCCTGCGAGGGCCGTGTGCCGAGCAGGCCGAAGGTGTTGGTGGTATACGGGCTGTCGTCGTGGAGCGTCGCCTTTCCGAGCAGCGCCTTGACCACCGGCGCGCCCAATGTCTCGGCAATGGCCTCCAGCTCGTCAGCGCAGCCCAGAGCGCCTCGACCCGCGAGAATGCACACCTTTTCGCCCTCATTGAGCAAGTCGGCCGCACGGCGCAGATCGTCAGCTCGCGGGACCGGCGCGTAATGCGTCATTACTTCGGAGACGTGATGCGGGACATTGTTCTTCGTCCGGCCCTTCGTCGACGTTGCCTCCTGGAAATCCGTCGGAATGGTGATGTGAGCCACCGTCCGATACGCGATTGCCGTTCGGCAGGCCAATTCGGTGATGTTCTCGACGTGGGCGGGACCCATGATCCGCTGGTTGTAAACCGCCACGTTCTCGAAGAGCTTGTCCAGATCGACGTCCTGCTGCGTGTGGGTGCCGATCAAGTCGTGAAATTGCAGGCCGGTGATCGCCAGGACCGGCGCGCCGTCCAGCTTGGCGTCGTACAACCCGTTGAGCAGGTGGATCCCGCCAGGCCCGGAGGTCGCGAGACACACTCCCAGTTTGCCGGTGTACTTGGCGTAAGCGCAGGCCATGAAAGCAGCGGCCTCCTCGTGGCGGACGTGGATGAACCGCACCTTGTCCTGTCGCTTGCGCAGCGATTCCATGATTCCGTTGATGCCGTCCCCGGGCAGTCCGAAGATCACCTCGACGCCCCAGTCAAGAACCGTGTCGATCAGAATATCAGCAGCCGTGTCAGCCATGACGAATTCTCCAGTCGTTGTTAAGAGTGATGAAAGCCGCATTGAAGCCGCGGCT
>DATNCY010000122.1:0-33929 GCA_035553375.1 Gemmataceae bacterium
CGGACAGCAACAAGTCGCCTCCGATTCAGGCGGTGAAGAAATCCACGCCGCCGCCTCCCACGAAGAGCGACCCACCGCTGACGAAGATTCCGACGCGGAAAGAAAATCCTGAGGTCATCAAAAACAAGGAGAGCGGGATCATCCACGGCGTTATCCGCTGGGAAGGGACGGAACCCAGTCCGCCGACGCCGCGCTTGCGAATCGATTCGACCACGCACGGCATCAGCCAAACCGCCGTCTGGTTAGTCTCCGGCAAACGGACGATTCCAGCATCCACGGAGCCGATAAGCCTGGTGGTCGAGCAAGGCGAATATCGGCCGCACGTCGTGCTGGCGCAGAGAGGCAATTCAGTCGAGTTGGGTACCATTGATGAGCGCGCGGATTTTCAGGCATCCGGCGCAGCGACGTTCAGCGAGACTCTCAAACGCGGCAATAAGCGACGGTTTCCGCTGTCGTCGCCCGGCCTGATCGAAGTACGTTCGCAGCTGCAACCGAAGCGCACGCCGGCCTACATCTGGGTGTTGGACGGTTCGCCGGGCGCCATCAGCGGAACCGAGGGGCGTTTCCGCCTGCCGCCGGTGCCGCCGGGTGATTATGAATTGGTGGGCATGAGGACTGGCACACCAGGGAACCCATGCCGCCGCGCCGCGTGCAGGTGCTGATCGCGCTGGGACCGAACGAAGGAGCGGAAGTGCGCTGGACGCTGAAGGAACAATGAACCGCTTACCAGCTAGCCCGCAGCGCAAGCAAGGGAAAATCGTTCCCTTGCTTGCGCTGCGGGCTGGCGCGCCGGCTTGACAGGTTCCGTCGTTGGGGTTTGAATACGGCGACCGCGAAGACGAAGGGAAACATGGATAACAAATTACGGATGTATCTCGCCGAGTTGATCGGCACTTTCATACTGGTTCTGGTCGGAGCCGGCACCGTCTGCGCATCGGGCTTGGCGAGTCCGCCACTGCCGGTGACGGCGCTGGCGTTGGCCGAGGGCTTCACGCTCGCCGCCGTCCTCACCGTCACCTTCCACGTCTCGACCGGCTGCCTCAATCCGGCCATCACGGTTATGCTGTGGGTGTTCAAACGCATTGACAGCGCCCAGGCCGGCTGGCTGATTCTCATGCAACTGCTCGGCGGCGCGCTCGCCGGCCTTGTCCTCCGTCTGACGTTCGCCGACGGCGTCCTCGCCGCCATGCACGCGGGCGCTCCCTATCTGAAAGCGTTCAACCCGGAGAACGACACCATCGGGCTATCTCGTCTCATCAGCGGCACGGCGTTCGAGTTGTTCTTGACGTGTCTGGTGGCGTTGGCCATTTTCGCCACGCTGTTCGATCGCCGCGCGCCGCGTCTGGGTGGTCTGATCGTGGGTCTGGCGCAGGCGGCGGCCGTGCTGTTCGGTTATCGCTTCACGGGCGGCGCGGCGAATCCCGCACGCTGGTTTGGTCCGGCGCTGTGGGAAGCGACCGTCCACGGCGCGGCGCGACCGAGCTGGCTGGCGGAGGTTGTCATCTATGGAGGCGGTCCCATTCTCGGCGCTTTGCTTGCGGCCGCGCTGTATGTGAATTTGATTCTGCCGCCGGAGAAGGGAACGGAGTCTCTTCGATGAAGGCGTTGACATTTGATGATCTGTTGCCGTTGGAGGAATACGCTCCGCGCCGCCGCGAGTTCTTCGAGGCGCACGGCCGCTATCTTGATCGCTATCGTCGTGTTCGCATTGGTTCCAGTCTGACCCTTTTGTTCGAGAATCGACAAACGCTGTGGTTCCGCGTGCAAGAAGTGCTGCGCATCGCGCGTCTGAGCGAACCGTTGCGCGTGCAACAGGAGTTGGATTTACACAATCGTCTGTTGCCGCGGCGCAATCGTTTGCAGGCGGCCCTGTTGCTCAAAGTACACGACGAGCGACTGCGTGAGGAACTGGCGGCTTGGCAGAATCTGCGCGGCGATGAACTGTGTTTGCATATCGGTGAAGCGCGCTATCCCGCCGACCTGATTACCTGCCGTCCCGAGGATCGATGCATTGGCACGGCTCATTGGGTGCAGTTCGTCCTTGAGGAGCGCGGCCGGAGTTTGTTGGCCGACTTCGATCTGCCGGCGCACTTCGCCGTCCAACGGGCGAATTATCAGCACGAGAGCGCGCCGCTGAGCGAGGAAGTGCGGCAAAGTCTGCTCGACGATTTGCAAATGTCCGATCGCGATGAATAAAAGGCACGAACAGACTGCCGCTTGCGGCTTAGCGTCTCCACACGCTAAGCCGCAAGCGGCTCATTGCGTTAAAGAGTTCGCGTCCTCAATACACAATCGTAAATCCGCCATCCTTGCGCGGGAACACGGCCACCAAACTCCAGGTGGGCACGCCAGCGGCTCGCCCCTTGTCGGTCGTCGCTTTGCCATTCTTATCATAGACCTGCCACGCCACGGCCCCGCCGCGATCCCAGCCCATTCCTTCAGTCCAAACCAAAATGGTTTTTCCGCCCCTAGTGCCCGCCATGACGGGATGTTTGCGTTCGTGCGCCGCGCCGGGTGCGGCGATCGGCTTCGATCGCTTGCCGGTCGCCGGGTCGATCGAGGCGTAGTAAACCTGCCCGCTGGTCTCCCACGCAGCTAAAACGCCGCTGGGACTTTCGGCAAACGCGAAGCTACTCATCGGGCACGCTTGCACCTTCCAAGCCTGCACATCATCGCCATGAAAGTTTTCCCCCTTATCCTTGGAGGTCAACAAGTAAGTGTCTCGATGAAGACGTTCCATCGCGGATCGATACAGTACATAGACGTTGCCCTTGTGATCCGCGAAGGCACGCAGACCACAGCAGCCGCAAGCGCCGGTAGCCTTCTCGTAAGCGGCTTTCTCCGCGGCGAATGTCTTGCCCTCATCCTCCGAGCGCGCCACCCAGACGCGGCGATTGACCTCGCCCTTCTCGCCCGGTTGCGGCGCATGCCAGACCACATAGACATTTCCCGCATCATCGGCGGCGACAGAACCGCCGCCATCGAGCCCCTTGGCCGCGTGAATCACGTCGCGCTGCGGTTCAAACGCCGTGCCATCGTCTTTCAGCCGCGCATAGAGCATCCCGTCCAGACCTGTCTTGCCGGCACCAATCCAGGCGACGTGAACGCGGCCATTCTTGCCCACGGCCAGATGAGCGCCGCGAATGTTACCGATGGCGATGGAACTGCCGCTTGTGCTGTTGACGCGCAGAGGATGCGAGAAGGTGGCGCCTTCGTCGGTCGAACGGACGTAGAAGATGTCGCCGTGTCGTGGATCGCCACGGAAGTAAATCAGGTGCAGAACGCCCTTGCCATCCACGGCGACCTGCGGCTGAATACCCCCATTTGGGGTCCGTAATCGTTTCACCTCGCCCGGCTTGTCGGCCCGAGCGAGCGATGCCGTGACGATGGCCGCCAGGAACACGGCGGCTACGACTTTGTATTTGCTGAGTCCCATGCTTTCCGCACTCCTTCCGCCTCGCGCTCGCTCCGATGAATCACAACCTATCTTCTCTCACCATACGGGCAGAGGCAACGAATTTCGAGCATTTGTGGGGACAGAGCGACCAAAGGGGCGGATAATCGGCTACGCGAATGAAACGGCAGCGAACTGCATAGCAGCCCGTCAGCGGTCTCACGCGACATCGGTAGCCATCCGTTGTTCCAGGGCCGTCAACCTGCGGCAGCGTTCGACTTTCTGTCCGCTAATCTGCTTGAAGCGTTGCACGATGCCATCACAATACAGCGGGCTAGGCGGGGTTGGGGCCGGAGAGCTGCTCAGGCTGTTTGCGGGGGGCAGGGAGTTGTTCAGTCCCGGACGGATCGCCTCCTCCTTGCCGGGATTTGTCGAGGCTGGGACCGGGTTGAGGAAGTCTTGGATCAGCGCGACTGCATCCCAACAAACCGCCGCCGAGGGCTTGATAGGCGTTTACGATGGCGGACAATTGCTGCTGTTTGGTGTCGATCAAGACCATTCTCGCCTCCATGAGGTCACGCTGGGCGAATAGCACGTTCATGTAATCGGAACCGCCGCCGAAGGCAGCCTGAAAAAGTTTGCCGGCGATTTCGACGGAGGCCACGAGCGATTTCACCTGCTGCTTCTTGATCTCGATGCTCTTGCTGTAGTTCTGCACCTTGGACACGCGGTTGACAACCTCGGTGAAGGCGTTGAGGATGACGCGCTGGTAGTTGTAGACGCTCTGCAATTGCCGGGCGTTCGCGGTTTTGTAGTCGGCCTTGATCGCTCTCTTGTTGATCAACGGCGTGATCAGGTTACCCGCGACATTGCCAATCAAGGCTTCGGGACTCCAGAACAGATATTTTGGGTTGAAGGCCTGGAAGCCAATGGGGCCGGCTGGCCCCGTTGGGCCTTCGGGGCCGGCGATGTCCAGCCGAGGAAAGAAGTTGGCCCGGGCGACCTTCACGTCAAGCCCGGCAGCCGCCAGTTCCCGCTCGGCTTGGCGGATGTCGGGTCGGTTCTGAAGCAGCTGCGCGGGCACTCCTACGCTCAGCGCGTGCAAGTTCAGATCGATGAAATCCCCCGACATGCGTTCGACCGGCTGCGGGTAGCGACCGACGAGGAAGTTAATACGGTTCTCGACCTCGATGATTTCCTGGTTAACGATCAGCTTTTGGCTCTGGTTCCTGCGAACCTCGGCCTGGAAGCGCTGAACACCCAACTCGGTGCCGCGGGCTGCAGCTTTCTTGGCCTTCGCCTTCCCGAGGCTGTCTTCCTGAAGCGCGATAATTTGATCCAGATTCTCAAGCCGTTTATCGAGCGCCAGAAGCATGTAATAATTCTCGGCAATCTCCGCGACCAGACGAGTCACGGCGTAGTTCCGCCCCTCGGCGGTAGCGAGGAAGCGCAGCACGGCCGCGTCCTTGGCATTATGCAGCTGCCTCCAGATGTCCACTTGCCAGGAAATGTTGGCGGTCAACAGAAAAATTCCCCCCGGCTCGGGAAAGTGCTTGCCGGGGAGATACGTGAGTTCTTTCTCAGCAGCTCCCAAAGGTGTGAATCGGCTGAATTTTTCCACTCCCGCGACAGCCCCGAGACTGACGGAGGGAAGGTACGCCCCCGACCGCCCCAGAATCACGTTGCGGGCGACCTGGACGTCCTCATACATGATCTTCAGCTCTTGGTTGCCGGCCAGAGCTTGGCAGATCAAGTGCGTAAGGATCGGATCCGTGAAAAAATCTTCTATCGGGATCTGAGAGGAGTTTTCCGAGTTGGCGGCTCCGTTGTAGCCCGCCGTATAGTTTGCCGGCACGTCTGGTCCCGGCTTCGCCTGACGGAGATTGGGGATTCCACAGGACGGCAGAACCAGCAGGAAGCTGCAAGCGATCGCTCTGGCAAGCACGTGCTTCATCTGCTTTGTGTTTGGCAATCTCGTTAAGAGGTTCATTCGTCTCGCCCTTGACGTCTAGAGCCAGGATCTTCAACTCCAGATTGTCGAGCAATGCCAGGTCGATCAAGCGTGTAAGCATGCACTTACGGAGAGGTCTGAGGCCGATCCGCGGCCGTTGCTTGTATGACAGGTGGAGCCTGTAGTATCACAGGCGGAGTAGGGATTGGCTGATTAATGTAGGAGTACGTCGCGGTGTAAGGCCAGGTCACGAGATCGCCGATAAAACTGAACGGCAGGTCCACGGCGCAGAATAGCATTCGTGCGATCTGCGGATGTTGCTCCGACTCCGACTTGGGGTGCGTTCTTGATCCCAAATCTCCGGTTTCCGCCTGCTTAATACACCCCACATCTTGCTTCACTCCGCCGAAAGGGTTCTTGCCACCCTCGGGGCCTGACCTGGCCAGGTTTGCAACGGTCCCGCATCCCCCGATGGGCAGAGTCGAGAGCAGCAACACCATACAGTTTGCGCGAAAGGCCATCTCATCATCCCCCGGAAAGAGCGTGAGGATAGCAACCCGGCACGACCGAGCAAGACCAAAAGGAACCGTTCCGCAGGGCTGTTTGCTGTTTCAGGCTAGATAGTTGGATTCTCTGCCCTGGGTGCAAAGCATCCGCTAGAGCTTGCCCTCTGCGGAAACCACCTCGGTGCGAGCGACGCTCTCCTGTGTTGTGTGTCCGAGAGTCTCACTGAGAGGGGTATCCACCTCGTCCCGGAGAAGGTAGCGACCATCGGCAATCTTGCCTAACAAGTAATAAAGGCCGGGAATTACCAGAACTCCTATCAAGGTACCCACGAGCATCCCGCCGACTGCTGCGGTGCCGATGGTGCGGTTTCCGATCGCCCCGGGGCCGGTGGCAACGACCAACGGAAGGAGACCGGCGATAAAGGCGAAAGAGGTCATCAGAATCGGCCGGAAGCGCAATTTCCCTCCTTCGATGGCTGCCTCCCAAAGGCTCAGACCCTCCTGGCGTCGCTGCACCGCGAATTCGACGATCAAGATCGCGTTCTTGCCGAGCAGACCGACCAGCATGACCAGACCAATCTGAGCGTAGACGTCGTTGGCCAACCCCATTACCTGTAGGAACAGGAAGGTACCGAAAAGCCCGACCGGCAGCGACAAAATCACTGCGAACGGCAACATGAAACTCTCGTATTGCCCGACCAGTACCAGATAGACGAAGACGACGACGATCCCGAAGATAATAACCGCCATGTTCCCCTTTGATGCCTCGTCATAAGAGAGGCCTTCCCAGCCGATGTCGTAACCGCGCGGCAGCGTCTCGGCGGCGACCTCTTGGATCGCCTGGATGGCTTGACCGGTGCTGTAGCCGGCAGCCGGGGCACCTTGAATGGCGGCGGAGGGATACAGGTTGTAGCGGTTGATCTCGTTCAAGCCCTGCTTCTTCTTGATCTGCATGAATGAGGAGTAGGGGACCATTTCCCCATGATCGTTCTTGACGAACATATTTTCAAAATCCGAGGGGAAGCGCCGGAAATCCGGCGAGGCCTGGACATAGACCTTGAAGAACTGGCCGAAGCGGACGAAGCCTTGCTCCCAAGTGCTGCCTATGAGGATGGATAGGTTGTCCATCGCATTTCCGATCGACACGCCCTTCTGCATGGCCACGTCGTTGTTGATGATCAACTCATACTGCGGGTAGTTGCTGGCGAAAAAGGTGAACAATCCCTTCACCTCCTTGCGCTTCGACAAGGCGTCCATAAACTTGTCGGTCGCTTCTCCGAGCTGCTGGTAGTTCATCGTGTTCGTCTTGTCCAGGACACGCACGGAGAAACCGCCGGCCGCGCCGAAACCCGGAACGGCGGGCGGCTCGAAAAACTCGAGCTTGACATTGGAGATCTGGCGGCCTTTTTCCTCAAGCTCCTCAATGATCTGGCGTGAAGTCCGCTTGCGCTTGGACCAGTTCTTCAAATTGATGAGACAGGTCCCCGCGTTCGAGCCTCGGCCCTCGGTCAGAACCTCGTAACCGGCCAACGAGGAGACCGAGGTGACGCCTTCGACGTCTTTGGCGATCGCCTGTAGTTCGTGGGACTTGGCATTGGTGTACTCGAGCGTCGAGCCTGGAGGTGTCTGGATGATCCCATAGATCATGCCCTGGTCCTCAAGCGGGATAAAGCCCGATGGAAGCTTCACGTTCACGACGTAGATGGCGATGCCAAAGCCCATGATGACGAACAGGGTCAGCGCGCGGCGCGTGACGATCCGGCGCAGGACGGCAGCATAACCGCCCGTGACCTTCTCGACGCCACGGTCAAAGAGGCGCAGCAGGAGAGGAAGCGTGTAGGACCAGATCACGGCCAGCAGCCCAGGTTTTTTCGCGTGGTTCGTGTGAGGCTTGAGAAGCATCGCACAGAGAACCGGCGTGAGCGTCAGGGCTACGATCCCGGAGAGAACGATGGCTGTGGCCATCGTGAGGCCGAACTGGCGGTAGAAGACGCCGACCGGCCCGGTCATGAAGGTTACCGGAACGAAGACGGCTGTCATCACCAGGGTGATGGCGATGATCGCGCCGCTGATCTCCTGAACAACCTCCTTGGTCGCCCGATAGGGTGAAAGGTGCTTCTCGGCCATCTTGGCATGCACCGCTTCGACCACCACGATGGCGTCATCCACCACGACCCCGATCGCCAGCACCAGCGCGAAGAGCGTGATCAGGTTGATCGAGAGGCCGAACATCTGCATGAAAAAGAACGTCCCGATCAGGGATACCGGGACGGCCAAGGTCGGGATCAGCGTGGAACGCCAATCCCCAAGGAACAGAAAGACTACCAGGGCCACCAACACGAAGGCCTCGAACAGGGTGTGGAGTACCTTCTCGATGGAGGCTTCCAGGAAACTGGAAACGTCGTAGCTGACCTCGAAGTCCATGCCGGGAGGGAACGAGTCCTTCTTGATTTCCTTGAGCTTCTCCTTGACTTCCTCAATGACGGCGGAGGCGTTGGAGCCGGGGCTTTGCTTGAGAACGATGGCAGCCGAGGGATTGCCGTCCATGTCCGAGTAAAGGTCGTAGAACGAAGAGCCCAACTCGACTTTGGCAACATCCTTGAGCCGCAGGATCTCACCCTTAGGATTTGCCTTCAGAATGATGTTTTCATACTGCTCTGGCTTGTTGTAGCGCCCTATCCAGGTTAGGACGTACTCGACCGTTTGCGACGTCTTGCCCGTCGCCTGGCCGAGTCGTCCAGGCGAACCAATCATGCTCTGTTCTTTCACCGCCTTCATAACGTCGTCGGAGGATAGATTGTAGGCGCGCATGCGGTCGAGATTCAGAAAGAGCCGCATGGCATACGCGCGGTTGCCGAGAATCGTGGCGCTGCCGATGCCCTGGCTCCGCTTGATCTCGGGCAGGACGTTGACGGTGACGTAGTTGTAAAGAAAATTCTGGTCGATGCTTTTATCCGTACTGTAGACGTTCACGTACATCAGCATGCTCGTCATGGCCTGCATGACGATGATTCCCTCCCGCTCCACGATGGGAGGGAGTCTGTTCTTCACGATGGCGATCCGGTTATTCACGTTCACGACCGCCACGTTCGGGTCCGTGCCTGGTTTGAAGATGATCTGGATCGTTGCTTCACCGGCACTGGTGGCGCTGGAGGCCATGTAGCGCATGTCCTGTACGCCGTTGATGGCCTGCTCCAAGATAATCAGGACCGAGTCAACCAAGACTTCAGCACTGGCACCGGGATAAGAAACCGAGACCACCACGCTCGGTGGCGCGACGGCAGGGAACTGAGATACCGGCAGGCTCTTGATTCCCAAACCACCCAGGATCAAGATGAATACCGAGATAACGATCGCCAATGCCGGTCGATGGAGGAATTTTGCGAACATGATTTTGAGATAACCTCATTGGTTTCCGTACCGGAAGCGGCCGCTATTCCGCGTGGTTTTTTTGATGTGCAAGCGCTTCTTCGGGGGGACGGAACTCGAATTCCACCTTCTCGCCGTCGTGAACCTGCTGGACCCCCTCGAGAACGATCTTGTCGTTCACATCGAGTCCCGTCTTGATCACGAAGATGTCATCCAGTTCGTTCTGGATGACGATCTCTCGCTGATGGACCACGTCATCTTTGCCGACGACGTAAACGTACCGCTTGTCGAGATTCTCGAAAGTCGCTCGCTGAGGGATGACGATGGCGTTATTCAAGGTTCGGTGGATCAACACGTTGCCAGTTTGACCGTGACGCAGCAGACCGTTCGGGTTCGGAAAATCCGCACGGAAGGGGATGTTCCCGGTCTCATTGTTGAATTTGGCCTCGATCGCACCGATCTTGCCTACGTGCTGGAACTTGCTGCCGTTCGCCAGCACGAGTTCGATTCGCGGATCCTCCTTATTCTCATCGCGGTGGGCCATATACTCGAGGTAGCGGGCCTCGGGTACGTTGAAATAAACCCACATCAAGCTGTTATCGGACAAGGTCGTGAGGATATCCCCTTCCTTGATCAGGCTGCCATGCTGCTCGCGCAGGCGGTCGATGATGCCGTCGAAAGGTGCTCGGACTGTGGCAAAGTTCAATTCGGCCGCCGACAGCTTCGCCTTGGCCTGAGCCTTTGCCAGTTTGGCCTGTAGCAGCAGCACCTCATTCTGAGAAACCACTTTGTCCTCGAACAACTTCTTGGTGTTATTGAACTCCAATTGCGCGAGCCGGGCCTCGGCCAACTCGGCGTCCAGCCTTGCCTCGTAAAGAGTTGGTACGATCTTGAACATCACATCGCCCTGTTTCACTGCCTGGCCCTCCTTGATGGGGATCTCCTCGAGATACCCGTTCTGGAGGGCACGGACATTTATGTGACGCTGCGAGTGGATCTGACAGACATATTGCCGGGTGATGATGACGTACTTTGCCTGAGGGCTGGTGACCAAGATCTTATGGTGTTCCTGGTGGGGTTGCTCCTTCCCCTCCGCGTGCATGTCGCAAGCAGGTAGGGAGAGGGAAATCAGCGCCAGGAGGATGAGCAGGATCGGTGAGACTTTCATAGAGTTTTTCGCTCGCTAATTGCCTTCCAGATCGCGCACTGGATCACCATGTGATGAGGAGGTAAGCGTCCGCTGTTTTCGTTTCCGCATGATTCGACCGCTTGGTGGGCAACGATTCGGGCAGTGCTGGAGAGGTAAGAGAATACTACCGCCGGTCCCGTTCTCGAACAATCAGGCCGCGCGGTCATTTCCTGTCGGGAATTTTCCGCAGCGCGTGTCAGGAAAATCCTTACATAACTCGCTTCTCATGACTGCACTTGCTTGTGCCGCTAAAATGCTTCTGCTAGTTAAAGAGATAGCTGTCGCCTGGACAGACCAGAGCCACCCCATCTTGGTTCCGAGGGGCACGAACATGAGCAACAAGCGGCGTGCGCTGATTGCCGCCCTCATCTTGTACTCCGTTCTGGTCTTCGTCTTGGACCTCATTTCTCCACTGGGAATCGAAGTCTGGGTGCTGAACCTGCCGGTTTTCCTCGTGCCGATGTTATTCCGTAACACGCGGATGGTGGTCTTTGCGGGTCTGGCATGCTCCATCATGACATTGACTGGCAGCGTCCTATCTCCCCCGGGAAGCAATCCGCCCTCGTGGGACGCTATCAATCGAGGGATGGGCCTCGCAACGATATGGCTGATGGCCTACATGGCCATTAACACGATCAACCGCTCCCGACAACTCGATGAGGCCATCAGCAGCCTGCGGCTTGAGATGGATCAACATGGTAGGACAACCCGGTCGCTGGAGCAGAGCGAGGAGCGGATTCGACTCACCGTGGAAGGCGCGGGGATGGGTACCTATGACGTGAACGTCAAGAGCGGCACGGTGTACTGGTCGGCGAACCATCTCCGCATGCTCGGTTACGCGACGAATGTGGACCGCGAGACCCCGATCGACATGTGGCTACAGGTCGTTTACCCCGACGATCAGGCTCGCATTCAGGAAGAGCGAGAACAGGCCTTGCAAAATCGCTCGCTTTACTCCGTGGAGTACCGCATCCGGCGAGTGGACAACACGGAGATCCGGTGGATAAAAGTCTTTGGACGCTGGTACTACGACGAAAAGGGACAAGCCGTTCGCTTCCTCGGCGTCTCCTTCGACATCACGCCACGTAAGATGTTGGAGTGCCAACTTCTGGAAATAACGGCCGAAACCGAACGACAGATTGGCCAGGAACTCCACGATAGCGTGGGCCAGGAGATCACCGGATTGGGCCTCATGTCCCAGACATTGAGCCAGCGCTTGCCGGAAGCCAGCTCGGAACAGCGGCTTGCCATTCGACTCGTCGCGGGGCTAAATCAGCTTCATAAACAGATACGGGCGCTAGCACATGGTCTGGTTCCTGTGGAGATGGAAGCCAAGGGGTTATGGGCTGCACTCGATGATCTGGCGACGAGCATGCGCGAGCAATCGGGTGTATCGATTCAATTCGAGTGCCCGGAATGGATTGAGATGCCCGACCATGCGATTTCGATGGAACTCTACCGCATTGCTCAGGAAGCACTAAGCAATGCCTTGAGACACGGCCGACCGCGGCGGATTGACTTGAGTATCCTCGCTCTGCCAAATGGATTGCGGCTGCGTATCAGGGATGATGGGGTAGGGATCGCGGAGCAAACGAAGGACAACAAAGGGCTCGGCATTCGCATCATGGAATATCGAGCCACATTGATCGGCGGCGTCTTTCGCATCAAACCGGCTCAGGAGGGCGGAACGGTCGTGACCGTGACACTACCTCAACGAGGCTCCAATCAACACAAGGAAACCGGAGATGTCAGCACCAATAAAAATTCTAATCGTGGATGATCATCCGATGGTGCGCGAGGGATTGGCAATGCAAATCGCTTTGCAGCCCGATCTGGAAGTCTGCGGCGAGGCGGAGGATGTACCCAGTGCCCTGGCATTAATAGGCTCTGCCCGACCCGACCTCGCGATCATCGACATCTCCCTGAAAAAAGGCAATGGCCTTGACCTGATCGGCTCGATTAAAGATCGCCATCCGGAAACCCGCGTACTCGTTTGGTCGATGTACAAGGAAAACCTCTACGCTGAGCGCGCCTTGCGGGCAGGCGCTTCGGGCTATTTGCACAAGGGTCAGGCCACTCGTCAACTCTTGGAAGCGATCCGAGCCGTGCTTGCCGGCAAGGTATATGTCAGCGAGGAACTGTCCAATGACTTGCTTCGCCGTGTTGTCGATGGCAAGCCACTGCAGCGCTCTCCAATTGACTTACTCTCAAATCGAGAGTTGGAAACCTTTGAACTGATCGGTCAGGGACAAACGACGGAGAAAATCGCCGAGCTAATGTCCATCAGTTGCAAAACAGTGGAAACCTACCGATCCCGCATTAAAGAGAAACTTGGGTTGAGTAATGTTACCGAATTGGTTCAGCGAGCCGCGCACTGGGTGCTGGAGAACAAGTAAGTCATTTTATAGTAATGGTCGATGACTTCACTTCTCCATAATCGACCTCTTCACGATGAGTTTACACTTTTTTCCGAGCGATCACTATTCGTGGGGAAGTCTGCTTCGCACCCCCCGTTGCCAGGGACGCACGTCCCGGTAGGATACAACTAACAGAACAGTTGGTGACATCTCCATGTCACAATTCCACACGCGACATCGTGTCGCACCCGAACGACACAGTTCCCAAGGAGCAAGCCCTTTGCGGGAGCGGCACCTTTTGCGGTTTTGTACGGGAATTCGGCCGACTCGTCTACAAGCTCCCCCTCGGGGGCGTGTCTCTCAGAGGACAACTCATGCGGACGCTTTGCCGCAAGCGGGCTTCAGCAACGGGTAGAAAACACCAGCGATTAGTCGGCCACTACAACGCACGGCCCGGAGAAGGTATAGTAGAAGTGCCACTGGCCGGCATACTTTAAAGTTGCAAGGGCGACGGAAACCGCTCGCCGCTCGGATTGTCAAGGAGATTCACCATGTTCGATCTGGCGTCGGTGCAATCGGCTCTGCAAACAGCAAAGCTGGATGGCTGGCTGCTGTACGATTTTCGCGGACTCAACGTGCTGGCTCGCCGTGTGCTGCACCTACCGGCCGATGCCATCCTTTCGCGTCGTTGGTTCTACTTCGTGCCGGCTAGGGGAGAGGCGCGCAAACTGGTGCATCAGATTGAACCGCACGCTCTCGATTGCGTGCCCGGTTCCGCTCAACGCTATCTGCGCTGGCAAGAACTGGAGGCGGGCGTTGCGTCGCTGCTAACCGGCTGTCAGCGCGTGGCGATGGAGTATGTGCCGCGCAATGCCAACCCCTACGTCTCGCGCGTCGATGCCGGCACCATCGAACTGGTCCGTTCCTTCGGGGTCGAGATTGTCTCTTCCGGCGATCTCATTCAGCAGTTTGAGGCGTGCTGGGATGATGAGCAATGGCAAATGCACCTCGAAGCCGCACGCCATACACGATCGGCCTACGACGTCGCCTTTGGATTCATCGCCCAGCGTGTCCGCAATGGTGGTTCCGTGCGCGAGACTGAAGTGCAGAAGTGCATCATGGATCACTTCGCCGCGCATGGTCTCATCACCGATCATCCGCCCATCTGCGCCGTCGGCCCACACAGCGGCGATCCGCACTACGCACCCGGTCCCGATAGCGATGCCCCCATTCGCCAGGGCGATTTCGTACTCATCGACTTGTGGGCCAAGCTCGATAAGCCACGCGCCGTGTACAGCGATTTGACGTGGACTGGTTTCGTTGGCACGGAAGTGCCCCAGAAGTACGAGACGATTTTCCAGATTGTCGCCCGCGCGCGGGACGCGGCTATCCAGCGCGTGCGTTCGGCGTTTCCGCAGGGGCCGGCGCTGCGCGGCTGGGAGGTGGATCAGGCGGCCCGCGATGTGATTGAGCAAGCCGGCCACGGTGCCGCTTTCTGTCACCGTACCGGACACTCCATCGGCCAGGAGACGCACGGCAACGGTGCCAACATGGACAACCTGGAGACGCATGAGGAACGGCAAGTGCTGCCGCGCACCTGCTTTTCGATCGAGCCGGGCATCTATCTGCCGGAGTTCGGCGTGCGCAGCGAAGTCGATGTATTCGTCGATGTGCAGCGACAAGTTCACGTCACTGGTGGTGATCCGCAAACGAGCGTCGTACCGATTCTCAAGGTGTATTGAGTGTAGCCGCGACGCACGGATTTACGTTTCGCGAAACGCCAAGCGGCGCATCGCACCAAACAAAATAGCAAACCGGAGCCGCCCCAATGTCCCAGCCGGGCGGCTCCGGTGCCGGCGTCCCCAAGACGCCAAAGTGAAACATAATCTCCATCTCATCAGTAGTCAAGCGTTCATGTGTACAAAATAATACATATGCATAGCGACTGGCCGCGCAATCGTTAGAATCGCTAGAATTACTTGAGTCAGTCGGAGCCGAAATCGCCGCGCGGAGTGAGACGGTGAATGGACTCTTTGCCCGTCAAGCGTTTACAGGGTTCGGCCCACTCGCATTATTACCCACAGCGGAACCTCCTCCTCTGCATACCATCCGGGCCAGGCGTCCCGGTCGCTTACGCACTCTGATGCGTCGCGATTGTCCGCGTTTGCCCGGCGTTTATGGCATGGTCGATGCCGCCGGCGAATTAATCTACGTCGGCAAGGCGAAGAATCTGCGGGCAAGACTGCTAAGTTACTTCCGCACGAAGAGCCGCGATGCCAAGGCCGGACGCATCTTGAAGGACACGCGCCTGCTCGCCTGGGAGATCGCTCCCAGCGAGTTCGCGGCTCTCCTGCGCGAACTGGAACTGATTCAGCGCTGGCAACCGCGTTTCAATGTGCAGGGGCAGCCCCATCATCGGCGCTGTGTGTATGTGTGCGTCGGCCGTCGTCCGGCCGCTACCGTCTTTCTGGCGAAGCAACCGCCGCGGACGGCATTCGCTCACTTCGGTCCCGTGCCCGCCGGTTTCAAGACGCGCGAGGCCGTGCGGCGCATCAACGACTGGTTCCGTCTACGCGACTGCCCACAATCGCAAACGATGATCTTCGCCGATCAGCTGGAGTTATTCGCGCTGCCGCTTGCGCCTGGTTGCATTCGTCATGAGATTGGCAATTGTCTTGGCCCCTGCGCTGCCAGCTGTTCGCGCGACGATTATGCCAAGAATGTTTCGGCCGTCTTGTCCTTCCTTCGCGGTGAGGATCGCGCGCTGATCGACGCGATCGAGCGCGACATGACGACTGCTTCCGCGAGCTTGGAGTTCGAGCGCGCCGCCGCCCTGCGTGACAAACTCGATTCGATGACCTGGATCAGCGATCATCTGCGGCGCGTGCGTGAGGCATCGCGGCATTCGTTTATTTATCCCGTGCGCGGTCACGATGAGCGTGAATTGTGGTATGTCATCCACGGCGGGCGCGTGTGTACTGTTTTGCCAGCACCGCACGATGAGAGGAGCCAGGAGGAGATGTCGAAGTTGCTCGAAGGCGTGTATCGACGCGATGGAATGGCGTTAGGACCGCCGGGATTGCATGAGATCGATGGTGTTTTGCTTGTGGCGGCATGGTTCCGCCGCCGTCCTGAGGAGCGACTGCGGGTTGTGGCGAGTTGAAACTCGACAAGCTAGGTCGCCTTGATTTCTTCGGGACTTGCGCCAACCGACAAAGAGATCTTTCCCCATTCGTCGGGAGAAAGATTTTGTACCAACACCGACCAGATCAAGTCGTTTTTTTCCTTCATCCGCCGGCCATCGAACTTACGACTGACGATGACGACGTGGATACTATCATCCGATCCGTCCGAGACGTCTACCAGAGCCTCCCTATCCTTGAAGTAGACGCCCTTCAATACATTGTGAACTTTCTGTTTCAATTGGCTGTCCGCCATGTTGGTTCCCTTAGCGGAAGTGCCAACGCCGCCGCGTTGCACCGATTTTTCCCAGTGCAGCACGGCGGCGTTGGTAAACCAAGCCGCTTGCGGCTTAGTACATATCGTCGTAGCCGCCGCCGCCACCGGCCGGCTTCTTTTCGTCTTTGGGCATATCGGCCACCAGTGCATCGCTGGTCAACAACAACGTGGCCACGCTGGCCGCGTTCTGGAGTGCCGAACGCACCACCTTCGTCGGATCGATGATGCCTTCCTTGACCATATCGCAGTAGCGATCGAGCCGGGCATCGTAACCCTGATTGGTGTCCTTGTTGTCCAGCACTTTGTTCATGACCACCGCGCCGTCTTCGCCGGCGTTCTCGGCAATCTGCTGGATCGGCGCACGGCAGGCCCGCACGACGATGTTGTAACCAATCTCCTCATCGTGCGACAAATCCTTCGGTGCCTTCAGGCCGGACGACGCACGCAACAGCGCGACGCCGCCGCCGGGCAATACGCCTTCCTGAGCGGCCGCGCGCGTGGCGTGCATGGCATCCTCAACGCGGGCCTTCTTCTCCTTCATCTCGCTCTCGGTGGCCGCACCGACATTGATCTTGGCCACGCCGCCTGACAGCTTGGCGATGCGCTCGCTCAGCTTTTCCTTGTCGTAATCGCTGGTCGATTTCTCCAGCTCGCGCTGGATCGCCTGAATGCGAGCCTGAATCGCCTGCTTCTTGCCGGCCCCTTCGATGATCGTCGTGTTGTCCTTGTCGATCTTGACCTTCTTGGCCCGGCCCAACTGGTTCAGCCCGACCGATTCCAACTGAATGCCGAGATCCTCGAAGACGGCTTGACCGCCGGTTAGGACGGCGATGTCTTCGAGCATGGCCTTACGGCGGTCACCGTAACCGGGTGCCTTGACCGCGGCGCATTTGAAGGTGCCGCGCAGCTTGTTGATGACCAACGTGGCCAACGCTTCGCCGTCCACTTCCTCGGCGAGAATGAGGATCGGCTTGCCCTGGTTGAGAACCTTTTCCAGCACCGGCACGAGATCCTTGTTGCTGGAAACTTTCTTCTCGTAGATGAGGATGTACGGGTCTTCGAGTTCGCACTCCATCTTCTGCGGATCGGTGACGAAGTACGGCGACAGGTAGCCGCGATCGAACTGCATGCCCTCGACGAACTCGTGAGCCGTCTGCAGTGCCTTGCCTTCCTCGACGGTGATGACGCCGTCTTTGCCGACCTTGTCCATCGCCTCGGCGATGATCTTGCCGATCTCGCGGTCGTTGTTGGACGCGACCGAAGCGACGTTCTCCATGTCCTTCTTGGTTTTCACGTCGATCTTCATGGACTGAAGCTTGGCGACGATGTCGTCCACAGCCTTCTCGATGCCGCGTTTCATGAGCATCGGATTGGCACCGGAGACGACGGCGCGGAGTCCCTCGTTGAAAATGGCCTCGGCCATGACCGTGGCGGTGGTGGTGCCGTCACCGGCCACGTCGCTGGTCTTGCTGGCCACTTCCTTGACCATGCTGGCGCCCATGTTCTCGTACTTGTCGGCCAGCTCGATCTCCTTGGCGACGGTGACGCCGTCCTTGGTGACCGTCGGCGAGCCGAAGCTTTTCTGCAGGATGACATTGCGGCCCTTGGGGCCGAGCGTCACCTTAACGGCGCGGGCGAGCTTGGCGATGCCCCGCCGCATGGCTTCCCGTGCTTCCTGATCGAACGCAATCTGCTTTGCAGCCATCTTGCCTCCCGTTGGGTAATGTCAAATCAGTGTTCAGTTTTCAGTGTTCAGTTTTCAGCGTGTCATTTTCGCGTCACGGCTAAACGAGGATTACTCATCCACCACAGCCAAAACGTCTTCCTCACGCATAAGGAGAACATCTTCCCCCTGAGCCTGCTTGAATTCGTCGCCGGCCCAGTTGGTGAACAGCACAATGTCGCCCTCCTTGATCTGAAGGGGCTGATGTTTGCCGTTTTTGTCGAGTCGGCCCGGACCGACGTGCAGAACTTTGCCTTTTTGCGGTTTGTTCTTGGCGGAGTCCGGCAGAATAATGCCGCCCGCTGTTTTTTCCTGCGCCTCGAAACGCCGAATCACAATCCGGTCGCCCAGCGGTTTGATCTTCATGACCTTCTCCCGAAGTCGATGCAATAACGAATCCACCGTGTGCGAAGGCGGAATGCAAGTATCGTGCCCGAACGATCTATCGAACGGAAGTGTAATTACTGCAAAATGTTGCGATTAATATGGTGAAACAGCTCGATGGTCGCCTTCCTGCCAAGTTTGCACAGGAAGAGGATGCGGTCTGTCGGAATGGCAGGAAGCAGGGGACAAGCGCGCCAGTTGCTATTCTTCGATTTCGCGGGCGGCTTTGCGCGCGATGACGACGTGCAAACTCATGCCTTCTTGACTTTCTTCTTTTGTCCGAGCGATTCAAGAAACTCCCGTGCTGGCACCGTCCGGCCGGCATCGGCGTCGGCCCTGGCCTCGCGCAGAAACTCCATCATCTCAGCCTTTTCCGCGAGGGTCAGCAGACGCTGATAGGCGGCGGCATCCTGGACGACGATCTCGGCCTTACCGTTGACGGTTAGCACAAGGGGATTGCCGGATTCCTTCAACTGCTTCATTGCATCGACAGTGTTTCGCTTGAATTGGGAAAGGCTCTGAATGTCTTTGGCGATGTCGAACATGGCTTCTCCCTTGTCGTCAAATTTGCATCTAATTACATGCTACCATGAGAGCGAATCTTCGGCCATAGGAGGGGAGAACTAGGTTTTTCCGTTGTTCGATGCAGCCGGATGAGATAGTTTTATCAGATGTATCTCTTCGGTTGCTAAGAGACACTCTCATGTTCGAGCCTACGCATTTCCAACTTGTGATCCAAGTCGAACTCGCCCAGACTAGGTACATCATCCTAGAAAATGTTTCTTTCCAACAGAAAGTCGCCGCCGTCATCCAGGAGGCGTTACGTCAGCTCGGCCAACCGTCTGAGGAGGTGGGGTGGTGTCTGGTCTATCGTGGCACGGTACTGTCTCCCGATGTGGAGGTCGGTTTTTCCTTATCCGCTACCATTGAACCCCTGGAATTGATCCTTCGACGAGCCACGTTGGAAATCGAAGCGGAAGAAGAGGCCGTTCATCGGAACTCGGCGGAGGACTGCATCGAGCCAGCGCCAGCGGAGGAAGACGGCATTAGAGTCCACCGCGACAACCCGCCAGACGGCATCCGCATTGAGCCAGCCCCGGCGGATGAAGACGAACTTAGCTTTTGTATCGACTTTGCAGAGCCAGCGTTGGGCGAAGCCGACACCGATCTGGAGAGTTCGGAATTCGAGTTGTCTCTGGAGTGCGAGGAGGCGAACGGCGAAGCTCTCAGCGAGGATGTGGACCAGGAACTGGAGTCGGAAGAAGAAGCTGACGGTGACGTGGCGGCCTGTGAGAAGGAGGCCTGCCAGGAGGATTGCACTGTCCAGCGACATCCTGCGGGAGCGGTGGCTGCGGACCAAAGAGCAAGAGACGACGCACAGGGAAAGGCTAGGAGGGGCGCTCGCCGGCGAGCGACGGTTCGTTACTATAGCCGCATGAACCCCGAGCGGGTCTACCCCCTTTTGGTCCTCATCACAAGGGACATGGTGGAGAAAGTCCAGAAAAAGGACACGGATCAGCGGTCGAGCAGCCCGTTCAAGGTCGATACCGATGTGCCTGTTGAAGTCGAGCCCGTGCTGCCCGGCTGCTCCTGCCATCCCCCCAAGATCGTAACTCGGCTGAGCAAACGCGACCTAACCCTGACCTTCCGTGTAGTCCCGCAGGTGCTTGGACGGGTAGACGGGGCGGTCGTCTCGATTCGCCAAAATCACGCCTCCCTCGCTGAGGTCGAGTTGGAAGTGAAGGTGGTTCAGCGAACCTGGGTGGCTCTCTCGGTCGCGCTGACATTCCTGCTGCCGGGCCTATCCGCGATCCTCAAGCACTTCGGCCTGGACTTCGAGACTCAAACGCAGCAGGGCTTCAGCCTTTACTTGGCCACCGCACGCTTGATGTTCGACAAAGTCTCGCCCTTCGGCCTGACTGCGATCCTCGGGCTCGGCACGGGTCTGCTGTGGTGGTTAACGCGACCCCGACTCCGGGACGCCTTCTGGGAGATGAACACAGTTGGCCCAGAAGAGAGACTCAAGCGGATCGCGGCGTTCGTGGAGTCCGACCCGAAACGTGCGGCTGGCGAGTTGATGGAGTTGCTGAGCGAGTTCCCGAACTACCAGCCTGTCTGTCTCTTCTACGCGGAGTGGCACTACCGACTTAGGAACTACAAGGCGGCCCTGACGGGTTATGCCAAGGCGTTCCGACTGGGCGTCGCCCAGGCAAGTCACTACTTCAGGGCCTCTCAAGCTGCGTCCCAGCTGGGGCAGAATAAACGGGCGATACAGATCCTTGAGGAGGCAGACCGAGTGCTCCCCTCCGGCCAGATGACCGGAGTGATGCTTTTCAACACGGCCTGTTACCACGTTCGCCTGGGCAATCCGGACAAGGCAATGGCCTGTCTGACGAGAGCTATTAAGGCCGGCTACCGCAAGCTGGAGTCGTTCCTGAAGGATCCTGATCTGAAACCTCTACGGCCACGCCTGGATTTCAAGCAGATGGTGGACAGGCTGAAAAAAGCAACGAAAAGCTAACCTACAAAACAGGTATCCGGGCCTGTTGATCGGTGCATCAGGTCAAGCCTACTCAGCAAGTTCCAAAAGGAAGGTCGTCTCGCCGTTCTGCCTCTCGCCATTGACATTGACGACTGTGAGGGCTTCTCCATCGACATTCGCCCAGACAATCTCGATCGGCGGATGGCTCCCGAGCCGAGCCGCGATCCTTCCCCACATGGCAGCCAGGTAGTTGTGAAGAGAGTCCTGGTAGTAAGCGAGCGGGTTAGCATCTCTCGCCTGCTTGGACTTCGGGCACGGCGGGTAGTCAGGATAGGAATACCAAGGATAGTTCCTCACGCTGCGATTCACGAGGGATGAAACGAGCAACCAATACCGAGGTAGACCGGCCGGACTCTTTTCGTATTCCAGTATCGCTCTCTCAAAATGAACCAAATCTTTCTCCATCAGCCGTTCGTCGGAAGAATTGGTGCTTTCATACTCGATGATCCCGATTGTTTGGTCGCTCTCATCTACTATGCACAAATCTGGTCGGAAATAACGACCCCATTTCACCTCGACCATCGGGACACAAGGTCGGCTGACGGAACGGACCAGCGCGCCGAACATCCGGGCATGCAGCCAGGAATATCGATTCCAACTACCGTCCAAGAAATAAGCCCACTTCATCAGCCTCCTAGCTGCTAAGTCGTTGATCTCGACAGCAAAGTTGCCAAGAAACCTGTCCAGGTTCATGAGCTGGCCTCCACAAACGCGACACCGACGAACGAGTTGGCCATGTGCCAGAATGTCCGCATGTGCAATTCGTCATTTACCGATCACTCCTCCCTGCTCCAGCGCACGATCAATGCGAGTCAGACAGCGCTCGCGGCCCAGCAGTGCCAGCGTCTCGTAGGTACTGAACCCAATGCTCTTGCCGGTGACGGCCACGCGCAACGGTTGATTGATGTCGTTGAGCTTGACGCCCTCGGATTGGGCAAACTCCTGCACCAACGTCTCCAGCGCTTTCGCCTCAAACGTCACCGCTGCCAGGCGCTCGCGTGCCTTACGCAGCAGTGCATTCGCTTCGGGTTTGCGGACGTGCTGATTGAAGGCTTTCTGGTCGTAGACCAACTGCTCATCCGCGACGAAGAACGCGGCATAGTCGAGAATGTCGCCGGCTACCTTGATGCGTTCGCCGGCGGCGCGGACGATGTCGGTTACGCGTGTCACCATGTCGGCGGGCGTCGGGGCCGGGATCAGGCCAGCCTTTTGCAGAAACGGCAGCACCATCTCTGTCTTTGGCTCGACCGGCAAGGCGATCATGTAGCGCTCCTGGAAGGCACGCAGTTTCTTGACATCGAAACTGGCCGCCGCCTTGTTGACGCGCTCCAGCGAGAATTGCGCGATCATCTCCTGACGGCTGAATATCTCCGTCTTGTCGTCGAGCGACCAGCCGAGGAGCAGCAGATAATTGACGATGGCATCGGGTAGGTAGCCGACTTCGCGGTAAAAATCGACGATGACCGGATTGAACGTCTCGGCCGTCATCGTCAGTCCGATAGCAGCGGCAATGGCCTGGCCGTGTTCGCACGCCGCGCGGAAATCGGGATTTTTGAGATACTGCGCCAGCTTACGTTTGCTCAGTTTGTTCTTGCTGCCCGGCTCGGCCACGAAGGGAAGATGGGCATATTCGGGCAATTCGTAACCCAGTCCCTGCGCGATGAAGATTTGTCGCGGCGTGTTCGATAGATGCTCCTCGGCGCGGATGACGTGCGTGATGCGCATGTCGTGGTCATCAACGACATTAGCGAGGTTATAAAGGCATGAACCATCGGCACGCTGAATGACGTGATCGGCCTCGTTGGTCCATTCGACCGTCATGGCGCTGCGTATGTGGTCGTGAAAACGGCAGGCACCCTCGCGCGGCATGGCAAGACGCACGACGCTCTTGCGGCCCTCCGACTCGAAGCGGGCACGGTCGGCGGGCGTCTCGGCCCTCCAGCGACGGCTATACAGAAACGGGCGTTTCTCTTTCTCCGCCGCCTCGCGCTCGGCCTTCAGTTCCTCGGCCGTGGCGTAATCGTGATAGGCCAGTCCCTTGTCGAGCAACGTCTTCACGGCCGCTTGATAGCGATCCAGACGCTCGGACTGATAGTAGGGGCCGCAGGGACCGCCGACCTCAGCGCCCTCGTCCCAGTCGATGCCGAGCCAGCGGAAACCGTCGAGAATCGGTTGCAGCGCTTCGGGCTGATTGCGTCCCTGATCGGTATCGTCGATGCGCAGGATGAACTGACCACCGTGGCGACGGGCGAACAGCCAGTTGAACAACGCCGTACGGACGCCGCCAATGTGCAGATAACCCGTGGGACTAGGTGCGAAGCGTGTGCGAACTGTCATGAATCGTTCCGTTAGCCAGGCCGATGCGAGTGCCACTCAAGACGGCACTCCGAACACTTGAGCGCCTTGTAGACATTGTAATAACTGGTGTAGCCGGTACTCGTGTCGGTTTTGGTAATCGTCATCTCATCGTGAATGTTGGCGTGTTGTCGGCACACACCCCGACCGCAGGCGGCGCAAACGCCGCGCGCGTCTTGCTCACAAAACCAGCATTTCATGGAAGAAATCTCCGTGGAGAAGGCGAACGGCCAGTGTAAGCGCAATACCGTTTACGTTTGGCGAAACGTAAACGGTATTGCGCTTACACCGGCCGTTCGCCCGGATGCGAGCGACTGCTTGGTTTGCCGAACCCTTTGAATCCACGCCGTCTTTGCGCGCTGTAACGCGCCAGCGCTTCCTCGATGATTGGCAACGTCGGTCCCGCCGGCTGCATTTCGTCCACCTCAACCGCCTTGCCTTCCAACAGCTTGTAATCCTGGAAGAAGCGGCGCAGCATGGTCAGCCGATGGACCGGCAATTCCTTGGCCTCGCGGAAACCATTATATTCGGGATCGTTGACGGCCACGGCCAGGATCTTGTGATCCTTCTTGCCGCTGTCGATCATCGTCATCAAGCCAATGGCCCGCGCATGCACCAGCGTCAACGGAGCCACCGCTTCCTGACAGAGAACGAGAACGTCGAGCGGATCATCGTCCTCGGCGAGCGTTTGCGGAATGAAACCGTAGTTGGCCGGATAGTACACCGCCGAATACAAGATACGGTCCAGCCGCAACATGCCCGTTTCCTTGTCCAGTTCGTACTTGACGCTGGACCCCATCGGGATTTCGATGACGGCGGTGAACTCATCGGGCAAATGCTCGCCCGGCGTCACATCGTGCCATGCGTGAGTCATAGTTTGGGGCGGAAAAATTCCGCCGTCCTCCGCTGTAAGTTTTTTGTTTTCAACAACTTAAGCCTTCGTTTCTTGGTGTCAGTTTGGGTATTAATTGAGGCGTCAAAGTCGGGTGCCAATTCGGTACACTCTGGCATTCTACCCGCCACCATAGAGATCGCATAGAACCGCCGCATAAAACGCATTAGAGACTCCTAATATAACCAAAATCTCGAAATGAATATCATCGGCGGGCTGGCCGCTGGCGTTATGACGGGTTTTGTGAAAAAAGTGACCTTCTTGGTCAAATTATCGACGTGTTCTCACTTTTGAGAATCATGGCTTTTTTGCGTTACTTCCGCGTCTCAATTGAAGAGGGTGTTCTCAGGGAGAGCATGATCGCTGAAAAGAAAGAGGCACTAGCGAGGGAATGAACGCCATTCGTCCGCAACTTCGCAAAGAGATCATCCCTCATCAAAGACAAGTCCGCCGCTGAATCGGCGGCGATGAATGCCCTGCGCCGTGCCCTTGACGTATGGTCCCACACCGAAAACCTTGAGCGGTTCCTGAAACGATAAGCATTACCGAGAACCCTACCCTTGAATAGGATCTTTGATGGACGAACGTATCCGTTCACGGGCAAAGATTGACAAGCGCAGAGATAGGAGCCGAGATCGCTCAACAGCCGAAGCCTGGGCTTCGTCATAGAATGGCACGAAGACAAGACTGTTACCTGTGGACAGGATAACTCCCCAGTGTACGACTGCCACAATATACCAGCAGAATCAAGAGCGGAAGACCGGCCAAAGCTGGCAGGTTGAGGGCGAATCCTATGGGCGCAATTCGTCTACTCAAATTCTTGGCTAAGGCATTCGTCACAACACTAGGAATATTGTATATCGCCGTCATGGTTCCATTGGTGTATCAGGAGACACGTCTTTATACCGACCCCAAGTTTGAGGGTTTCTGGGATGAGGTTGAAGCGTATCATCTGAAACGGGACTCAAGGAAAACAATCAGGGAACTGTCTCACCGATACGGAACGGTAACCGTGAATACTTACATCGAGGAGTCAGGAGGACTTGCTGTATTGTACATTCCCAATGAAGACGCTCTTTTCGCCACCTCAATGGGCATCTTACTGAGGGAAAAAGATAAGTACGGGCATCGACCCTCTCTGTTGAGCTGGGGATTCGCTCTAGTCTTCCTCTGCGGCCCCATTTTCGTGGCCGCTCGTCAAATCCAGCGGTTCCTCACAAGAATCGTTTGTCTCAGTGGTGCCGCCCGCGAAGCACGAAAAGACTATTTCGCTGCGAGCGATGATCGCCGTCCTATAGCAACATCAATAGCCTTTGGCCTAGCCCTCGGCTTGAGCATAGTGAACGCATGGACAAAGTTGACGCCTGAGCTAACACAGGCGGGGATAACATTTTTGGATCTTACCTTTGTGCAACTTATGCTTGCTTATTTCGGAGGACTGTGGATTCGGATTGTCTCCTATGTCGTGGACGCCGCATTCCTTGCAGTCGGAGTAAACCCTCACCTTTCCCTTTGGGACGATATAATTACCTTGATGGCGATTAGCCCCGTCCTTTGGGGTATATACCATAATTCGATGCTGACGATTGCATCAAACGTAGCCATCGGTATCACGGAAGGACTTTTTGTGAAGTGGTCCTGTGCGAAGTCACTCCACAGAAAAGATAGCGTTGCCAACACTCGGCCAACGCTAAGATCGAGTTAGCAAGAAACGCTGCTCGTAGCGCTGGATCAAGCACGGATAGCAGTTGGGCAGCGAGCATCGCTCGCTACGTCTTCCAGGGGCTTTTTCGAGTCCGGCGCACTGGCACGCTCGCGGTGTCAAGCTCCGTCCTCTTTGCCCTCCAGCACAAGTTAGCTTGCTCGCGGCTACCCTCTTTTGTCGGCGGTGCCGAGTGTATTGCAGGCGATGGTATATCGCTTGCCCCTGTACGTCTTCACCCAGGCCCCCGCGCCCCGTCCCAACTCATCTCATACGCTCGCGGCATCGCGGAATACTCCCGAAAGGCGTGTCATAATCTCCGTCTTCCAGGGGAGCCTATTCCAGTCGGGTGTCAATTTAGGTGTTAAAAAGGGGTGATATTCGGTACACGATTGACACCCGTAACCCATGCTTTCCCGGAAAAACGCATGTGCAGGCATGCCTGAGTCATGCTGACAAACCTGTTTGTGGGTGCTAAAATTCGTACTCTCAGTGTACAGACTGGAGGCGCGGGCGGCTTTGTTTAGCTTCGACGCGCGGCGGAGCTTGGGTTTACGTTTCGCGGAATGTAAACTCACGCTCCGCCGTGTGTCCAGGCGAAGCAGGGAGCGCTAAATCGCCCCATTCTCCATAGAAATAGACGTGACAGCAGAGCGTGGGTTCGGCTACAGTCAGAGCCACCCCGCCGCTGTCGCTTTGGAGAACCTGACGGATGCGATTTAGCTTGATCCCCCGCGAGATGAAGTTCTTCGACATGTTCGATGAGGCGTCCGCCTTGCTCAACCGAGCCGCGGACAAGTTCCTCGCCATGGTCACGCAATTCGACCGGCTCATGGAACGCAGCAACGAAATCAAGGAGGAAGAACATGCCTGCGACGTGGTGGTCGAGCGTATCATCAAGGCGCTGGACCGCACGTTCATCACGCCGATGGACCGCGAGGACATCCACACGCTGGCGACCCGGCTCGATGATGTCGTGGACAACATGGAAGAGACGGCCCATCGTTTCGTGACGTTCCGCATCGAGAAGCCGACGCCGTCCGCTGAGGCCATGGCGCGGATCATTCACGAATGTTGTGTCCATCTGGCCGAGGCCATTCGCTTGTGCCGGAACATGAAAGACATTGAAGGCATTCAGACCCGCCTGCGCGAAATCAGCCGATTGGAGAACGAAGCGGATCGCATTTATCGCGAAAGCGATGGCGCGTTATTCGCCAATCCGCCGGATATTCTGCTGCTCATCAAATGGCGCGAGCTGTATGGCTGGCTGGAGGAGACGGTCGATGCCTGCAAGACGCTGGCCATGATTATCTCCGAGATTGTCATCAAGGGGAGCTGACATGCACTTTTTCCAGAGCGCCGCCGAGCACCTGGGAACGGTGCCCTGGGGCCAGCTCTCACTTGCGGTTTGGCTGCTGATCGCCCTGGCGCTGTTGTTCGACTTCCTCAACGGCTTTCACGACTCGGCCAACTCGGTGGCCACCATCGTATCGACGCGCGTACTCAGTCCGCAAACGGCCGTGCTATGGGCCGCATTCTTCAACTTCGTCGCCTTCCTGCTGTTCCACCTCAAGGTGGCGGCGACGATGGGCAAGGACATCATCGATCCGACCATCGTCAACAATCAGGTGATCGCGGCCACGCTGATCGCCGCGTGTTTCTGGGACATTCTCACTTGGTATTGGGGATTGCCCACCAGTTCATCGCATGCCCTGATTGGCGGCCTGGTTGGTGCGGGAATTGCTCAAGCGCGAGGCATCAGTGCCTTGAAATGGGACGGCATCGGCAAGACGGTGGTGTTCATCGTGTTGGCTCCGCTCATTGGCATGATTATCGGATTGCTCATCGCTTTGGCGGTGGCCTGGCTGTTTCGCCGGGCGTCGCCGCGGCGGGTGGACAAGCTGTTTCGTCGCGGCCAATTGCTGTCGGCGTCGCTGTACAGTCTCGGTCACGGCGGCAACGATGCCCAAAAGACGATGGGCATTATCTTCCTTCTGCTGATCGTGGCCAGTCAGGGCAACAGTTCCTTCGCCACGCCGACCGAGGTGCCGACGGAGGTGGTGTTGGCCTGTCACACGGCGATGGGCCTGGGTACACTGTTCGGCGGTTGGCGGATCGTCAAGACAATGGGCCAGCGCATCATTCGCTTGCGTCCGGTGGATGGCTTCTGTGCCGAAACAGGGGCGGCGGTGACGCTGGGTCTAACCGTCTTCGGCGGCGTGCCGGTCAGCACGACGCACACCATTACCGGAGCGATCGTCGGTGTCGGCTCGCTGAAGCGTCTCAGCGCGGTGCGTTGGGGCGTGGCCGGCCGCGTCGTGTGGGCGTGGATTCTGACCATTCCAGGAACCGCTATCGTTTCCATGATATGTTGGTGGTTGCTGTCCTTGTTTAGTTAGCGGCAGTTCGGCCGCTTGCGGCTTAGCGCTCTACAAACGCTAAGCCGCAAGCGGCTTGCAATTAGCGCCATGCTTTCGCGCAACGACGCGCGAACGGAGTAAATCATGGAGTCCTCTTGTCTGCCTCAGCAGTCCGAAAATCGCCTCACATTCGCTCCCGGTGATGGATTTCACGCGGCGATTCGACAACGCATCGATGACTATTTTCGCCGCACGGGCCGGCGTCAGCGCGATTGCCCAGAGATGTACCGCAAACTGGCGATCATCCTCACCTGGTTCGCCGTGTCTTATGCGCTGCTCGTGTTCGTGGCCACCGTCTGGTGGCAGGCCGTGCCGCTGGCTTTCGCGTTGGGCGTGGCAATGGCGGCGATCGGCTTCAACGTCCAGCACGACGGCGGACACCATGCCGTCTCCGATCATCTGTGGATCAACAAGTTGATGGCCATGAGCCTGGATATGGTCGGCGGCAGCTCCTATGTCTGGCACTGGAAACACGGCGTCCTTCATCACACGTATGTCAACATCCTGGGGCATGACGACGACATTGATCTCGGCTTCCTCGCTCGCCTGACGCCCCACCGCAAGCGACTCAAGATTCATCGTTTCCAGCATTGGTATATGTGGGCGCTCTACGGCATGGTGGCGATGAAGTGGCAACTCTTCGACGATTTTCGCAACGTCCTGACCGGCCGCATTGGCACCTCACGGCTGCCGCGGCCGCGCGGCTGGGATCTTGTCACCTTCTTGATGGGCAAGGTGGTGTTTCTCACGTTGGCGTTCGGCGTGCCGATGCTGCTGCATCGCTGGTGGGTCGTGTGCCTGTTTTACATCGGGGTTTCGTGTGTGACGGGGATTGTCCTGGGCGTGGTGTTTCAACTGGCCCACTGTGTGGGAGAGGCTGAGTTTCCCTTACCGCAAGGCGAGCCGGCCCGCATCGACAACGGTTGGGCGGTGCATCAAGTGCAAACGACCGTGAACTTCGCCCGCACGAGCCGGCTGGCCGCCTGGATGCTCGGCGGATTGAACTTTCAGATTGAACACCATCTCTTCCCGCGCATTTGCCATGTCAATTATCCGGAATTATCGCGCGTGGTCGAGCAGACATGCCGCGAGTTCGGCGTGCGCTATGCCGAACACAAGACCTTCTGGGGAGGACTCGCCGCCCATTATCGCTGGTTGCGCGAATTGGGACGCCCCCTTCGCGCATGAGCGGTCAATCTTTTGGCTGCTCGACCGCGCGGGCGATGGTAGCCAGCAGATCCTCGACCGCTGGCCGATCGGTCGGCTCGGCGCTGCGGTGGACGTACACCAATCGACGGCGTTCATCGAGTATGAAGTCGCCGCCCAGTTGCAGGACATCAGCACCCTCTTGCTTTCGCTTGGGCATCCAGCCACGCAGCATCAAACGCAGATAGCGTCCCACGACACCGCCTCGCAACAGCGTTCGCCAGGTAGTACGTTCCAGGCCGAACGCCTGATACGCCGTGCGCGATGGATCGGCGACCACGGGGAACGGCAGCGCTTGCTCGCGCAGGTAGAGCGCCAACTGCGCCGGCTGCGCGAAACTGACGACCAGCACTTCGCCCCCCATGCGGCGAATGTCGTCGTAGCGGCTCTGCACCTCGCCGAGGTGCGCGCGACAGGGGATTCAGCCCAGGTGACGCAGAAAGATCAAGACGAGGATTTTATCGCCGAACTCCGAGAGCGCGACGGAACTGCCGTCGGAGCGCAGGAAGGTAAAATGGTCCACGGAGTCGCCGATATGTAAGGCCATGTTTATCTCTTTCTCTCGGACCATCCTCTGGCCGAGTGGCGCGGGTTTTCGTTGAATGCCGCTGAGGGTTGCTTTACATTCCACGCTGACGACGGCGAGAGGCCAAGCTTTCAACAACTGCTTCGAGGAGATATTCATGGCACATGGGGGAACATCGTCCGGGACATCGCTGGCACCGCCGTTGCAGATGGGACCACGTTTGAATCTATCGGTGATGATGTTCCTCGAATTCGCCATCTGGGGCGCATGGTTTTCCGTGCTGGGCAATCGTCTGGCGGCGATGGGACTTTCGGACTCCATTGGCCGCATTTTCGGCACGATGGCGCTGGGCACGATCGTCGCGCCGCTATTCATCGGTCAGGTCGCGGATCGCTATTTCAGTAGTGAAAAACTCATGGCGATTCTTCATCTGATTGGCGCTGCCCTGCTGTACTGGATGGCGAGCATTCCGCCGGTCGTGGAACACAACCCAACACTTGTGGCGGCCACGGCTTCCAAATTCTATTGGATCGCTCTGGCCTACGCCCTCATCTATTCGCCGACCTTAGCTCTATCAAATTCCATCGCCTTCACCCATGTTCCCGACGGCACCCGCGATTTTCCCGGCATTCGCGTACTCGGCACCATTGGCTGGATCGCCGCCGGCATGACCGTCGGTTTCATTCTGCCGATAGCATTCGGCGATTCCAAACTATCCAATGGTCCGCTGTTGCTGGCTGCCGGCTTGTCGGCGTTGTTGGGCCTCTACAGTTTCTTCCTGCCTCACACGCCGCCCAAAGGGAAGGCCGGCGATGCGCTACCGTTTCTACGGGCGCTGCGTCTGTTGAAAGAACCGTCGTTCGCCGTCTTCTTCGGCGTGTCGTTTATCATCACGATCGTGCTGGCTTTCTACTACAATTACACGGGGCTTTATCTTGGAAAACACCTCAATGTTCACGATGTCGCCTCAACCATGACCATTGGCCAGTGGTCGGAAATGCTGCTGTTGCCGCTGCTGCCGCTGTTTCTGCGCCGCTTCGGTATGAAGTGGGTGCTGGCGATGGGCATGTTGGCCTGGGGGCTGCGCTACGGCATTTTCGCCTGGGGCGGCAGCTATGCGGTTGGCGCCTTCTATTGGCCTGTGATTATCTGTCTGACCTTGCATGGCGTTTGCTACGACTTCTTCTTCGCGGCCGGCTTCATCCACGTCGATAACGAGTCGCCCTCGGACATCAAGGGCAGCGCCCAGGCTTTGTTTGTCTTTTTGACCTATGGCCTGGCGATGTGGCTGGGCAGCGAATTATCCAATGTTGTGTTTGACCGCAACACACACCTGGAGCCGTCCCAGATTGAGAGCAAGGCGTTGACCGTCACCGATTGGACCTTGGCGAAAGGTTGGATTGAGTATCAGATCACCAGCGCGACGAGCGGTAAGGAGCCGGTTACCGACTGGACGCGCTTCTGGGCCGTGCCGAGTATCGGCGTCTTGATCGCTCTGGTTCTGTTCGTTTTGTTCTTCCGCATGCGCTCGCGCCAAGCAGCGCTTCCATCGCAAGAAGGATGGAAGTCGCCGCACCAACCTCATATCGAGTCGGGAGAGGTTGGCGTGGATCTCTAAACGAAGACGATACTAGCCCGAAGCGCCAGCGACGGGGCACAGCGTCGCTGGCGCTTCGGGCTGTTGATGGGGCTTGTCGCGCTGCCATCGATCTGCTTTCCTGGTTGTATCCTCGCACCCCAGGGAAGAGAACGCACATGCGGACCCAGATACGAATCGTCGCCGGCTCTCTACGCGGACGCAAACTCGCTTGCAACGTCGATGTCAACCTCCGGCCGACGCCGCAGCGCGTGCGCGAAGCGCTGTTCAGCATCCTCGGCAACGCTGTGCCGGATCGACCATTCTTCGATGTCTTCGCCGGTACCGGCGTCGTTGGACTCGAAGCCCTCAGCCGCGGCGCTTCCTCCCTCACCTTCGTCGAACGTGATTTTCGGCTCATCGCGGATCTGGATCGCCATATCCGCGCGTTCGAGGTCGGCGATCGCGCCCGCATCGCGCGCATCGACGTATACCGTTGGGCCGAACGCTGGCAGCCGCCGGACGAACCCGTCACCGTCTTTCTGAGTCCTCCCTTCGCCGACTTCGAGCGCCGTCTCGACGATCTATTAAACGTGGTGACGCAGATGCAAGAGAAGGTCCAGCCCGGCTCGGTGATCGTCTTGCAATCGGAAAGCACCGCGACGCTGGACGAACTGCCGGTTCGCGCCGAGTGGGACGAACGCCGCTATGGTCGCAATGTGCTATTGATCTGGGTCAAGGAAACGCCTCCCTCCAAGAATCCGTAGCCCACTCTGCCAGCCCGCAGCGCCAGCAAGAGAATGTCCCTTGCTGGCGCTGCGGGCTGGCAGAGCGCGAAGGAACCTCCGCATGACCACCGCGCCAAGCGAACGCGACTTCGCCATTGAGGTGGTTCGTCGCCTGCGCGATGCCGGTTATGAAGCGCTGTGGGCCGGCGGTTGCGTCCGCGATGAGCTGCTCGGCCTGATTCCCAAGGATTACGATGTCGCCACCGCTGCCCATCCCGATGAGGTGTGCCGGCTGTTTCGCCGCACCATCGCCATCGGCAAAAGTTACGGCGTCATCGAGGTGCTTGGCCCGCGCACGCCGGCGGGACCGCTCAAAGTCCAAGTCGCCACCTTTCGCTCCGATGTTTCCTACAGCGATGGCCGGCATCCTGATGCGGTCGTGTTCTCGTCGGCGCGCGAGGATGCCTTGCGCCGCGACTTCACCATCAACGGCATGTTTTTCGATCCGCTGAAAAATCGGCTGATCGATTACGTCGGCGGTCAAGATGATCTGCGCGCTCGCATCCTCCGCGCTATCGGCGAGCCGGCGCATCGCTTCGATGAGGACAAGCTGCGCATGCTGCGGGCGGCGCGCATGGCAACGCGCTTCGAGTTGGAGATTGAGCCAGCGACGGCGGAAGCGATCCGCGCGATGGCGGCGCGAATTGCCGTTGTCAGCGCCGAGCGTGTGGCGGAAGAACTGCGCAAGATGCTCGTCGATCCACACCGAGCGCGTGGCATGCGTTTGTTCATGGACCTGGGGCTGGCGCAACCGATCCTGCCGGAACTGCTGCCGATGCGAGGATTGCCGCAAGGATTGCCACACCCGGATGCGCCTGCGCTGCCGCCACCGGGACAACCCGGTCCCGCGCCGGCCAACGGCGAAATCGATTTGTGGGAACACGTCCTGCGCGTTCTTGATCATTTGGGATCTTCACCATCGTTTAATTTGGCGATGGCCGCGCTATTGCACGATGTCGGTAAGCCGCGCACCGTGGGCCGGACACCGGAGCGTTACACGTTCTACTCGCACGAACACGTCGGCCGGCGCATGGCCGGCGACATTGCCGAGCGGTTGAAACTGTCCAACGATGAGCAGCAGCGCATCGAGTGGCTGGTCGAGAAGCATCAGATTTTGTGCGACGTGCGCCAGATGCGCACGAGCAAACTAAAGACGCTGCTGATTCATCCGGGCATCGATGAACTGCTGGAATTGCACCGCGCCGACGCGGTGGCCAGCGACCGCGACACAGCCCACGTCGAATACTGCCGGCAGTTGTTACGCGAATGGTCGAGGGATGATCTCGATCCTTCGCGGTTGATAACGGGCCATGATTTGACGCGCGCCGGTCTCGAACCGGGACCGATCTTCAAGAAACTGCTCGACGCCGTGCGCGAGGCGCAGCTGGATGGAACCATCGCCACGTCGAAAGAGGCGTGGGAGTTGGTGGATCGCCTGCGCGCCGAGCAAACCTAGTGGGTCGTCAATCTTCGATTGACGGGTTGGGCGGTCTTCCCTTTCTTGAGTATCAGGGGAATGTACGACCTCAAGAACAGGAGTTCCGCTGTGGACAAGTACCGGGTTACCTTGGATGCAGACGAACGGGCGAC
>DATNCY010000123.1:0-8841 GCA_035553375.1 Gemmataceae bacterium
CGTCGATTTGTTCCCGCCGAGTTCGCGCGACCCACAAGGGATTCACGGCGCGGTTTGGGGCGCGGATTGTGGCCCGGATTATGCTCTTCCCGAAGACAAACCCTTGACGTGTGTTGCTTACGTCGGCGGCGCTGATGCCGAAGCCTTCATCGAGTTGGTTGCCGTCGGAGACGCATTGCCCGACATGCCGCTGTTTCTGACGCCGGAGGTGTACGTATTGGTGCCATTGGAAGCGACATATCAGTTGGCCTGGGAGGGTATGCCGGCGTATTGGCGTGAGGTGCTGACAGCGGGGCCAGAGGCAGGGAACGAAACGTGATCTTATCGGCATTCTTCGTCGTCTTCGTGTATCGCGTGCTTCTTGTGGGGAGCCAGTATAATAGGAAGACAACAGGATTCTCTTGCCCTCCCTGGCTTACCCGGACGACAAGGAGCCGCTGTTCATGGAGTCGCTTCAGCACGCCACCCACGATTCGGGGCGGACAACACGCGATGGCTCGGCGGATGCTTCTCGCTTTCCGCCTTTCCGCGTCGAGCCGTTGACCGACTTCAGCCGAGCCGAGGCGCGGCGAGCGATGGATGCCGCGCTCGCTCAGGTGACGCCGCAACTTGGCCAGACTTATCCCCCGGTCATCAACAGCCAGGCCGTTCACACGGACGCGACCTTCGACTCGGTCAATCCGTCGCATAGCAAGCACATCGTCGGTCGATGTGGCCGCGCGAGCGCCGCACAGGCGAACGCCGCCGTCGCCGCCGCGAAAGCGGCATTTCCGGCCTGGCGCGATACCGATGCGGCCAAGCGCGCCGAGTATCTTTTCGCGGCGGCGACGGTGATGCGGCGGCGGCGCTTCGAGTTAGCGGCCTGGCAGGTTTACGAATGCGGCAAGCCGAGGCGCGAGGCCGATGCCGATGTCGCCGAGAGCATCGATTACTGCGAGTTCTATGGCCGCGAGATGCTGCGGCTCGCTCCACCGCGACGACGCGATGTGCCCGGCGAAGAGAATAGCTATTTCTACGAGCCGCGCGGCGTCACCGTCGTCATTGCGCCGTGGAACTTCCCGATGGCCATTCTGTGCGGCATGACCGGCGCCGCCCTCGTCACCGGCAATCCGGTCGTGATGAAACCCGCCTAACAATCCACCGTCATCGGCGCGAAATTGATGGAGGTGTTTCAGGAGATTGGCTTACCTCCCGGCGTGGTCAACTATTTGCCAGGAATCGGCGAGGAAGTCGGACCTGTTCTTGTCGATCATGCCGATGTCGCCATGATCGCCTTCACCGGCTCGCGCGGCGTCGGTCTGCACATCAACCGGCAGGCGGCCGAGGTGCAAGCGGAACAGGATCACATCAAACGCGCGCTCGCCGAGATGGGCGGCAAGAATGCTATCCTCATCGACGATGACGCCGACATGGATGAGGCCGTGCAGGGCACCGCCGCCAGCGCATTCGGCTACGCCGGCCAGAAGTGTTCGGCGTGCAGCCGGGTTATCGTGCTGGACTCCGTGCATGATGCCTTTGTCGCGCGGCTCATCGAGGCAACGCGCAGCCTTAAAATAGCGCCCGCCGAAGATCCCGGCTGCACGGTCGGACCCGTCATCGACGCGGACGCCCACCAGCGCATTCTCGCCACCATCGACAAGAGCAAGAGCGAGGGCCGGCTCGTCTATGCCGGCGAGGTCGGCGCGCTCCAGGGCGAAGGCTATTACATCGCGCCGCACATCTTCGATGAAGTCGCGCCGGCCGCGAGCCTGGCTCAAGAGGAAATCTTCGGTCCCGTATTGGCGGTGCTGCGAGCGCGCGATCTCGATCACGCCTTGGCGATCGCCAACGGCACGAAGTACGCGCTCACGGGTGGTTTGTTCTCGCGCAGTCCCGAACACATTGCTCGCATCAAGCGTGCGTTTCGCGTCGGCAATCTGTATATCAATCGCAAGATCACCGGCGCGCTGGTCGATCGCCAGCCGTTCGGCGGTTTCAAAATGTCGGGCATCGGTTCCAAGGCCGGCGGCCCCGATTACTTGCTGCAATTCGTCCTACCGCGTACCATCACGGAGAACACTCTCCGTCGCGGCTTCGCCCCCGAGGTCGGCGATTAGAACTACGGGACAAAACCTTGCCAGCCCGCAGCGCCAGCAAGGGTAAATCCTTCCTTGCTGGCGCTGCGGGCTGGCAACAGCTGTCACGAGGATGTCACCATGAAACGTACTTTTCTGACTCTCGCTCTATTCGTCGTCGCCAGCCCGTTGGGGGCGGCGGAGGCGTCCAAGGAATTCAAGGGCCACGACGCCCTCGTCTACAGTCTCGCGTTCAGTCCCGACGGCAAGACGCTGGCCACGGCCGGCTTCGACAATACCGTCAAACTGTGGGACTTCGCCACCGGCAAGGAGGTACGCACTCTCACCGGCCACACCGGGCCGGTCTATTGCGTCACGTTCAGCAAGGACGGCAAAACCCTGGCGTCGTCGAGCCTGGACAAGACCATTCGCCTATGGAACCCCGCCGACGGTAAGCTCATCCGCGAACTCAAGGGCCACACCGACATCGTCGATAGCATCGCCTTCAGTCCCGACGGCAAACTGCTCGCCTCGGGCAGCGCCGATAAAAGCGTGCGGTTGTGGAATCCCGCCGATGGCAAGGAAGTGAAGAATCTCGGCGCGCACGCCAATCACGTCTACAGCGTTGCCTTCAGTCCCGACGGCAAAATGTTGGCCTCCGGCGGGGCAGACATGGTCATCAAACTGTGGGACGTGGCGGCGCTGAAGGAAGCCAAGACGCTCAAGTTGCCGGCGGGGACCGTGGGCGGTGCCGTGACCGGCGTTGTGTTCACGCCCAATGGACAGCAACTCGTCTCCATTGGTCAGGATCGTTTCGTGCGCTTGTGGGATGTCAAGACGGGAGCGCAGGTCAAACAGATGGGACCGACGCCCGACGATTTGTATGGCGTCGCCTTCTCGCGCGACGGCAAATCCTTGGCGACAAGCGGCTACGCCGGCACCATCACCTTATGGGATCTCAATGCGGGCAAATCGCTGGTGTCGAAGAAACTGAAGGCGTTCGGCGCCTACTGCATCGCCTTCACGCCCGATGGCAAATCCGTCGTCACCGGCCACGATGACCACAAATGCTACGTCAATGCGCTCAATGCGCCGTGATGCGTTGCGTGGGTTTACGTTTCGCGCGAAACGTAAACCCACGCAGGGCGTTCCTCAACTCTCCTCGTACTGAGCAATGCGGTTGACCGTCTCCTCAATATCCTCGCTGGTATCGTCGGCAAGACGATACTGCATGAGAAACGCATCCTCGCCGCTGTCTTCGTAGAAGGCACGCATCACACGCATGGCCTTGAAGCCTTGCTGGCGAAAGAACAGCTGCGCCGCCAGGTTCGTCTCGCGCACTTCCAGCGTGATGCGCGTTCGCCGATGGCTCGACAGTTTGCTAATCAGCTTGGACACCATCTGCGCGCCGACGCCGTAGCGCCGGCAGCCCGGATGCACGGCGAAATTGAGAATGTGCAGCTTATTTTTGTGCAACTCGTAGATCATGAAGCCGACGACTTTTTCGCCCTGCTCGGCCACCATGCCGATGCAGTTGCGCTGGCGCAAACAGCGCAGGAAATCTTCTTCGGTCCAGGAAAACTCGAAACTGTCCTGTTCCGTTTGCAGAACCTCGGGCATGTCCCGACGGATCATCCAGCGGATATGGACACGAACCTGTTCCTTTTCCGTGCGGTTCGTACTCATCGCCATTCTCCTCTCCTCCCCCTCCACGCGCGCGGCACCCCCTCCGTGGGCGCACCGCGTCCGTGATCCCTGCGGTTCACGTTCCGAATGGACCGGCAGTAACATTGCAGAAGGGCCGTCGAATGCCGTCGAGACGACGGATGGGTCGAGTCCCGTCATCCTCAACGCGGCCGAATCTTAACAACGCTCTGGTTCCGGCTCAAGGTCAAGACACTGCACTGGAATCTCCTCTCGTTTACGTTTCGCGGGTTTACGTTTACGTTTCGCGAAACGTAAACCCGCGAAGCGTAAACGAGGAGGGGATTACGATGTATGTTTGGTTGCTCTGCGCCAGGAGAGAAAAACGGGGGAATCCTTCCCCCCTTGGAAACAACCGTCCTGGCATTCCGCCCAACTCTCCCACGAGGGGAGAGGAGAGTACGAAGATGATTTGAGAGGCTTACCATAACCGCCCAACGTCCCTTTGGCAACCAAATATTTTCCGAAAGTTTACTATTCACACATGGATTCATCGCAAGTCCCCGCCTCCGGTTGACTTTGTGTATCCTGCCCGCGTTGCGCCATCGGGCGTTTGCGCGGGCGGACCGCCGTTTACCTGAATGCTCAGGTCGCGCTGGAGCGGATTTTCGCGCTCGGCCGTCAGTTCGACGCGCACCCGCCCCTTACCGGGCCGCTGACCGCGAGCCCGGATGCGATAGACCACATCGCCGCGTGCCGGCAATTGGCTGAGCGGAGCGAACTGTACTTGCTGCTGCTGAATCTGTGCATCCTTGGCGTCCAGCGGCGTCATCTCCTCGGGCAGCCAGGCGGTCAAGCGCACGCCGGCGCAGGGGGCATCGCCCTGGTTGAAAACATGCAAATCGTAAACCGTCTCGTCACCAACATTGAGTCGATCTTCACGGGCATGCACTTCCAGCGTCAGGGCCGGCACCCCTTCGACGTGCAACACGTTGGCGACGTGGCTTTCCGGGATCTTGTCGGCCTGTACGGCAGTGTACAACGGCCAATCGCCGGCTGTACTCGCCTTGACGCGGAACGTGACCCGTTGTCGCTGTCCAGGGGCCAACTCAGGCAGCGTCCATGTCAGAGCATGTTGAGCCTCATCGAAAGTCGCGCCGGTGCTGGCGCCGATGGTCTGGAAACTCGGCGGCAGCGTCTGAACCAAGCGGATTTTCTTGGCCGGCAGGGGGCCGGGGTTGGACACTTCCAACTGGAAATCGAGATCGCGCTGGGTGCTGCCCTTCTTGGGACCATCCACGCGAAGCGCCAGACTCGGCTCCGCAACCGTGACCTCGACACTGGCGCGGGCCTCGATACCGCCATCGGCCTGGGCGACGACTTCGTTGCGAAACTGTCCGGCCTTGACCGCGCTTGTGTCCAGCGTGATGGTTCGTGTTTCGCCCGGTTGCAGATCGCCAAAGCGGGTTATGCCGACTCGTTGGCCCGCCGGATGACTCAAGCCGGCCGGCAGTTGATCGTACAGCTTGATATTGTGTATTACCGCATTGCCATCGTTGGAAACCCGGATGGTGAACGCGATGTGGCCGCCGCACGGCGTCTTGTCGTGGTCGGCCTTCAATTCGACGCCGAACTGCGGACGGATCACCTGGGTTCGCAAGCCGCTGCTGGGTAGGAACGTGACGTGCGGCCGCAGATGCAACTCGCCCGCGCTGGCCGGCTGCACTTCGATTTTCAGCCGCCGTTCCGTGCCCGCTTCCAGGGCGCCCATGTCCCAGGTCACGCGATCTCCGTGCGTCAGCGCCGGCGGGTCGGTACGAAGGACGCGAACACCCGGCGGCAGCGCTTCCTCGACATGCACCTCGGCGATGGCGCGATAGCCCGCGTTGCGGATCACGATTTCGTGAGCCACGGGCTGCCCTATCGACACATGCGCCGGTCCCGTCACGTCCACGGATACAAGCGCGGCCGTCGTGTTCGGCGATCCACTTGGCGCAGGCGTTCCCGCACCGCTCGGCAGCCCATTCGCGGGCGCTACCGGCGCGGGTGCGAGTGGAGTCGGCGCGGGCGCGGATTTCGACGGTTCAAGGACCAAGCCGTTCGTCGGCACGATGCTGCTGGCCGGCGGAGCGGCGGGCGACGCTGGTTCAGCGACAAACGCCGTCTGCTGAATCGTCCCATTCATCGCTGGCGCGGGATGCGCAAGCGGAGTCGCTTGCGCATGCGGTGGGAACGGGGCTGGCACGGCTGGCGTGTCGGCCGTCACCGGCACCGCCGTGGCGATGACCTCGCCTCGAGTCGGCGACTGCCCCTGCGCTTGTCCAGGCACGAGCAGTAAGCTCGCTCCCAGCAGCAGCAGCACGGCCTCCGCGAGGCGGCAATGACGCACAACCCACCCCCATTCCAGACAGGGAGAAGAGGAGAAGAGGAGACAAAATCGCCTAGCCTGGTTTCTTCTTGTCTTCCTCTTCTACTCGGTAACGTCCCCGACATTTCTCCACCGGATACTTGAGGACGTTCCGCGACATCTTGCGCGCGATGGCATCGCTGAGATCCAGCCCGAGAGCGTTGCACAGGGCGAGTATCACGCCCGTCACGTCGGCGATCTCCTCGGCGATGGGTTCCAGCCGTGCCGGATCATGCACGAGGGTCCGCGAAGTCTCGTTGTCGATCCACAGGAAATGCTCCATCAGTTCGGCTGCTTCCACGGCCAAGGCCATCGCGAGGTTCTTGGGGCTATGAAACTGCTCCCAATCGCGCTCGGCCACGAACTGCGCCATCGACTCGCGGAGTGCGGCCACCGTCGTCGTGTTGTCCGCCATGCGGCCCCTCCCGTCCCGAACGGGGCGTAAGCCCATTACCGTTTATGTTTCGCGGAGGGCTGACGCTTCCGCTCGGATGGCCTCGTCAAAATCCCTGTGTGCAGGAAGGACGGGACTATAGCGGCGTGAGGAAGCGTGTCAAGGCAAGTCGCCGCGTCTCACGCGGAAGACTCGTATGCTGGCGAAATGCTTTCTCGCTATAACGAAATTGTGGACCCCGGAGTGGAGTACAACTCAAAGGGATGAATCCATGCACCTGACGCCGCAAGAGCGCGACAAACTGCTGATTTTCACGGCCAGCGAGGTCGCCAAGGCGCGCAAGGCGCGCGGCCTCAAGCTGAATGTGCCCGAAGCGGTGGCCTTCATCACGGCCGCCCTGCTCGAACTGGCGCGCGACGGCAAGAGCGTGGCCGAGATCATGAGCGCCGGCCGGACCATCCTCAAACGCGAAGACGTCATGGAGGGCGTGCCCGAGATCATCACCGAGATTCTGGTCGAAGCGACGTTTCCCGACGGCACCAAACTGGTGACGGTTCACGATCCGATCGCCTGAAACTTCGATTCCTGGAGGCACGGACTGCGATGATTCCCGGAGAATATCTGTTCGACGGCCCGGACATCGAATTGAATCCCGGCCGGCCCGCCACCGTCCTCAAAGTCAACAACACCGGCGATCGTCCGGTGCAGATTGGTGCCCATTATCACTTCTTCGAGGTCAACCGCGCCTTGGTCTTCGACCGCGAGAAGGCGTATGGCCTGCGGCTGGATCTGCCGGCCGGCACCTCGGTGCGCTTCGAACCGGGCGAGATCAAGGAAGTCTCGTTGATTCCCTTAGACGGACATCGCATCGTCTACGGCTTCAACGGTTTGGTCATGGGTTCGCTCGACGAAGTGCAGACGCGCATCGTCACGTTGGAGCGCTTGCGCGCCGGCCAGTTCGGTAATGCGCGCGTCTCCTGACATTCATCCCACGATGAGAAAGGCAGCCCTATGAGCGTGAAACTGTCGCGCGCCGCCTACGCCGGTCACTACGGCCCGACCGTCGGCGATCGCGTTCGTTTGGCGGATACAGAACTCCTCATCGAGATCGAAAAGGATTACACGGCACGCGGCGAGGAAGTGGTCTTCGGCACCGGCAAGACGATCCGCGACGGCCTGGCTCAATGTCCCCTGCACTTCCCGATGAGCGCTCCGCATCTGGATCTGGTCATCACCAACGTCGTGGTTCTCGATTACTGGGGCATCGTCAAGGGCGACATCGGCATCCGCGATGGTCGCATCGTAGCCGTCGGCAACGCCGGCAATCCGCTGGTGCAAAACGGCATCGATCCGCGCCTGGTCATCGGCCCAGGCACCGAGGTCATCGCCGGCGAAGGTCTCCTATGCACGGCCGGAGGACTGGATACGCACATTCACTTCATCTGTCCGCAGCAGGTGGATGTCGCCATAGCCGCCGGCATCACCACCCTCATCGGCGGCGGCACCGGCGCGGCCACCGGCACCTTGGCGGCCAACTGCACGTCCGGCCCGTGGAACCTCATGCGCATGCTGCAAGCCGCGGAGGGACTGCCGATCAACCTCGGCTTTCTCGGCAAGGGCAGCAGCAGTCTGCCCGATCTGCTCGACGAGCAAGTCCTCGCCGGTGCCTGCGGTCTGAAGGTGCATGAGGATTGGGGTGCCGCGCCGGCCGTCATCGATTGCGCCCTGCGCGTCGCCGACCAATTCGATGTGCAGATTGCCATTCACACCGACTCGCTCAACGAGTCCGGCTTCGTCGAGGATACCATCGCCGCCTTCAAGGGGCGGACTATCCACACTTATCACACCGAAGGTGCCGGCGGCGGCCACGCCCCCGACATCATCAAAATCGCCGCCGAACCCAATGTTCTGCCGTCGAGTAACAATCCGACGCGGCCATTCACCGTCAACACCATCGACGAGCATCTCGACATGCTGATGGTATACCATCACCTGTCGCGTAAGGTGCCCGAAGATGTAGCCTTCGCGGAGAGCCGCATCCGCCCGGAGACCATCGGTGCCGAGGATGTGCTGCACCCGACCTCGATGTGATGCGGCGCGATAGTCTTCACATGCGCGGCGACAAGCCGTTCCTGATGGTCAGCCTTCGTCGGGGCGATGGCGTCGAGTCGCTGGTGTCCTGGGTGCGCGACCTGTTGGCGGCTACTGACAACTGCGCTCGAAACTAAACTTTCCGTTGGCGTTTATAATAGGAGGCATGAAGCAGCCCCATGATTGGCGCGAATGGCGTCGCCTTCGGGCGTGGTACTTGTTCCAGCAAGGCTGGACCGAGCGTGAGATTG
>DATNCY010000124.1:0-5184 GCA_035553375.1 Gemmataceae bacterium
GCTCATCCTCGCAGCCTCACCGGTAATCGCACCGGAGACAAGGATCGCATCCGGGATGGAGGAAAAGACGGCGCTTCGGGCCCGGTCCGGCAGCGACCGCTGGTCGATCGAATAGGCGAACTCCGCCGAGACGTTGAACAGCAGCGCGAGGTCCCTCCGGCCAAGACGGTCTCGATAGCGCATCGCCTTGCCGGCGTCGGGTGTCCACGGCCCCATATCGGAGGCGTAGGTCCCGGTGAAGATTTCGCGCACGAAGGCGGCGCCGGTCGCGGCGGCCACCGCGATCGAGCTCATCGGATCCCAGAGGACATTGACGCCGAACGGCACGGTGATCTCCGGCCTCATCCGTCCAATGAGAAAGGCCATGGTGGCCGTCGACGCGGTGTCCACGGCGAACTCGTAGGGCCGGTCATTCTCGTTTCCGAACATCACGGCGTCGAAGCCGGCCCGCTGCAGCGCCTCGAGGTCCTTGCGGGCAGCGTCGAGAAGCCCTTCAATTCCTGCGTCCACGTCGTGGAGAGGCGAGCCGGGCAGGGCCCCAAGATGAACCATGCCGATGACCGGCTTTGTGTCGCCGAAGATCGCCTTGAAGTTGCGCAAGGTCACATCCTCCTCGCCCCAAAGCCGGTGCAACGCACTGGCGCGTTTTGGTATCGCCGGGGGAGTGAACCACGCAATCGGCCTTTGAGAAAGCCGGTAGGTAAGGCTCTCCGGCAAAATCAATGAAACAGGTGGCGGCGCTTGTAGTCTGCTGCGAACCTGTTGGCGGCAGCGGATCGATTGCAGCCAACGAGCCAGATTTCAAGTCTCGGGCAATGTGGCGAAATGGACCTTAAACAAGCCGTCGCGGAGCGCTTCTGGCGCCAAGCGGACTTTCGCCCTGTGACCGCTTGTGGCCCCAGCGGACGGTGGTGCTATTCTGGAAGTCCAGCGTCTCGTAAGGCTTCGCCGAGAGGCACTGCCAGCGCATGGGCGCAGCTGACCCCCTCGAATTGCCGGCGGTAACGGAAGGTCGGATGAAGCTCCAGAACCCGCGCAGCGGCGGCGCGGGCCTCATCCAGCCGCCCGAGTTTGGAGAGCGCGGCCGCCAGTTGCACGTAGGTAATGCTATGAGCTGGGTTGGCATGAACGGATTTGTATGCGGCGCGCAGCGCCTCTTCGTAGCGGCCACGAACGAAGTGGCTCATCGCCTGTGCGTCAAAAGCGGCGAACGCCCACGGATCGAACGGGCTGAGCCTCATGCCCCGCTCGCTCCATTCGATGGCGCGCTCCGCCTCGCCGGCCCAGCCCCAAAGGACACTGCCGAGGATGTGGGTCAGCGCTGACGACGGACTGAGGACAAGGGCGGCATCGAGCGCCGTGAACGCTGCGCCTCGATCATGACCATCCATGCCAAGTGAGAAGCCGGCCAGCGTGAGCGCGAGGGCGTCGTCCTGACCATGAAGCAGCGCGGACCGCGCGTAGCGCACGGAGGCAAGACGATCGTCCTCCCGCAAACCCGCGCGCAGGTAGAGGCAGTGATGACACATGGCCGCGTTGGCGTGCGCAAGCGCGAAGTCCGGCTCAAGAACGAGGGCGCGCTCAAGCAGGACCAGAGCGCTGGTTACCTGGGCCGGCATGCCCGAATCCACATCAGGCTGGGCGCGAAGCACGAGGTCATAGGCGTCGAGACTATCCGGCCGCTTGCGCTTGACCCTCTCGATCTCGGCACGACGCACGTTCGGCGCAATGGTGCCGACGACTGACTGGGCGATGTCATCCTGCAACTCGAAGACATCGATCGAGCTTCGGTCGTAACGCTCGGCCCAGACGTGAGCACCGGTGGACGCATCGATAAGTTGGCATGTAACACGCAGCGCTTCGCCCTGGCGCCTTACAGTGCCTTGCAGGACATAGCGCACGCCAAGCTCGCGGCCGACCTGCTTGATGTCGACGGTCCGGTGCCGGTACATCAAAGTCGAATTCCGCGCGATTACGAAGAGCCAGTTGATGCGCGACAGGCCGGTTATGATGTCGTCGACGATGCCGTCGATGAAATAGTCCTGCGCGCGGGTATCACCGAGGTTCGAGAAGGGGAGCACGGCGATCGAGGGCTTGTCCGGCACAGCCAGGTGGTTCTCGCCGATTGCCGGAATGCCGACGTCCCGCGTCACCTGTGGCCCGACATAGCGATAGCCCCGCCGCGGGAGCGTTTCGATCCAGACTTCTTTGCCGGCATCGCCCGCGAGGGTCCGACGGATGGCGGCGATCTGCACGGTAAGATTGCTGTCCTCGATGGCTTGTCCTGGCCAAGCGGCGGCTATGAGTGCGTCCTTGCCCACCGGAACCCCGGCGCGATCCAGCAGCAATGCAAGCAGGGCGACAGCGCGCTGGCCGAGCGGGGTCGGCTCGGCGCCGCGGAACAGTATCCGGGCGTTCGTTTCCAGCCGAAAGGGACCGAAAGCAAGCGTTGTGGCCATACCGCGAGAGGACACGGTTTGCGGTCATTTCGCAATCTTTTCGGAACGGATTTAGGACTTTGCGACAGCCAACATTCAGCATTCACGCATCCGAACCGATGGAGGAAACGCCATGAACGATCAGATACCGCAACCCGTCATTCGCCTGCCCGGGGACAACACCGGCGTGGTCTTGCGCGGTGAACCGATGGCCTTCCTTGTCACCGGCAAGGACACCAAACACACCAGCATGTTCGACTGGACCATCCCACCCGGCTTTGCCACCGGCCGGCACGTGCATCGAGTGCAGGAGGAGACGTTTTACGTGCTCGAGGGCGAGTGCGAATGGTGGGCTGGCGAGCAGCGCCTCCGTGCCACGCCTGGCACATTCCTTTTCCTGCCGCCGGGCGTTCCTCACAATATCACCAATGTCAGCGACAGACCGGCGCGGGTGCTGATGACAGTCTCGCCGCCGGGGCATGAGCATTATTTCGAGGAACTGGCCCGGCTGGCGGCCACGGGCACCTCTCCCGATCCCAAGGCCATCGGCGAGTTGCGTGGGCGATACGACACGGATCAGCTTTCGGCACTCACTGCGAAGACGTGAGAAGCGTCCGCAATTGATGCTGTGGACTCCGCAACGGCGCAAAATCTCATCGACGATTTGCGCCAGAGGTGGGCCAGCGTCGATCGTCACAGCTGTCGAAGGCAGACCTTCCTTTGCGGCGTGCATCTGAACGATCAGGGCTCGCTCCTTCGGGGGCGATCCCTACTCATTCGGCCTTCCCCCTGAGCTCCCGTGCTGGGTGCTTTAGTGCGTCAACGGGACAGAGGCCGAGAACGGCGTGCGGCGTGAGTTACCTGCCTTTTGGGTCGGTCAATCGAACGTGACCAAGTCCTTGAAGATCAGCGGACCCCAGCTATTTCCGCGCGCCTGAACGAGCAGTCCGCCTTCCGAAAGCCCGCCAAGTTCGACCGGCGCGAAGCCGAGCTTTTCGGCCAGCGCGCCAATCTCCTCTGCGGCGCCGTCATCATCGCTGGCCAGGAACACGACCCTCCTGCCGCCATGCACGGCCGGATCCTGGCCAAGGGTGGCAGCGATCAAATGGTTGAAGCCCTTGACCAGCCTGGCGCCACGGAAGGCCTGCGCGACGAACTTGGAAGAGGGCAATCCTTTGAGTTTCTCAGGGGGCACGCCGTAGGCGTTGGTCACGTCGATGATGGTCTTCCCTTGCCAGGACGGGAGCGCCTTCGCGACGTCCAGGTGCGACTGGAAATGGACGGCCAAAAAGATGGTGTCCGCCTTGACGGCTTCCGCCAGTGTTTTGGCGATGACCTTGGGTCCGATCGCGGCCGCATCCGCTGCAAAGCTTTGCGGGTCGCGCGTGGTTGCCACGGTTACTCCGATGCCGCTCCGGGCAAACGCCTTGGCAAGAGCGTGGCCGATCTTGCCGAAGCCGATAATTGCATAGCTCATCATATTCTCCTTGGTTCTTGTTGCGATCAGAGCTTGTAGCCGCCGCTCGCCTCAATCGTCTGGCCGGTCACCCAGTGGCCTTCGTCGGAAGCCAGGAAAGCCACGACGGCCGCGATTTCCGAAGGCTCGCCAAAGCGTCCCAGCGCGATTTGGGCCTCGACTGCCTCCACGAGTTCAGGATTCTCTCGGAGGGCGGCGTTCCCGTCGGTTCGCGTGTATCCCGGCGCTACGGCGTTCGCGGTAATTCCGCGCGGCCCCAGCTCCGCCGCGAGCGTATGGGTCAGGTTGTTGATGGCCGCCTTGGCCATCGAGTAAATGGGCGCAGCTGTCACGGGCTTCGTGGCGGCAGCGGAAGAGATGTTGATGATGCTTGCACCATCGGCGAGACGACCCAGTGCGGCTTGAACGATGAAGAAGGGCGCCCGGGCGTACACCGCGATCAGGCTGTCCCAACCGTCCGGCGTCGCGTCCTTGAAGCCAACCCAACCGGCATTGCCTGCGTTGTTGACCAGAATGTCGAGGGCTTTGCTGCCGTTACGCTTGGTGAACTCGTCGTCGAGTCTCTCGAACAAGGTTGGGACGGTCGCCGGGTCAACGAGGTCCGCCTGGATCGCGAACGCGGTACCTCCAGCTTGCTCGATTGCCGCGACCGCGTCATCTGCGCCAGCTTTGCTGGTGTTGTAGGTCAGCGCGACTACCGCACCAGCCTTTGCAAGCCGTTCGGCGATGGCGCGGCCGATGCCCCGCGATGCCCCGGTGACGAGAGCAGTTTTTCCTTCAAGAGATTGGTCCATTTTGTTTTCTTCCATGGATGTGCGCCGTCTCGGGTTTTGGCCGTATGGGGAGGTCCCTCGACAGCCCCAACATGGGTTCGCGGGAGCGAGGCAGTGAGTGCGGTTTCGCGCACATCGGTGGTGCGAAAACGATCCGGGGAAGATTTTGAACGCCGCAGCGTTGGCGCGCACAGCGGCTCAGCCTGCTAGAGTAGGCTGGGAGGGCGCAGCTTGCGGCGCGGGAATGCACCATGATCGACTGGGATGACGTTCGCTACTTTCTGGCCGCCGCGCGCGGCGGCTCAGTGCGGGGTGCTGCCGAGCGCCTCGGGGTGAATCATTCGACGGTGCTGCGACGCATCGCCCAGCTCGAGGAGCGCCTCGGGACGCAGATGTTCGAAAAGCTGCCTTCGGGCTATCGCCTGACGGCCGCGGGTGAAGAGGTTCTCGAACTCGCCGAGCAGATGGAATTGTCGTCGCACCAGCTGGAGACGCG
>DATNCY010000125.1:0-7762 GCA_035553375.1 Gemmataceae bacterium
CACCCTCAACGCGGTGCCGTCAACTTGGGGAAACACGCCACGTGCAATTGCGGATAAATACCCATCAGATACAGCGATCCATCCGCACCAATGGCCGCGCCTTGCATGTAAAACAAACGAAACTTAGCGGATCGCGTATAAGTGTGTTTCACCTTCTCCTCGTCGAAATCCACCAACTGCGGCACGCCGACCGTTTCACTCTTGCTCGTCGCGGGATCGAAACGCATGATGCGCAAATGTGCCACCGGCTTGCCGCCTTTTTCCAGCGGTCCGGTTGTGTTCACCGGGTAGTAGAGTTTGCCATCCTTGCCGAAGATTGCCGCATGAATGTCCTGCGCCTGGTATCCCGGCGAAGATGCCGGCGCGATATTGCGCATCGTCACTTCCGGGAACGGCCCACTCCGCGCATGGGCGATGTCAAACTCCATGATCCACGGATGCGAAATGCCCAGGCCATACAGTTTGCCGTTCGGCCCCATCGCCAGAACGTAGGGCGGTTCATAGCTGCCCTCGCCTACCACCTTGACAGCCAAATCCTCAACGTAATCTGTCTTCGGATCGTAGCGACAAAGCATGGTTCCACGGCCAACGGTGTAGACGGCCCCGTTGCGATCCATCGCCATGTAGCGGCAGGCGGTGCCAACGTGACCGCGTTCGCGCACCTCGCCGGTCTTTATATCGTAGGTGAGAAACACATTTTTCGGTTCGCTGCGATAATACAACTTGCCGCGCTTGTCATCGATCACTCCGCCCATGACGCCTTCTTGCTTTTTCAGGATGCCGACACTGCGACTGAAGCCGGTCTTCGGATCATAGTAACAGAGATGTCCACCGGGAAAGCCGTCGGCGTCCGCGCCGTACTCTGGGCGCGTGTCGAAGATTTCGTGCGCCTGCTTGCTGCCGAACCACACGCGCCCGTCGGCACCGACGACAATCTTGGCATGAATCTTGCCTTGTGTGTTGATACCGCTGCGCCGTTCGCCGGTGAGTTGCCGCATGCTCACGACCTTATCCATGAACAGCGGTTTCGTGGCGGGATCGAAGCGCAGTAGCCAGGCATAATCGCCATAGCGCGCCGCACCGATGTAGACGCGGCCATCCTTACCCATCTCGATCGCCGTGTATCCGGAGCCGTCCGTTGTCGTGCCCTGCGGCGCGAAAACAATTCGACAAGGCAAGGGCGTCGGCGCTTCGCCAGCAGGAGGGGAAGACTTCGGCGCGGCAGGGCGAACGGGCTTTTTCGCTGGCGCTTTCGGGTTTGATCGATAACGTACCAGCCGCGCAATGCGATTCCGTTCCCCCGCCCAGATGGTGCCGTTCTTGTCGAGGAGCATCGCACCGAACCCAACCATGCTTGGTTGGCCATCCACATGCGGAATACCACCGGAAAACATTCCGTTTAGCAGATCTCCGTTGATGAAGCGGAACGAACGCGGCATGCCCTCCCCATCCCCACCGATTCCGTCGAACGCCGTGAAAGGCAGCGACCTACCAACAAGCCCCTGGATGGTCCCCTGCCGCAGCGGTTTGCCTCGGGACGTCATCACAATGTCGTCCTTCGTGATGTGCAACTCAACGAGATAGCCGTCCGCTGTGCCTCCCAACAACGACAGGACATCGTTCTTATCCTGCTTCGGATACACCACGGCCGCATCCAGACTAGCCCACGGCTCACGACCGGCGACCGCCGGCAAACGCACTTTGAGCTTCTCGACTTTCCGTGTGGCATAGTCATAGCGATGCAAATAACCGTCCGCGCCGCCGGTGAACGCGCCTCGTTCGGGATGCACGATGATCGCACGCGACACCTGCCGGGGATAGCGAATCTTCTGGTCCGTCCCGCGATTGATGTCCTCGGCGTGTCGCGGAGTCTCAAACGTGCGATACCCCGCGATCGCTCCCTGATCGGTAAACTTTCGTGTCTGCAACGAGTAGACGAACAGATGACCGTCCGGCCAGGTATTGCCGATGATTTCTTTGGTATTCGGGATATAAGCGAGCGTATAAATACCTTGGTCCTTCACGGCGACGCCGAGATCCTCGACCTTCGCTGGCCCCTCTTCCGCTGGAGTGAAGCGATACAAGCGACCGACCGCGCGCGGATCGGTGCGGGCGGCGATGCCGGTCGGGTCGGCTTGCGTGCCGCCGATGAATGAGCCATCCGGCAGGCGGATCAACTGATAGGCGAAGCCAACGCCGCCATCGAGCCGCGCCAGGCTGCGCACTTCATTGGTTTGTGGATCGAAGCGAAACAGGTGCGCCGCTCGCCCCGTGGTGCCGCCATAAATGCGGTCCTTCTCATCCGTCGTCAGACAAAGGATGCCGCGCTCATTGGCGGGGATCGCTCGTTCCAGGCTGACGCCTTCGCCCTTGGCGAACACGTCAGCGGATTGCGCCGCCGTGGGAACCGTCCACAATATCAACGATGCGCTCGTGAGCGCAAGGAGTCGCTTCATGGTTAACCTCAGTCCCGGAAAGAGTCTCGTGGCACCCAGTGCATGATGCCGCATCGCCTCTGGAGTTTCCACCAGGAAATCGTAAGAGTCTATAACAGCATGCAGTAGGTCCGGCGAGCCGAGCCGGACTTTGACTCTACAAGTGCCGCTCGGCTCGCGGCACCTACCCAATGCGTGTGCCGCTCTGGTAGGTCCGGCGAGCCGAGCCGGACTTTGACTTAACAAGTGCCACCGAGCGGCACCTACCCAAACCGTGCCGCTCGGCTCGCGGCACCTACCGCATACTGGTGCTGGCTCGAAGATCATCTCGCCTTCCGGCTCATGGAGGAATCATGGTGGAGTCGATTACCATCCGCGTAATGGCGGTGATTTTTCTGGCGACGACGATTCGCTCGGCGTTCGGCTTCGGCGAAGCGCTGGTGGCGATGCCGCTTCTCGCTTTGATTAACATCCCGGTCAAGGTCGCCGCCCCGTTGGTGGCGCTGCTTTCCGTTGTCGTGGCGATCGTGGTGATCGCCGAGGATTGGCGGAAAGTACATTTTCGTAGCGCCAGCTGGCTCGTCGTGTCCGCGTTCTGCGGCATTCCCTTTGGCCTGCTGCTGCTGACGATGGCCGACGAACGGATCGTCAAGGTCATCCTCGCCACGGTGCTAATCACCTTCTCGACCTATTGTTTGCGCGGTGCGCGGCAACTGGAATTAAAGAGCGACTCGCTGGGGTGGTTGCTGGGATTCGGTTTCATTTCGGGGGTTCTGGGCGGCGCTTACAACATGAATGGACCGCCCCTGGTGATTTACGGCGCGCTGCGGCACTGGTCGGCGGAGCGTTTTCGCGCAACCTTGCAAGGGTATTTTCTGCCGGCCAGTTTGCTCGGCTTGTGCGGCTACTGCATGGCGGGGTTGTGGGTCGCGGACGTGACACGCTATTTCCTCATCTCGTTGCCGATACTCCTGGCGGCTATTTTTCTGGGGCGAGCGATCAATCGACGCATGCAAGGACGATCCTTCGTCCGCTATGTTTACGTCGGCCTGGTGCTGGTCGGAATCATCCTGTTGATTCAATCCCTGGTGCCATGAATTCCTCATCGCTCTCACTTGACAACCGGCGCTTTCAATCGCTCGGTCAACTCGCGAGCCAGATTGGACCGTTTGAGAAACAGGAGAGCGAAGGAGGTACTCACGGACTCTTCTTTCAAGCAGTTCGACCCGGCAGGACTCCACGAGCCATCGTCTCGTTGCATCGGCAACAGAAGCTGCACGCCAGCGGGATACCATTCCAGTGTTCCCAGCGTGCGCAAATTGTACAACACGGCCACGCGCTCGACGGTCCATAGACAATACAGATCGAGTTTATCCAGATCGCTCGCGCCGAGGTGAAACCCGGCGATGTATTGTTCGAGCATGCCATCGAGCGCATAGAAGCCGCGCTGGATGAGCGGATCGCGTACCGTGACGTTGCGGCCGCGATCACGGCGATTGGGTAAGAGCAGGCCATGCTTGAGGGCCAATCCCATCAGCGCCGCCGCCGTCATAGCCGGCGTCGTTTTCCACTTCGGTTCCTGCGGTTGATAGTTCCAGCCGAACGGCGCGATCAGCGAATTGCGGAATCGCCAATCGAGGAGGGCCGTCACACGCTCCATCGGTACATCGTGATTCTCGGCCGTCAGCAAACCGAGAATGGCGAACTGTGTGTTGGAATTGTCGGTGCGCGGCGTGCTGAAGTTCGGCAGATCGCGGAGAAGTTCGGCCGAGCGCAAGGCCGGTGTCTGCCGGCGGGATTCGCTCAGACGAGTGGCGGCCTCCAGCGCTTTATCCGACAATCGGCGGCTATCGCCCGGCAGCGCCGGACTTGATGCGGCCGCTTGCGGTTTAGCGGGAAGCGGCAAGCGGTTGTCCTCGGTCGCCGGTTTGGGTGCGGGTTCGCGCGGAGGCGTTCCTTTTGCGCCGGGTGCCTGAGCGATAAATAAATCCAGCGGCGGAATCTTGCTGGGACGAGGGCGGTACAAATCGCCTTCGAGTTTGCGGTCACCTTGTTCTTGCTTCAAATCGCCGGCCGGCCCTTTAATCGGCTCCGTCGAGAACAAATCCAACGGCGAGGTTGGACGATCCTTGTACAGCAGGGCGAGAAGACCAAGTTCCTCGTCCTCGCGGAGTGGCGGACAATAATAATCCCATCCGCCCGACGGTTTCTGACCGGCGATCAAACGCACCCCCAGCGTGCGAATGCGTGCGGCGTCACCCGGCTCACCCAGGCGGTCGAAGAAGAGAATCGCCAGGGAAATCGAGTAAGTGGCGGTAAGTTCCGGCATTCGTTTGCGGAGGTATTTGGCCGCGTCTTGCACCTGCGGATCGTCGCCCTTGACGCCGCATTCGAGCAGCGTCAGCGCCGACAAAGCCGTGAGACCAGGGGTGTACCATTTACCGGCCTTGCCGGTCTGATGGCCCCAACTGCCGTTGGCGTGTTGTTGGCGTCGCAAAAACTCGACGCCGTTATCAATTGCACGATCCACCCTCGGTTGAATCCTTGCGGGCAGCCAATTAACCTGCGGACTCGCCTCTTGCGCGCGTGTGGGAGCATGAAGTTGTTCCGGTTTCGCTGGCTCCTCTTTCGCGGGAGCCGGAACCGGAGGCTTGGCGCGTGGAAGTTCGGGGCGAGGCGGCGCGGGTAACGGCGGCGGCACGGGTTTGGGCGGCGGCGGATTCGGCAATGGATCGGCAGGGAGATCGGGCTTGCGAGTTGGAGCGGTCTTCACGGAAGGTAGCGGGTCGCCGGCCGGTTGGTTCTCAGCATCTGATCGATTCTCAGCCGCCGGCTGACGCGGACCATTCGCCTCACTGATCGCCGAATCTTGTGGCCGCGCCCGGTTACCGATCAACACGGCGCAGCCAAAACCAGCGCCGACAACCAACAGGAAGGCAGCGAAAAGCATCCACGCCAACAGAATGCCGTGGCCGCGCGTCGATTGTGACGCAGCCGGCGCACGGGCGATCCCCGGAGCATCGTCGATTCCGGCTCGGAAGCGCCCGCCGCAATGCGGACAGCGCAGACGTTTGCCGGCAGTGATCAATCGATCGGAACGAAGATGACGTGTACAGCGAGGGCAGGTGAGGTGAACGGCCAGCATGGCATCGCACTCCACACAGCGGGCGAACAAGGGGAGTTTCCTCTCACCCTTTCACTGTATTCCGTTGCGTCGATCCCGCAAGCAAAAACTTGGCGTGGATCGGGAATCGATTTCATCCGCTTCTTCCAACTGCGGGCAGCAAGAAATCGAGAAACGCCTGACAAGCGGCGGACAGACGCGCCCCGCGACGGATGAGGATAACGTGGACTCAGGCTTCAGGATGGGGAACGGCCAGGCAACGAACTCCTCATCCATCACGTCCCCTCCTCTTCGCCAACGACACAATTCACCTGCCCGGTCTGCTCAAGTGAGCTACAACCCTGGGAAAGCCTACATGCGAGCCGAATCACACCACCCCATGCAGCAAGCTGCCCCCGGTAACTTCTAGAAAGGCATGGAACTCGCAACGATAATTGCCCTCTTGGATATCCACTCCGAACAGGTAGCGCGGCCCGGGTGCCCCCCAAGTGAGCGTGTCGAGGTTGGCAATACCGAACGCGAACCCCATGAGCAGGCAAGGTTCGTCCAAGTTATACCACATCGCGACGTGACTGCACCGGCCAAGCCGGAGGGTGCGCGCCCACTCCACGAGTTCTTGGTCTGACTTCTCGTACCATTTGATCGCGGAGTGCGCCGGTATCTTAGACCAATCGATAGACGCGCCGAGCGGCAATTGGAGCGGACACGACTCAAGGAACTTGGCGAAGTCCCGGCTGATCTGAACAGGGAGCGGCTTCGCCTTCCCACTGGCGATCATCTCGCGGATGTGATCCGCATCGGTAACGATCATGAGTGATTCCTCCCCTTAGTGGACGTTCCCGAACGCATGCCGAAGCAGGTCGAGAAACTGAGCCTCCGTGCCGCCCTCGACGTGGGAATACCCGTAAAGCCAGTCCGCCCGTTTCTTGCCGCCGGACCGATCCCACCAGTTTACATGAAATCCCTTGCTCGCGTCATTGGGGTCGAAATCGATTCGCCAGCCTTTGGTTCCATCAGGGCTCATTCGTCCGATAGTCTTACCCTTGTGCGGCCCGAGTTCCGAGATGAACGGCACGGCATCCTCGCCGACGCCAGACAGCCCTCTCGCCACCTGGCGGGCTTCGTTGAAATCTTTTGCAACGTGCCGGTGTTCAAACGCTTTCTTCATCCCCTGTGTGGGGCTGTCAGAAATCAAAATTCCCGATCTTTTAAGATTGGCCGTCAATACGCCTTGGGAAAAGGGCACAAGTCGAGCTTAAGGCGCGCGGCCTACCAGGGATAGCTCAATCCCACGATGCCTTGCCGTCAAGCGAAATCTTGTCCCATGCCTTTTTTCAGGCGTCCCGATTTCATCGTGTGGGAAGCAAGAAATCGAGAAACGCCTGACTAGCAGCGGATAGACGCTCACCGCGACGGATGAGGATGCCCGAATGGATGGGGCGAATGCGCTCGCCGAGACTGCGCTGGCCGACGCGGTGGCCGCGCGTCACCGCGCCGCTCGGCATCAGAGGCACAATCGACACGCCCAGCCCCGCCTCGACCATACGCACGATGATCTCCGTGTTCGTCGTCTCCATTTCCACATGCGGCGACAGGCCGGCGCCGTGAAAGGCATCGATCACATGCTGCCGCCCCGTCGAACCCCGCTCGAATAAGATCAATGGCAGGTCCGTCAAGTCGCTTAGTTCAAGTGTCCTCTTGCGCAACAGCGGATGGCGCGGCGGCGCGATGAGACTCCAATCCATCGAGAATAGGTGCCGATATTCCAACTCCGGCGACGACTCGTAAGGGGCGGCCACACCCAGGACAACTTCGGGATCGCGTAGCAGTTCTGCCTCGATCTCCTGCTCGGTGCGGTTGCTCAGGCGGACGCGAATATGCGGATAGGCCGCGTGAAAACGGCGCACGGCATCAATGAGGACATAGAGAATGAGATACTGCGTGGCCGCGACGTGAATCTCGCGCGGTTCATTCTCGCCGTGAAAAACCTCCGCGAGTTGATGGGCGCGTTCGAGGAAGGTGATGGCGTGCGGCAGGAACTGCCGTCCTTGCTCGGTCAACGGCTGCACGCGCCGCGGTCCGCGCTGTTTGCGATACAATTGCACTTTCAGCCGCGTCTCTAGCGCGATCAGGCGATTGCGCACGCCCTGCTCGGTGATGTGCAAGACCGAAGCCACCCCGCGCAATGTACCTTGCCGCGCCA
>DATNCY010000126.1:0-8436 GCA_035553375.1 Gemmataceae bacterium
AGGGCGGCAGCAATGGCGGTCTGCTCGTCGGTGCCGCCATGACACAGCGACCGGAATTGTTCGGTGCCTGCCTGCCCGCCGTTGGCGTCATGGATATGCTGCGCTTCCACAAGTTCACCGCCGGCCGCTTCTGGGTGGACGATTACGGCTCCTCGGAAAATGCTGAAGAGTTCAAGGCACTCTACGCCTATTCGCCGTATCATAATCTTAAAAAGGGCACAAAATATCCGGCCACCCTGGTGACGACGGCGGACACCGATGATCGCGTCGTGCCCGGTCACAGTTTCAAGTTCATCGCCATGCTGCAATACTGTCAGGCCGGCGCTGCGCCGGTGCTGGCGCGCATCGAGACGCGCGCCGGCCACGGAGCCGGCAAGCCGACGGCGAAACAGATTGAGGAAGTCGCCGATCAATGGGCGTTTTTAGTGAAGAATCTGCACATGAAATTGCCTTGATCGGTGTCAGAGAGAAACTCGATCGCCGAACATTTGGCTGACTATAGCCACGCCCGCCGCCGTGAAGCGGTTGTGACCGAGTCGTAGCATAGTAATATCTTTCAGGTGGGGCGACTCGGCCAGTACGCGAGCAGCCGTATCATTCAGCCAATTGTCTGACAGATCAAGAATTTGGAGGCGGCGAAAATGGCGGCGTTGTGTCAAAGCCGCGATGTGATCGCCTGTTAGACCGTTCCCAGGGAGGATCAATGTTCTTAGGTAGGGCAGAAGGGGTCCGCGGAAAAAAAGACGGCAAGCGGCTTTGAGTTGGTTATCGCTCAGATCCAGCGTGGTTAGATGAGCCAGCAAGGGAGAGCGCACGAGTTGAGAGACTTGGGGCCGCGTTATATCGGTCAGGGTGAGAGCATCTATCCACAGCCCGGTTTTCGATTGGGCCAACGCCGCAACATCTGGGCTTAGTACGCCCTTCGCCTGGGCCATAATTTGGAGCATACCCCTCTCGAATGTCCACTTCCTGGCCGCGTCTCTCAGCGGACCTAACCACGTCCAGCAATGCTCCGCGAACAATTCTCCTTCTCGGCGTTTCAACAATCCGTAGCTCGGATCATCCGGCGACAGTCGATGTCGCAGCACTTGCAGACGTAGGAACTCTCCGCGAGCCGCAGCTGCCGCGTCGCCATGTTCTTGCAACCAATCGGCGAAGATGAGGCGCGGCGTATCGTCGTCGGGATGCTCCTTGATGTCCCGAAAGAAGATCAACATCTCCGGCGGGATGGAGGCACTATCGAAGGAAGCAGCGGCCATGTCGGCGACTCCGGGCGAAGCGAGCGGTTCTCTTGTCAGCGTAAGGGAGGCAGTCCCATCAAGCAAGCGTTGCCGCGTGTTGGTCGGGACAAGGGAAAAGAAAAGGGCCATCCGGGGGGAACGGATGGCCCAAGGGGGTTCGGTGGTATGCGGGGGGAAAGGAGATTGAGGGAGCGAAGCGAAGCCGTCTTTCTCTCGTCCGTAGTTCGGGGCGGCGGAGTGAAGGGGGGAACCTCACGCCGCTGCCCCGAACCGTGTCACGGGGGAACCGCTGCCGAAACAGGGGGATGATTCGGCTTATCGAGAACGACCTGCTTTCGCTGTCGCGTGTTCTTCGCAGTCGCTAGAATTAAAAGCAATCTCCGTGCCGAAAAAATGACGCAACGCTGCTTCACAACCAAAACGCTTAACTCCTCACGGGTTAGCAAAAAAATAGCGAAATTTCATCTCGATGGTGGGCGTGAGGCGTTTGTAGAAATGTCCGCGCTGTCCTGTAAAATATGCCGATCCACAGTCTACATGGGGAGATTGGTGAATGGAGGACGTATCGATTTCCGGCCGCGGAGAAGGCAATCAGGAGTTCAAGCAGTTCCTCTCGCAATACGATGGTCCAGCCTACCTCCGCCGTGCGCGTGCAGTGCAGGGCACGCTCGATCATCTGCTTGCTTCGTGCCGGCGACAACGGGCGGAATGGCTGAAGATGGCGCGCCTGCGCATCGGCATGTTGCACGCTTTGGCCGGCGAATGGACCAACCTTCGTCCCTTGCTGGCCGACGAGGAACAACTCGAAATCCTTCGCCGGCTCCATGCAGAGTTGGCTCCGCAATTGCGCGTTCGCGTCGAACCGACCTCATCCCTCCGCGCATTGCGGCGTGCCTTGCGAGAATTGCGCGACAGTCTGGAACACTTCAATCAGCGCTGGCGTGTATTTCTACCGACCGTGGATCTCATGGCCGTCAACGAACTGCGCGACGGTTACAATCGTTACTATGTTTTGGAGAAAGAATGCGTTGTTCGCTCGGCTCGCATCGCGCGCCAGGGCTTCGTCCCCCTGGAACCGCTGACGATCGATGACTTGACTGCGGAGTTCCCTCCTCTCTTCGTGCCGCGCTTGCGGGCGTGACGTTTCGGTATCGTTCATTATTTAACACGAATGAGACCTCGTAATGCCTCATTACCCAAACGCTGGATTGCAATAGCGATCAATTTTGCACTTAAAATATCTTGAATCGTGAAATATCCATTTGGCGGCACGACGGCCCCACGCGATTTAGCGAAATCTCTCGTCGCAATATCGCAGGCGTGCTTTATAATCCTTTGAAGTCGGAACTGCTCAATGAAATGAGGAGATCGCCATGCCTATCAAAACGACCTGCCCGAAGTGCGGCAAAACTTTTTCCCTTCGAGAAGAATTGGTCGGCAAGGCCGTCCGCTGTCCTTGCGGGAAGACGATTCAGGTGCCGCCGGCGAATCGCCAAGCCGTTACGGAGCCGATTTCACCTGCGGGGGCGGCGAGTTCTTCAACACCCGGTCGGTCCTCCTCACTACGCATACTCGTGGGCTGCGGCGTCGCGGGAGCTTTGTTGTTTGCCTTCGTTCTCACCGTGGCGCTGGTGGTTTACATCAGCGTCACCTCCACGGAGCAAGCGAAGAACCCAGAGGCCGCTGTCAATCTGCCGGCGGAACGCGAAGAGCCTTCACGCTCGGTCGGCGAGCGCGAGCCGAATCGTGAAACACCCGATCGGCCAGCGACGCCGAACGCGGAGGCACCCAGAGCAGAGGCACCGCCGACCGAAGGTTTATCGAAAACCCTGGCCTCGATGGACCGTTTGACCATCGCCATCGCTCCGCCGCAAGAGGACGACACGCCTACGCCGGAAGTGTGGACCGGCCACACGGCCAGCATCCGTGGCGTGGCCTATACCCATGATGGCCGATTCGTCGTGTCCGTCAGCGGCGCTATCCAGAAAGACGGGAAGGACGAAGACAATTCGATCCGTATTTGGGATGCCCGCCGTGGCAAACCCGTCCGCAAGCTCGACGGCTTCCGCGAAGCACTCGATGCCGTGTCGGTTTCGTCGGGCGGCCGTTTCGCCGTCTTCGGCCACGGCGGTCATTGGGAAGGAGACAAGTGGATTGACAGCGTCGATCATCGCGTTCACTTGTGGGACATCCAAGACAATAAAGAATTTTATATCCGCAAGGGTGTGGGAGACGCGGACAAATCGGAAACGAGCTTCCAGGGATTGGATTCTTCGGTGTTCAGCACGGCTTTCTCGCCCGATCGCAGCAAAGTGGTCGGGGTGGCCAACAGCGGTAAGACGGTAGTTTGGGAAGCTCAAAGCGGAACGACATTGGTCAGCGAGAAGGTTGTGGCGGTCCCTCGGCTTCGGACGGATGGAAACTCGCTGAGACCCACGCGCTTTACCTTAAGCGGCATCAACTGCATTCGTTTCACTGCCGATGGCCGTTGGCTGCTGGCTGCCGGCGGCGACTACACGGTTCGTTTGCTCGATGCCACAACCGGCCAGGAGGTTCATAACTTTGAAAGCCATCAGGACATCGTCTGGGCGGTGGCGACTGTGCGCACCAAAGACGGCCGGCTCCTGGGTTTGTCCGGAGGAGGAAGCCGGATGCGGCTCCAAGGAGGAGGGTTTGTCGCCGGCGCGCGGGATTACGCGATTCGCTTGTGGGATCTGAATACACGCCGGGAGATTCGCCGCTTCGCCGGCCACGAAAAAGATGTGTTGACGCTCTTCTTTTGCCCCAACGGGCGGCATTTCTTGTCCGCCGGTCAAGACGAAACGGTTCGGCTGTGGGACATCGCCAGCGGAAAATTGCTGCGTACCTATCGCGGTCACACGGCCCCCATTCGCTCGGTTTCCGTCGCGCCGGACGGCCGCGCCGCCGTGTCCGGCGGCGATGACTGCAAGCTCCGTTTCTGGCGTTTGCCGGCCACGGTGCAAGACGTGATGCTCGCTCTGGACAAAAAGAGCCACACCGACCTGACAGCGGCAATGAGCGATCTCGATACGATGGGGCCAGAACTTCGTATCGCCTATCCCAAACTGGTTCAGACATTAGGGCAGAGCGATAAGGAGATGGGCGAACTCGCCCTGACGCTCTTGCGACGGCTCGGTACGCCCGATAAGGAATGGGTCAGCGGCTTACGCGAGCTGTTGGCCGGCCCCCTGCCTGCCGCTCGATTGTTCGCCGCCGAGGCGTTGGCCCGTCTGGGAGTCGATGCCTTGCCCGCCTTGGCGGAGTTGCGCAAAGCCTTGAGCGATACCGATCCGGCCGTGCGGCGCTCGGCGCTGACGGCTCTGAGCAGCTTCGGCAAAGATGCGCGGGAGGCGGCCGACGATCTCGGCCGATTGATGGAACGCGAGACGGAGAGCGCGATCAAAACGGAAATCGTCCAAACTCTCGGCAAAATCGACGGCGCCGCCGCGTTGAAAAAGTTGTTCCGCGACGTGAATGAACCCGCCCTTCTCGTGGCGATCATGGATGCGCTGGCCGCCGCCGGGCTGGATCGAAGCATGGTCGATCCGCTTACCGACAAGGGATTGCGGCATGTTGATGCCGCTGTTCGCTCCAAGGCACTCGACAGCCTCCGGCAAATAGACTTGGATACTTTGCGAATCAAAACCCTTGTCGAGTTGAAATTAGGCGACGCTGTTCCGGAGGTGCGAGACCGCGCGGCCAAGGTGCTGGGTGAGCGAATGTCCCATCTGTCCGACGCGGATATGAAGGATGTTCGCGCGCTGCTGGCAATGACCGACAAGCCCCAAGCGGTTCAGATTGGCCTGGAAGCCGTAAGACGCCTAGGCCCCAAAGCGAGGGAGGCGTTACCGGAATTGGCCCAACACTTGTCGGCGGCGGAAGGAAAGCACAAGCTGGAAATGGCCCTGGCGCTTGCGGCCATCGACGCCAAGGACGAAAAAATTGCCGAGGCGGTCAGTCCCATCTTGATCGCGGCGCTTCGACCGGACACCAAAAACGACAAGCCAAACGAAGCGGTCTTGAAGGCGATCGCGGCGGTCGGCCAACCCGCTGTTAGAGAAATCTTCAAGGCGCTGGCGGCAGCGGATGATCGAGGGGTTATTAACGCCAACAATCGCAAGGCATTGTTTCTGGCATTGCAACGGCTGGGTCGAGAAGCCTATTCCGAGGCAAACGTCCAATTACTTCGCGATTACCAAAAGAAAGAACGGTATCGCGATGTCCAGGAAGCAGCTGGCAAAGCGATTTATGCCATGCTTCCACGATAGTAACAGCTGAATATCCCGGCCGGGACTCGAACCCGGATCGGAGCCTTCGGAAAGCCCCATGTTGATCCCTTACACCACCAGGATATAAGAGGCCCTAACGCTATGCAGTAGGTCCCGCTTGCCGAGCGGGCCCTGTTGGGGCAAGGTCCCGCTCGGCAAGCGGGACCTACTGCATGCGGCTACAGCCCCTTCTGCGCCACGGCGGCGCGAGCAGGAGCGCAAGGATTTGAACCCTGTGCGACGGGGTTGGAAGCCGTCTGCTCTCCCAGGAGCACACTCCTATTTACGGATAATTGTCAGGGGGTTCGGGGGGAATTGAACCCGCCGCCTCGACTTTCACAGAGTCGTATGCTCAACCATTTACACCACAAACCCCATGAGCCGTGCCGCAGAGCGTCGCGGCTACACGAATCTTTAGGATAGACTCCGCTGGCTGGAAGAGGTTCGCGATTGTGTCCTCACGGAAAAGCGACAGGGGGAGCCGGATTGGCTCCCCCTGTCGTTGCGGAAATAGCTCCGCGGCGAGTCGTGACCGAATTAACGGCTGGCGACACCCGCGATGTTTTCGGCGTCGAGCGTGACGCGCGTCTCATCGCCGGCTCGGACCGCGACTTCCTTGCTGACCGACATTGTCTTGCCTTCCTTGACGAACTCGACCTTCACCGTGTAGTGGTACTCGCGGCCAGCCTCCAGGACGGGGGAGACGAACACGCGCTGCGTCGAGGTCGAGGTGGTGACCTCGCCGTCGATCGTCAGACGAGCTTCGGCGGGCACATTGACGACGAGGGTCGCCGGCGCGCCGTTCTCGATGCTGGTCTTCTTGGGCGTCGGCTTGGCCGGAGTGGTCGGGATCACCTGAGTGCCTGGGACCACCTGAGTGCCTGGGACCATCGGGGCGCCGATGACGCCAGCGCCGAAGCCAGCGCCGGAACCGTAGCAGCCACCGAAGTTGGAGCCGTAGCAGCCACCGTAGCAGGAACCGTAGACATTCCCACCGCAGCAGCCATGACCGCGCTGTTTGTGACCACGGCTGTGGCCGCCGCCGCAGCAGCCGTAGCTGCGCGTGTGGCTGTGCTTGCTGCCGCCGCAGCAGCCGTAGCTGTTGCCATAGCAACCGCCGAAGCAGCTATAACCACCACAGCAACCATGACCGCGTGTGCGGCCGTGGTGCTTGCTGCCACCGCAGCAACCGTAGCTGTTGCCGTAGCAACCGCCGTAGCAGCTACCATAGCAACCGCCGCCGCAGCAGCCGTTGTTGTGGAACAGGCCGGCCGGCACATCGCCGCCACCCGTCATCGCCATCATCAACACAACACTGTACATCGTGCAACGCCTCCCAGTACTGAAAGGAAACTGAATCGACCTTGGTACGCGTAAGCCTTCCCATAAGGCTTTGAACCCGAAACCGAACACGACAGTAGACGCACCTTCCACGAGCGCGGGACGATGGATGCTGCCCGCTTACTTGTCTCTCCCGTTCATGGCCAACTTTGGCAGAATGGAGAAGATGCGTAACTCTGATAATATAGTAAATCTGGAACAAATAAGGGTCAATGACGTTCGGCCTAATCTCGCCGGTCATCGCCCTTGGAGAGTCCGATTGCGCCGACTATGCGGACTTCGACGGCTGATTCCCCCCGCCAGCCTCTTCCCGGCTCGATTTCCCTCAAGTACAATCGGCGCTAAGAGGTACTACCCGGATGAATTGCCAGCCCGCAGCGCCAGCAAGGGACACTCCCTTGCTGGCGCTGCGGGCTGGTCAGGAGATCGCCATGACAAGTCTCTATCCGTTGTTCGCCTGTCTCCTTCTGTCTGCCGAACCGGCCGTGGAGGCCGATGTCGTCATCCGCGGTGCCACGCTCTACGACGGCAGCGGCGCAGCCGGTGTTTCGGGCGATTTGGCCGTGCGCGGCGAACGCATTGTCGCCGTCGGTCGCTTCACCGTCGCCGGCAAGCCGCGCATCCTCGACGGCAAGGGATTGGTGATCGCGCCGGGCTTCATCGACCTGCACACGCACAGCGATTATCCGCTGACGCATGTGGCCACGCATGCCAACCGCAATTATCTGCATCAAGGCGTCACCACGGTTGTCACCGGCAACTGCGGCGCGGGGCCAACGGATGTGGCGGCCTATTTTCGGACATTGGAGAGCGGCAAAATAGGCAGCAACGTCATCCATCAAGTGCCGCACAATGATGTACGCCGGCGCATCATGCAAAACGCCAATCGCGCGCCGACGGCCGAGGAACTCCACAAGATGGAGCAGTTGGTCGAGCAGGCCATGAAGGATGGCGCTTGGGGATTATCTACCGGACTCATCTACAATCCCGGCACGTATGCCAAAACGGAGGAACTGATCGCGCTGGCGAAGGTGGCGGCGCGGCACGATGGTTTCTACGCCAGCCACATTCGCGATGAGGGCACCGGCGTTTTGGGAGCGATCGACGAAGCGCTGACGATTGGCCGCGAGGCGGGTCTGCCGGTGCATATTTCGCATCTGAAAGCGTCGGGCCGCCGATCATGGGGCAAGGCCGCCGACGAGATCGCCTTGATCGAGAAAGCACGCAAGGCCGGCCAAGCCGTCAGCGCCGATCAATATCCATACATCGCCAGCAGCACGAGCTTGATGGCCACGCTGATTCCGACCTCATTTCGTGAGGGCGCGCGTAAGGATTATCTAGCGCGGCTGAATGATCCCGAACAGTCGGCTCGGCTGCGCAAGATCATCGACAGCGGATTGCAGCGCCGGCAAGGCGGTCACGCCATCCGCATCGCTCGCTTCAAGCCGAAACCGGCCTGGCAGGGCAAGGACTTGGCCTCTATCGCGGAGTTGGAGAAAAAACCGGCCACCGACATCGTCTTGGAGATCGAGCGTCGCGGCGGCGCGCAGATCGTCAACTTCGGC
>DATNCY010000127.1:0-7889 GCA_035553375.1 Gemmataceae bacterium
CCCTCACCCCCAACCCCTCTCCCCCGAGTACAGGGGAGAGGGGAGCAAGACAGAGGCGAATCCCATGAACGCACGCAATCTCGTCGAGGTCCACCGCCGCCAGGCCGAACGGCTCGGTCCTCGTCCCGCCCTCCGTTTCAAGCGTTATGGTATCTGGCATGATGTCACCTGGGAACGCTATCGAGCCGAATCGCTCGCTGTTGCCGCCGCGCTCATCGAGTGCGGCGTTGCGCCGGGCGATCGCATTGGCATCGTCGCGGAAAACAGCGTCGATTGGCTTATCGCGGACATGGCCATTCTGACTGCCGCCGCCGTCAACGTCCCGCCGCACGCGCCGCTGACGGCCCGGCAAATTCATTTTCAACTGGATGACGCGGAAGTGAGTTTTCTATTCGTGTCCAATCGCGTCCAACTCGACAAGGTCTTGCAAATCCGTTCGCGCCTGCCGCGTCTGCGCGGCATCGTTGTCTTCGACAATGCCGCTCGCGCCGGGTGTGACGATCTTCTCTCGTGGGAAGCATTCCAGCAGCGCGGCCGCCGTGCCCTACCGCGTCTGGCGACGGAGTTGGCGCGCCGCGAAGCCGCGCTCGGTCCCGACGATTTGGCCACGATCATGTACACCTCCGGCACGACCGGCAATCCCAAGGGCGTGATGTTGACGCATGGCAATCTGTTGAGCAACGTCGATGCCACCCTAGAGCGCTCCGGCCAGGAGACCGATGATGTGGTGTTGAGTTGGCTGCCGTACACGCATATTTACGCCCGCACGATCGATCACTACAGCACGCTGGCTTCGGGTGTGCTGCTGTGCATCGCCGAGTCCGCCGACACGCTCGTGCAAGATTTGGCCGACGTGCGGCCGACGCACATGGCCGCAGTACCGCGTTTCTACGAGAAGGTGTTGACGGCGGTAGCCGATCCTGATCCGAAGGTGGCGGCCCGCCGTCTGCGCGACCTCGTCGGCCCGCGTGTCGATTGGTTGTCATCGGGCGGAGCGCCGTTGTCCTCGGCGGTGGCCCGCGCCTATGTCGATGCGGGCGTACTTGTGCTGCAAGGCTACGGCCTGACCGAAACCTCGCCGGTCATCTCGTTCAATTCAAAGGAGGCGTACAAGCTCGATACGGTGGGCCGTCCGCTGCCCGGCGTCGAGGTGAAGATCGCCTCGGATGGCGAAGTGCTGACGCGCGGGCCGCACGTCATGAAGGGCTATTGGAAGAACGCGGCGGCGACGGCGGAGGCGATCCGCGATGGTTGGTTTCACACCGGCGATCTCGGCGAACTCGACGCCGACGGTTTCCTCAAGATCACCGGCCGCAAAAAAGAACTGCTCGTTCTATCCAACGGCAAGAAGATCGTACCGGGATTCATCGAGGGACTGTTGCAGGTCGATCCGTGTATCGATCAAGCGGTGATTTGCGGCGAGGGCCGCAACTTCCTCACGGCGCTGCTCGTGCCGCACTGGGCGAACGTCCGCGCCGCGCTCGTCGCCGAGGGAATCGCGCTGAATAATCACCGTGAGGATGCCGCCTCCGCGCCGGTGATGGATCTATTGCAGCGCCGCGTGCAGGCGGCGCTGACCGATGTGTCCAATGCGGAGCAGGTCAGGAAGTTCCTCATTGTGCCGCAACCGTTCAGCATCGCCGCGGAGGAATTGACGGTGAGCCTGAAATTACGCCGTAATGTCGTGTTGGCGAAATACGCGCGACAGTTGGATGAACTTTATCGTGAGTAAGAGCCGGAAGCGTAAGGGCTACGGAACACCCCCTGCCAGCCCGCAGCGCCAGCAAGGGACAATCCTTCCCTTGCTGGCGCTGCGGGCTGGCAATCAGAAGTTTGTCCAGAAGTCCTAAGCGACGGGTTGCGGAGGGACAATCCTTCTTTTATGCTCGCATCACCGTGCGAGTTCGATGAGTCGGCGAGATTCCGAAGAAAGGAGCATCGACCATGAACGTCATCACGGTATCGCGTGAGTACGGAGCCGGTGGTCACGAGGTCGCCCGACATCTGGCCGAAGCGCTCGGTTGGGAACTGCTCGACCGCGAACTGCTCCATCAGGCCGCCGCCGTCGAGCAAGTTCCCGACGCGGAGTTGGAGCCACTCGACGAGAAGACACGCAGCCTAACCGACCGTTTTCGTCTCCATCCTCCGCACCAGCGGTACATGCACGGACTGACGGAGGCGGTGCGGCAAGCGGCGATACGCGGCCGCGTTGTATTGGTTGGCCGAGGGGCGCGGCAACTCTTGGACGATATGCCCCACGCCTTTCATCTGCGCCTAGTCGCGCCGCCCGATTGGCGCATCCAGCGGATGGCCCTGCGCGAAGGCTGGCCGATGGAGGAAGCGAAGATGCGCTGCCTGGAAATGGATCGCAGCCGGGATCGCTTCATGCGTTACTTCTTTGGAGCCGAAGCGCTGCAACCGGAACAATACGATCTCGTCGTCAACACCGATCGCATGCCGCTCGATGATGTGGCGGCCAGCGTACTGGCTCTGATGCAAGAAGAAACGCCGAGCGTGCCGGCCAGCGCCGGCGGTTCGCGCGTCCTGACGCTGTCGCCTCAACTCGGGGCCGGCGATACCGGCTTCGGGCTGACTCTGGGGCTTCGCCTGAGCCTGCGTGTTTTCGATCGAGAATTGCTGGAATATGAGGCGGTTCGTCTGGGCGTTAGCGAGGCCGAGTTGGAACAGGTGGACGAGCAACCGCCTGGACTCTGGCAGCGTTTGCGGCCGGGCGGTCTCCAGCAACGCTACTTCGAGGCCGTGGGTCAGTTGATGCAGGAGTTAGCCGAACGCGGCAAGGTTTTACTGGTCGGTCGCGGCGGCAACCGTTTCCTCCGCGATCGCGCCGAGGCGTTCCACGTCCGTCTCGTGGCCGCCCATCCGACACGGCTGCGCCGCGTCATGGAACACCGCTGGCTGCGTGAGGAACCCGCGCGCCAACTCATCGCCCACAGCGACGAACAGCGGCGGCGCTTTCACGAAAGCTACTTCGGAGCCGACTGGAACAATCCGCTCGAATATCATCTAACAGTCAACAGCGGACGACTGGGACCGGCGGCCGTGGACCTCGTCGCGGCGGCGGCGGCGCGACATTGGCAACGAGTATAAATAAAACGACATCGAGCCAACTTTCCATGTCTATCCAACACTTCACGGGCGGCACCATCCTCCTCGCGAACCGTCTGCTCGAAGGCGGTTCCGTGACGGTGGAGGATGCGCGGATCACGGCGGTTGACACGGTCTCCTCGCCCACACCGCCGAACGCGGAGGTCATCGATTTGCACGGCAGTTACCTCTCGCCGGGTTTCGTGGATTTGCATGTCCACGGCGGCGCGGGCGCCGACTTCATGGACGGCACCGCCGATGCTTTCCGCACCGTCTGCCGCGCGCACGCCCTCCACGGCACGACCAGTCTGTTGCCGACGACCACCGTTGCCCGGCACGAGCAACATCTCGCCTTTCTTGATGTGTGCCGCCGACTGAAGGCGGAGGGCACGGGCGGCGCGGCCATTCTCGGCGCTCATTTCTATGGACCCTATTTCGCTCCGGAGGCGCGCGGCTGTCACCCCGGCACGGCCGTCCGTGCGCCGGAGCCGGCCGACTATCTGCCCTTCCTCGACTTCGCCGACTGCATCGCCACGGCGACCGTCGCCCCCGAATTGCCGGGCGCGGAAGCGTTCGCGCGTGCCTGCCGTGCGCGCGGCATCCGCGGCAACGCCGGCCATTCGCACGCCACGTTCGAGCAGATTGAGGCGGCGATCGGCTGGGGCGTGCGTCACGTCGATCATCTGTTCTGCGCCATGTCCGACCGCGCCCGCCTGCGCCAGACGCAGACGTATCCCATGCGCGGCGGCCTGATGGAAGCGACGCTATTCTTCGATGCGCTGACGACGGAGGTTATCGCCGACGGCAAGCATCTGACGCGCGAGTTATTGCTGCTGGCGTACAAAATCAAGGGACCGGATCGCCTGGCTCTCGTCACGGATTGCAACCGCGCTCTGGATATGCCGGATGGCGAATATCTGTTTGGCCCGCTTGACGGCGGTGAGCCGATCCTGCGCTGCGACGGCGTCGGCGTCATGCTCGACGGCAAGGCGCTGGCTTCCGGCGTGATGGGTATGGATCATTGCGTGCGGACGTTTCGTTGTCTGACGGCCGCGCCGCTCGTCGAGGTGGTGCGCATGGCCAGCCTGACGCCGGCGCGCATTGCCGGTTGGGAGCGCGAAGTCGGCAGCATCGCCGCCGGCAAGCGGGCGGATTTGCTCGTACTCAGCGAGGAGTTAGAGGTTCGTCAAGTGTTCGTGGGCGGTCAGAGAATTTCTTGAGCGCCGGCGGAGCGTCTGCTCTCTAAGCCCCTCTCCCCTGTACTCGGGGAGAGGGGTAGGGGGTGAGGGGGAAGACTCTCCCCCTCACCCCCTACCCCTCTCCCCCGAGTACAGGGGAGAGGGGAGAAAGATCACAGCAGCGCGCGCAAATCCTTGTCGTTGAGTTCGCGGATGAAATTGCAGCCGAGCCGCTGACCTTCCGCGACCGTTTGAACGTGGACCACGCAGGCCAGGATGGTGATGATGTGCTGGCCGGTCGCGTCGTGTAGTTCCGTGCTAAGCAATTCGCCGATGGTAATCGGCTCCTCGACGAGCAGGGCCATGCCCGCCGGCGCGATGTTCAACACGCGCGCGGGCCGGTAGACGGGAACGTCGCCGTTGACCCGCTGATAGACGGCCTTCGCATCACAGGAGAAGCGTTCCCAGCTGCGCGGATCGGGCGAAGTGGGACGAGCGCGAACGGCTCCGAACGCTTGCAGCTGTTCCTCGCTCAGTTCGCTGGAAAAACGGCAGCCCATCGTCCATTCGCTGTCGCCGTGCGGATGCGCGCGGATCACACAGGCGAGTACGGCCAAGGGAGTTTGCTCCTGGGTCGAGGGCAATTCGACGCTCAGTATGGTCCCCGGTTCAAAGCGACGCGGCGCGATCATCTGAACGCCGCCGCGTGAGATGTCGCAGATTACCGCGTAAACACCCGCTTCCGTCTCGCCGGCGATCTGCTCGCAACGGATATTCAGATTCGTCGTGAAGCGCAGCCAAACACGGCGTTCTTCCGCCGGATCGCTGGGAGCGTCCATCGCGTCGAGGGGGAGGGGTTGGCCCGTTAGCCAGCGCCAGAAAGTGACACCACTTGCGAGCATACGAGACTCCGAATGTCCGGATCGAAGTGAACGCGGAGAATCCAGGACAAACGTAGGTCATGCCCGTTGGTTGGTCAAATGCTCGTTGTTTGGCAATTTTCACCAGCCCGCAGCGCAAGCAAGGGTAAATCCTCTCCCTTGCTTGCGCTGCGGGCTGGCAGAGTCACGCCGGCCGTTCGCCCAGCGGATTGCGGGTAAAGATCCATTCCGCGATGGGTTGATGCTCAATCAGGTGTTGTTGCACGAACTGCGGAATGCGTTCGGCGGTCATGCCGTGATACCATGTCCCTTCGGGATAAACGACCATCGTCGGCCCATGACAGCAGATGCGTAAGCAGCCGACCTTGCTGCGATAGCAGGCATTTTCGCCGCTGCCGAGGTTGTGCTGCTTGAGTTGCTGCTTGAGGACATCCCACGCGGCTTGTCCCTCTTCCGGCGTGCAACAACTCGGCCCCGTGCAGAGCAAAACGTGCCGCTTATAAGAGCCAATGCCGAGTTTGTCGGCGACGCTTTTGAGTTGTTCTTCCTTATCGTCCATCATTCCTCCCGATTTCACCCGGCGCTTGCGCTTGGGGCTTGTGAGCGCATCGCCAAACGAACGCGCCGCGCCGCCTCCGCGAAGAGCAACACCGACGCCGTACCGCCGAGAATGCACAACCAATCGAGCAAGGACAACGGCTCGACCTTGAAGATGCCGCCCAGCCACGGCACGCTGACGATGAGTATCTGCACAATGGCCACGGTGCCGGCAATCATCAGGAACGTCGGGTTCTTCAGGATGCCGCTGAATCCGCTCGTCTCCGGCGTCAGCGCCCGGCAATTAATCTGATTCCACACCTGGAAGAACACATAAACGGTGAAGAATATGCTCACTTGTCTCACGTTCAACGGGCCGAACTCCCAGTTCTCGGGATTCGGTCCGCTGCCGGCCGCGAGCCAGCCGTGTTGCATGCCGATCAGCAGCGCCATCATTGTCACGATAAAGAAACCGGCCGTGATGAAGATCGTCTTCACCATCGCCGGCGTGACGATGTTTTCGTCCTTGCGCTTAGGCGGCAAGCGCATGACGCCGGGGCGCGGCGGCTCCGAACACAGGGCGATCGATGCGAACGTATCCATGATGACGTTGATCCACAACAACTGAAGCACCGTGAATGGCGGCCGGATGTTGAAGAACGGTCCCAGAAACGCGATGGTGAGCGCGCTGACGTTGATGGTCAATTGGAACTGAATGAAGCGCTGAATGTTTTCGTACAGCGAGCGGCCCCAATGAACGGCCTTAACGATGGTGGAAAAGGCATCGTCGAGCAACACGATCTTGCTGGCTTCCTTGGCGACCTCGGTTCCGGCGATGCCCATCGCCAGACCGACATCGGCCCTTTTCAGCGCCGGCGCATCGTTGGTGCCGTCGCCCGTCACGGAGACGACGTGCTGCTGTTCCTGCAACAGCTCGACCATTTTGTACTTGTCCAGCGGTCGCGCCCGCGCCAGCACATGCAGGCCGGTCAACTGCCGCATCAGGGCGTCGCGCTGACGATTCTCGCTTTCGGAGAGATCGTTGCGTCCCTTCAGTTCCTTGAGTTGGGCATGCAGTTCATTGAACTTCGGGCTGGTCAGCACCACGGCATCCGGCGTATCAATGGCCGCATCACGGCCATCGACGAGGCCAATGTCGTAGGCGATGGCGCGAGCGGTCTCGACGTTGTCGCCGGTAATCATCTTCACTTCGATGCCGGCCCGCCGGCATTCTTCGACAGCGGCTTTCACATCATCGCGTAGCGGATCGCGAATGGCGACGAAGCCCGCAAAAACAAGTCCGTTCTCCAGCGCATCGCGGCGCTCGTGCAAACCATCCTCATCGGCGGGCATGTCGGGCGGCAGCACCACGTAGCCGAACGCCAGCGTTCGCATGGCTTGGCTGGCCGCGTCCTTCAGAGCCGCTTGCACGGCTGCGCGTGTCTCGTTTGTCCATTCACGAGCGCTGCCGTCCGCCGCCTGATAGTGCGTGCTTCGCTCCAGCAACCACTCCGGCGCTCCCTTGACCAACGCGACCAAACGCTCGCCGTACTGGGCAACCGTGGTCATGCGTTTGCGTTCGGAAGAGAAATGGATTTGATACAGCGGAGCGAATTGCAAACGCAGCTTCGTATATTCCAGGCCGGCCTCGTGCAGCCATTGCAGTAGCGAGCCTTCCGTCGAATTGCCGACGGTAACGAGCTTGCCTTGTTTCTCTTCGAGATTGGCCGTCGAGTTGATAGCGGCGTTGAGAACGATCCAATCGAGCGGTTGCCCATCGCGCGGCCAGGTGCGTTGTTTGTCCGGCAACGTCCATTGCGGCGAACCGCGGTCGAGAATCTGGCCGTCCCAGAAGACGCGCACCACCTGCATCTTGTTCTGCGTCAGCGTGCCGGTTTTATCCGAGCAAATGACCGTCGCCGAGCCGATCGTCTCGCACGCCACCAGTTGGCGAACGAGACTGTTGGCCCGCGTCATCTTCTGCATGGCCAGGGCCAGCGATACCGTCACGCTCATCGGCAGACCTTCGGGCACGGCCACGACGATGATGATGACCATGTAAACGAAGTAATTCAGCAGATGCTGCGCCACCCGAAGGATGTCTTCTTTCGAGTGCGGCCAGAATATCTCGCGCGGTTCGGTGAAAAACAGACCGCGCACCAACAGGGCAAGAAAGATGAGCGCGGCC
>DATNCY010000128.1:0-14440 GCA_035553375.1 Gemmataceae bacterium
GCGAGCGAGTGTGTTCGAGTACATCGAAGTGTTTTACAACCGTGTGCGGCGTCATTCGGCCCTGGGCTACCAGTCTCCGGTCGAGTATGAAAAGTCCGCGTAATCCTTAACCCCGCGCTCACTTTTTGTGGGGAACTCCAAGGTGAAAGATCGGGATTTCGGCAGGTGTCAAGCGATGCGAAGTCCGCTATACCGGAATACGCCGAGGATGGAAAGCCGAAGTTTTCGCCTTTTGCGGCAGGAGTATTGGTAGGGTGGGTCAGGCGCTTCCGCGAGGCCCATCCTACTAATACTTGTTCCAAGAGAACTCGGACGATCACTCGCCCTGGTCCTTGACTTTCTGGCCGGCATCTTTGATTTTCTGGCCCACATCGCGCGCGGCCTTTCGGGTCTTATCGGCCGCATCCTCGGTCGCGTTCTTGGCCTTATCGGCAACCTGATCGATCTTGTCTTTCACTTTTTCTTTCGTCTCGGCCATGTTTCTTCTCCACAATAAGGGGCGACTTTCCAGGCACAAACGAAATGCGGTAGGTCCGGCGAGCCGAGCCGGACTTTGACTCACAAGTGCCGCTCGGCTCGCGGCACCTACCCAAAACGTGCCGCTCGGCTCGCGGCACCTACTGCATTCTGTCCGTGCCTTTTCCGATTCACGACACGTCCATCAAAAGAAGCAATTCGTATGCCGCAAACGTGGTAGTGAACATTCGCCGCGCAGGACGCATAAAATGCTTGCTCATCCTATTGCATAGGGCCATGATGGGGGCATGGTCGCCGCCCGGAGGCTGGCGAATGCGCACCGCGAGTACGTTGTTTCCCGAAAGGAACCTTGTATGCCGGACAACACCAAACCGTTGTGTCCCGAATGTGTCGAGTCGTTCGAGGCTGCCGATGCCGTTGATCGGCGCAACTTCATTCGCGTTCTCGGCGGCCAAGCGGCCGCCCTGGCAGTGCTGGCGGGCGGCGCGGGCGCAACGCGCGTCCTCGCCGTGGAGGACAGCAAAGCGAAGAAAGTCGAACGACCGGCCAAGCCAGCCGAGGATCTCGTTCGTGAACTGCACGCCAGTCTATCGGCGGATCAAAAGAAAGATGTCGTGCTGCCGTGGGACCATGGTTCCGAAGGCGGCAAGCGCCGGCCGGCTCGCTTGCGCATGTACAATGCGCCGATCGGCAAGCACATCGACAAGGTGTATACCAAGCCGCAGCAGGAGTTGATCGAACGCATTCTGCGGGCGATCTCTTCGGATGAGGATGGCTACCGCCGTATCACGCGCAACGGCACCTTCGATGGCAGTCATTCGCTCGGCGGCTGCGGCGCGACGCTGTTCGGCGAACCGGGCAATGGCCAGAAATATGCCTGGGTGTTCACCGGACACCATCTCACCGTGCGTTGCGATGGCAACTCCGAAGAAGGCGCGGCCTTCGGCGGGCCGATGTATTATGGGCACAGTCCCAACGGCTACAGCAATAAAAACGTCTTCTACTATCAAACAAAAAGTGTGCTGGGCGTTCACGAAGCGCTATCGGAGGAGCAGCGCAAAAAGGCCGTCGTCAGCGGCAGTCCGGGCGAGGGCGATAAGTCCATCCAGTTCAAGAAGAAGATCGAGGAGCAGCCGGGCATTCTCTACAAGGATCTGAAGGCGGATCAGCAGAAACTTGTTGAGGAGGTCATGCGCGATGTTCTCTCGCCGTATCGCAAGGAAGATGTCGAAGAGGTCATGACGATCATCAAGAGCAACGGCGGCATGGAGAAAATCCACCTGGCGTTCTATCCCGATCGGGACATGGACGACAACAGGCCGTGGCACTTCTGGCGGCTGGAAGGACCGGGTTTCGTATGGAACTATCGCGTCCTGCCACACGTTCATACCTATGTGAGCATCTCCAGCAAAGTATGAGGCGAACACGAAATGGCTCATCGCGCCCGCAAGGGTTGTTCCCTTGCCGGCGCGGTGAGTGGGGAGAACAATCACTTCATCGGTACGAGCCAGATGTTGCGATACTGCACGAGATTGCCGTGGTCTTGCAACATGATGGGGCCGGGTTTGCACACGTCGCCGCCAAGCCCGGCCGTTGTGTTCGTCACGGGTTTGCCGTTCTTGGCGAGCTTGACATTGTCGTGAATCTTCACGCCATTCTGATAGACGGTCATTCGGCCCGGTTCCGTCACCTTACCATCCGTGCATTGCGGGGCGGTGAACTCGATATCATAGCTCTGCCACACGGTCGGCGCTTTGCAGACATTGACCTTCGGCGCGGCCACGGTATAGATGCCGCCGCAGTCGTTGTCCTTGCTTTTCAGTCCGTAGCTATCGAGAATCTGCACTTCGTAACGACCTTGCAGATAAACGCCGCTGTTGCCGCGGCCTTGCCCGCTGGCCTTCGGCATGTACGGCACGCGAAACTCGACGTGCAGCTTGAACGAACCGTCGAACTTCTGCTTCGTCACGATGTTGCCCTTGCCCGGCGCGACCTGCATAACTCCGTCATTTAGTTTCCACTCCGCGGCCTTGCCGCCCGTAGTGGTCCAACTTGCGAGATTCTTGCCGTCAAACAGCACAAGGGCGTCCTTCGGTGCCGGCACGCTCTTCATGTTCACCGCATCTTCGGCTTTCTTCAATTTAAGATCGCTTATGTCGCCATAAAAATCGGCGCTCCAGCCGATTCCCGTCAGGAGCATCCCGGCCGTCATCGCCACCATCCATCGCCATGCACGCATGAGAGTACACCTCGCCAGTACAATAGGTTGCCTTGAACTTGAGTCACCTTACGAAAAATCGATCGGAGCCGGATGGCCGGCACCGCGTTTTCCGATCCGCCAGGGCGGTCGTCACAGTTTATCGCGCCCATGTGCTTCGGCAGAGTGAAAATCCTTGTCCACCCTGGCAACTCCGGGTATCTTTCTAACGGGCACGAACCGCATGCAGTAGGTGCCGCGAGCCGAGCGGCACTAAGCAAAAAGTCCGGCTCGGCTCGCCGGACCTACTTGGTAGGTGCCGCGAGCCGAGCGGCACGGCTTGGGTAGGTGCCGCGAGCCGAGCGGCACAGAATCCAGTCCGGCTCGGCTCGCCGAACCTACCGCATTTTGTTCGTGCTTGTGCGGCGAGGCTGAACCTCGCACCCCTCTCAGGAAGGACCGAAACTGTGACTGTGCAACTGGTCTTGCCCGAAAACAAACCCGCCCTGTGGACCCGCCGTCATCTACTCGGGCTGGAAGAACTGAGCCGATCCGAGATCGAGACCATTCTCGATACCGCCGAGCAGTTCGTCGAAGTCAGTCAGCGGCGGCGCAAGAAGCGCAGCGACCTCAAGGGCAAGGTCATCGTCAATCTTTTTTTTGAGGCATCCACGCGCACCCGTTCGAGCTTCGCCTTCGCCGCCAAGCGTCTCAGCGCCGACACGCACGATTTCACCGTCAGTGGATCGAGTGTCAGCAAGGGCGAGACCTTCATTGACACGGCCAAGAACATCGAAGCGATGGGTATTGACATTGTGGTAGTCCGGCATTCGGTGCCGGGCGCACCGCATTTGCTGTCGCAACATCTGCACACGAGCATCGTCAACGCCGGCGATGGCGCGCACGAGCATCCCACGCAAGGATTGCTCGATATTTTCACCATTCGCCGCATCAAGGGCCGCGTCGAAGGGCTGACAGTCGCCCTTGTCGGCGACATCGCCCATAGCCGAGTGGCACGCAGCAACATACATGGTTTGCTGAAAATGGGGGCGCGCGTCATCGTATGCGGGCCGCCGACGCTGGTGCCGCGCTCCATCGAGCGCCTGGGCGTCGAGGTGGCTCATCGCATCGATGACATTCTGCCGATCTGCGACGTGGTCAATGTGTTGCGTATCCAGTTCGAGCGTCAACGCGGCGGACTGTTTCCGTCGATTCAGGAGTATTTCCGTCTGTTCGGCATGCACAGCGAACGATTGCGACGCGCCAAGTCGGATATTCTCCTGCTGGCACCGGGTCCGATCAACCGCGGTGTCGAACTGACGCCGGAGGTGGCCGACGGTCCGCACAGCGCTATTTTGCAGCAGGTGACGAATGGACTCGCCGTGCGCATGGCGGTGCTTTATCTCCTGTGTGGTCAACCGGCGGGCGAGGGCTAACCTACCAGCCCGAAGCGCCAGCGATGGGTTTCGCTCACCCGTCGCTCGCGCTCTGGGCTTGTCAATCCATTGCACCCGGCGCGGGCGGCCGTTACTCTGAACACATCATCCGGTGTTTCCCCACCTTGGTTGTTTTCGAGGATCGCCATGCGCAAAGTGCTGCAATCGCTGATACCGAGTTGTTTGTTCGTGTTTCTGGCGGCCGGCACGGTCCGGGCCGACGATGCTCCCAACTTCACGCGCACTCGTGACGTGATTTATGGCCGCAAAGCAGGACTGGCCCTGACGATGGACGTGTTCGCGCCGAAGGCGAAAGCGAACGGGTTGGGCATCATTTGTGTCGTCAGCGGCGGTTGGCGGTCGCACCCGGGAGCCATTCGCCCGGCGATGTATCAGGCGTTTCTGGAGCGCGGCTACACCGTCTTCGCCGTCGTTCACGGCACGCAACCGCGATTCACCATTCCCGAAATTCTCGACGACATGAATCGCGCGGTGCGCTTCATCCGCTATCACGCCAAGGACTATCACATTGACCCCGATCACCTCGGCATCACCGGCGGCTCGGCCGGCGGTCATCTGTCGCTGATGATGGGCACGGCCGGCGAGCAGGGCAATCCCAAGGCCAGCGATCCGGTGGACCGCATGCCCAGCCGCGTGCAAGCGGTGGCCTGCTTCTATCCGCCGACGGATTTCCTCAACTGGGGCAAGCCCGGCGATGTCCTCGACGCCACGCACATGGACCGCCGTTTCAAAGCCGCCATTGACTTCAAGGAACTCGACAAGGAGCAATCCATCTTCATGCGCGTCAAGGATGAGAAGAAGGTGAAGGATCTGCTGCGCCGCATTTCACCGATGGCCCACGTCAGCGCCGACGACGCGCCGACGCTTATCATCCACGGCGACAACGATCATCTGGTTCCCTTGCAGCAGTCCGAATCGATCGTCGCCAAATTCAAGGAAGTTGGCGTGCCGGCCAAGTTGATCGTCAAGAAGGGCTGCGGCCACGGCTGGTTTACCATTCTCAAGGACACGGAAACGCTGGCCGATTGGTTCGATACGTATCTCAAGGACAAACCGAAGGCGAGTCAGTGATAACCGCCGCTTGCAAGAAGCATGTGTTCCGGGGTAAAATCCAGCTCAAGTCCAGGAAAAAATTGCGTTTGCCCAAGAGAGAAAGGCCAAGCCATGACCAGGGTCATCGTCGATGAAACGCTGTTAAACAAGCTCCACAATCTTACTCAGCCGCTGGAACTGTGCGATCAAGCCGGACGAGTGCTGGGTCGCGTCGTTCCCACCATCGATTTGTCCGAGTATGAACCGTGGGAACCTCCCATCAGCGAGGAGGAACTCCAGCGGCGGGAGCAATCGGACGAGTGGTATACCACCGAGCAAGTTTTGGCCCATCTCAAGAGCCTGGAGAAAGAGTAATGTTCAGAGTTCGTTGGGAAGGGAAAGCTTTGAATGAACTGACCACACTCTGGACGGAGAGTGCATCCGCCTTGCGCTCATCGATCACAGCGGCCACCTCTCAAATTGACCAACTACTGCGAACGGCTCCCCGGCAACAAGGCGAATCTCGTCCTGGCGGGCAGCGGATTCTCTTCGTCTCGCCTTTAGGGATTACCTTTCGGATCGAAGCCGATGGACAGACTATCTCCGTGTTGCGTGTTTGGCTTTTCCGCAAACGGGAGCGATAGTAATCGGGCGATTTGAGGTCAGCGAAATGAGTATTTGGGTCAGTGTCTATTGCCGCAAGCGATTCGGAAGGATCAAGCCTTCCGATCTCGTCAAGGCGATCAAAGAGCGATCCGTTGACTTCTCGGACCTGAACGCGCAGGAAGCCCCTGAAGACACCCTTTTGCGGCTGCGTGTCGAGGAGTACAAGCAGACAAGTAGCTTACCACTGCTGCACCTTCATTACCTCGAAGATGGACCGCCGATCGTCATTGACAGAGTTACGAATCAGGAGGAGGTAAAGGAGTACATTCAGGAATACCTGGAAGAATTCTTCCCCGGGCGGAACGGTAAACAAGCGAATCTCGTCCGCAGACATCTTGCTGAGGTTGTGGAGATACTCAATTTCTGCCTGAAGCAGCGACATGCTGATGGGATGGGAACTCCTCTGACTTATGCTGCCGCCGCATGGTTTGCCGATGCTGGCGACGGATTGATCAGGGTCGATGAGCAGGGCTGGATGCAACTGATAAACGGGCGTGAGTTTATCCTCATCGTGCCTGATTAGGGCTGGTGTATGACCTCAATCTACCTCGACTACAACGCCACAACCCCCCTCGATCCCGCTGTCATCGACGCTATGCTCCCCTATCTCCAAGAGCATTTCGGCAATCCTTCCAGTACCCACAGCCTCGGCAAAACCGCCCATAACGCCGTCGAAGAGGCTCGGCAGCAAGTCGCCCAACTGATGGGGGCGCAGCCGGATGAAATCGTCTTCACCGGCGGCGGCACCGAAGCAAGCAATCAGGCCCTTAAAGGATCGGTATTCGTCAAATTGCGCGGCTTCTTCGGCCGCTGGGCGCGAGGCGCTCACCTTATCATCAGCGCCATCGAGCATCCCGCCACGACGCAACCGTGCGAGTTCCTCAAGCGTCTCGGCTGCCGTGTCACCGTGGTTCCCGTCGATGGACAGGGATTGGTAGATCCCGACGCGGTGCGTAAGGCGATGGAGCGCGGCACCACACTCGTCAGCATCATGCACTCGAACAACGAAGTCGGCACCTTGCAGCCAATCAAGGAGATCGCCGCCTTGACGCGAGCGCGCGGCGTCTTACTGCACACCGATGCGGCGCAATCGCTGGGCAAAGTGCCGGTCGATGTGGCCGATCTTGGCGTCGATCTGTTGACGTTGGCGGGGCACAAGTTGTATGCGCCGAAGGGTGTGGGCGTGCTGTATGTCCGTCGCGGCGTGACGCTGGAACCGCACATTCACGGGGCCGGTCACGAAGGCGGGCGACGCGCCGGCACGGAGAATGTGCCGTATATTGTTGGGCTAGGAACGGCGTGCCTCCTCGCTCGCCAGGGACTGCCGGAGGCGACGCGGCATTTACGAGAATTACGCGATCGCTTATGGGGTCATTTACGGGCCGGACTCGGCGAACGGGTGGTACTCAACGGACATCCTGAGAAACGGCTGCCCAACACGCTGAATGCCAACTTCGTCGGCCATGTGGGCGCGGAATTGTTGGAAAAAGTGCCGGAAATCGCCGCTTCCACGGGTTCGGCGTGTCATGAAGGCAAAGTTATGCAATCGCCGGTGTTGTGCGCGATGGCCGTGCCGCCGAAGATTGGTCAGGGAGCGCTGCGGCTGACGGTCGGCCGATTTACGACCGAGGAACAAGTGGATCGCGCCGCGGAATTGCTCATCCGCGCGGCGAGCGGAGGAGCGAAACCATGAAACCCACACATATCCGCGTTAAGACGTTAATGCACTCCTTTGAGGACTTTCTTTATCGCACACCAATCAAATTCGGCGGTATCGCCGTGGATCGCGTCACGCTGCTCAACGTCGAATGCACCGTGAGCAATCCCGATGGCCGAACCGCGCGCGGCTTCGGCTCGATGCCGCTGGGCAATGTGTGGTCCTTCCCATCGCGCGTGCTGGATTACGATACCACGCTCAACGCCATGAAAACGCTGGCGGGACGCATTCAAACCATCGTCGAACACGGCGACCATTGGGGGCATCCAATCACCCTCGCTCACCTGCTGGAACCGCAATACGACCAGGTGGCCGCCGAGGTCACGCGCGAGTTAGACCTGGCCGAGCCGATTCCCCGGCTCTGCACGATGGTGGTGGCCAGCGCCTTCGATGCCGCCGTCCACGACGCCTACGGCAAATTGCACAAACGAAATTGCTATCACACTTACGGCCCCGATTTTCTCGATCACGATCTCGGCTATTATCTCGGCAGCGAATTTCAGGGCGAGACGCTGGCGCAATACATCAGCCGCGAGCCGCAGCCACGGATGCCGTTGTATCACCTGATTGGCGCGCTCGATCCGCTGACGGCGGCAGACGTGAAGCAACCCATCGGCGACGGCCTACCCGACACGCTGCCGGAGTGGATTCACTTCGACGGCCTGACCCATCTCAAGATCAAGCTCAACGGCGATGATTTGGCCTGGGACATGGAGCGCGTGATCCGCGTCGATCGCGTAACAACCGAGACACAGCGACAACGCGGTGTCACTCAATGGTGTTACTCGCTCGACTTCAACGAACGCTGTGGTAACGTCGCTTATCTGCTGGAGTTTCTGCGCAAACTGCGCGAGCGAACGGCGGAGGGCTTCGAGCGCATCGCCTACATTGAGCAACCGACGGCGCGCGATCTGAAGGCGGATCGCGGCAATGTCATGCACGAAGCGGCGAAACTGCGGCCGGTGGTCATCGATGAATCTCTCGTAGACCTGGAGAGCTTGCGACTGGCGCGCGAAATGGGTTACACCGGAGCGGCGCTGAAGGCGTGCAAGGGCCAGAGTCAATCGCTGTTGCTGGCGGCGGCGGCGCGAAAATACGGGCTGTTTTTGTGCGTGCAGGATTTGAGTTGTCCGGGCGCATCGCTGATTCATTCGGCGGGACTGGCGGCGCATGTGCCGGGCGTGTCGGCGATCGAGTCGAACGCGCGCCAGTATGTGCCGGCCGCCAATCGTCCGTGGGAGGAGCGTTTTCCCGGCATTTTTCGTGTCACGGATGGAACGCTGGAAACCGGCTGTCTAACCGGGTGGGGACTTGGGGCTATCGCACCAGGCGCAGGCGCTCCGCGCTCGCCTGTGGTATAGAGAGTGAGGAGGGGCGACTGATGGGATCGGTGAAACGAACGTATGTCCTACCATCTGATACACTGGCCGAGTTCGAGCGAGCTGTCTCCGCTCGCCAACGCAACGCCGTCATCGCTCAACTTGTGCGCGAGTGGTTGGACAATCAGAATAAGGAATCCTTACGCCGCGCCGTGATCGAAGGCTGTCGGGAGATGGCCGACGTTTATCGGGAGATCGAACAGGAATACCATCCGCTGGAAGAGGAAGTGCAGCATGCCCTCGACGCCCAGCCCCAAGCGCGGCGACATCGTTCGCGTTCGTCTCGATCCCGTTGAGGGATCTGAACAAGCCGGTGAACGCCCCGCGCTCGTCCTGTCTCCGGACGTCATCAATGAACATTGTCCGGTCATTCTGATTGCTTCGCTGACCAGCAAGCAAATGGCCCGTATTTATCCCCATGAAGTGCTGATCGAACCGCCCGAAGGTGGATTGACGCGCCGTTCCAAAGTCTTGCTTATGCACCTGCGGTCAATCGACAAACGCCGTCTCGTGGGCCGCTATGGAGCCATCGGAACGGAGACCATGCGACAAGTTGAAGAAGCGTTGAAAGTGGCCACCGGCTTGATTGACTTTTAAGTTCGCCACAACAACGCCGAATCGGTATAGGTTCTTGCAGCCACCCTTTCGTAGCGGATACAATCGGGCTTCGCGGTAGACCGACTCGCTTGAAGCATTTACGTCATTAGAGGCGAACGGCCGGCGTAAGCCGGCTGGTGAAGACTCAACCAGCCGGCTTACGCCGGCCGTTCGCCACGATTCTCTGGAGTACGATGTGCCATGACTCTCTCTCTGACCTGTCCGGAATGCAGCGGCAAACTGAAAGTAGCGGACAATCTCGCGGGCAAAAAGATCAAATGCCCCAAATGCTCAGCCGTGTTTCCCGCCACTGCGCCGGAAGAGGCGGCCATCACGGCAACACCGCCGTCCGCCTCGGAATCAGACGGCATTGCGTCCACCTTTCCCGACGATGAGGAATTCCTGGACGAAGAGGAGGTGAGGCCGCGCCGGGTTGCGCGAAACATCCGCAAAGATTCCACGGAGGAAGCCGTTTCGACGATCATCCCCTACAAGAACGGTCGAGCGCTTGCCGCCTACTATTGCGGCGTGTTCAGCTTCATTCCCTGCGCGGGATCCCTACTGGGACCGGCCGCGTTGATCCTGGGCATTCTCGGTATGCGCTATGTCAAAGCTCACCCCACCGCCAAAGGCACCGGACACGCGATTGCCGGCATCATCATGGGTGCCTTGACGACCCTTTTCTACTGGGGTTTGACCATCGCGATGATAGTCATGGGCGGCGTGGGTGCCATGAGATAGCCAGCAAGGGCGTCTTCAATCCGGCAACGGTTGGCCGCGCGTTTCAGGAGCCAGCCAGATGACGAACAAGCCGGCCAGGTAAATCAGACTGATGGTGGCTCCGGCCCGCGCGTAATCGCCTCGGAAAACATTGTGGAGCAGGTGGCTCATGAAGAGAGCGCCGCCTGCGGCGATAATGCGGCCGAAGTTGTAGCCGAAACCCTGGCCGGTGGCGCGGACGCGCGTGGGAAATAACTCCGGCAGATACAGCGGCAACCAACCGTAGAACGAGGCGGTGAAGAAACCCGTCAGGCCAACCACGACCAGAAATCCGCCATCCGGTTTGGCGTCCACGCCGGCCGGAAAGTACCAGCGAAAAAGATAAGCGCAGACCAGCAGCGAGGCGATGGTGAGAGCGAAATAGGTGCGCCGCCGGCCGAGGTAATGCGCCAACAACGCTCCGGTCATCGCGCCGAAGATGGCACCGACGGCGGAACTAGCCTGCGCGGAATTGGCCCAACTCTGATCGCTCCCCGGCATCGATTTAACCCAGACGGGAATCATTGAGGCGACGGCTCCCCATGTGACGAGAAGGGGGATGCCGCTGAGCGTTGCCGCCAGGATGCTGCGCCAGCGCAGCGCCGGTGTGAAGATGGCCGTCATGGACGGGCGTGGGCCGGTTTGCGCGGCATGCAGCCACTTCTCGGACTCCGGCACGAAGACACGCAGGAAGAAGGTGAGCAAGGCGGGCAGAGCGCATACGCCCAGCACCCAGCGCCAGCCGCCCGCATCCATGTGCATGCCCATCCGTTCGACGAACTGAACCAGCGGCACCGTCAGCAGGAAGCCGACGTTGGCGGCCGCGCCGATTAGTCCGGCCAACAACGGCCGCATCGTTTGCGGCCAACTCTCCATGACCAGGGCGACGCCGAGCGACCATTCACCGCCCATGCCCAGCGACGCCAGGAATCGCAATGCCGCCAGCTGCCAGGGATTCTGCGCCAGACCGCACAATCCGGTGAAGGAGGCGTAGGTCAGCACGCTGAAGACCATGGCACGGACTCGCCCCAAGCGATCACCTAACCAGCCGAACAGCCAGCCGCCCAGAGCGGCACCGAACAGAAAACTCGCCGCCAAACCGCTATTCCAGGCACCAACCGGCCCGTCCACGCGTTCCTTGGCCTGAGCGCGAGCCTCTGGGGAGACCGATTTGTCGGCTGCTAACTGCGCGTCGCTCTTGAGATTGAGGACATCGACCAGGGCCGGCCGGCCGACGAGGCCGAGTACGCCTTGCTCGAAACCATCGAACATCCAGCCCAGCAGGGCCGCCGCCAGAGCCAGCCATTGCCCCCGCGTGATTCGTCGCAGGTCCGATCCGCCCATGTCGCTCGCCTTTCGTCACCATGCACCGCGCAAATCCACTGCGGACAGCATAGCGGTTGATGCGGCAGGGTCAAAGAAAATGCTTGAGAGCGGTGCGGTCAGCGATCGCGCCGCGCCGGAGCTTATTTCGAGCCAGCGGACTTCCGTTTACGCTTGGCCCGCAGCAGTTGGAGTTGGGCGGTGAGACGGGCGTAGCGAGCCGCCGCCACGACATCCTTCCCGCTCGCCCCAATCTTGTATCGGTCCTCCGCCCTTTGTTCCTCGTATTTCGTCAGTTCAAAGTACGCTTCCAAGATGGCGATCTGCTCCTCCGGCTTGGGGCGTAGCTCCAGCCTTGCCTTGCGCAATTGCTCCATCGCTTCTAATAAGAGCGTTATGGGACGTGTACCTCGCTTGTAGTAGTCCAGGTTGACTTGCACCATCGTTTCGGCGGCGACGCACCTTTCCTTGAGCAATTTCTTCTCCTCGTCGTCGCCCTCGGTCGGCCGCGCCGATTTGTCCTTGAGCAAAGCCTCGATCTTCGCTACGAAGGGCGGAGTGACTTGAGCAGGCGCTTCATCCGCCCGAATGGCTTGGGAGAAACCATCAACCGGCATCCACAAGAATACGAACAGAGACAATACAATCGTCGAGCAGCACAGCCGTGACATCGGCAAGACTCCGATTCATCAGGACAACGGGGCGAATGAAACGCAAGATGGATCGGCCCTGATGCTACTCCGCCATCGCTCTACAGTCAAGGAATGCGAAGCGTATCGCGGCGCAAGCCAGCGGGTTTCAATCGTCTACTTAGGGAAATTGGCCAGCCCGCAGCGCCAGCAAGGGAGTCCCTTGCTGGCGCTGCGGGCTGGCAAAGACATCCTTGCTGGCGCTGCGGGCTGGCAAAGACATCCTTGCTGGCGCTGCGGGCTGGCAAAGACATCCTTGCTGGCGCTGTGGGCTGGCCATTCTAGCGGCGGCACTGCATTTGCCGCATAATCTTTATTCGGAGCCAAGCTGTTCCTCTTCTGTGGAGGAAGGCCGCTCCCTGGCGGCAACGGAAAGAGGAGGCCCCAGATGGCACCCCGATTTTTTGCTTTGTTGAGTGGTACGCTTCTTCTCGGAGTGTTGCTCATCACGCAGGCGACCGCACAAGAAGAAGCACTTCCTCCGCCCCCTCCCGCCGCGCCGACGCCGCAAGACGGCGTCGATGTCATGGCGCGCGGCCCCGTGCATGAGGCGTATGCCGAACCGACCGAGACACGGCCGCAGCCGTCGCCCTTGATCGAAAAGCAACCGCCCGCTCCAATCAACGAACTGCCGCCCGATCAGAAACCGGACGGCGACAATGTGCAGTGGATACCCGGTTATTGGTCCTGGGATCAGGATCAGAACGATTATCTGTGGGTCAGTGGGTTCTGGCGCACTCCCCCGCCGGGGCGTCAATGGATGCCGGGCACCTGGCAACAGGTCGAAGGCGGCTGGCACTGGGTCGCTGGCTTCTGGGCTACGGCCGGGCAAGAGGAAGCGCAATACCTTCCGACGCCTCCGCCGACGTTGGATCAAGGGCCGTCCGTGCCTGCTCCGCAAGCGAATAGCTCCTATGTGCCTGGTTGCTGGATTCATCGCGAATCGCGTTATTGGTGGCGGCCGGGTTTCTGGGTCGGCTATCATCCGGGTTGGGTGTGGATTCCCGCTCATTATGTATGGACGCCGGCCGGCTGCCTGTTCGTCGAGGGCTACTGGGATCATCCGCTGGAACAGCGCGGCTTGTTGTTCGCTCCGGTGCGCCTGGCGGCGCGGCTGCTGGGGCGGCCACGCTGGTTTTATACGCCTCAATACGTTGTCCAACCCGACTTCCTGATGGGTGCTTTGTTTGTCCATCCGGCCAATCGTCATTACTATTTCGGCGATTATTTCGCCGCTCGCTACCAGCGCGCCGGCTTTGTGCCGTGGATCGATTATCGTATCGGGCGTTCCGTCTTTGATCCGAACTTCGCTTACTATCGGCACACCTACGCCGGCTATGGCACCTGGGAGCGTGGTCTGCGCGACCTGTACACGGCGCGCATTCGCGGCGACATCGCGCGTCCGCCCATTACATTGGTGCAGCAAAATCAGGTGATCCGCAACATCACCGTCAACAAGTCGGTCAACGTCAACGTCAATCGAAACATCAACATCACCAATGTGCAAAATGTGTCCGTTCTGACTCCGTTGGCACGGGTGAACAATACGCGCGTGACGAACCTGCTGGCATTAGCCAATGTCCGCGGCGGTGAAGTGCGGAAACCGGCCATCGCCGAGCATGTGGTTCGTCTACAGGCGGTATCCGCGGCGCAGCGTGCCCACGAGCAAAAGGTCGTGGCCCAGGTTCATGCGGTTGCCCAGGCACGCCAGCAATCCCAGGCGCGTTTGCTTTCGGAAGGACCGCCTATCCGTGTCACGGATAAACCGAAGCAGGTTAAGCTCAACCTTTCGCACATCGCCGGCTCGCCGGCAGCGCGGCCGCCTGTTGAACGACCCGTAACGCCTCGCCCTGGTGAAAAACCGAGACCCCCGGTGGTGAAGCCTGTCGAGAGGCCGAAGCCGGTCATCCCTCCACCAGCGCGCAAGGTACTGCCGCCGACGCCGCCCCTCCCGCGACACCAGGATAAGCCGATCCCCAAGTATGAGGCTCCTCGTCCGCCGGCTCCGCCGAAACACGTCGCGCCTCCGCGTCCGGCACCTCCGCCCAAGAAGGAAGCGCCCAAGAAGCCCTACTGACAGCTGCGCTCGAAACTAAACTTTTCGTCCTCCCAAGGACAGCCCGGCGGCGGCGAAGAACGATTGAATC
>DATNCY010000129.1:0-18684 GCA_035553375.1 Gemmataceae bacterium
AAATCGGTCTGCGAGCCGTCGTAGTCGATGCCGAGTCCGCCGCCCACGTCCATGTAACGAAGGCCGGCACCGACGCGATGCAACTCGACATAGACACGCGCCGCCTCGGTCAGAGCGCTCTTGATGCTGCGAATGTTGGTAATCTGGCTGCCCAGGTGAAAATGGACCAGTTGCAAACAGTCGGCCATATCGCGTTGTTTCAGGTATTCGACCGCCTCTAGCACTTCCGTCAGGGTGAGACCGAACTTGGAGCGGTAGCCGGCGCTGGAGCGCCAGCGGCCCGCCCCGCGCGCGGCCAACTTGACGCGCACACCGATGGCCGGCCGAATGTCCAACTGCTCGGCGTGCCGGCAAATGGCTTCCAACTCGGTGAATTTCTCGACCACCGGGATAATCTGCTTGCCGATCTTGCGAGCCAACATGCTCATGCGGATGAACTCGTCATCCTTGAAGCCGTTGCAAATGATCGGCGTATCCAGGCCGTTGGTCAGCGCGAGGACGGCGAGCAATTCCGGCTTGGAGCCGGCTTCCAGACCGAAATGGAACGGTTTGCCGAAGTCGAGAATCTCCTCGACGACGTGGCGCTGCTGATTAACCTTGATGGGATAGACGCAGCAGTAGCTACCCTGAAAGTCGAACTCCTCAATGGCGCGGCGGAAGGCGTGGTGAATCTCGCCGACACGATGGCGGAGAATGTCGGTGAAGCGGAGCAAGATCGGCAGTTGAATGCCGCGCGCCTGCAACTGGTCGATCAGTTCTTTCAGGTCGATGGATTCGTCGGGGCGCTTGTTGGGCTGGATGGTGACGTGGCCATGCTTATTGATGCCGAAATAACCTTTGCCCCAGTTTTTGATGCCGTAGGTCTCGACGGCGTCCACAATTTTCCACTTCTCAAGTAATTCCTGCTCAGCGCCTTTCGGCATCAGTGGGGTCTCCAGCGGTTAGAGAGGATCGGGGAAAGAGTACAAAGACGCCGACGGGAGAACGCACGCGGCGAACGGCCGGCGTCAGCCGGCTGGTACAGGCTCCCACCAGCCGGCTGACGCCGGCCGTTCGCCAAAATCCAGAGGCACCTCCGATGCCGCGAAACTCCTTGTGCGCAAGGAGGGGCAATCTTATCATCATGTATAGGCTATTCTCAGTGCCGTCAAGGACAATTCCCGGCCAAAATCACGAGGGCATCCAAGCGGAGCGCGCATTCCGCGAAACTATTGCCTTTGTACTCGATTTCGCGTCCGGGATAAGTGCGAGGCGAGGAAGTCATCATGAGTACGGCCGAAGAAGCTAATCAGCATCTCATCGATCAGCTGATTGCCCGCGGCGCGTTGTGGTCTCGCCCTCTCATCGAGGCATTCCGGGCGACACCGCGGCATCGTTTTCTCGATCGCGTTTGGCACTACCAGCGCCAGCAAGGCGGTTGGCGTGAGGTTCCCACGCAATCGCCCGGCCGGCACGAACTGCGCCTCCTCTATGCCGACCGCGCGCTCACCACGCGCCTGAGCGAACCAACCTCCGGGGTGGATCCAGCACCCATCAGTTCCTCCAGCCAACCGTCTCTCATGGCCGAGATGCTGGAGGATCTGCGTCTGTCGCCGGGTCTGCGGACGCTGGAGATTGGTGCCGGCACCGGCTATAACGCCGCGCTGCTGGCTCATGTGATCGGCCGGGTCGTGTCTATGGATGTGGATCGCCGGGTGCTGGCCGAGGCCGAGGAGCATCTGCGGGCGTTCCCGGATCGCCGGGTAGAATTGCATCACGGCGATGGCCGACTCGGTTGCCCGGAAGAAGCGCCCTTCGATCGCATCCTCGTGACGGCGGCGGCACTCGACCTCGAATCGGCTTGGCTGGAGCAACTCGCCGAGGACGGTTTGCTGATGGTGCCGTTGGATCTGGCATCCGGTTTGGCGTATCTGGTGCGCGGCACCTGCCATAGCGGTGTCTTCGAGGGCCGGCTGATTCGACCAGCGTATTTCATGCCGTTGCGGGCCGAGGAGGAAGAAGGGCGCGAAAACGCGCCAACCTCATCGGGTCTGCTGCCGGCTCCCGATTCCTTGCCTGTGGTGACTGCGCCGTGGGCCGAGTGGACCGAGCGCAAGGCGTCCTGCTCTGGTCCCGGCTTACTGTCGTCGATGGCCTTTCTCGGCTGGCTGTATGGTTACACGATCAGCTACCAGGCGCTGGCGGATGGCCGAACGCTGTATGGCATCGGCGATCTGGTTCAGGGGCATGTGTGTTGGTTGGGGATGCGCGAGTGGCGAGTCACGGGCATGGCCGGCCGCGAGCTAGGCAATCGGCTATGGCATGCCTTCCTCGACATGGGCGGTCCCTGGCCAACCGAGTATCGTCTTCGTGCTGCGCCGCTGGATCGGCCACTTTCGGAAGACGACGCGATGGAGAATGCGGGCGTGTTCGTCTTTCAGCGTCGCGGATCGCGCTGCCGGCAACGATGGACCCTGAACGCGATCCGTGAACGGCCGGCGTGGAACTGAGTCCCTAGGGACTATCTCGTCCTTGACGCCGCGCGGTGATTCATTCGACCATTCGGACTTGTTTGAGACCTTCCCGCCACCACTGCGTCAACGGGCCGCGGCGGAGGCTTCGCTTGGCATTTTCCGCAGTGGCCTTGCTCAAATCGAAAGTTTCAGCCAACACCTCCTCGCCGAAGAGAGAGGCTTCCCGAAGGAGGTTTCCGTCCGGCGCGATGAGCCGACTCTGACCGTGGGAACCCGTGGCGTCTCGATTGGCGGGAGCATTGGCATGGACGATGTAGATCGTATTTTCCACGGCACGGGCCTGGATCTGCGCCCGGTAAGGATTGATCTTGTGTTCCGCCCGGATGTCGGACTCGTGCGAGAGATAGAAGAGAACCCGCGCGCCGGCCAAAACCGGCAAGCGTACTAACGCGGGGTAACGCTCATCGTGGCAGATAATGATGCAACACGGTACGCCGTCCACCTTGAAGACCGATAGATGGTCGCCCGCTTCGGGCCAGGATTCGGCCAACTGGACCTTATGATATCGCTCCAGCACCTTGCCTGCCGGATCGATAACGACTGCGGAGTTGAAAAGTTTGTCCGCCGCGCGATGAGGCGTGCCGATCACCGCGTAGATACCGGCCTCGCGGCACGTCCGGGCCACCCGGCGCTCGGCCTCGGCGAGTTGTTCGGCGGAGACCTTCGGGATAAGGTCGTTGTAGTAGCCGGTCAGGGCGCACTCGGGGAAAACGGCGACGCGGACACCGTCTTTGCCACACCGACGAAGAAACTTCTGAATGTGGGTGACATTCTCGGCCAGATCGCGGGAGGATCGCATCTGGACGGCGGCGACGCGAAGCGAAGCAGGCATTTTTCGCGGCGCGGCTGCCTCTTCTCGTCGTCCCGCAGGCGGCTCCAGCTTTTGCGGTTGCACTACACTGGGGCCGAGCAACAGTCCCGCAAAGAGGACCAACCCAAGAAGGCACCAGCGCATTCCGCGGAATGGCGGCAGAATAATCATGAACGGATCCTCACTTATGGTTTTGCCTCGATCTTCTACGAAGGGTGAAGCAGGAGTGTTTTGACGACTTCCACGTCTTCCGCGCGGCTCTTCTCGGCTGCGAATGCTTGGCCTCTTCCTCCTTATCCTCATTTTATGATGTGAAACAGGGGGTCGAACAGGGAACGGAGCGTCGCGGTTACGATGGGGAACTGGATCATGAGGGCGGCAAGGATCGGCAGCACATAGGCGGCTGCGCCATGCACGAAGGCCAGGTCGGGCGTGAAGCGGTTGGGCGTACCTCGGGTGATTCGGCTGACCAACTCATCGCGATTGAGTTGAACGAGGAACGCCACAATGCAAGCGGCGGTGGCTCCCCCGAGGACCGTCAAGAACAAGAGGAGTTGGTATTGCGGGAAGAACGGATACACCGTCGCGGCGAGTATCAGCAGCAAGGAACCGAGGGTTAACGACATTAAGAGGTTGCGGAGTTGGACGATAAATTGGCTCAAGTAGCGAATAATCTCCATCGCCACGAAGTCCTCAGCGGCGAGGACCCATTCGCGGATCGGATGGCCCTCCGGCAGAGACAAAAACAGGGCCGCCTTGACCGGCTGTTCGATCGACTCGCCGGCCGACAGCGGCCGGCCAAACGCTTCACGCATGGAGTGAACAGGCCAGAAATGACGCAGAACTCGTAGGCAGCGACGGGCGAGCAAATGGCTGTCTTCGCCCGCCAATCCTCCCCACTCTTGCACGGCAGAGTCCCGCGGTGGCTCCACATCGCGCTCCGCGTCCGGGTGCAACTCCTCCTCGAAATCGTGAGCGAGATCCGGCTCCATCTGAGCGTTCGGGAAAACGGTTTGCACTTCGTTCCAAACGGCCAGGAGGGTAGCGCTATCCGGATGACCGTGCAGAGAGTTACCCTGAGCGGCATGTTGAAGCTCGGCGTGGAAGGCCGGGAACAATCGGCGCAGCAGATGGAACTGCTGGACGCTGATGGTCAGGTGAGAGTGACGAGGGCGCAAGGAGAACAAATAATAGCCGAAGGTGCCCACCACTTTGTCGCTGAGCCGCGCGAAGGCGTCCTGCATAGGCAGCAGGGCCAGGAAATGGAGCAACTTTCGCAGGCTGCGCCAAGCGAAACCAAATTGAAGCAGCGTAAACAACAGCAGAAATGATCCCAGGCAAAACCCCACGAGCGCCAGTCTGCCGAACTCCGCGCCGTCCACCGGAGGGATCGTGTCGTGGAGGAGTTTCAACAACATGCCGGCCATGAAGAGAAACACACCCAGGCAGGCCCAGAAATGCTTCTGAAGCGTACTCGGCGGCATCAGTTCGGATCGCACCTCGCGGTCGAGATTTACCAGACCGCAGAGGGTCGCTCCGCCGTCGGCGGGGAAGGGGTTGCCGACGGCATGATGGTTCGCCAGGTAGAGCTTCTTGACGAGGAAAAGCCCCCAAGCAAACAGCGCCATGCAACAGAACGCGCGGGGTAACAGCGGCGAGACACCGTTGGAAAGGTGGACGAAGCGCTCGAAGCGGATACGATCCTGGGGCTGCGCTATCTCAAAGGCGATGCGACAATTCCGCACGCCGAACCACAACACCACGGTCAGTGTCACCAGCAGGAGCAGGAGGCGGTCGGCGAGGACGATCCAGAAGCCGCCTCGGGATAGCCAACGAAACCTGGGAGACCAACCCGACATGGGCTTCGACCAGGCGACGACGCGGCGGACACTCAACCAGTCGCGTCCCATGTGCCGCCTGGCTCGTACCATCCATTGCCGCACGATTTCGCCAATTCCCCTTTTCCCGGCGCTCGCTGACCGACGCGGCGGAAGAAAACTCCAGCCCGTTCGTTCGGTGCAATGCGCTGTCAACAACAGCCACCATGAGACGGCAACCATACCCAGAGACAAAAACAAGATGAACGATGTCGCCAGGCCAACGAGAAAATCGCGGGAAAAGATACCCGTTTTTAACGGAATCCAGGCCAACTCCGAAATTTGGCCATACATCAAGATCTGCGCCAGACACATCATCGCGAAGTCAATCCGCTGTTTGTAAAGACAGCACCGACCCGCAGGGTTGTAGCTCCAGCGCGACTTCCGCAAATACCTCCAGCCGTAGGTGAAACACCAGACGTTGACAACCAGGAGGACGACGAACAATAAGACCCACAGATTGGGAAAGGTCATCGGACTGGCATTGGGGCTGGCGGAAACGCCCGGCATCGTACTCCGGCGGAAGAAATACTGGAGGGGGTCTTCGCCCTCGGAGTCTGTGACACGGTAGTCGCTCGGCGGGACATAGCGGAGGGGGATGAGTTGTCCGTTGTCGCCGACGACACTGATCCAGATGGGCGGCATGATGTCGCTGCCGCTGCCTTCCCAGCCGTAGTCCATCATCTGGCAAGTGATCTGTGCCGCGTCCTTGGTATCTCGCCGTCCGGCAAGGTGGATCAGCGTGGCGTTGTAGCAGCCTTCAAAACTGGAGTGGGTGAACAGGATGCGCTGGGGAGTTTGGTCGGCCGAGAAGTCGCTCCAACTCTGGAACGACGGATAGAGGGGATAGGTCGATCCCACAATCATCCCGTGCATGGCATGGTTGTAGTCCTCGTGAGTAAACAGGAGGTCGCCGCCCACGGTAAAGAGCTGCACGTCGGGATAGCGGTCCTTGATCACCCGAGCCAGGAAAATCTTGTCCTTCGGGTCCGTGCTGACGAGGCAGACGTGTCGCGCATGTTTCTGCGCTAGGGTAGTGACCAAGTTGTTGAGAACCAGATCGCCGAGCGCGGCCGTCATCAATGGATCTTGGGATGGGACCGCCAGATGGCCGCGCTCTTGGGCATCTCCTTCCGCCGTTGGAAGGGGAAGATCGCGGAGAGAGTGAGGCAATCCCTGACTCTCTAAACGGCTCATCTGCTCCTTGGTATACGAGGCCCGTAACTGCGAGATGTGCAGAGGGAAAGGAACCTGGAAGAATGTCACGTCGGCCGGATTCACGGCATATCCAGGTTCTGATTTCTCGGCCAATTTTTCGTTGGCCAATTTTTTGATCGTGTACTGACCGAAGTCCGTGTTCGCTTCTTGAAGCACGACGATCGGACGCGGAGTCTGGCCGGCGACCGGGGCGGCCGGATCCCTCAGAAATTGGAATAGGTGATTGAGTACCAGATAATCGGGGAGAATAGTGGTCTCGAAAGGAGGATCAAGTAGGTCCGGTAAACCTGTCCAACCATCTATGAAGTCGGCGTGACGGAAGCCGGAGGCGCTGCCGGTGACGACCTTGATCCGTGGTTCCGGGGTTTTTAGCCCTTCGCACTTATCAGCCTGGTCGATGAGTTGCTTTGTGTCTCGCAGCGCCTGGTTGAGGGACACGGCGGAACCAGAAAAAAAGGGGCCGAGGACACGCACCCGATTCTTCTCTTCCTTCTTCCCCGAGCAGCCACAGATCAACTGGACGGCGTTACGGAACGCGGCCTTGTTAATGCCGGCGGTAGGGGTTTCTCCAACGAGCAGGAGGGCTAAAAGTCTGTGGTGTCCCTTTGGCTCCGCATCCTGCCGCGTGCGGCGGAAAAGGAGAAACCCTGGAGCGTCTTGGTGTCCCCGAAGACTGACCGGCTCCCCTGTCGTCGTTCGTCGCCAGGGCAGCCATGCCCGATCAATCACATAAGAATCCACCTCCAGCGCGCGCTGGATGGCCTCCACGGCTTGATCGAATTGGTAGCCGAAGCCGGAATCGGCGGGAGAGGGTACGGTGGCGATCAGAAAGCGGAAGCTACAATCGTCCAAGTGTTTTTGGTCGGGCCATTGATAGAGCCTGGCTTGGTCTTCAGTCTTCCGCGTTTTCTCCGTGATGACCGCTCCGCCCGGAGCCAGCGCGACGGAATAGCGTTTCGTCTCCGCGTTCGGATTGGGCGGAGCGAGCGATGCGGCGGGACCGAGGAAATCTCGGACGGGCGTGAGCGGGCCGTCCGCCGGTGAGCCAGAGGTCGCCGGCGCATCGAGGAGCGACGGCTTCTTGTCTGGGGTGGGCTTGCCGCCGTCCGTGGAGCTGGGGTGACTGCCCGACTGGTACTGGAAGGTGGCGAGGATCGTCATCACAGCGGCGAGACCAAACCATTTTCCCTTATTCGCAGAGTTCTCAGGCATGGGCGTTCTCCCAAAAAGCGGTCGTTTCCAGGGGCAAACTCAATCGGTGGACAACGGGACGATTCATCGTCCTCCCTCGCCAAACCACTTTTTCAAAGCTCCGACCCGTTTATGAATCCAGGCGGGCATCCGCTCCGCGGGGTCGGTGGCATCCGGCTGGCGATGGAACGCCTGGGCGATCACGCGCGCCTCGCCGGTGGGCAGCGTCCAACTCAGGGCGGCGTCCACCTCGCACTCGAAAGCGACGGTCGTGAAGAAATCGCCCTGACTACGGTTGAAATGTTTGTCCAGGCCGTCGAGGAGTTCGTCGTTGCGGTAGTAAGCCGCGCGCTCGCGCGCGTTCAGAAGCGCCTCCACGGGAGTGGACAGCCATTCCAAACTCGCCTGAAGCGCATCACGGTCCCGGCGAGGCGGTCCTCCAGAGGACGGGTCGGGATTCTGTTTCTCCGCTTCCTTGTCCTGGAAGTGCCAGCGTGCGTATCCGTTGCGATAGGCGCGGATCTCAATCAGGACGACGCCGGAGGTGTGTTCGCGGATCGCCTGTTCGTGGCGATACAGCCACATCGCCGCCAGGTTGACGCCGTAGTTGTCGTAATATCCGGCGTCCACCACACGCCGCGGCGGATCGGTCGGCAAACTCACGCCGGGACTGACCAGCGGAAAGGAGGCATTCATTCGGCTGGCTGTGCCTACCTCGAACTTCGCCTCAGTACCGGGAAACAGCCGAAAGAGTTCGACAGCGGACAACGACAGCAGCGGACGATCCGGCGCAGCGGGGAACGGATACGAAGTCCGAAACGGCAGCAAGCCGGTCGCATCGCCGGAGGTCCACGTCAGGTCGAGTAGGTCGAGATTGCTGACCAGCAAACGCCGAGCGTCTTCGACGAGCATCGGCGCGAAGACCAACGAGGGCCGGCGTCCCTGTCTCTCAAGTTCCTTCAACTCACCGAACGATTTGCGAAAGGGCGAACGCCCATCGGTTCCTGGGCAGTTTTCCGCCCATAGCCGTTCGATCTCTCGGCCACGATCCCACGAGACACTCCCTGGTTGCCACAGCGTCGGCAAGTCTCTCAGCAACATCGTCTGCACGGTTCGCCGCAGGCTGTCTTTGGCCAAATCACCGGATACACCGCGCAGGCCGGTCGCCGGGTCCATCGGTCGCTGGCCGGCGGGGGTGTTCTCGAAGTCGGCGACATACAGGGCGGCTCCGACCATGCCGCCGCTGGCCCCGGTGAAAAGGCGAATGTGATCGCGGAAGGATGTTCCGAGTTCGCGTTCCAGTCCTTCCAAAACCACCGCCGTCCAGACCGCCGCCCGAATGCCGCCGCCGCTGGTCGAGACGAGAACCAAGCGCGGCTTGCCCTTGCCCTTGTGTTCGTTCCGCCAACGCTCCGCCATCGCCCGCAGCGGTTCCTCACTTGGGATCAAGTCGGGGCGGGAATCCGGCTCGTCCGCCTGCGTTTTTAGCAGTTCGTAATAGTGATCGAGCCGCTTGTGTTTGTCGCCCTCCTTCGACACCAGTTCTTCATCGATACGCAGCGGGTTGGCGTACCGCTCTTCCAAGTTGGGGAAGGTGAGTTTGTAGGCGTGGTCGCGGCTCACCGTGCTGCTGCTGACGCCCAGGGCAATCGCCACCAACAGCACCAGAGCGACATACTGCGAGCCGGGCATCCAAAAGGCGAGGAAGCCGTAGACGGCATCCGCCAGTCCCAACAGCACGCACAAAACCAGCACCGGCGAAAGCACCGCCCCGGAGAAGTGGAGGACGTAGAGTAGAACAAGGATCAGGACAGACAGTAGCGCGGTTAGAAAGGCCACCGCATGAAGGGAACCATTTTTGTCATCGTCCATCCGCCCATACGTCTGCAACCGAGCGAGAAGGCCCGACCGATCCGCCAGGATGATGCCGAGGACACTGGCTCCAACCGCGAGAGCCAGACCGAGCAGCAAGGGCCAGACATTGATATACCCCGCCCGCGCATCGTGAAAGAATAATTTGCCGCCCCACAAGATGAGCAAGCTGGGTATCCAGAGCATCAAGAGATACTGCCCCAAGCGCTTGATATCCGCGTCGGCGACGGGCAACAGCGAGACCGGACAGCAGACCCAGGCGCGGTCCGAGTCGAGAAGATAGCGAACCAGCAAGATTTCGCCGAACAGCAATCCACAACCGAGACCGTTGAGAATCTCCTCGCCGATGTGTTCGCTCCAAAATAGATCCTCGACCCCAAGCTCGTAACCAAGCCGCCCCCAGGCGACGAGGAAAAACAACAGAATTTGTAGTGGCAGCAAGGGGTAGCGCAGCAGCCAGCCCATCGCCGACTCGAAGGCGTGCAGTAGGTTTAGAAAGCCTTTTAATAAAGACATGGACGATCCTCTAAAATTTTTATCGAAGCGATCGGTAGTAGTGCGTCACTTCGGGGGCGCGATGATGCGCTCGAAATAGAGATCCGTCTCTCCCTCTGCGCCGTTCGCCGGTTTGGTTGCGTCGTCGCTGCGCAGCACACGGCCCCCGGTGCGGAGCGTCAGCTCTTTGACGAGAGATCCCAAGGGCATCTCTCCATAGTGCGCCAGGTCGCGCGCGACATGCTCATCGACGGGGAGCATCGCTATCAATTCACTCACCCCACCGGGACGGCCCATCAGTTCCAGTCCTTGAGCGCGGAGCGTGCCATTGTGACTACCGTGATGGCCGACCTTGTATAAAACGGTGCGGCGGAGAAGATCCTCAGCCGTGACCTTTTTGCCCGCCACGTCCCACACCATGTCCTTGCCGAATACCTGCTTGCCGACCTGGACCTTGCCGAACCAGGATTGCCAATTTCCCACCTGAGCATCGCCGGGGAAGAGCAGAACCTTGCCCTCACCGGGAGGGCCAATCTCCAGGGCGAACGCCAGGCTCGTGTTGTTGGTGGCGCTGTCGAGTTGCAGCGCGAACTCGCCGGCCGTGTCGAGCCAATCGCCCTCAATGCGTCGCCACTCGGGAGACTTGTCCGGGTCGTAGTAATGGTCCTTGAAGAACTCGTCGTTCTGGGCGTCCGCGATCTTGACCTGATGCGTCTCGTCAAAGGGAAGACTCATCCGCTTGGCTTCCTCAATGGCGTCCGGGGCGGGCGGCTCCTCAAGGCTCACCGGAACCACGCCGAAGGTGGCGAAGAATGAGGCTTCGATCGCCGCGGCCATCGCCTTCGGATAGACCTCCGCGCCCGAAGCGCTGGGGTTGTAGTGTTTGATGAGCGTGGGATCTTCCGGCGGCCCCAGGATATACACACGCGCATCGGCAACGCCGTCGATTGTCAAAGGACCATCGCCGGGATGGAGGAACTTTGTCTTGTCCTTGCCGTAGACGTCTCGAATCCAAGTCATGGCCTCTTCGGTCTGCCGGCTTTTGGCCGCGAACACGTTCGCGCCAAGGGCAGACGGCGTCTGTTCGCTGTGCCCATCGGCCGCGTCCACCTCCTCCCCAAAGAAATCGAGGATCTTGCGAACCATATCGCTCGTGCCGTTGGTCGCGTTCAGTCCCTTCATCTTCTCAAGCGCATGGGTGAGGGCGGCACGCGCGGCCTTGCGGCCATCGTGGAGATCCTTGGCCAGCTTGATGTTCAGATTCTCGGTCCAGGCCATCCAGAGCGTGCCCAAGGTGATTTCCTTGAAGATCGCTTGCGACTGCGAGGGGTGGAAGGCCGAGACATGATCCCAGTGTTCGTGCGTTATAACCAGCACGTCCAAATGGCCGCCGGTAGCATCGCGGATGTCCGCGACGATCTTGCCGATCCGGGTCTTGTTGTTCGGCTCAGGGGTGCCTTTGTAAACGCCGCAATCGACCAGCAAGTAGAAGGCGTCGGCTGAGTTAGTGGGCGAACCGTGCCGAGGGAAGGCCATCAAGAAGCAGTCCCCCAAGCCGGTGCGATACATCCGAACCTTGACGCCTTTGGTCGGTGGCGTCATCCGCCCTCCCGGCGCGGGAGGCTTTTTATGCGCGGGTTTCGTCGCCTTCGGGCTGGGCTGTTTACGAGCCATCTCGATGTCCTTTCTCAGTGCGAACGGTGGAGGAGAGCGAAGGGTTCGTGGATCCGACCTCCGGGAACCACACGCAAATAGGTGGCGCGGAGAGATGAGACTTCCGTGCCCGACAGGAACGCCCGCTGGCGCGCCAGCCGGCTCTCGCTGCCGATGTTCTTGGCGATGCAGTAGCGAACTTCGCCTGTTTCGCCATCAATCAGCAGCGTGCAGCCGCCGCGGACTTTGAAGTCGGGCCGGAACTCCTCGCTTTGCCACTTCACGGAGTCGATAAGTAGTTGGTCGGCTCGTTTCTGTTTTTCCGGATCGAGATAGCCCCGGCGGCGCTGAGTCATTTCGATCACTAGATCGAGGATCGTGCGGCCGTCCTGGAGCGGACGGCGGGCGGAGCGGACGGAGTGGACCTCAAGCGAGGGCAGGCCGTCGCCGTTACTGCGATAGATCGTCGGCGGACTGTTCGCCGTCAACATCAGGCCAAGATTGCTCGCATCCAATGTCTTTTTGGTCCGCAGGTCGGCGAACTGGTCCTTGATCCAGGCCCAGGTGAGGTATTGGTAATGATGGTTCATCTGGTCGATCTTCTCGCGCGAGGCGGTGACCGACTGCCATTCGAGCGTTGGCAAATCGCCGGGCTTGGCCGCGTGGCCGGGACCGTCCTTGACCTTGGGCGTCCAGCCCGATTTGAGCTTATAGATCAGGTCGGCGAAGTCGGGCAGTCCCTTCGCCGGCTTCTGCCACAGCAGCGCGTCGGCTGCCAGAGTACGGACATCGCGCGGATAGATTCCACGTCGGCGGAACGCTTCGATGATGGCGATGCGGTAGCCGCGTGAATCGTCGGGGGCGAGTTCGACGTCGCCGGTAACAAGGGCGCGGAGATACTCGCCGAAGGTGATGTCCACCGGCGGACAGTAATCCAGCGCCCGGATCGCCATGCGGAGAATGTAGTCGGCGGTATCGGTCGCCTCGTCCGCCAGACGCTTGACCAGGTCCGGGTGCAGGTTCCCTTCCGGCAATTTGCCGGTCCCGCCGGTGGCGATGCGGAGCAGATCGGCGATGCGGGCCTTGTAGATCGACAGGAAGGCGTCGAACATCGCCGCCACCAAGATGGCGCCGCGGGCATGCGGTTCGGTCGTCGCCTGATACAACTCCGGATCGGGCACTTGCGGTTTCCATTCGCCTGTCACCGGGTCGGGCTTGCCGATGGCGTCGCGCAACGCCCCGTGGTTGCCGATGGCTTGGCCGAACTGGTGCGCCAGTTCGCCGAGAAGGTTCTGACTGGCCAAGTCGCCGCGCGTCTTGGCGATCTGGTGCCGCAGAGCCTCCGGCTCCGTGAAGTGCTGAAACAAGGCCACGATGTCGGCGAACGCCTCGTGGAACGCCAGCACATCGGCGTTGGTCGATTCGCCGAAATAGCGGTGCAGCCCATCCAAAAGCGCGTGCGTCGTCTCGTGAGCCGCCACGTCGTGCGACAGGCAGGTGAAGACCATGCCGCCCGGCAGGTTCTCGTCGGGATTGGCCAGGATTGCCGGAAAATAGCCGAACAGCAGCGCCTTCTTTTCCGGGCTGTAATAGGCGTTGGCCTCGCGCAGGGCGTGCGGATAAATCCGCAGCTTGAGAACGATCTGCGAGGAGCGGAACTCGCCGGTCTCCGGGTCGTGAGCGATATGAGACGCCCACAATGCCCGGCGTCCCAGAGCGCGCTCGAAGTTGTGGATGGTGGTCATGGCCACGGCGTAAACCATCTGCTGGTGGAAATGCGGATTGCCTTCCGACGGAGCCAAACCGTCCTGCGCCAGCATAAAGCGATCGGTCAGATCCACCGGCTTGTAGAAGCAACCGCTGGCCGGGTCGTAGTCCACCACTTCGACGTATTCTCCTACCGGCCCTGGGGCGAGCGGTTCCCAGGGAACGCGCAACACCGTCTCATTGATGAGGGCCGTGTCCAGCTGCGTGGCCAGGCTGGGATCAAACGTATAGGCCCGCAAGCGTCGATAGGGCGGTGCATTTGGCATGGTATGGCTGGCCTCACACGCGGAGAGCGATGAGTCGTGGGCCGTTGATTTCGCCATCGTATATCTCCGTTTCTTCCTTGCTCGCCCAGCCCCGGCCGCGCGAGCGTTGAGGTCGGGCTAGACGCCTCTGGCCGGATAAGGAAAGCCCTGCGGTCGGGCGAAGGTCTCGTCGTAGTGTTTGCGCAGAGCCGCGTCGCAGACGGCGTAGCCCCAGTTGATGAGCCGCTCTTGCAGGTCTTCGGGCATGGCTTCCAGGCGTGTGGGCACGGTCGCCAGTTGGAGCGTTCGGTCGGGCGGGCACTGCTCGTTCATCGCATCGGCGAGATGATAATTGAGGATGTCGGTGCGAATGCCCCAATAGGCCCCCTTGCGCGAATGGTCGCGATAGGCGTCAATCAGCAGGCGTTTACGCAGGCTGCGCACCTGATTATCGATAAGGTCCAGCACTCGATAGGCGTGCCGCCCCCAATCGCTCGCTGGCTCTCCTTCCGGCGCGATTTTCAGCCCGCCGTCGCTGACAAGCACCGTGTCGAAGTGTTTGAACACGGGTTCCAGACCGAGGTTGTCATACACGCCGCCGTCGCTGAGAACGACCTTGGTGGTATAAGGAGGATATTGAAGATCCGCTATCGAATCCGGCTTGAACTGTTGCCCGCTCACGTCGAGATGGACAGGCGACAGGAACGGCGGAAAGGCCGACGAAGCGCCGACGGCCACCGCCAACTCCACGGCGGGTTTCTCGACCAACCCCGTGCGATAATCGCCCATGAACGCTTTGGTGAAACGCCACAGGGCGGAGGTTTGCACGTTGGTGGCGTTGAACACGAAAACAGGAGAGTCGGGCAAATCCTGCAAGGTCTTGTTGCCGAACAGATGCTTGCGATAAGCGGCGGCGATGCTCTCGGCGATGGTGCCAAACGGATTGAGGAGTCCGCCAACGACGGAACCGATATCGATCGTATGCCTGGCGAGAGTGCGAATCGGATTGACGACCGCGTCCACGAAAGCGCCGGCCACGCGATTGCTGTCGAAGTTCAGCGCCGCCCAATTGCTCGCCAGCACGCCGGCCGTGATCGAGCCGCCCGACACGGCGGAGAAGCACTTCAATTGGGGCAGAAGGCCGGCCTCGTTGAATCGCCAGAGGCTGCCGACGTGGAACAACATCGCTCGGTAACCGCCGCCTGAAAGACAGCAGGCGACCCCGCTCTGAAGGCTCGGCTTCAGAGCGGCCGCTCCCGCCGGCGTCGGCGGAGGGATGGTGGGATCGTGGGAAGGGTTGATGCTCGTCATGGTCCCATGCTCCGGAAGTTTAGAGGCTAACATTCTTTGCCAGCCCGCAGCGCCAGCAAGGGACATTCCCTTGCTGGCGCTGCGGGCTGGCAATTCATTCGGTTCGTGCCTCTTAATCAAAGGCTTCGTTGAGGATTTTCGTCAGGCGGACGCCGGCCCGCTGGAGTTGGCCCTTGACCACCTCCGTGTTACCGTCGAGGTACTTCTGCGAGAGCGTGAACGGAGCGCCGTTTGCGCCGGGCACGGGAACGCCCGCGTACACCTTCTCCCGCGCGAGTTTGTGCGCATCCAAAATCCACGTCTTCAAGTCGCCATCGGCCCAGGTCTTCCGTTGTTCCGGCGAGATTTGGCTATCCAGACGGTCGGCGAATTCGTCCCATTGCAACCCGGCCATCGCCTCCTGCACGAGATCGGTGTCCCAGACGCGATGCAGGTTCGTCACGGGAGCGTGTCCGCCCTCGTCGTGAGCGAGTTTGACGCGGACCATGTTGCCTCCGTGGTCGGTGCCGCGCTGGGCGCAGTGCAGAGGTTGATGGGCGTCGCCTACCAGATGGACGACGAAAAACAGCGCCTCGCGGCGATTCTGGAACGTCGCCTCCGCATCCTGGATCACCTTGACGAACTGGGGAAGTCGCTTCCATACGCAATCGTCGTGGGAACACACCTTGTCGAAGTCGAGGGATGCGAGATCCGTTTTTACATCGAGATCGATGTAGTGCCACAGTTGGTTGTTGGGATAGCGCCGCTTGTAAAACGCGCTACGCTTGATCTGGTCAGCCCACACGGCGATCTTCACATCGGCGATCGATCGGTCGCCGATCAGGTCGCGGATGCCGTCGCGGGCCTTGCGGCTCAGGTGCGCCTCGGCAATGCGGGCCACGATGCGATGGCCCTCCTGCCCCCAGGCCCATACTGGTGCCGGCGACAGCACGACGAACACGAACAGAGCGAGAATCGACCCCTTCAGGGCGGAACGAGACACTTTGCACCTCCTTAATGGAATGGCGAACGGCCGGCGTCAGCCGGCTGATGCGGGTCAAAAACCAGCCGACTGACGCCGGCCGTTCACCATTTTATAGCTCTTAAAAATATCCACATTGTCAGATATTCACTCATGCGAGCGGAGGCTGGGGCAGAACAATTCCGCCCCGGCCGACCGTCGCGATTTATCGCTCGATGACGATGCCCAAAGTGGTTGTCTGGTGCGCACGCCACGGGTCGCCGGTGACGATGTCGATCGTCGCTTGGCCGGCTTTGAGGGCACGGAACAAGACCGTGTTCGGCACCCCCATCGGCGTCAAGAGGTCGCCATTATCCCCCAGAACCGCTGGGAGAAATGCACCCAACATCTCGATGACGTCATGCCCGGACTGAACGTGCCCTCCCGTCGCGTTGAACCGGAGTACGTCACCCACTCGGAGCGTCAGGCTCGAAGGAACGCCCGGCGCATTCTGAACCTCAATCAGTCGTCCCATGATGCTTGCGCTCCCCTGGACGCCGGTATCGCCTGCGCTCGACCGCGTCCAGACAAGGTCAGACTGTTACGCGGACATCCTCCGATTCCGTCCATTCGCCTTCGTCCCCAAGTGCCGAGCCGTAGGCGGACTTCGGGTAGATCTTGCCGGCGAAGGCGTAATCCGTCGAGTTGATGTCCACACCGCCGAGGATGGGCAGCCCGTCGCGGGTAATCGATGCGGGCAGCTGGTAGCACATGATCGAGGTCTGGTCGAGGGGAGTGCTGATCAGCGACTTCTCATCCAGTGGGGTGAGTACCTGAGCATCAACCGTCGGCTTGTCCCAGCCCTGCGTCGCAAGGAAAAAGACGTATGCCTTTTGGGGATCGATCCGCGCGACCAGCGCCTTCCGCATGTGTTCGTGGGGAAAGCCAAGGGTATGCCCCGTTTCGTGGCGGATGACTCGCTTGTACTCCGAATCGATCGTGGTCATGGTGAACCCTTCGAGGTTCATCGTCTGACGATTTCTCGGAATGTGCAGAATGTCCGTCCCTAGATACGACCAATAGCCACCCGCTTCTCTGGAGATACGGACATCGCCCGTCCCTGAAGTCTCGACGAACGAGATACACGCCGTCCGGGTCCAGGCGTTCATGTGACTGAGGATGCGCGAGCGCAGGTCGGCCGGTGTGCTTTCCATGAAACTGACCGTCAACCGTCGCGGCGACGGTCCCCAGTATTTCGCCGTGAGTACCGCGATGCGCATGGGGTCCGTCACATGGAAGTCGGCGGCCACATGGGCAAGAGGGCCAAAAGCCGGCGCGTTGACCGGATTGATCCTCTTCGCGGTCTCCGCCGCCTTCACCAACAGTCGCTTGGGGAGGGCCTTTGGCGTGCAAGTGAGTTTGCCCTCCTGCGCCTCGTGATCCGGCACATCGCCATTGTGTTCTTCGCTGGGAGCTTCGCCGCCGTTGACGGCGCCGCTCGCCTCTCTGGCGATCTTGGCGAGGGCTTCGCGAAGCCGATTTTCGATCTCATTCATGGTTGTACCTCCACTGGGGAACAGAGTTTGGGCGAGCATGCTTTTACACGTTGCTGGTTGCCCACCCCTTGAACTCCCCGGCCGCAGCGGTCGGGGATACGTTGCCGAGGTTTGAGAATGTAGACACGTTTTGTCGCATTTCAGGTGTACCACTCTCCTATTGGCTTGCAAGGGGCGCTCTGGGGAAGCTCTGGGGAAGGTCGCTCGCCTCGCCCGCTGCTTCCCAAAAGCGTGCCCCGCTACAAGCGGACGGCGAACGAGAGCGGCCACGAGGCGGAGTCGGAACGGTTGTCCGGTGTGCGCTGGTGCAGAAGGATGAAAGGCTTCCGGCGACATTCGGCGTCCGCTCTGTCTGGTCCCTCCTCCATCATGAGATAAAGCGTCCACGGTCGCTTCCAGTTCGGCGACGCGAAGGCGAAGTTCCGCCATCGAGCCAGGCACCCGGCGAGCCGCTGGCAGCGGAGAAGCCTCGGCTTCGGGGCGTCGCTCCACGATCGGGATGCCGCCGCGGTTAAGGGCAGCCGTCGATGGCGGAACGGCGAAAGAAATGGCTTTGCGCATCACGTTGGCGTCGCGTTGCGCCAGCGTCGTGAGGACGCTGGCGTAATTCCAGGTAAGGTCGCGCGCGCTCTGCATGAACCCCGTATGGCGATTCATCTGCTCGGAGAGCGAGCCGTCCGGGAACGCATGGTATTTCACCCTCCGTAGTTGCCGATCCGCCGCCAACCTCAACTCCGCGATCGCGTCTCGGAACATGCGCTCGTTTTTGCGGAGTGTCTGCCCGGCTTTGATCGTCTTGAACTTGTCCGCGTTCAAGGCTCCGAAAAAGGGTAGATTGAGTTCCGTGACGGCGATTTGCCCTTTTCGCTCCCATTCCTTCGCGGCCCGGTAATCCAATTCCGCCACGGCCAACGTACACAGAACCCAGGCGTTTCCCTCAGAAGTTCCCTGTTGACCGCCGTAGCGATCTTCGGGATACCGGCCGATGGCTGTTCCCATCGCTTCGCCGTCGCCGTCCTTCTTCGTCTTGTTGATGTCGAAAAGCTTGTCGAAGGTGGACAGTAGCGCTGCGGTCGTGGCCAGAACCTTGTCATCCGTTGGCGAGAAGAAATCATCCCCTTGGGTTTGCGCATGGAGGACGGCCAGGAGGACCGCGGCATCGAGTCCGCCTTTGGAATCCAGCCCACCATCTCGGTCGAGAGTGGCTGTGATAATTTGTTTGTCTGCTATCCAGT
>DATNCY010000130.1:0-7924 GCA_035553375.1 Gemmataceae bacterium
CGGAGGGACCGCCGTTGTGCAGCAGGTAAATATCCAGCCGGCCGTCGCTGTCGAAGTCGAACAGGGCTGCGCCCGAGCCGACGATCTGCGGCATGAAGTATTTGCCGTCGAGCGGTCCGGGATCGTGGACGAAATCCAGCCCGACACGCTTCGTCACGTCCTCAAACCACTCCGGCCCGACTGCCGTGTCCGCATCAGGAGATAAAGGGTGGTGTTCCTCCTTGCAATTTAGTGCGGTCAAAGACAGGAATGCGACAAAAAGCCCGACCCACCAAGTGCGTCTCATAAGAACGTCTCGAAAGCAGGTGTCACATCGGGAAAGGGGCGCGAAACGCACCAATTCTCGAAGTGTAACAGAAGTTCGGGACAAGAGGCAAGGGTATCGAAATTAAGTCGCCGCCTTCCAATAATCGCCCCCACACGACATCGTCCACAGCTTCCGTACAGGCGCGCGGGTTGTTACAATGCTTGCGAATAGAAGGGATTCCGTATTCTTCGCGATCAACCGAACGATGACACTCCGATCCCGACAGGTGAAAGGTCGGCTATGTTCAAAGGCAAGCTCCTGGCAGGGATCGCGGCGATAATCCTGATCGTTACCGTCGTAACGGCTGCGGTTGTGTGGCTCCGCGGACAAAAAGGGCCAACGCCTGCCTCGCAGGAGGAGAAGCACTTCCGCGATGTCGCCGTTGAGTCCGGGATCATGTTCCGCATGCGGTTTCTGAGCAAGGAGCAAGGCGAGACATTCAAGATTAATCTCTACGACCACGGAAGTGGGCTGGCGGTCGGCGACTACGATGGAGACGGACACGACGACATTTATTTCGTGAATCAGCTTGGGGCGAATGCGCTCTTTCAAAACCGAGGAGACGGAACCTTCCGGGATGTCACGCAAGCGGCGGGGGTGGGTCTCGGTGATCGCATCTGCACGATGGCCACCTTCGCCGATTACGACAACGACGGCCGGCAGGATCTTTTCGTGACCAGCACGCGCGGCGGCAACGTCCTATTTCACAATCAGGGCGATGGCACTTTCAAGGATACCACCAAGGAGGCCGGCGTCCTTCACGTCGGGCATTGCCAGGGAGCTGTTTTCTTCGACTATGACAACGATGGGTTTCTCGATCTCCTCGTCCTCCAGACTGCCGCGTGGACGCTCAAGGATTATGACGCGGGATCGAAATACTTCCCTGGGAAAGCATCCTTTCTGCAAATAATGGAAAGCCCCAAGGAATACAACATTCTCTACCATAACAACAAAAATGGGAGGTTCACCGATGTCACGGCGAAATCCGGCCTAAAGGGTAAGGGGTGGGCGGGTGATGTCGCTATTTTCGATTACGATGAAGACGGCCATCTTGATGTGCTGATTACGAGTATGTTCGGTCGTTCGCAACTCTACCACAATAACGGCAACGGCACCTTCACGGACATTACTCGCGAAACCTTGGGACGCACCCCGGCGGGCGGCATGGGAGCGAGAGCTTTCGACTTCAATAATGATGGTAAGTTGGATCTTTATATCGTCGATATGCACTCGGATATGTGGGTTCCCAGCCAATTTGATTTGTCCCAAATTGATGAAAAAAAGAAGCATCGCCACATGTGGTATCCCGACTCGGAAGAAGATAACCTGGAGGCCATAGCATTTGAACGAGAAATAATGAAACGGATTGACATACCCTCCGGCGAGGTTCTTTTCGGCAACACGTTCCACCAAAACCTGGGGGGTGGGAAGTTCAAGGAAATATCGGATCGCGCCAATCTGGAGACGTTTTGGCCGTGGGGCATCGCCAGCGGCGACTTCGATAATGACGGATTTGAAGACGTTTTCATTACTTCGGGGATGGGCTATCCTTGGGCGTACTGGCCCAACCGCCTGCTGATGAACAAGGGCGATGGAACCTTCGACGAACGCTCCCGCGAGGAAGGCATCGAGCCGCCCGCCGAGGGAATAGACCTGCCCAATACAGTGCGCGGCCAACCAATGCCCCGTAGTTCTCGCAGCGCGGCCGTGGCCGATTTCGATGGCGATGGACGGCTTGAGATCGTGGTGAACAACTTCAACGATCGCCCTTACTACTTCAAGAATAGTTCGCCACGAAAGAACTACCTGGCCTTCCGCCTCCGTGGGACGCGCAGCAATCGCGATGCCATCGGTGCCCTGGTGCGGGTTTACGCGAGGGACCAGATTCTCACCCGCCAGGTGAACCCGGCGGGCGGCTATTTGTCCCAGTCCTCGAAGACCGTCCATTTTGGACTGGGCAATCGTTCGACGGTCGATCAGGTGGAAATTCGATGGCCCAGCGGCCTCATCCAGAAGTTGGACACATGCGCCATCAACAAGCTGCACGAACTTGTGGAGCCAGCCCCGTAGCGATACCAGCCTCGAAGGAAGGATGGCATCCGTATCCGGATTTGTCAGCACCGGCGAGGCTCTTTCAGTCGGCCCTTGTCCAGTTCATGGACATGAGTAGCCTGTCCCGTCAATCGGGCGTCGTGGGAAGAGAGGATCACCGTCCTCCCCTTGGCATGCAACTCTCGAAAAACGGCTAGTAATTCCCGCGTTGTCTCGGTATCGAGGTTCGACGTTGGTTCGTCCGCCAGCAATACATCAGGCTCTCCAGCCAGGGCGCGAGCGATGGCGACGCGTTGCTGCTCGCCACCGCTCAATCGCCGTGCCGAAACATTTCGCTTCTCGTCCATCCCGAAGCGAGCGAGCAACTCGCGGGCCTGTCGCTGTCGTTCCGCGCGAACCATACCGCGCGGGATTAGCGCATACGTGATGTTGGCCTCGGCGGAGAGGTCGGGAATCAGAGCGAAATCCTGGAAGACGAACCCCATCCGCCTTCGTAACCGCGCCAGGTGCATGCCGGAGCAAGTGCCGAGATCGTCTCCCTTGAAGAGAAGTCGTCCTCGCGTCGGCCTCTCCAAAGCGCCCAGGAGCGAGAGCAGTGTCGTCTTGCCCGCGCCGGAAGAGCCGAGTAAAATCGTGAGACTGCCCCGTTCGATGCCCAGGGAAACGCCATCCACAGCGCAGACTTCGCCGCGGGAACCACCGCGATAATACTTGCACAGGGATTGGGCCTCGTACAGCAACATGGCCTTCCGGATTCATCGCATGGCTTCGCGCGGCGGTGCGGTCGCCGCACGCCAGGAAGAATAAAGAGTGCCGCTCAGCATGACCACCAGCGAAAGCACCAAGGCGAGCAGGGCGGGCACGGGGCTGAGTCGGAAGGGAACTCGGATGTTGGGCGCGGCTCCCGTACCACCCAGGAAAAGGGCGGCGATCCCATAACCGTTGCCGACGCGCAACCACAGCCAGGCAAGCAGTATCGACGTGCAGGTCGCGGCCAGGCTGAGCGCGACGCTTTCCACCACGCCGCGCAGCAGAAGCTCGTCCGTCTGCCAGCCCGTCGCCTTGAGGATACCGATCTCGCGGCGACGCTCCGGCAGACCCAGCCCCGAACTGACCAGCAACACGAGAATGCCAACCACAAAGACGACGACGAAGTGGAGGTTGAAGACGCCCTCGCGATGCAGTAGGCCCTGCGGCAACAAGGCCAGCAGGTCTTCGCGCGAGGTGACACGCGGTCGAGCGATGGCTTGCCCCGGCACGTCGCGGAGGGACAAGCGGCGCGCGATGGCCCGGCTGACGTTTGCTTGCTCGTTCGGCCGGCACCAAACCAGCAGGTCGGTCGCCGCGCCGTCTTGATCGAACACGTAGGCGGCCGAGTCGAAGGTGGTCAGGATCAAGTTCGCTTGCCAGGGCGGTCCGTCAGGTTTGAAGATGCCCACAATGCGCGCGATCCGGTCGCCGCGATGATTTTCGTAGAACGGTAGCAGCGGGTCTCCGACCTTAAGATTCAGCCGCCGGGCCAACTCCGTGCCGATGACCAATTCATGGAATTGGCCAGGATGGGGCAACTCGCCGTTAATACTATCTGACCAGTCGGGGAGGAAATCAGGCGGCAGGCCGACGAGGACAGCATGGACCCGTTCCTTGCCAAGAACCACTTCGCCGACGATCCGTGGCGTGACGGCGACGACGCCGTCGATTTGACGGATTACCGACACTGCGGCCAGCGAGATGGGGCCAGGCCGCCCGAACTGGCTGCCGGTGACGTAGAGGTCGGCGCCCAACTGCGTCGAGCGGACGGCCTCCGCTCGTAGCCCCTCGGCCAGCCCCAGGCCGACGAGATACGGGAGCAGCATGATGACGAGAGCCGAGAAGGATACCACACTGCGCAGCGGATGAAGTAAGACTGACTCCAACCCCGTGGAGACGATGTCAAGGAGGTGACGCATCACCGTCCTCCTCGCCGGACGGTCGATGGTCCGATGGGACGTCGAGCGGTGGATAGGGGAGCAGAGAGCCGGCGTGCCAAAGGCAAAAACAGGCACCACCGGGGATCAAGCCATGTCCCAGCGAGCAACTACCTTCCAACCGAGGATCAAACGCGAAGACGCAGTTGGATAGGTCGGTCGCGGGACCAAACCCCAGCCCGCCGACGAGTTGTTGGAACTCTTCGGCGCGAGCCTCGCGGCGTCGTTCCGCGTGCCCTTCCGCGACGAGGACGGCGACGGCTGCAACCGTCAGGATCAGTAGAATGAGCAACAGGCCAGCGGCTCGCGATTCCATTGGTTCGGAACCTTCAGGGACATCCACCTAGTTATCCGGTTACATTATTCCGTTTTCATTCGCCGGCCATGCGGACGAGTTTCCTCCTATCGGCATGGGATGCCAATCCGCTATCCTCTTTTGTCTTTGGCGGATGGCGGATAGTGGGCGGCTGGAACCCATAACAGAAGGCTTGTGAGATGATCGTTAACGCCTACGCTGTACTCGATGCCTTCGTAAGCCTCCTCCGCTTGGGGCTTGGTCTGGCTGTGCTGGGGCTTGCCTTGTCCGCCTTCCGCCACTACTGCCGGCAGGCTATTGCGCCGGAGATGAGAGAATCTTTGGAAGATCGCTACTATCTCCTTTTCCTGTTGGCTGGACTCTTGCTTGGGCTAAACGTGCTGGCCTGGCCTCTGCTCTACTTACTGCTTCAGAGTTATGTGCCGGAGTGGCCGGGCATCATGTGCATCTACGGCGTCACGCGGATCGGCAGTGGCAGCATGGGTATCAGCCGCTGCCTGCCTACGCTACTGATGATGCTTCAGGTGGTGAAACCCGCCCTGGTCTTCCTCAGCGGCGCCTGGTTCATCCTACACCTGCTCAACCGTCGCACGCGCATGGCCCCGCTCACCAGACGAGTCCTGCTTGTCCTGTTTTGCTCCGCTTTACTGGCAACCGTGGATGCGGCGGTGGAAGTTGTTTACCTCGCCATCCCGAAAAGGGAGGTGTTTCCGTCGGCCGGTTGTTGCACGGCAGTCGCCGGTGAAGGGGACGCGAGCCGATTCTTGCCGGGAATGCTGGTCGCGGATGGGTACGTCCCTTGGTTGTACGTCGTCTACTACACGGCGAACTTCGGCCTAGTAGCGACCCTGGTGAATTGCCTACGATTTCGCGGTCGTGAAATACCGCCGGTGCGCCTGGCGCTGCTCGCCCTCGGCACGATAATGACCTTGGCCGTCAACGCAGTCTTCTTGGCTGATGCGGCCGCTCCACGCCTGCTGCATATGCCGGATCACCACTGTCTTTACGACCTCCTCCCACAAGCGCCGGAAAGTCTCATCGCGGTGTCTCTGTTTCTCGGCGGTACCTTCTGTGTGGGGTGGGCCTGTATAGCAGGGTGGCTGGGCGACGGGTTGGAGTCCGGCGTATTTCTGCCGGCAACGATCTCTCGTCTCCTTAGAGCAGGGTTGATCGGGATTGTCGCTTCCGTGCTGCTGATGTCCGCCGAGTTGGCCTTGATGTGAGCGCTTGCCCGTATGGCTGCGTCCACTGCGGCGAACATTATCCTCCGAAAAATCGCTGCCGGTGCCGCGATCTCCATCGCTTTCGGAGCCGAGTTCCGATCCTGATCGAGACAAGTGCATCCGCCCGCTTGTGTCCTACCGCAGTCAAGCGGTATTCTCGCTCCAGCGCATCAACCCGTGTGGCGAGAGCGTTCGCAACGCCCTCGCCTGGGTTCCCGCACGAGGTTCTCGAACTGCCTCTTCCCCAAGAACAAGGGAATGATAAACGTCCAAGCAAACAGGAAAGAAATGGCGAGCATCATGAGGATTCCAAAGTACATCAATGATCTTGTCGTTCAAACAAGTCACTATTTGCCGAGTATCAGCATGCAAGGGTTACAGGATAAATTGTGATCTGAATCCGGATACGCCGCATGGCGTCAACGCCGACTATCGCTACAGCTATCGCAAGGACAAGGCCGAGGACACCTGGAAGCGAATGCTGGCGTGGTTCAAGAAGTACGGCGTGGCGTAGCATCGCGAAAGGACGCGGCGCCGGCGAGGACAGCTCTCGCCAGCGCCGCGAGCCAGCGTTAGTCTTTGTCCTTCTTCGGGTCCGACCGCACTGTCAGCCGGCCCTCTGGTGTCAGCAGCACCAGGCAGGCCATCGCCGTGGCGTAGTGCGGGTCAATCTGGTCGATCCACGAACCGTCCGCCTGCTGCTGACCTTGCAGCTCCTTCGCGAGGGCGGCGTACCACTCCTTCCAGGTTTCGCCGCCGCGAACGTGCATGACGCGTGCCGCGTAGTAGCGGCCGAAATAAAAGTGCATGTCGGGCCGCGGAGTCGGTGCGGGGCGCTCCTTGTCCAGAAAAGCCAAGCCTTTCTCGATCTCCTCGCCCTTGTGAATCCCCATCGCCTGTAGCGCCGCCACGGCCGCGGCGGTACGGGAAAAGACTGGCCTGCCACCTCCGCGGAGCATGTACACAAACGCCCCGGTCGCCGGCGTGAAGCATTTCTTGATATAGCCGACGCCCGCGTCGGTCGTCTCCTTCGGCACCTTGAGACCAGCCTGCCGCGCGGCCGCGAGGGCCATCATCTGGCACGCGGTCACGGTAATGTCCGCATCCTTGCTCGTGGGCGTGTAGCGCCAGCCGCCCTCCTTGTTCTGACTGGCGACGAGGAGTTGGACGGCACGCTCCAGTACTTCGCCGTACTTGGCGGGTTTGCTTTTGTCCTTCTTCTTGCCGTGCAGAAAAGCCAGGAACAAGGTGGCAAAGCCGTGGTTGTACATCGGCCCGTGCGGCGAGGCGTTGGGATTGTGCAAATAGCCGGGATGACCGCCTTGCCGGTTCTCCTGGGAGAGAACGAAGTCGAGAGCCTTGCCGACGATTTTGCCGCGTGGACTGTCATCCGGCTCGTGTCCGGCGGCCAGGAACGCCAAAGCCGCCAGACTGGTGATGCCCAAGTTGCCCTGGTAGCCTCTCCTGCCAAAGGAGCCGTCGTCATGCTGCCCCGCGCCGAGGCTTTTCAGTCCCGCGTCGATGACTTTCCGTAGCGCCGGTGTGATGAGTTTGCCGGCTTCATCCTCTTTGCGCTTGGGCACGGGAGCCGATAAGGCCCTGCGGCCCTGAGCCAGAGCCAAGGAGACGGCCGCACCCCGCATGAGAAACTGACGGCGAGTCCACATGACAGGATCTCCTTTAAACCGGTCTTCCCCAGATGGAGACTCTCTCGAGCCTCAGCTGCGATTTCAGGAGTTGAGCTTACCCACCCGAAGGAACGATTGCAACGATTCTCCCCTCAAGACAGCCGTGAAGAATGGGAAGACTCCCTGCGGCGCAGGCAGCGGGGCGCGTTTGTCGGCCGCATCCTAAATGAAGCTGATTACTGTTCGAACAGAGTTGCTTTCAACGAAAAGGCCCGTTGTCAGGCATCGAACTAGTGGGTCGTCAATCTTCGATTGACGGGTAAAGTTTGCGGAGTTTGTATCGAGCAGCGGCCAAGGTAAAGGTCCAATGGATGCGCGCTCTGCGGTCATTCCGTTTGTTCTCCCAGGCCGCCACCTCGCGCGCAATGAGC
>DATNCY010000131.1:0-28099 GCA_035553375.1 Gemmataceae bacterium
TGGCCAGCCCGTTGCGGCACTTCGTGAAGGTGTCGAAGAGCTACTGGTCTGGTCTGTTCGGCTGCTATGCGTCCGCGGAACTGCCGCGGAGGAACAATGACCTGGAACACTTGTTCGGCAGCCACCGCTCCCACGAGCGTCACGCCAGTGGCCGGAAAGTAGCGTCACCAGGACTGGTGGTGTTAGGTTCGGTGCGTGTGATTTCCGGCTTGGCCACACGATTGCGTCCCGAGGAAGGGTTGGTCTTGGGGGGCAGCTACGTCGGTCGGTGGCGACAGTTGCGTGCCGAGTTGGAGAAACGTCGTCGGACGCGACGCCAACAACGCCGTTTCCGACGAGACCCGATCACGTACCTGAAGCAACTGGAGGAACTGGCACTCCAGCTGAGTTTGCTACCCTAGAAAAAAAGAGGCTGCACGAGCGTGAAGATTGGCATCACACGATGACTCCCGCCTCGGCGCGCCTGCGGTGGCTGGAGAAACAGATGATCCCTTTTTCCAACACGAGCAGTTCCCCTGGGTGAAAGCGTTTCCAACCGTGAACGCTCAATGGATTGGTGGCCACAACGAATCCGTGGTTGACGGTCCCTTCGGCAAGGTCGATCGTCAATTCTTCGTCCTCGAACCGGCGGGCCTCCCCATCACGCAGGGAGATCTTGCGAAACGTCAGTCCCTTATAGCCCGCCTGATCGTGATAACAAAAAAGCCTTTGTCCATCCGATAATAAGCAATTCAATTGTCCCAGTTCATTCAGTTCGGTCAATTCCGTGTGGAGACTTCGCCAATCTTCCTCCGCAGTCAACGGCTCCGTCTGGTGGGCGATCGTTTCCAACAGGTAACAGAAGGCGCGTTCGGAGTCCGTGACGCCGACGGGGCGATAGCGTCCCAGCGGCAGTTCTCCGATTCGACCGCGCAAGGTGCCATTGTGGGCGAAACAATAGTCACGGCCGTTTAATTCTCGCGTGAAGGGATGGGTGTCGGCGTAGGTCGGCGCGCTGCCCGTCGTCTGCCGGCGGACGTGGGCGATGTAGAGCGACGAGCGTAAACCGGGATAGCTCTCCAGAAAAGAGGTGTAAGGCGTCTGGCCCCAGCGAACGGGTTCCTTGACCACGGCGACAGCGCGGTCGGGATACCAAGCGAGGCCCCAGCCGTCGGCGTTCTCCGTGCCGCGCCCGGCAAACTCGTGGATCGAGAAATCCGCCGAGATGGGCCGCGCGAAGGATAAACCCATCAATTCACACATGGTAGGCTCCGACCATCCTAGCTCCTTTTACCCTCTTCCAACTCCCGGACCCACGGAGTCTTCATCTCCTCGATCAAGGCGCGCCAGTCGCCTGTCTCGCGATAAAGTCCACGCAAACGATCGGAGCCGGTTTCTAACTTCTCTTGGCTTTGCAGGGAGGCCAGGAAATCCGCATCACCGGTTTCCGCGGCGGTCGGGCGCATCTGCTCCAGCAAGCGAGCCACGTCTTCAGTCAGTCCGCGTCGCTTGCCTCCCGGCGTGCGGATGCACTTGGCGTCGAGACCGTACCGGGTGGCCAGCCACTTGTTCTCAACCGCGATCCAGTAGTGACGCCGATCGCCCTGCCGCATCTTCGGCCGTTGCTCCAGCAGACGCTGAGAAGCAATCGTCAGGGTACGGAGAAGGGCGGTCAAACCGAATACGCGGCCTAGTGTCAATGGCATGTCACAGATACGGAATTCGACGGTACCCAGTTGCGGACGCGGCCGAATGTCCCAGTGAATGTCCTTCGTCGCCTGGATGGCGCGGCAATCGTGCATTACTCGGCAATACGTGCAGAAATCCTTCCAGTTGGCGAAGTAGTGAGGCAGTCCTCCGTGCGGAATCATACGCGACAGGGCGGATCGGACCGATGCCAGACCGGTATCGATGCCCCCCCAAAAAGGCGAACTAGCCGACAAGGCCAGAAGGTGGGGCAGATACTGCACCAAGGTGTTCATCACGCCGATGGCCATGTCGCCGCCGGCAACACCCACATGGACGTGAAGACCGAAGACCAACCCTTGATGAGTCAGCCAGGCCATTTGGTCCTGGATACGCTGATAGCGCTCGGCGGGGAAAACGGCGCTGTTGGCGGCGCGGTTGAAGGGGTGGGTGCCCCCCAGCCCCAAGTCGTAGCCGAGGGAGTTGGCAATGAAACGCACACGCCGCAGCAAGGGAATCAGGGCCGTCCGCAACGCGGCGACGTTATGGCAGATGCCGGTCTTGATTTCCAGCTGCGACTGCATGAACTCCGCCGAGACGCCTTCCAACCCTTCCTCGGCACAAGCGGCAAGGAGACGCACGGCTCCCGAAGAGAGATCGCCGGTATCGCGATCCAAGATTTGAAGTTCCAGTTCAACGCCGACCGAGTTCTCGGCGGAGGGATGAAATTCAAGGTCTTCGAGTGGCCCGTGAGCGGGTTCCTGCTGAGAGGGGATCAATGCGGCTGCGCTCATCAGTCACCTCTCCTTTCAGGACAAACAACGGGTCAAGCCCCCACTTGAACGGATTGAGACAACGGGGCAAATACCGTGCCGGGAAAGGTTTTCCCCGGCGGTACTCGGCATGCGAGGTCTGAGCGCCCGACACTTATTTGAACTGCTCAGGGTCGAGGTGGAGGTAGGTCGTCCCAAAAGCCACGGCTCCTTCATGCCCCGCTCCCAGGTAGCCACCGGCGACGCAGCGTCGCCAGTCCTGTACAATGGCCAGGGTACTCATGGGTTCCTGTTTCTGTAACAATCAGTCGGAGGTCGCGTTACGGCGATAGCGAGGAACCCGGGAGCGTTTTCTTGTTCCCTTGCACCAAATAAATGTCGAGCGTTCAGCCCCCGAGTATAGGGGAGAGGGGCTTCTGCTGAGAATCGAGAGCAGAACCATGACCGATGCTTTTCAAACGACAAAGCCTGCCTCGAAAACGATTCTCGCGTCGCCTCCGTCCGCTCTCTTCTCTCCACAAAAAAGATGGCTCACCGGGCCGATGCTGGGCCTGGCGGCGGTGCTGATTCTGTTCGCGCTCTTGTTGTACTGGAAGGGGCAACTGGGCACGTTTCTGAGCCTGCGGAACATTCAGGTTCTTCTGCACACCAGCAGCGTATCGGCCGTCGTCGCCCTGGGCATGCTGGTCATCATCATCAGCGGCGGCATCGATCTGTCGGTCGGCTCGGTCGCCGCCCTGGTGACGGTCGTGACGATGCAGACCTTTCGCCTGCTGGAAGCGCATCACGGTTCCGCGCTGGCGAGCCTCGCCGCGGTCAGCGCGGGTGTCAGCGTGGGCGGATTGGCGGGATTGGTCAACGGTTTGGCGGTCACCCGGTTGCGCGTGACGCCGTTCGTGGCCACCCTCGGTATGCTGAGCATCGCGCGCGGCCTGGCGGTATGGCTGGCCGGGCGCAAGACGATCTCCTTTCCCGGCGCGCGGCCGAGCTGGGTTGATGCCCTATCGCGCGCCACAGTGAATCGCTATTTGTTCGACCCCGGCGTATGGGGCATGTTCGCCCTGGCCGTGCTGATGGCCGTGGTGCTGCGCCGCACGGTGTTTGGCCGTTACTGCTATGCGATCGGCTCCAACGAGGCAACGGCTCGCTTGTGTGGCATCGCCGTCGAGCGCACCAAGGTATGGATTTATGTGCTGGCCGGCCTGCTGACGGGTTGGGCTGGCATTCTCGTCTTCGCGCAGGGCAGCGGCGGCGATCCGACTTCCAGCGTCGGCCTGGAACTGGACGTGATCGCGGCCGTGGTCATCGGTGGAGCGAGTCTGTCCGGCGGTCAGGGCAGCGTGTCCGGCACTCTGATGGGCGTACTCATCCTCGCCATCCTCGAAAACGGTGTCAACCTGTTCGGCGTGGCGGTGGAAGTGAAGTACATCCTCATCGGCGCCATCGTCATCATCAACACGGCCCTGAGCCAATGGCAGCGACGACGCAGTGAATGAGGAACTTACGGGACGACGCGGGTACCGAGTAAGAGCGACAATTCGTGTAGGTCTTTCAGGAGTCGATCCGGCCGCGCGCGCTTCAAGGTTTCGATTTCGTCCGAGCCGGTCGGCACGACCCACACAGCGACACCGGCTCCACGCGCCGTTTCAATGTCCACCACCATATCGCCGACGTACAGAACCGCCGCCGCCGGCAGGTCGAGACGGGACAGGGCTTCGCATAGCATATCGGGGGCGGGCTTGGGACGCGGGACATCCTCCGGCCCCAGCACAAGATCGAGATACGACGCCACGCCGAGATACGCCACCAACTCGCGCGTGAAGCCGATCGGCTTGTTGCTGCATATCCCCAACCGGAGACCGTGCGTGTGCAAGGTCTTCAGAACTTCGGCGGCGCCTGGTAGCAATCGTGTGCCGCTGCGGAGTACGGAGGGATGGTGCGCGCGATACGCTTCCGCGTTGGCCTCGACCGTGCCCGCCGGGACGGTGTGACGGAGCAAATAAGCCGCGCCGCGACCAACGTGGCGGCGCACTTCCTCCTCGCTCAACGGTGCCAGTCCATGCAAGGTGCGGACGTGGTTGACACTGGCGGCAATTGCCGGATAGCTATCGCCCAAGGTGCCGTCGAAGTCAAAGAGAACGGCGTGCGGGGCCATTTCGGGGGGCATGAGTTGTTCGCTCCTGAGAGTCTTAGCGTTGTGGGGCGATGGTGGCTCCGCGTTAGGCCGACGGCTGCCTTCTGTTCCAGGGTACGAAGCCAGGCGCGATTGGGCAAAGCGGGCAGCGGGCAATTTGACGGAACCTCGCAAGCCCCTCTTGTCTGTGCCTGGGGGTTGCGCGTATGGTAAAATAAGAGAAGAAGTGAAAAAAATGAAGGGTTGGCCCCTCGTTGGTGAGGGGGTGAAAACATGGATGCTATGCGTGGAACCGGAGCCGGCCTCGTGCCGGCTTCGGGGGATGATTGTCCCACCTCAACTGATTCCGTCTCGCTGTCTGCCGAGCAGATTTACCATGATTACGCGCCGCGCGTTTACAACATGGCGCGGCGCATGGTCCGTAGCGATGCCGACGCCGAGGATGTGACCCAGGACGTGCTGCTTCAAGTGGTGCGCAAATTACCCACCTTTCGAGGTGAGTCCGCGCTGCCAACCTGGTTGCACCGCGTCACGGTCAACACCGCCATCTCGCACCGCCGCCGTCGAGCCGTGCGCGAGGATCGCCGTTCGCGCGATCCATTTGACATCGTCCTCGCCGACGAACCCGCTCCCGACACTGGCTGGGATGGTGCCTCCGCGCCCGAAGCGCATCTGCTCAGCCGGGAATCGCGAGCCTTGATCGAACGCGCCATCGCCGGCCTGCCCTCGATCTACCGCACGGTATTCGTGCTGGCGGATGTCGAAGGTTTGCCGAACAGCGAAATCGCCGACCGGCTCGATCTGAGTCTACCCGCGATCAAGAGCCGTCTGCACCGCGCTCGCCAACTCATGCGCGATACCCTCGCTCCTCATTTCCGGGAAATGACGATCCACGGTCAACTTGCTTGACGGTCGCGGTGGCTGTGGTAGTGTGGTAGCTGAAATCGGATTTGAGGATTGCGGATTAAACTACTTGTCTTCAATCCGCAATCCTCAATCGGATAGGGGAGGATGTCGCCTCACGGGATACCTCGATGACGAACCCCAACGCCCCGATCTTACCCCCGGTTAATGCGGAACACCGTCGTGTGGCGGCCGGGAAGTTCGAGCGCGCCAACCAAGTCGTGGCCACGGGGAATTACGACTACGGTATCCATCTGCTCTTGGACTGCTGCAAGATCGATCCAGGCAACCTCATCTATCGTCAGGCTCTGCGTCGCACGGAGAAGGCCAAGTATCGCAACAATCTGCGCGGCAGTTTGTTCGCTCGGCTGACGACTTGGCCGGTTCGCGCCCGCATGAAGGCCGCTCGCCGCGCCCGCGACTATATGAAAGTCATCGAGTATGGCGAACGCATCCTTACGCGCAATCCGTGGGACGTGGGGGCACAGATGGAGATGGCCGAGGCGGCCGACGTTCTCGGCCTGCTCGATTTGGCCATCTGGAACCTGGAGCAGGCCCGGCAGAAATTGCCCTTCGACGTGCATCTCAACCGCGCGCTCGCCCACCTGTACGAGAAGCGCGGCAACTTCACCCAGGCCATCGCCCTGTGGGAGTTGATTCGCAAGGTCAAGCCCGGCGACATCGAAGCACAGCAGAAAATCAAGAATCTCGCCGCCGACGACACGATCGCGCGCGGCCAGTACCACGCCACCATCAACAACCGCGAAGAGACGGCCGAAACGCCTCCGCAACCGGTGAGCGCCGCTCGGCCCAAGAAAGACAGCACGGACGAAGCACCGGCAGCGTGGTGGTTGCGCGAAGGCGGCACTCCGCCGCCGCCGACCAAGGACGCTCCCGCCAAGCCCAAGAATACCGACTCCCGTGCCACGCCGATCGTGAATGAGCGCCTCGAACGCGAGGCCGCTCCGCTGCGTGCCCGTCTTAAGGACGATCCGACCAGTCCCTACTTGTACCTGCAACTGGCCGCCGCCTATCGCCGCGGCAACGAGTTGGAGACGGCCCGCGCGATCTTACAGGAAGGTCTGGGGCCGACGGGGAACTCGTTTGAACTGAGCCTGGAGTTGGCGGACCTCGATACCGAGCCATTCCGTCGCAACCTGGCCATCACCGAGGAAAAGCTCAAGGCCGAGCCGGACAATGCCGACCTGCGCCGCCTCCGCACCCGTCTCCGCAAGGAAATCAACACCCGCGAGTTGGACCTGCACCGTCAGAAAGCGGATCGCTATCCCACGGAGATGGTTCATCGTTATGAGGTTGGCGTCCGTCTGCTGCGTGCCGGCCAGATCGACGAGGCCATCCGCGAATTGCAAGCGGCCCGCGCCGATCCGCGTCATCGCTGGCAATCGCTGTTGTATCTCGGCCATTGTTTCAAGGCGCGCAACAACTGGCGTCTAGCCCAGCGCAACTTCGAGGAAGCACTGAAGAGTCTGCCGGCCGGTGAGGCGAGCAATCGTAAGGAGATCCTCTACGAGTTAGCGGTCGGTTGCGCCGAGGCCAACGAACTGTCGAAGGCTATCGACATGGCCACTGAGTTGGCCAATATCGACTTCTCCTATCGCGACATCGGCCGATTGCTCGACGAATGGCATGCACGCATGCAACAGGCGAATGTGTCCAACTGATAGGCGGCTCGAACCCCTCGTGCGGCAATCCCTAAATAGGGCCGGCCGGCACTTGCGGAAAAATCTTGGATTTTTCCTTGACATCGAGATTTGTGGCTGTACGATCAAACCATCTAACTGGCCTCTTCTCTGTTCCGGCCCCGCTGTTCAACCTGCTTGCAGGAAGTTCAGCGGGGTTTTTTCATGCCTACAGGGGCAATCGTATTTAGCCTGCGGTGCCAGCAAGGGTTCCCTTGCTGGCACCGCAGGCTGATACCTAAACGGTTAACCCTTCGGCGCGGCGCTCAACTCCGCCGAGCGCGACAAGGGCGAGTGTTCCGCCTCGGCTTCCGTGCCTTGTTCGCTGGGAGCCGGTTGGCTCGCGAATGCCTGGATCAGAAGCAAGCACGCTCCGCACACCAGACAACAATCGGCGATGTTGAAGACAGGCCAGTCAAAAAAGTAGTTCCAGTGCAAGAAATCGCGGACGCCGTTGAAGGTGATGCGATCGTAGAAGTTGCCGAGCGTGCCGGCCAGGATCAAGCCGAGCGCGGAGCAAAGCCAGCGATCGCGGGCCGTGTTCTTGTGGGTACTCCAGAAGATGATCGCCGCGGCGGCCAACAGGCTAATCACCGCGAAACCACCGTTGGCCAGCGTTTTGTGATCGCGCAGAAAACCGAACAGCGCGCCCTGATTGACGTGCGGCGTTCGATGGCCGTTGGCATCCACTTCCTGGCCCAGGTCGTTCCGCTCGAACTGAGCGACGAACTGGAAGCCGCCCTTGTCCGTGTGAAATAGGGCTTGTTCGTGTTCCGGCTTCTCGGCCAGCCAGGCGAAGACGCCGTACTTACTGGACTGATCCAGAGCCAGGCCCGTGAGGGCCAGGATCCACAACAACATGCGATAAGATCGTTCTGGCATGGCACTCTTCACGAACTTTGTTGAAGTTTCCGCGCACACGCGACGCAGTGACGGGCATAAGGCAACGCTTGCAACCGAGCCTTGGGGATGGCTTGCTCGCACTCTTCGCAACGACCAAAGCTGCCCTGGCGGACGCGCTCGAGCGCTTCAGTGATCTCTCCCAGAGCTTGCTCCTGGTTTTGCAGCAGACTGAGCGTGAACTCTTGCTCAAAATTATCGGTGCCGAGGTCGGCGGGGTGCAAGGGTGCGTTCGACAGACTGCCGCTGGCTTCGCCGCCCCGCGCTCGCAGCGCCTCATCGGCGAGATGCGATACGTCTCCGGTCAGGCGATTCCGTAGAGTCAGCAGTCTTTCGCGATAAGTCTCCAACTCAGCCTTGGTCATCGCTTCCTCAGAGTGGGGCCCCGACCTCTCTGTCCCAACGCGGGCATCATTTTACGATAACCCACGCGCGAAAACCCGTCAAGGATGACGATTTTTCCTCCCGATGCCACCTCGCGCCTGTCCTATAGCGATCTGCCACACCACGGACAAGAGCAGAAGAAGCCAGATTGTCCTCTGCCGATTGTGCCATCCGCGCGGTTAGGCGACGACGTTTCCGTAAGCCGACTCCGTGGTTGAGGCAAGATGGGGCTTTCGGAGAACCGATGGGGAAGGGGAGAAGTCTCGATTGCAAGGATGCACACCATGTCCATCTTCTATCTGATGCCGGCGCGTCCGTTTCTCGGCGATCGCTTCGCCGCCTTTTTGCAAACTTTTTTTCCCGGATTAGATTGGGACAGTTCGGAGCGGATGAACCTGGCCGAGGTGCTGGGCGACGCCGCCGGACGAGAAGACATCTATGTGATTTATCGCGACGATCTGCCGCGTGAGGAGACGCCGTCACAGGCTCTCTTGAACGGCTTCGGCGCGGAACCAGGCGATGAGGTCGTCGAGGTGCGTCCCGGTGGCCGTCCGGGTGAGTTGATTACACGCCGCTGGCGCGTCGATGCCTGAGCCAGCCGCTTGCGGCACTTGAAATCTTCGAGCGCTCGGCCAACAATGAGAAAGGAGTTGGTGCCGTCTTTTGGGGAGGTTATGATGCACAGACGGCATGGGTTCTCGCTCATCGAGTTGCTGATTGTCATTGCCATTATCGCCATTCTGATCGCCTTGCTGCTGCCCGCCGTGCAGCAGGCGCGCTCGGCGGCCAATCGTATTTCGTGCGCCAACAACGTCAAGCAACTCGGCCTGGCCGCCCACATGTACCATGATGTGTACGGCACACTACCTTATCCTCGCCTATGCCCCGCGCCCTGGCTGGGCGGCGCCGATCCGTACTGCAATTCGTTGACTTCGATCACCGCCTACAGCGGCCCGAATGAGACCTGGTGGGCACCCTACGACAATCGGCCCGGCACCTCGCCGACGCAGGCGCTGCCGGACTATCAGCCCAACGGCTTGCTCTGGCCTTTCGTCGAGAAAAACCGCAAGGTCTTTCTCTGCCCCGAAGGGTATGACTGGTCCCCTGGCGGCGACACGTCTGGCCAGATGCTTCAGGTTAGTTACGCCATGAACTGGGTTGCGGGTGGTCCCAGTGGCAGGAGCCTGGTCCAGATTGGCAACGGCACCAGCCAGGTTCTGCTCTTGTGGGAACATTCCAACGTGCCCGCTTGCGCCTTCATCGCCAGCAACACCTCACCCCGCTCTCCGTGGCCCTTCGACCGCTCCGATGCGCCGCGCCACTATCCGCCACGCCATCTGGGGGTCTTCAATGTCCTTTATTGCGATGGCCATGTTGCCGCGATGAGCAAAGATGATTTGCAGCCGGAGTTGTTCTATGCACAGTGAATACGTGTAGCCGCGACACGGAGCGTGGCTTGGCGTTTCGCGCGAAACGCCAAGCCACACGGCGTTATTCTTGGGCCTGCCGCGCGAGACCGCCGAAAGCCTCGCAAACGACGCACAAATCATCGAGTTCCTTGGCCATGCCGACCGCCTTGGCCTCGTCGCCTAGATTCTTCGCCAGTTTGACGCGGACCTTGGCCAGGGCCTGGAAACGATCCTTCTCTACCAGGCCGTGGATCTCCTTACGGGCCGCCTCCAGCCGCGCCGCCAACGCTTGACGGCGTTTCGACAGCAGTTGCTCGCGCGAATCGACTTTTGCATCGAGCGCGTCCGCCTCGGCGAGAAGTTCACCGTCCCAGAACGCGCCGCGTTGGGCGACCGCGTCGAATTGCTTTTTTCCCAGCAATTCCTCGACCTGTTCCAGCGCCACCTTCTCGCAGGTTTGTAACGCCCGCCGGCGGGCCGCCTCCAACTCGCTTCGCACCAGCGGATAGTGTTCCAGTCGCGCCAACTCGGCGTTTAACTGACGCAAGGCGGCCAGCGCCTTGTGAGGATCGGTTTCCATCTGCCCATCGGCTTCCTCAATGGCCTCGTCAATCGTGCGGCGGAACCAGGCACGCTCCGCGGCGGTGACATCCGCGGCGAAGGTCGGGAACTCGGAGACCAACTCCCTGCGCCCCTCCACACCACGCACATACCCAGCGACATCGCCGGCCGGCAAGTCGTGCAGTTCGTTCACCTGCCGATACGCGGACCAGAGGTTGACGCCCCCAATGGTCGGCACGAACCAGCCGGCTAACCCAGCCAGGGCCAGGCCGCCCGCCATCCAGCCCAGGCGCGCATACCAGCTGTGACGATGGGCCACCCAGAGGCCGATGGTAAACCCAATGGCGACCGCGAGCAGGGTGAGGAATACGCGCGGCAAGTGCGTACCGCCCAGCCAGCCTAGACCAGCCAATCCCAACACGCCGAGAATAAAAAACATGCCGAGAACGACTTTCTGGTCCGTCCGCAGAGGCGTGACAGGGCCAGGAGGAGCGGCTGCCTGTTGCCGTTTGGCCGACAGCGCTCTTTTCCGCCGATACTTACGAGGCGGCGTCTCGACAGGTTCGACGAGCGGCGGCTCCGGTTCGGTGACGGGGGCACGCGCTGTAGCCGGCGGACGCCACGGCCGACCGGCATGAAGGGGTGGCGGAACGTCCACCGAGGTGGGACGCCAAGGTTCAAAGGGATTCACGTTGCCTTTCATGGAATGTGCTCCCTGACTCGTTTTACTTCCGAGGGGTCTTATCGGACTTTTGGGCCGCTTGCTTCTTTGGAGCGGCGACCATCTCGGCGAGGCGTTTGCCGTCCGCCTCCTCCTGTTCTTGAAGGCGTCGCTGCGCCGATTCAATCTTTTGGGAAGCTCCCTTCGTCCTCTCCTCCTGAGTTATTCGTTCCGTCTTCAGGTTTGTTTCAATTTGGAGCCGCAATGTCTCCCCAACCTGAGCGGCCTTCGCCAGCGGCGTTTGCTCTACCGTCGCGTCGCCGCGCCTCGGCGCTCGCCATTTTTTGCATGCCTCTTCGGACAGAAGAGAACGAATCCCCGCGGGAATGTCGTTCGCCTTACCAGCCAACGCTTGCCGAGCTGGTGCGGTGACGACCTCGCCTTTGCCCAAGGTCAGCGCTTTTATGTCGCGTAACAATCGGGCCGCATGATCGGCAGGACCATCCACCGGCATGAGCGCGCGATACTCCGCCGGGTGACCTTCCAGGAAGTGCCGTATAGCCAGGTCTTGAAGGATTTTCGCGCTCAAAGCCGCGTCCGCATCCGGAAGCAAACGCAGGCTCTTCGTAAAGGCGTCCAGGTTTTGCTTCAGGACAGTGATCTCGGCCGGACGCAGTCGGGACTCGCCGGCCAATTCGCGCACCTTCTTCAGTCCGCGCAGCCCTTGAACTCCATCGTGAAGACGCGGCGGCAGATTCGCTGCCGTCACGCTGTCGAGATGGTCCGTCTGCAATCCTTCCTGCAAGGCGTCGAGCGCCTCGCGTTCCCGTCCACAACGCACAAGGCCGGCCAGCGCCGCGTGAACTTCGCGTCGCGTTTGCACTGTCGATTTGTTCACTCCCCACGGATCGAGTCCGCGCAGTCGTTTCTCCCATTCCTGGCCGCGGCGAACAACCTCGCTCCATGCGGCGCGGTCCGCCAAGTGATGGACCTCGAAAACAGCATCCGCCAGGGCGCGATTCTCCGCCAATCGCACGAGGACATTGAGGCTCTCGCGGATGGCGGGATCGAACGCTGTGGCATTCTGCGTCGCGCTACGCGCGCTACGCACTTCGGTCAGCGTGACCCAGCGATTATTGCTGACCTGGACGCGAGCTGCCAGACGTGTGATGGCTTGGCGTGCCAGGTCCAGGCGCTCTGCCGCCGTGAGAGCCTGACCGCGATCGCTGTTCAGCCGCGTGAAAACCTCGTGCGGTTGTGTGGCAAGCAGGTTCTGCATTTCGACGCGGACCTGCACCGGATTGGGAGGAGGCAGGAATTGTTGGCCCGGCATACCTGGCATACGAGGCGCGGGCATGCCGCCCGGACGGACACCCGGCGGAAACCGTTGCGCCAGAGCCACGGCGGTGACCCCAAGAATGATGGCCGTTATCGCCAGCCAACGGATCTTCGACAGGAATTGCATCCGGACAGACTCCTTGTTCCGATCGAAGAGATCACACCTTCCAGACACGGGTTCAGAAATGCTACCCGTGTCCACCTCTCAGCGTAACCGACGAGACCCCAGAACGACAACTAAAATCGTCGAAAACTTCAAGCGGTCAAGCAGCGACATCGCGCCTTCCGTCTCGACGAACGGCTCTATTCACGGTCCCAACGTCAAAGGGACAAAGGGATATCTTAAGGTGTCAACCGCCAAGTTGCTCGCCCAATGCAAGAAGAAACGGGAATGACACCTTGATAGGGCTGGATAGAATAACTAAGGAAACCCTCGTTCGGCGGCAGCGCAGCGAGACGCGGTCGAACGATTCTCCCATTTCTCCGGGGGTCTTTCATGGCTCTGACCGCCGCGCAAGTCGAACAACAGAAACAAGCGGCCGAGGAATTGCTCTTTTCCGGCCCGCAAACGCTGGGCTTCGCCAAGGGGCTGTTTTTCGGTCACTACAACGCCGCCTTACTCAATCCCTATCCACACATTCGCCCCGAAGAGCGCCAACGCATCGACGACAAGGTCGCCGAGGTGCGCCGCTACTGCGAGGAACACATCGACGCGGCGGCCATCGATCGCAACGCCGAGATTCCGGCCGATGTGGTCGCCGGTCTGGGACGCCTTGGTGTGTTGGGGGCGACGGCGCCGGTCGAGGACGGCGGACTCGGCCTCTCGCAGTTGGCCAATTGCCGAATCATGGAAGTGGTCGGCGGGCATGATGCGGGTGTCGGCGTCTTCGTCAATGCCCATCACAGCATCGGCATCCGTGCCTTACTGCTGTTCGGTACCGAGGAGCAGAAACGTCGTTGGCTGCCGCCGCTGGTGCGCGGCGAACAACTCGCCGCCTTCGCGCTGACCGAACCGGAAGCCGGCTCCGACGCCAGCAATGTGCAGACCACTGCCACGCCGACGCCGGACGGCAAAGCCTACGTCCTCAACGGGACGAAACGCTGGATCACCAACGGCGGCATCGCCAGTGTTTTGACTGTCATCGCGCGAACGCCGAGCGCTGGTTCCAGCAAAAAGAAGGAAATCACCGCCTTCCTCGTGACGCCGGACATGCCCGGCTTCAAAGTATTGGAAGCGCGGATGCCTAAGACCGGCATTCGCGGCACCGCCACCGGCCGGCTCGCTTTCGAGAACATGGTCGTGCCAGCCGAGAACGTACTGGGGCAGGTCGGTAAAGGGCTACGGATTGCGCTGACCGTACTCGACTTTGGGCGAACCACCTTCGGTGCCTCCTGCACGGGCGCAGCCAAGTTCTGCGTGCGCGCCGCCGCCGTGCATGCCAAGAAGCGCGTGCAGTTCGAGCAGCCTATCGCCGACTTCGAGCTGGTCAAGAAGAAGATCGCCTGGATGGCCGCTCATACCTTCGCGATGGAGGCGACCACCAGCGAATGCGCTCACTTCATCGATAGCGGTTTCGAGGATTACATGCTCGAAACGGCCATGCTCAAGGTGTGGTCCACCGATGCGCTGTGGCAGATCGTCAACGACACCATCCAGATTTTCGGCGGCAAGGCGTACTTCACCGATGAACCCTATGAACGCATGATGCGCGACGCACGCATCAACATGATCGGCGAAGGGGCCAACGACGTACTGCGGGCGTTCATCGCCATGGTCGGCATTAAGCCGGTGGCCGATCAATTCCTCAGCATTAAACACGCTCTGGAACACCCCTTCCGCGACCTTGGCACGCTGTTGAGCTTCGGCGGCAAGCAACTGCGGGCGCGCTTCACGACGCCGGAGGTGCCTGTACAACATGGCACATTGCGCGAACCGGCTCAGGAGTTGGCCCGGCGAGTGCGTGACTTCAGCTTCGCGGTGCAATCGATGTTGATGAAATATCGTGAAAATATCTTGTTCCGTCAGTACGTGCAGGAACGTCTGGCGGATGCGGCCTGCGAGCTGTACGCCTCGAGTTGCACGTTGGCCCGGCTGGATGCGCTGGCGGCCGTGAGCAATGGGCAGGCCGAGGAGGTAGCCTGCGATATGGCGGTGGGACGCTACTTCCTGCGTTTATCGAATCGGCGCATCAAACAGTGTCTGGCCGCCCTGTCCGACAACGACGATGCGGAGACGACGACAACAGCGGACACGGTGCTGGCCAGGTATTGACATCGCTTGGATTCCAGTTAAAAGGCACTAACATTTTGGCCAGCCCGCAGCGCCAGCAAGGGACTCCCTTGCTGGCGCTGCGGGCTGGCAAAGACTCCCTTGCTGGCGCTGCGGGCTGGCAATTCATTCGGTTAGTACCCGTAAGAAGCGCTATGCCTCACCCCAACAATTCCTGCACCGCCGCCTTTTCTTCCTGCAATTCTTGCAGTGTCGCCTGAAACTTCTGTTGCCCGAACGCATCGAGCTTGACGCCCTCGACGACGCTGACGTTGCCCTTGCCGTCGCTGCGACAGGGATAGCTGAACACCAACCCCGCCGGCACGCCGTACTCGCCCTTCGAGACGACCGCCGCGCTGAACCAGTCGCCGGCCGGTGTCGGTATCAGCAAACTCTTGACGTGATCGAGCGCTCCGTTCGCCGCCGACATCGCCGAGCTTTGGCCGCGCGCCTTGATGACGGCCGCCCCGCGCTGCTGCACCATTGCCACGAACGTACTTTCCAGCCATTGCCGATCCGTAATGGCTTCAGTAGCGGGCCGGCCCTTGATCTTCGCGTTGGTGAAGTCGGGATATTGCGTGTTGCTGTGATTGCCCCAGATGGTCATTTGCGTCACGTCCTCGTTAGCGACGCCGGCTTTCTTCGCCAGGGCCGTACGGGCGCGATTGTGATCCAGGCGCGTCATGGCCGTCCATTGTTCGGCGGGGATGGCCTTGCCGTTATTGTAACCGACCAGGCAGTTGGTGTTGCATGGATTGCCGACCACGAGGATGCGTACGTCCTTCGCGGCGTTGGCCGCCAGCGCCTTGCCCTGACCAACGAAGATTTTGCCGTTGATGCCCAGCAATTCCTTGCGCTCCATGCCCTGCTTGCGCGGAAACGAGCCGACTAAAAGCGCCCAGTTGCAGCCCGCAAACGCTTTATTGGGATCGTCGGTGCAGATTACCTCTTGAAGGGTCGGAAACGAGCAATCGTCCAACTCCATCGCCACGCCTTCCAGCGCCGGCAGCGCTTGCGGAATCTCCAGCAGTTGTAAAATGACTTTCTTGTTCGGCCCAAACACTTCGCCCGAGGCGAGCCGTGCGAGCATCGCATAGGCGACCTGCCCCGCCGCCCCCGTCACCGCCACGCGAATCGTCTCCGCCATTCTTCCGCCCTCCGCTATCCGTTATCCGCGATCCGCTGTCCGCATCGCGTTCGCGTTACTAGGTTATAGCGTATGGCTTCGCGGGCTACTGTCGAGTGGCGTGGTCCGGCGGATAGCGGATAGCGGATAACGGAGGGCGGTTAATGGCTGTGAAAGTGGGCATCAATGGTTTTGGACGCATCGGGCGTCTGGTCTTCCGCGCTCTGGTGGAACAGGGATTGCTCGGCAAGGAACTCGACGTGGTGGCCGTCAACGATCTGGTGCCGGCCGACAACCTCGCCTATCTGCTCAAATACGATTCAACGCAGGGCCGATTCCACGGCAGCGTCGCCAGCGCCAAATCGTCGCCGTCCGTCGTCGATGACGACCTGCTGATCGTCAATGATCATAAAATCAAGTGCCTGGCCGTCAGGGAAGGACCGACCGCTCTGCCGTGGAAGCAACTCGGCGTCGAGTACGTCATCGAATCGACCGGCCTGTTCACCGAGGCGGAGAAGGCCAAGGGCCATCTCACCGCCGGCGCGCGTAAGGTCGTCATCTCGGCCCCGGCAAAGGGCGAAGACATCACCGTGGTGATGGGCGTCAACAACGACAAGTATGACGCTGCCAAGCACAACATTATCTCCAACGCCAGCTGCACCACGAATTGCCTGGCTCCGGTTGTTCACGTTCTCCTCAAGGAAGGCTTCGGCATCGAGGAAGGGCTGATGACGACCGTGCATAGTTACACGGCCACGCAGAAGACGGTGGATGGCCCCTCACGCAAAGATTGGAAGGGCGGCCGCGCCGCGGCGACGAACATCATCCCATCGAGTACCGGCGCGGCCCGCGCGGTCGGGCTAGCCATCCCGGAGGTCAAGGGCAAACTGACGGGTATGGCTTTCCGCGTGCCGACGCCGACGGTTTCCGTCATCGATCTGACGGTGCGCACGGTCAAGGAAACCAGCTACAAAGACATCTGCGCCGCCATGAAAAAGGCCAGCGAGACGTACTTGAAGGGCGTCCTCGCGTACACCACCGACGAGGTTGTCTCCAGCGATTTCATCCACGATAAGCATTCGAGCATCTTCGATGCGGGTTCGGGGATCGAGTTGAACAATCGCTTTTTCAAGCTGATTAGCTGGTACGACAACGAATGGGGCTACTCGAATCGTTGCGTGGATTTGTTGCGCTACATGATTAGCAAGGGCTAAAAGAATTTCACCACGAAAGACACGAAAAACACGAAAAAAAGACAGAAAGTAGTCTAAACGGAGAGACGTGAGATAATAGCCGTCGTTCACGTCTACGACATTTTTTTCTTTGTATTTTTGTCTTTTTTTTCGTGTCTTTCGTGTGTTTCGTGGTGAATCTGTCTTTGGAGGGCCGTATGGCCAAGAAAACCGTCAATGATCTCGCGGACCTCAGTGGCAAGAAAGTCCTGGTCCGAGTCGATTTCAACGTGCCGCTCGACGCGGCCGGCAATATCACCAATGATCGCCGTATCCGCGCCGCGCTGCCGACACTGCGGAAGATTCTCGACGGCGGCGCCGCCGTCATCGTCATGAGTCATCTTGGCCGGCCCAAGGGCGATCCTAAAAAGGACGCTCCCTTCCGCATGGACCGCGCCGCCGCGCGGCTGGGCGAACTGCTCGGCAAGCCGGTCCGCAAGGTCGATGCCGTGGTTGGTTTGCCGGTGGAAACCGCCGTGCATTCGCTGATGCCGGGCGAGGTACTCGTGCTGGAAAATCTGCGTTTCCATCCCGGCGAGCAGAGCGGCGATGCCGCCTTCGCCGCCGAACTGGCGAAGCTCGGCGATGTGTACGTCAACGATGCCTTCGGCACCTGTCATCGCAAGGATGCCTCAATGGTCGCCGTACCGGCCGCCATGAAGGGCAAGCCGCGCGTCGTCGGCACGCTCGTTGCCAAGGAATTGGATATTCTGGATCGCTTATTATCAAATCCGCCGCGACCGTTTGTCGGCATCCTCGGCGGCGGCAAAGTGTCGGACAAGATCGGCTTCATCAAAGCGCTGCTGTCGCGCGTCGATCGCGTCCTCATCGGCGGCGCGATGACGTACACGTTCATGAAAGCGAAGGGCCAGAACGTCGGCGATTCGCGGCTGGAAGCCGATAAACTCGATCTCGCCCGCGAACTGCTTGAGTTGGGCAAAGGCAAGATCGAACTGCCGATCGATCATCTCGTCGTGGACAAGATCGACGCGCCACAGACGGCTCGCGTCGTCGAAGGCGACATCCCCGCCGGCGCGATCGGTGTGGACATCGGCCCCAAGACGATCGCCACGTACAGCGCGGCGATCAAGCAGGCCGCGATTGTGATGTGGAATGGTCCGTTGGGCAAGTTTGAGGATGAGCCGTACAGCAACGGCACGAAGGAAATCGCTCGCGTGCTGGCGGAGTCGAAGGGCATTACCATCGTCGGCGGCGGTGAGACGGCCGAGGCGGTGGAAGAATTCGGCTTGGCGGAACAAATGACGCACGTCTCGACCGGCGGCGGCGCGTTTCTTGAATATGTCGAGGGCACGCCGTTCGCGGCGCTGGCCGAGATCGACGAGTGCTGACATCCGGCGAACGGCCGGCGTGAGCATTACCAGCCGGCTCACGCCGGCCGTTCGCCTTCTCTCTTGACTGCACGCTCTGGCATCATATGATTAGAAGGACCAGGATGTGGATCAAGAGTGGGAGATGGAGCGATGGCCGACGAGGGTCCTTCACTTCGGCAGGCCCGCGAGGAATTGATTCGTCTCATCGACAAGGATGAATGGCATACTACAGGACGAGCGGAGCGAGAAGGACGGCAGGTACTCCGGCGTTTGATGCAGTTCCCCACACAATTCGCAGTCGTTCGATTCGCCCTCGATCTGTTGAAAGCGAATTATCCCATGCACGCCATTCAACGCGGCGAACCGCCTGGCTCGCTGGGAGTTGGCTATGTGATGAACGTGAGCAACGAACAGATTCAGGATCTCTACATCGAGTTGATTATCGAAGAAGACAAGGTTTGGGTAATCAGCTTTCACATCAGCAAACATCACGCGGGTGGTTGAGCCATGACGCACGAACAATCGAAGAACGCGGAGACGCGCTGCCCCGTCTGTGGCGCGGGAAAACTGAAACGACGAGTCGTTGCCGAGCGATTTGAATACGAGGGAGACCGAGGGACGATCCTCGTCGAGGCGAAGGATGTGCCCATCCAGGTGTGCGATGCGTGCGGCGAGACGTTCAGCGGCCCGCCCGCAGCCCAGATTCGCCACGATGCCATTTGCCGCGCCCTGAAGTTGCTGACTCCTGAGGAAATCAAGTCCCTCCGCGAACGCCTCGGCAAAACGCAGCAGGAGTTCGCCGAACTGACGGGCATCGGCGAGGCGACGATCTCGCGCTGGGAGCGCGGCCGCTTGCTCCAGAACCGAGCGAACGATAATTTCCTGCGGCTGATTGCCGGCAATCCCGGCAACCTCAAACTCTTGCAAGATCTGCGGGTTGAAGTGAATCAAGTTCCGATCTGAGATGACGCACGTCTCGACCGGCGGCGCGTTCCTGGAATATGTCGAGGGCACCCCGTTCGCGGCGCTGGCTGAGGTTGACGAGCGTTGATGCGCTCCCTAACCCCGCTCGCCGGGGTTAGGGGATGATCCACGGATTTCATGGATTGATCCGTTTGAGGGCGGACATAATTTCACTTTGCATACCTGTGTTATTGGCCTTCAGCAACTTGTTCAGCTCGGGGATCGCTTCTTTGGCGTCGGGGCCGATCGTTGCTAATGTTGCAACGGCCGAATTCCGGTAGCAATCCTCGGGATCCTTCAGCACGGCGATCAGCACGGGGACGGCTTCCTTGGCATCCGCGCCGAGCGATTGCAAGAATTGGTAAGCCTGTTGCCGAGCCTCCTGATTCTTGTACCGAAGCATGCGGCCGGCAGCCACGGCGCTTTCTTTCCTGGCACCGATCGCGGCCAGAGCGTGAATCACTTCGATTTGCACCTGCGTGTCCTTATCATGTAGGAAAGCTAATAGACCGGCAGTGGCTGCCTTGGCTTCCTCCCCGACATCCTTGATAGCCCGCATCGCTGTGTAAGCCGTCTCCTGATCTTGGAGCGCCTTGATAAGGGCCGAGACAACGCCTTTGGTGTGCGGATCAATTTGAACCACCGCGGTAATCGCCAGGCAGCGCGTCTCCACATCGTTGCTGTTCATCGCTTGTAGAAGCGCAGGCATGGCAGAGCGAGCATCGGTCCCCAACTCGGCCAATGCTCGAACGGCGAAGCGGCGAGCATTGCGGTTTTCACCTTTCACGGCGGCGATGAGGGGCGGGACAGAGGATGCTCCGATTTTGGAGATGGCCGCGAGGCTCGCTTTCACGACAGGGGCATCTTCTTCCGCCGAATCCACAATCGCCACGTCATAACCGCACATTATTTCCAGGATCGCCTGCGTGGCCTCGGCACCGTAACCGTTCGCGCCGAATGCGGCCAACGCTTTCATTCCATCCGCGCGGATGGAGGGTTTCAACTCCGTCACCAACTCGGTGCGCCACTGATCGAAATTCTTGCCGCCGTAGCGCAGCGCCTCGCGCTTTATGCGTGCGGCTTGCTCTTTCTTGATCTCCTTGGCCTTTTCTTCATTCGTCTTGGCGACGGGCGGTTTCTCCGTTTCCGCCGGCGCATTAGCTTTCTCCGGTTCCACGGCCAAGACACGATAACTCGCCAACCCCAGCATCAGACCCAGCAACACAGTTCCCAGGACAATGGCCCAGCGAGTCGGTAACGGTCTGATCCAGCGTTCCATGTTTTCCTCCAATAAATGGTTAATGCGGGTCTTGATTGTCCGCCGTTGACCCATCGGCAGATAGGACGCGCCGGAGAAGCCGGGCAGCGCAAACCGCCCGGATGCGCGAGCGAACTCCAGTAGTATCCGCGCGTAATCGTGGCGATCCATGCCGCGCTGGATGACCATTTCATCGCATAGCAATTCGCGTTCGTACTCCAGCCGCGCGAGCAGCCAGCGGACGAACGGATGAAAGAAAAAGCTCACGCGCAGCAGATGCAGTAGCGGAGCGAGCCAGTGATCACGCCGCCGTACATGAGCCAGTTCGTGCAGTAGACCGCCGCACTGCATGTCCACGGGCAATCGCGGCCAATCGAGCGGCACTAGGATCAACGGTTGAAATAAACCCAGCAAGACCGGCGAACGAACCAGCGGATGCGCCGCCAGCCGGACATTCTGCCCCACACCGAGTTCCGCACGACAAGCCGCAAACAAATCCATGACCGGCTCCGTCATCTCTACGCCGCCGCGCCGCAGTCTCTGCAAAAACCACCAGCCACATCCCCAGCGCAGCAGCAACAACAGCACCCCGGCGCTCCAGGCCACGGCAAGTCCGACAACGACGATGCGCCATCGCCCCCACGGTTCGTTCTCCGGCAAATCCTTCACCTCCACATCCCCGTTCATCCCACGGCTCGGCTCGGCGATAGGAGCCTTCGCTGTCGAGTCTTTCGGTTCCGAGGCGCGGACAATAGGCAGCGGTTGCGTCCCATTCTCGCGCTGGGGTTGCGGCGTGGAAGAAGTCGGCGTCGATGCGATCTCGCTCGGTGAGGTTTGCCAACCATTGCCCCAGCGCGGCGCGAGAGGCAGAAGAAGACCACCCAGCAGCGCCGCCAGATACACCAATTGACGCACGGCCGAGCGGCGCGGCCGGAAAATCAGCAATAGCAGCGCCGCCAGTCCGATCAGGGCCATCCAGCGCAACGACCAGTCCGCAAGGAACCACAGCGCCGGCTCCAGAGCTGTATCGATGAAGTGCGTCACGGCGTTCGTCTCCTCGGTTTGCCGGCGCCGCCATTGGCGGAGGGTGGTTTCAGCCGCGCTTCGATGTCGCGCAGATCCTGCGCGGATAATTCCTTGGCATCGACCAACCCCACTACCAGATCCTCCGCGGAGCCGCGAAAGAAGCGACCGACGAAGTCACGCAGCAGCGTGCCCAGCGCCGCTTCCCGCGATACGGCGGCCGTGTAGCGATAACTGGCCCCCTCTTCCTCGTGCCGAATAAGGCCGGCTTTCTCCATCGTTTGCAACATGCCCAGCACGGTCGTGTACGGCTGGCCTTCACCGCCCGGCAAATGCTCCATGAGTTGGCGCACGGTAAGAGAGCCGCGCTCCCAGAACACGCGCAAGACCGCGAATTGCCGATCCGTCATCGCCAGTGTCTTTCGTCCGGCCATCGCGCCTCCTTCAAACGTGTTATTGCGTACTGATTATTACGTAGAAAGAGAGAGACGTCAAGATAGAATGATTGCCATCATCACCGGCGGCGAGACGGCCGAGATGGTGGAAGAGTTTGGGTTGACGGAATAGATGATACACGCCTCGACCGGCGCATTCCTTGAATATGTTGAGGGCACGCCATTCGCGGCGCTGGCCGAGATCGATGATCGTTAGGCGAATTGCCAAATCGTTTTCGTTTAGCGGCGGCTTGCAGAGCCGCGCGGTTCCGCGAGCCGCCGCTAAACTTCTGCTTCTTCACTTCCCCTCGATCTTCTTCACGGCGTCCTTGACCGTTTGCGGCAAGGGCCGTTCGTTCGGGTTAATGATCCGAACCGTAGTATTGCCCACCGTCATTATGGGGTCGCCTGGCTCGAAGGTCGCTGGCTTCGACCACGAGAACCATCCCGGCTTGGCTGTCTTCTCGGAGGACGGGCGCAAGTTTAGGTACTCGCCGAAGCGCGCTTTCAAAACGGGTAGAGCATCCTTCGCGGTGGGTCCGATTTCTCCAAGGGTGAAGACGATTTCACCCAACCGCCGCCCCTCGGCCGTTTCGTTCAACGTCTTGATGAGTGCGGGCACGGCGTTCTTGCCGTCCGGCCCACACATGCCGAGCAGCACAATAGCCTGGAACTGGCAATCCTCATTGCGGCGATCGGTAGCTTTCAGCACATTGACCAGCGCCGGAACAATTTGCCGGACATGTGCCTTGATTCCTTTGCGGATTTCTGGGGTCTTTTCAATCCCTTGTAAGAGGTCGAGACAGCGATAATTGACGTACCAGTCGGCATCGCCAAGCGCGGCGACCACATCGAGAACAATGGCGGTTTGCGTCTCTTTCTCCAGGCTCAGGAGCGCCTTGACGGCGAAGCGGCGAATGTTTCGCTTATCGTTCTTGAGAGCCGTCTTCAACTCCGGCAGGGATTCCGCGCCGATTTTCTTGATCGCGTCCAGGGCCGTGGCCACGATAAGCGTGTCGTCCTTGTTTTCGCTGCGCACATCGTAACCGCGCATCAGCTTGCAGATGGCGGCGGTCGCCTCCTTGGCGTAGCCGTTGGCACCGAACGCGCTGAGTGCTTTCAATCCCTCGATGCGAACGGCTGGTTTCAGTTCGGTGCGCAGTTCAATGCACCAGGCGTCGAAGTCCCGCCCGCCGTAGCGCAGAGTTTGGCGATCCGTGGACGCGTCCGTGATCCGAAGCGACAGCTTGTACTCCGACGCCGCTTGTCCTTGAATGCTGGACAACATCAGAGCAAGCGTGCCGAGGATGACGGCGCGGCGAAGGACGGATGAGGGGATCGAACGCATGAGCAGTTCCTCCGTGAAATCGGTATCCGCTCTCCGGCGTTGGCCGGAATGGAATGAGTCCGCCCAGTTTCGCATTTCCCGCAGGTGAAGAGCAATCCCAACTGCGGTCCGCCGATCCTCCCGCGATCATCCGGTCATCATCAAACAAGGAGGGCAACATGGAATGTTTGCCATTAGATACTTGAGCCGGACACTTTCATAACTTACACTTGACAGGTGGAGGTTGAGCGATAAGCCTGTTGCTCGCTCACCATACGGATAGAAGAACTCACATCGCCCGTTCGACGTGCGGATCGGGAGAGTTCTCGCATTGTCCGCCCCTCTGCCGCTGGGTTGTCGCGGATCGTTGGTCACAGTGCGTTCCCAAAGGATACGGTAATGGCGCCTGTTCCTCCCTCCGTGCCTGCGTCCGTCTCTACGGTCGCGGATACCTCGCGCAGCAGATGCGCCGGCGTTCGGCCTCGTTCTCTCGCTCGCCGGCGGCTGATCGTGCTGCTGGCATCCCTGCCTCTTCTGCATCTGACCACTCCGCTGCTCTGGGGCGATAGAGGGCCGGCCCTATGGTATCCGCCCGCGGGTATCGGTTTGGCGCTGATCGCCTGGTTCGGTCCACGGGCTGCCCTTTGGCTGGCGATGGATGGTCTGCTCGTTGTCTTGCAAATGATGCTGTGGCGACTGGTACGAGCGGAACACGGTCAGGGTGTGGAGTTGGGGTTGGCGGGGGTCGATGCCCTGCTCGGTGCGGCGCTGTTGCAAGTGTCGTGGTGGGTACATCACGATCGGCGTTATGGTGCGCGCGGCTTGGGTGAGCCTCGTTCGGCGATGCGATTTTTGTTCCTGGTGCCGGGTTTCGGCATCGGCCTCTGGGCCGTGCTTCATACCGCACTCTCTTGCTTGCTTACCGAAGGTTCAGTTGAAGCGTGGCCGATGAACTTGGCGGCGTTCTGGCTGAGCCGGTCGCTGGGAGTGATGATCCTGACACCGTGGCTGTTGGTGGTGCTGACGCCGTGGCTGGCGCGTCACGGCTTTGTGCGGACGGACCCCATAGATGGCGGGTCGAGAGAACCCCTGGCTGTCGGAGGCGAAGGCGAACGGCTGACTTGGGGCGACGGCGTGGAGATGTTCGGCCTCGCCGCCGGTGCCGGCACCCTGAGTTGGCTTCTCGTGCAGAATGGTCAAACGCGGCCGGTCAGCTGGCAGCTGTGGGGCGCTCCGCTGCTGTTAATTGTCTGGGCAAGCTTGCGGCAGGGACTACGCGGTAGCACGTTAGTTGCCGCCGTTTCGGCTGGCTTACCCCTCATGCTGATGGAGGGCGAATCTTTCACCGCCCTCTTCGCGCTATTGGTGCGCGGCAATCTACTGGGCCAGTGCGTTGTCGCGTTGCTCGTGGCCGCCGCCGTTAACTGGGTGCGCGGCAGCGAGGACCGCTATCGCCAAGTCATGGCTCATGTGCCCGTGGTCATCTACAGCGCTCGCTTTCGCCGGCCTGGCAGGCCGCGCCCTGTCGGCGATCTGGCTGCCGAGGTGACGTTGGTTAGTGCCGCCAGCGAACCCTTGCTCGGTTGGTCTCCCTGCCAGCTGCTTGGCGATCACGAACGCTGGCTCGAACACGTCCACCCCGACGACCGCGAAGTGGTGCGCGCGGCCCTCGTTCAAATCGGCCGGCAGGAGCGGCCCGTTATCTGTGAATATCGCGTCACGCACGGATCGTGGATTAGTGACGGCGAAGCGACAAGCCAGGAGCCGCGTCCCACCTGTTGGGTGCGTGACACGCTGGCGCCGCGTCTGGATGCGGACGGGCAGCTCGTCGGCTGGGAAGGCGTGCTGACGGACATCACGGAGCAACGTGCATTGGCCGACGACCTGCGGCGCACCACGAATATGCTGCATGCCCTGGTTGGCAATTTGCCGGCTGGGGTCTTCTTCGTGCAGGGATCGCGCGGACACCCTATCCTTGTCAACGCTCGCGCGCGGCAGCTGCTTGGCCAACGCGAGGAAATGGCGGCCGGACTCGAACATCTGGCCGAGGTCTACCGCCTGCATCGGCCGGACGGCACGCTTTATCCCGTCGAGGAATTGCCGGTCTACATGGCCCTGCGCAAGGGCTTGACGACCATGCGCGATGATATTGTCGTGCATCGCCCGGACGGGCGGCGCACTCCTCTGGTGACCTGGGCGGCGCCGGTGACGCTGACGCGCGGCGATCCGCTATCGTCCGTCGAAGGGCAGGGGAGGAATGGAGGGGGAGCATTTCTGCCTGAAGCCGCCGTGTGGGTGCTGGAAGATTTAACGGCCCTGCATCAAGCCGAGGCCGCGCGCCGCGACACCGAGGGCCGCTTGCGTGCCATCCTCGAAACCATGGCCGAGGGATTACTCGTCCAGGATAACGAGGGCCGTATCATTGACTGCAACTCGGCCGCTTGCGGTATTCTCGGTCATCCTCCTGAGCGTCTTCGCGGTATGACTCTGGGCGAACGCGATTGGAGCTTGCTGCGGGAGGACGGCACGCCTCTGCCGACCGAGGAATATCCCGCCGCAACCGTCCTCCACATGGGCCGGCCGGTGCGCAACCTTGTCCTCGGTATTCGCCATCACTATCCGCCCTCAAAGGATATTCGCTGGGTACTCGTCAATGCCATGCCCTTGGGCGGAGGAGGGAGTGGCGAGAATCATGGTACGGTCGGAGTCGTGGCGACATGCATCGACATCAGCACCTCGATTCGGGCGCAGAAGATGATGCGCGAATCGGAGGAGAAATACCGTGAGTTGGTTGAGTCGCTGCCGTTGATGGTGATTCAGGCAGACGACGAGATGCGCGTGACCTACGCCAATCCCGCTACTCACCGTATCACCGGCTACGACCTGGGAGAGTTCGCCGATCCTCAACTCTGGTGTACGCTCCTCCATCCGGACGACCGACCGATCCTGGTGACACTCGCCCGTGACGCGCTGGAGGGCCGGGGGGGACGGGTAGAGTTCCGCTATCGAGCCAAGGACGGCGGCGACAAAGTGGGGCTTGCTTTCACGGAACCGCGCCGCCGCGCCGATGGTGTCATCGCGGGCACAACGACGCTTATCGTGGATGTCACGCGCGAACGCCAACTGGAGCAGAATCTCTTGCGGGCGCAGCGTCTGGAACTGGTCGGCCGGCTGTCCAGCGGCATCGCGCACGATTTCAACAATCTGCTGTCCGTGGTACTCAGCATGACGGAACTGGTGAGTTCCGCTCTGCCCGTCGAGGATCCCGTGCAGGCCGACTTGCAGCGAATCACCGAGGCGACCGAGCAGGCGGCCAGTCTGGCGAATCAGCTACTGACTTTCAGCAAACAACATCGCGTCGCCTCGCGCCGAATCGAGATCAACCGCGTCGCCAGCCGCACGCTTGAGTTGCTCCGTGCTAGCCTGCCGGCACGCATCGAATTGAAAGCGGAATTGGCCGAACAAGACCTGTTCATCCTGGCCGACGAGACGCAGATTCAGCAAGTCCTCATGAACTTGTGTTTGAATGCCCGCGATGCCATGCCCGAAGGCGGCCTGCTACACGTTCAGACGAGCCTCGTTCCCGGCGAGAGCGACGGGGTGCGTCTCTCGGTGCGCGATCGCGGAACGGGACTTTCGGAGCATGTCAAAGCGCACCTGTTTGATCCTTTTTTTTCGACGAAGGAACACGGAACCGGCCTGGGACTGGCCGTGGTGCATCAAATTGTTGAGAGTCAGGGGGGGCGGATCGAGGTTTCTAGCGAGCTTGGCTGCGGTGCATGCTTCGAGGTGTATTGGCCGGTAGCGAATGATCCCGCTTCCGAATGAATTGGCGGACAAAACCATGCCAGCCCGCAGCGCAAGCAAGAGTATTTCGTTCCCTTGCTTGCGCTGCGGGCTGGCTCTGACAACTCACTTCTCCGACGGTGCCGGCAGAAGCGGCAGTAGCGGCGTGACGGGAGCAGGAGCAGGAGCAGGAGCAGGAGCAGGAGCGCTGGATACACCGACCGCACATCCGGCAGGTGCGGGGCAAGGAAATTGCGGCCGACCGCACGGCGGACAAGACTTCTTGTGCTTGGAATCGTCGTGGCCGCGCGTCGGCACGTAGATGCGATCGCCGGCGGCAATCTGGTAGTTCGTGGACGTGTCGCCAAGCTGGACGATCTCGTTGTAACAAACCGGCAACACGACGCGGCAGCCATCCGCGTGGGTTGGCCGAGAGAGCGTGATGAACTTGCGCGACGCCTTATCGTTGAGACCGCCCGCGGCCAGGAGCGCATCCAGGACGGTTTCCCGGCCTTGCAAGGGGAAGGCACCGGGGGCATTCACTTCGCCGAGTACGTAATAAACCTTGCTCACGCGCGTCACCAATCGAGCCGTGATCGGTCCCGCATCCTTTGTCTGTGTCTCGATCTGCGTGCGAACATCCGCCTCGATTTGCGGGATCGTCTTGCCGGCCACGACGATCATTCCATAGCGTCCTAGTTGAACCGTGCCATCGGGAAGCACCGTCTGATCGCCCGGCAGACGCACCGGCGAATCGAGATTGACCGGCTGCACGAGCAACACATCACCGGGTTCGACGACGTAGGGAGTCGAAATGCGTTTATCCAATTCGCGCGGCAGCGGCAGCGCGTCGGGGTAGGCGGAGCGTAATTCTTTCGCTTGCGGGATCAAGCGATGGCCGGAGGAACCCAATCCCAGCAGG
>DATNCY010000132.1:0-32636 GCA_035553375.1 Gemmataceae bacterium
GGGGTGAGGGGGAGAGACTTCCCCCTCACCCCCAATCCCTCTCCCCCGAGTACAGGGGAGAGGGGAGCAAGACCGCACAGTAGCATTCCCTGTGCGGGACTCAGTAGCCCGCAGCGTCAGCAAGGGAAGGAACTCCCTTGCTGACGCTGCGAGTTGGTAGGTAGGTTTGCACGAACTGCAACGAACCCATCAAAAGCGCCAGGCGCACGCATCTCCCCATCTAACCCATCTCTATGCAAGACGGCGGCTGCGGCTGGAAATCTACGGCTGTTGCAAGGGGCTTTTGCTGGACGCCGATCAATCCGGCGGGAATGGTTTGCTGTTCGCGATGGACGTGTTTTGTAGGAGAGTTGCGCCCCCCGTAGATCCGGCGAGGTGCTTCGACATCCCAGGAGAGGATTCTATGAAGAAAATATTCGGCGTCGCTCTACTGGCGCTGCCTTTTTTAGCCGTCTCAGCGCAGGCAAACGGCTGGCCCTTCAATGTGCAGGCGGGCGGCAGTTTCTACATCAAGGGCGGTCCCGGTCCCGCTTACCCGCAGGCCGGCCCCTGGTATCTGTATTGGCCGCTGGAAGCCCACTTCGTAGCGCCGGCCCCAACGGGTTATCCGTACTGGCCCGGCCCTCAGGTGCTGCCGAAGATGAGCATTGGCGGTCCCGCCGTGCCGCCGGCTCCAGCCTATGTTCCTCCGCCGGCGGTTGTGCCCGTGCCGGCTGCGCCGGCGGCCGCCGCCGCTGGCCCGGCCTTGCAACCGACGAACTATTCCCCAACCCAATACACCAGACAGATACCGAACTATTATCCCATCCTCTACACCGGCCAGGCGCCGAGTTATTGGTATGATCGTTGATCTCGACCGCCGCTTGCGGTTTCGCGTGAAACCGCAAGCAGCGGCTGGATCCGGGAGAGAGGAAATGCCGGTCCTATTCATTGTTGGGGGCGGCTTGTTCGGTTCCCTGGCCGCGTCCCACGCGCGGAGCAAGGGCATCGAGGCGGTCGTGTTCGATTCTGGTTTGGAGGGAGCTGCTTCACCCGCTGCGGCGGGGCTGTTCAAAGAAGGTTGGGTCGGCAAGAAATTGCGGGAACATTACGTCGCGGCCCTGCCTCTACTGGATAGACTGTATGGCATCCGGCATGTCGCGCTGACTTCCGACGACGGAGGCCAGGAGGCGTTCCTCTTTGTCCCGCCAACGGCCATCCTGGAACCGGCACCGATCCGCGCGCGAGTCACGTCGATTGGAGACGGCTGGCTGGAGGCGGAGGGGCGACGCTACGAGGGGTGGGTGTATATTGCGGCGGGCATATGGTGCGGACAGTTCCTCCCTGACCTGAATGTCTACGGTAAGGCTGGCTCTTCCTTTGTCTTTCCGGGCGAGCGGCCGGGGCGGATACGTCCGATCGAGCGAGGTCGTCAGGCCATCGCCTTCGTCCGCGATCCTGGATCGACCCATTTCAGCGACGGCACTGCGGAACGCGAATACATCCCCCAACACGATCGGCAGACGTTGGCGAGAGCGGCCGACATGGGGCTGGTGGGTGAGCCGAGCAAACGATACTGGGGATGCCGGCCCTACACGCCCGGAGGCCCGGTGTTTCAGAAGATAAGCCCGCGCACCTGGCTGGCGACAGGGGGACGGAAGATGGGCACGATCCTGGGAGCATCCTTTGCTCGCCGGCTCATCGAGGAGTTATGCTGATCGACAATTACGGATGGATTATCTCTTCCCGGAGGGGCGAGGTAAGGTATAATGAGAAAATCATGTGAAAGTTTCGGCAACTCAGCCGAAGGTCTCCTCGTCTGAAACATCGTTCTGGTTTGTGGTCCAGGCAATGAGGCCGGTTGGGCCGGGCACTGTTAACGAGAGAGAGCGAGCCATGAATTACGAAGTGCATGGGGAATTGCAACCGATCGGCGGCGGCGATGCGATCCCCCTCATTCGCCAAACCCTCAGCATCGGACGGCGTGAATCCTGCGATATTTGTTTGCGCTTTCCGAACATCTCCGGCATTCACGCCCAGATGGAGTACCGCAACGGCTACTGGTACATCCGCGACATGAACAGTACCAACGGCGTCAAGGTGCAAGGCGTCCGCGTTCAGGAGAAGTTGCTGCATCCGCGCGATGAGGTGACCATCGGTAAGCGGAAATACATCATCGAGTACGAGTTGCCGGCCGATCGCCGCGCCCTTGATGAAGTGGTGGAAGAAGACATCATGAGCCAGTCGTTGCTGGAGAAGGCTGGCCTGGAACGTCACAAAGCCGAGCGTCCCTCGCCCAAAAACAAATCCTCGTTTGACGCGGGCGATTTCTTGCTCGCCGACGAGTGAGCGCTTTTCTCTGCCGTTCGGTTCTCCATTTTTCACCAGCCCGCAGCGCCGGCAAGGGGGGTATTGGCCAGCCCGCAGCGCCAGCAAGGGGCTTTCCTTGCTGGCGCTGCGGGCTGGCAATTCAATCATTTCCTTCTTGGCAATGGCCTCCTCGGTCCAGGCGCTCCACCGGGCTGATTCCGCGTGGCCGCCCGAATTCCAAAAAGATTGCCCTCGCTGCGCTGGATGATGCTGTCATCGTTCACGAGGATACGCAGGCCGGATTCCTCGCTTTCGAGTTCGCTGTTGACCGTGAGTTGGGCGAACGTGAGGAAACCTTTCTCGATATCGAATTGAGCATGGCCGTGGGCCTTGCCGAGGACGGTGGAGGCGCGAGCGCCCCGACCTTTGACCTCGCCGGTCAAGCGAATGTAGGCTTCGTTGTGGCCGGCCACGGAGCGAATCCCTTCATAGGTGCAAGTCGCGAAAATGTCGAGCAACCGCGCCTTGCCGTGCGCCACTACGAAGATAGGTATGCGTGCGGGCCACGTTTCCAGAGGCTGCACCATCCGATTTGGCAACGGCAACGTGGTCGATTCGTAAGTGTTGCACATCGTCTCATACATATGCTCGACCGTATCACGGTAGGGGGCGGCGACCCCGCCGAAGTTGCGCTTGCCGCGTTCCTTGCAGGCGTTCTCGGCATTCACCAGGAAGGTGGGAGAGAACTGCGACAGGATTGCTTGCGTCTGGGGAGGCGATCCAACAAGCTTACCGGCAGTACCGCGGGTGAAGGGGCAGGCGCCCAGGGTCAAGCGGATGAAGGTGCCGATACCGCGTGGGTCGGGATTGAGCGATTCGAGTACCTTGCCGTCCATTTTCTCGCTCAGCGAGAGGCTTCGCTTGCCCTTGTAAATCGTGAGGGTTACGGCGCTCTGGGCCTTGAGCGTGCGTTCGATCGGCGCTCCGGGTGGCTTGAACTGAAGCAGTGCCGGCTTGCGATCGACAACCACCTGGGATTCGACAGGGACGGAGAAAGCCTTCGCCCATTGCGTTTCCCCGCCGTCTTTGACCAGCACGGGCTGAAACCAGTAGACCTGGCCTGGCGCGGGTTTAGGCAACGGAACTTCCGCGAGGTGCGCGCCGCCCTGGAAAACGGCGGGGATCGTGGTGCGCGGACCGTCGCCGGGCAGCGGTTCGGGCTGCTTGGTGGACGGTGGATGATTCGCGCCGGCAGGGCCGGTCCACATCTCGACTTTCACCTGGCGAATTCGGTTCAGAGGGTCCAGGCAAGTCATCTTCATGGGCAGCTTGACCTGATTGTCGCTCTGGTAGGCCAATCCCAATTCACTGCGGCCAAACCGGCCGTCGAGAACCTGCTTGACGAGATCGCCGGGGATGGCGAAGTTGAGTTGCGTTCCCTCGTAGCCGGACACCGACACGCCGACGACGGTGCCGCGCGCGTCTGTGACCGGACCGCCCGAATTGCCGTGGTGCATGCCGCCGTTGACCTGCACCTGGCTCAGTTGGCCGGAGGCGTCGCGACGGAGCGACGACACCGAGGATTCGCTGACCGTGATGGCCTTGCCGAGTTCGGAGCCGAGAGGGAAACCGAAAATGTAGACTTTTTGCGTCTCAAATAATTTGCCGGCCGAGTCCACGGCCAGCGGGGCCGGCAATCCTTCTCCTTGAACGCGCAACACGGCGAGATCGTTGCTCCGATCCACACCCAGGACGGTGCCGACCATCTTTTTCTCGTTCGGCTCGCCGCTGCGGGCGACTACATCAACGCGGACGGGCGGCGTGCTGTCTCCGCGCAGCATGCCCAGAACGTGGGCATTGGTGATGATAATCCCCGGCACCAGGGTAAAGAAACCGCTCCCTTCGGCAATATCGCCGTTGGGCAGATTGACGCGCAGGAAAACCGTGGCTTGCTTCACCTTGCCAAGCATGGCGGCATCGAGTTGAGCGGGTATCGGGCCATCGGGAGCTTTCACGGGCGGAGGCCCGACCACGGGTTGCGGAGGCGCTGGCTGGGGCCGCTGCTCGATTGGTTTCTGCTCGGCCAGCGTCGTTACTTGAGCTACTTGCTTCGGTCCTTCGTCCGATTTTCCTTTCAATAAGAACGCCGTCACCAAACCCACGGCACCTAACCCCAAAACGAGGAGTCCGCAACCCGCCGCCACTCCTGCCAGAATCCAGGGACGGGCGGTTTTTCCTTTGGGTGCATCAGCTTCCTTCGTAAGTGGTTGGCCGGCCTTGCGGCGTGCGGGACTCGCGTCCGCTTCGCGTCTTGGCTGCGGCGATGAAGCCGGCCGTTTTTCCGCGGAAACAATGGCCTCGCGTTCAATCGCCGGCGCTCTCGCCGGCATGACCGCTGAGGCAGCGCCATCTCCAGAGGAAGTCTTGGCCGGCACTTTCAGGATGGCCGCACAGCTAGGGCAGCGCACCGACTTTCCCAGGCTGGTGTCGCCCACGTTCAGTTTGGTTCGGCACGACGGACACTGAATGGCCACAGACATGGCAATCCTTTCGCAGGGCGATGTTGGGGCGATAAAATCGCGCGAATGATTTCCTGTATGCGTCTGAAGTTAACCGGACGAAGCGCACGAAGCAAGAGGCTGCTTGCGCAGGTAGCGGTACAGTTTGAAAAATCGTTCTTTCGTATGAACAATTGCGGATGTGAAAACGTGCAATAAATGGGCACGGTAATTTGGCATAATTTCCCTGAGCAGGAGGCTTACGCCTCCCGCTCAGGGGGCTTACGCCCCCTGCTCCGAGATCGGAGATTACGTATGGACGGCATCGAACAGTACGATGGCATGAGGGCCGAAGAACAGGACGGGTAGCCATGCGGCCAGCGCCGGGTTGACGTACTCGTTGTCACCGAGCATCTTGCAGGCATAGCACGACGCGAAGAACACGCCGCACAGCACCAGGCACATGCCCGAACTGATGATGACGTTGCGGTTCTGATCGCGCAAAATCACCGACAAACCCAGCAACACCAGCACCATGCCCAGCACGGGACGAGTCAGACGCATGTGGAAAAGCACGGCCATCGACGCCAGACGGGTTGATTCGGGCCGCTGTAGTTCCCGATAGAGTTGCGAGGTCGAGGCCATCTGGAACCAGTTGGGATTATGCGTCACCGCCTCGAAATCGACCTCCCGCGTGTGCAAGAAATAGCGGCCGCTGTCCTTCTGATCGAGGATGCCGGGGATAGTTTCCACCTCCATCGGTTTCGTGCCGATCAACTCCCAACCGCCCTGGCGCGGTCCCGGACCGGGAACGTAATGGGCCTCAAACGCGGTCAGGTGAATGAGGGTGCCGCCCAGCGTCTCGGGGATGGTGACGAAGAAGGTACTCACCGTGCGATCTCGGCGGATGGCCCGCTCGCCGGCGATGTGGATACCGTTCGATTCATACGCCGCCCGCACGGGAATGGTCTTCTGTCCGCCCGGATCATCGCGGTCCAACGCCAGCTTGTCGGCGATGCGCGGGATAATGAACTCCTGATTGACGACCGTCATGCCGAGCATGAAGAAAGCGCACAGCAACACCGGAGTGACGATGCGCCGCGTCGAGATGCCGGCCGACAAGAGCGGCACTTGTTCGTTGCTGCGCTGCATCCAGGCCACGGTGAACATGGCGGCCAACAATACGATGGCCTCGCACAGACGATCGAAAATCTGCGAGACTTTGTAGCCGTAATAGGCAAAAATCCGCAGCAGAGCGGACCACAGGCCCTTGTTGTGGTGCGTGAAATCGTCGAGGTTGGTGAACAGGTCCACGACGACATACAAGCTGAGCAGGCTGGCCAGGCAGACGACATAGGCTTTGAAATAGCCGCGAATCATCTGCCGATCAATGAGCTTGAAAATCATGGTCCTGGTTCCGTCCGGCGAGGGTGAAGGGGTCAATCCGGCATCGGGCGAGCCGTGGGGAAACGCAGACCGCGACGATAACTCAGCACGAACTGAGTCACGTAGTCGTTAGCGCAGGTACACACCCACGGTCCGAATCCTTGCGCTTTCATCTCACGATACGCCTCGGCCGCCGACCAGCCATCGTATTCCATGCGATAGACGGCGGTCAGGATGCCGGTGCGGTGCAGTCCGGCGTGACAGTGGAGCAACACCGGGTAATTCGCTTCGTCGTCCAGGACGGTCAGCAATTGATCGATGGCGCGCGGTCGATAGGCGGGGATGAGACGGCGTGAGATGAGCGTCGGCGCCAGATGAACATAGCGCACGCCGAGTTGCCGGCACAGTTGGCTTTCCTTAACGGTCGAGCCGCTCCAGAAACTCGTCTCAAGATCGGGATCGGGGAACTCATCCTGGACGTTGATGATGGTGCGAATGTGGTAGCGGTCTACCGCGTCGGCGAATCCGTCGGCCGTCATCTGGCCGCTGCGGTAGAAACGTCCCGGATGGACGATCCGCAGTCGCTTGTGCGTGTCGTACACGCAACGGAAGTACACGGCGGGAGCGACGATGATAATGCCAACCAGCGCCGCCACCAGCGACCAGCGGATTAATTTGCCTGTCATGCCTCTCACTCCTCCTTGGAGGGCGCCCACGGTTCCGACACGGGCGCAATAGGGCCACTCCATCTAAATCGGGCGGGGATTGTGACACCTTTGCGGAAAAACCACAAGCCGAGTCTATGTCTTCCGGGCAAAACCCAGCCAGCCCGCAGCGCCAGCAAGGGTTACTCTTTCCCTTGCTGGCGCTGCGGGCTGGCTGGGCGACTCGCGCGCTTTCGGCAGAATCGGCTCCAGCAATTCGTTTCCGTTGCCGATAAAAATCTTGGGACTGGGCGAGGGGGGAGTGCCGCCTCGACGGGCAGCGTCCACGCTTGTCCCGGAAGACAGGAGATACCGCCCATGGATGGGCTTGATTTGGCGGCGTTCCGAGCGACACCTTTAACTCGGGAACCCTTTCACTTTCTCGTTGTGCCCGCATTCGTCAAGCCGCAGGCGCGGGCGACGATCAATACGGATTACCCGCGCATCGACAGTCCGGGCAGTTTCCCGGTGACCGGATTGACGTTCGGTGCCGGCTTTCAGGGATTGCTGGATGACTTGCGCGGCCCCGCGTTCCGAGCGGCGTGCGAAGAAAAATTCGACATCGACCTCGGCGGCCGTACCACCATGATTACCGTGCGCGGGCGCTGCGGCACGCGCGACGGCAACATCCATACTGACGCCGTCAGCAAGATCATCACCGTCCTCATCTACATGAATTCAAGCTGGGAGCAGCCGGGCGGGCGCTTGCGTCTGCTGCGCTCCGCCCACGATATTGAGGATGTAATCTTGGAGGTTCCGCCGGTGGAAGGAACGCTGGTCGCCTTCCGGCGCAGCGACAATTCGTACCACGGTCACAAGCTATTCATCGGGCCGCGCCGCGTCATCCAGTTCAATTGGGTGACGAATCAAGGCTTTCGGCGGCGTGAGATCTTCCGCCATCGCGTGTCGGCGTGGATGAAAAAGACGCTGTCGATTTTCCGCCGCTCGGCGTGACTTGCCAGCCCGCAGCGCCAGCAAGGGAACCCTTGCTGGCGCTGCGGGCTAGTAGAGGAGGCTATGAAGGCATCATCGCTGCGAAATCGGTCCTTCAATCGCATCCTGCTCATCAAGCCCTCGGCGGTGGGCGACGTGATCCACGCGCTGCCGGTGTTGGCCAAACTGCGGGCGCGCTATCCGGCGGCGCGGATCGATTGGGTGCTGACACCGGCCATCGCGGAGTTGGTCGGCCATCATCCGGCCGTGTCCAACGTGGTCCCATTCGACCGCGGCGCGTTCGCGCGCGGCTGGCGGCACTGGTCCTCGGGAGTGCGTTGCTTACTCGGCAATTTGTGGCGAACGCGCTACGATCTCGTCATCGATTTGCATGGCCAGTTTCGCTCGGCGGTGCTGACCTTGGCCGCGCGCGCGCCGGTGCGGATCGGCTTTGATCGACCGCACGCCGGCCCCCGCGCCGACAGCGACCGCCGCCTGGTGCCGAACGCCTACCGTCACGGCTGGACCGGCGCACGCGAAGGCGCGTGGTTGGCCTATACGCATTGCATTACGCTGCCTCGCTCGGATATTCACGCCGTGGATCGCTACCTTTTGTTGGCACCGATGCTGGGGTTGGACGAGGGGCCGCCCGATTTCCAGGTGCCCCTCCCGCCGCACTCGACGGAGCGTGTCACGTCGCTTCTGAGCGAACACCATTTGCACGGTCAACCGTTGGCGGTACTGGTGCCGGGAACGATTTGGCCGACGAAACACTGGCATGTCGAAGGGTTCGCGGCGGTGGCGCGTCATCTGAGGAGCCGTGGCCGCGCGGTTGTGTTGGCCGGCTCGGTGAGCGAACGGCAGCGCTGCCAGGCGGTAGCGAAGCTGGCTCCCGGCGTGCTGGATTTGTCCGGGCAGACCACGCTCTCGGAGTTGGCCGCCCTCATTCGCCGGGCGGAATTGTGCGTCACCAACGATTCCGGCTCCATGCATCTGACGGTGGCGCTGGGCCGGCCGGTCGTCAGCGTATTCGGCCCGACCGATGCGCTATGGATTGGTCCCTACGGTCAGCCGGAGTCCGTGGTCCAGGCGAATGTTTCCTGCGCTCCATGCTACTTCCGCCAGATGCGTGCTTGCCCGCACAATCATGCTTGCATGAACGAGGTGACAGCCGGCATGGTGATCGAGCGCATCGAGCGCGTTCTGGCCGGAACGCGGCGCATCAGCGCGTAGCGCTACGCCGCAAGCGGCGCTCGTGACGGCGCTGATAATTCCACGCTTGCAAACGAATGATCCGGCGCATCCACTCGACCGATCCGCGACGCGCGCCGCCGAAATACAGACGCGCGAACCACAAACGATCACGGTCGTCCACGCCTGGGAGGTCAGAGGAATAAAGAAGTTGAGCGAGGTCTTTTATCCGCCACCACGGCCAGGTGTAACGGTGATGCCCAAGACGATGCAGGTCGATGAGATGCACGCGACCGCGCCAGTCGGGTAGGCAGCGCGTGTCCTCCTCGGCGATGTAGAAATGACAGAGATAAAGATCTTTGTGGAAACAGCGGCGATCGTGCAGGTTTCGTGCGATGGCGGCCATTTGACGCAGCAGACTGCGCTTCCAACGGCGAAAGGTTGCCGGATCGAGTTGGCTGGCCGCGAGGGGGATGGCCTCATGCAGGGCCAACATGCCGGTCAATTCCTCGACGGCGATGAAGCTGCTTAACCGTCCCCAGGGACCGATGAATTCGCCGCCGGCCGCGGCCAACGGCACCGGCAAGCCCGCCGAGCGCGCCCATTCGAGATGGTCCCACTCCTGCATGGCTGGCGACCAATCGCCATTGGGCCACAATAAAGCGAGCAGGCCGTGCCACCACGGTAGGCGATAATGACGTTTCAGATAAACGACCAATTGCCGGCTGTCCGGTCCCAAGGTCCAGCGGGCGATGGTACGGCCCTGCTTGGCGTGGAAGCGGTCGGTAACGGCGGCGGCCATGATGCGTTCGGCCCAATCAGGGCCGGCGAAATCCGGCCAATGCGGCTGATGACGCAGGCGACGCACACCGCGAACAAGGCGCTGCCAGAGTGTGCCTGTGCCTGTCACAACGATCCTCCGCAAGACACACGAAATCGCTTAAAGACACGAACTTTTTGACCAGCCCGCAGCGCCAACAAGGGTGTCTTTGCCAGCCCGCAGCGCCAGCAAGGGACATTCCCTTGCTGGCGCTGCGGGCTGGCCATTCAGCCTGTTCGTGTCGCTAAGCCGCCAGCGGCAACGTCGCCTGCGGCGCGGCGCTCACCCGCGAACGCCGTTGCCGCAGCAATACGATCGCGGTCAACCACAAAAGCAAACTACCATACATCGCCGAGCCGCAATCGCGCAGTAGGTTCATGTTCGGCAGATTCGGCAACAGATTGGCGAGCGCGTTCGCTCCCAGCAAAACCCACAGGGGACCGCTCAGCGTCAGCGCCTCGTGATGTCGCCAGCGCTCGACGAGTAAGGCCATCACCAACGGCAAGGCCAAGCTGAAATAGTGCAGGTGACAGACTGGACTGATAAGCAGCATATTTAGCACGAGCGCGCCGAAGAACAACACAAGATCCACGCTTTCACCGTGCCGTCGCCAGCCAAAAGCCCATAGTGTTGTCAGCGTCAAGAGACCGCCGAGCAAATGACTCACCAGACGCACGGTCGGCGACGCTTTCGGCGGTCGCGTGGCGGGATTGGAGTGCAGCGTATTATGCAACGCCGTCAGAAGGGACTGTCCTTCGGTGGCGGTCTGGTTCGTCAATTCCTCAGCGCGCGAGGCATCCGCGCCGGCTCCCATGCCGGGCAGCAACACCGTCTGAACCATCTCGCGATAACAGTCGCGCGTCCGCGTCGGCCCCAGAACAACCAACGGGATAAAAACGAGGCCAACTGCTAGACCGATAGCGGACCCGACCAAGCAGCGACCATCGCGCCGCCACAGCGGCAGCAACAGCAAATAGGCAGGGATGATCTTCACGCAGATGGCACCGGCCAGCCATAGTCCGGCACGGAAGGGTCGGCCTCGAAGCAGATCTGTCAGAAAGCCGGCAAACAGCGCCAGCAGCAATAGATTGACCTGCCCCCGCATGAGCGTATGCCCAATCGGAATGAGGCATGCCAACACCGGTATCACCCGGAGCGCCCACCATCCGCGACTGCCTCGGCTCCAGGTCAGTCGGAACGGGCCGGCCGCCGTCTTCTCCAGCACCCCGGCCAGACGGTGAACGGCGAAGGCCAGGAAAAGTACGTTGAGGACGTAGCACACGGCCACCGAGACGGCGTAGGGCAGCATGCCCGCGCGATCGGCTGTGGCGGGCGCATCGGCCAAAGGCGCGGCGAGAATGGCCAGCAGCGGCGGATAGTGATAATGAAAGCCGTTATCGTCCGTTACGGCATAGGGATTGGCGTCGGCGCGAATGGCCCAGCCGGCACGCAGGAAGACGTTCAGATCGCCCTTGCGCGTGTGCTGGAACGCCGAGCGATACTCAACAAGGCCGGCGAACACGACGAACGCGATGAAGAGGGCAAGGAGGGCAAAGCGTTCTCCACGACTCAGGGGTGCCTGCCGCGCGTTGGTTGCTGGCGATCCATCCATGAATCGAGACCCTCCCTGAATCCGATAGGCTTCTTGAGCCGCTTGCGGCTTAGCGCTAAGCCGCAAGCGGCTTTGTGATACTCCCTAGACTATCCGCCTGTCAACCCAGATTGAACGGCGTTTCCGCGGGTTGCCGTGTTCTCTCGATGTGCATAGCCTTTCGTGGAACGCCAGCACAACACGGGAGGAACTGGAAATGCCCAAGAGACGCCGTCCAAAGGCTGTCCGGCCAACGCCAGAGCAGGCCGTTGCACCAACGGTCCGGCAGCGTCTGAAGGGGCCGGCCTTGGCCGTGCTGGTATGCCTCGGCTACTTGATACCCTTCGTCAACAAAGCGTTCACCATCGACGATCCGCTTTTCCTCTGGGCCGCTCAGCACATCCAGCAACATCCGGCCGATCCCTATGGTTTCGACGTGAACTGGTACAGTCGATCGATGCCGATGGCGGAAGTCACCAAGAATCCGCCGCTGGCCTGTTACGCCCTGGCACTAGCGGGATCGTTGTTCGGCTGGAGCGAATCGGCCTTGCACTTGGCCTTCTTGTTGCCTGCGGTCGGCGCGGTTTGGGGCACTTATCGTCTCGCCGAGGATCTGAGTGAGCGGCCGATATTGGCCACGCTGGCGGCCATCCTGACGCCGGTATTCCTCGTGTCGAGTACGAATGTCATGTGCGATACGCTGATGCTATGTTTCTGGGTCTGGGCCGTGATTTGCTGGCGGCGCGGTCAACAACAACCCGGTTGGTTGATCGTCGCCGGCCTCCTCATCAGCCTTTGCGCTCTGACCAAATACTTCGGTGTCAGCCTGATTCCCTTGCTGCTCGTGTATTCCTTGATCGCTCGGCGGCGCGTGCGCTACAGTCTGGCGGCCCTGCTCATTCCCATCGTGATCCTGATCGCCTACCAGGAACTGACGCGCCGCGCGTATGGGCGCGGTCTTCTGTTGGACGCGGCCGGCTTCTCGGTCGGCGTGCGCGGAACCTTCGGCGAGGGACTGCTCGATCCGCTTATCGGCCTAGCATTTACCGGCGGTTGCCTGGCCAGCAGTTTCTTTTACCTGCCGCTATTATGGTCGCGGCGTGTCCTGCTTATCGGAGTTGTATTATCGGTAATTTTGTTGACACCGGCTCTCGTATTCGGTCGGCAATGGTCGATCCTGCTTCAAACCGGCATTTTCTTGCTCGGCGGCCTCGGCGTGCTGGCGTTGACAGTGGCCGATTTGTGGCGACGCCGAGACGCCGACGCCTGGCTGTTGTTCCTGTGGATCGCCGGCACGCTGTTGTTCGCCATCGGCGTCAACTGGGTCATCAATGCTCGCTCGCTGTTGCCGTTGGCCCCGGCGGTTGGCATCCTGCTGGCTCGACGACTCGACCTGTTGCGCGGCTCCGTCGGAGGGGCGCTCGTTTGGCCCGAGGCTTGGCCGTTCGTCCCGGCTGCCGTCGTCGCGCTGCTGGTCACGGTGGCCGACTATCAGCAGGCGGATGCCGAGCGAACCGCGGCGCGTCTCATCGCCGACCGCTGCGCCGGACAACCTGGCATTCTATGGTTCGAGGGGCATTGGGGGTTTCAGTATTACCTGCAACAACGAGGCGGCGTGCCGGTGGACACGGAGAATCTCCGGTTTCACAAAGGCGACTTTATCGCTATTCCAAGTGGCAATTATGGCGTCTTGTTCGAGCCTACCCCAGAGATGGCCCGCGATGTTCTGGCGATTGAGGAACCCTTGTTTCCCGGCCTGACGACGATGAGCGAGGAGCGCGGGTCTGGGTTCTACTCGCACGTCCATGGCCCGTTGCCCTTCGCGTTCGGATTGGCCACGCCGCTGCGCTATCGTATCTTGCGCTTTCTACAATGAATTGCCAGCCCGCAGCGCGAGCAAGGGAATAAAGAACCCTTGCTGGCGCTGCGGGCTGGCAAGATGGGATTGCCAGCCCGCAGCGCCAGCAAGGGAATCCCCTTGCTGGCGCTGCGGGCTGGCAGGCACGTTTTTCGCGGAATGGTTCGGCGTCCGCGTCGTCTAATCTCATGCTATGCGTCCCGACGACTTCGCGCGTCTCCTGGATAATCACGGCCCGCCGTTGATCCTCTACGCGCGGCAGTGGTGCGATGCGCCCGAGGACGTGGTTCAGGAGGCGTTCCTCAAGCTGGTGACGCTGCGGCAAGCGCCGCGCGCGGTCGTGCCCTTTCTGTATCGCGTGGTCCGCAATGCGGCCCTTGATGCGGGCAAGGCAGCTCGACGGCGACAGCGACGCGAGTCGGCGGTCGCTCGCCCCGTCCGCTGGTTCGTTGAGCCGGAAGTGGAGGGACTCGATGCCGCCGTCGCCATCGCCGCCTTGCAGCGACTACCGGATGAGGAACGCGAAGTCATTGTTGCCCGTTTGTGGGGTGGATTGAGCTTTGAACAAATTGCGGAAGTAATTGGTTGCTCTGCCAGCACCGCCTTCCGCCGTTACAGCGCGGGCCTCGACGCCTTGCGCAAGGAACTGGGTGTGCCATGTCCGAACCGCTCGCCGAACGCCTGAGTCGCTTCACGCCCGACAGCACCGGCCTGGATCGCGATGCCTTGCTATTCGCCGCCGGCCGTGCCTCGGCTCGGCCAAACCGCCGTTGGATGGCCATCGCCGGTGTGTTGGCCGTGTCTCAGTTGCTGACCCTGATGGCCCTGTGGCCCCGCACGCCCTCTGCCCCAATCAACCCGCCCATTGTGGCCGTCCAGCCGTTTGAGCCGGTCGTTCCACCAACCCCGCACGATCCCTCGGAACTGTGGGTGCTAACCGAACGTCTGCTCGCGTCCGAAGGCAACTCGTTCCCGCCCGCCGACGAGAGACCGATGATCGAACCGCAACCGCCGCTTCGTGCCTTCGGCACACCGCCCGCGAAGTATCTCAACTAATCTCAGACCATAAAGGAGAATCCTCATGAGGAAAACGCTCTCCGTCTGCGCCGCGTTGCTCGTCCTGCCGCTCGCCAGTCGCGCTGCCGACGCGCCCGAACCGACCGAAACCGTGATCCGCATGAAAGTGCAAGCGGTACGTGCGCCGAAGCCGGCCTTGAAGTACCAGCTATTGCCGGAACTGCGCGAGATGAATCCCGGCAACCCAATCCAGGCATACTCCAAGTGTTTCGCGGAGCAATACAATTGGTGGCGGAATAAAGAGGTGGTCGAGAAGCGGGAGAAGTGGCAAACGATGCCGCTGAAGGATCTCCCCTTGAAAGAGATCCAGTATTACCGCGGCAACCCTCTGCGCTACGCCGACTATGCTGCCCGGCTCGATACTCCAGACTGGCAAATCCTGCTCCAACTCAAGAGCGAAGGCCCCTTTCTTTTGCTTCCAGACCTCCAGGGGTTGCGTGAACTGGCGGGAGCGCTGAAAGTGCGCTTCCGCATGGAGGTCGCCGAAGGACGTTTTGACGACGCCCTCGCCACTGCCAAGACCATGTTCGGGCTGTCTCGGCACCTGGGCGAACATCCCTCGCTGATCGGCGAACTGGTGGGCATGGCCGTCGCGAACCTGGCCCTTGGCCCGCTGGATGAGATGATCCAGCAACCCGGCTCGCCGAACCTCTTCTGGGCGCTGACAAACCTGCCGCAGCCGTTTATTAGCCTCCGTAACGGTGTGCAAGGCGACCGCACCATGATGACGAGCCTATTCGCGTTGATCGACGAGCGGGAGCCTATGACCGATGCCCAGGTGCAACGGGCGATGGTTCCCATCCGCCGAATGGTGAAGGATCTCAATATGAAGTGGGACGAACACGGCTGGTTCGACGAATTGACTAAGGACGAGGCCCGCCTGTGCGCCACCCGCAAACGGCTAATCGAGGCGGGGCTGGCGAAAGAGAAAGTCAAGCAATTCTCCGCTCGGCAAGTCATTTTACTCGATGAAAAACTCGAATTCAGCGTGTGGCGCGATGAGAGCAGGAAGGCGTTGAGCCTCCCGTACTGGCAAGCCGCCCCCATTCTCGCTGCGGCCTCGCCTCGGAAGGAGAATAAACATTCCCCCTTCCGATGGGAGGGGCCGATGGGTTACGACAAGGTGAAACAATTGCAGGCTCGGCTCGATCAACGCATTGGCCTTCTGCGCTGCGTCGAAGCGCTGCGGTTGTACGCCGCCGAACACGATGGCAAACTGCCGGCACGCCTCGCCGACATGAAGCTGCCGCTGCCCGTCGATCCCATCACCGGCAAACCGTTCGTCTATAAACTCGATGGCGTCACGGCGATTCTGCGCGGCACGCCGCCGGCGGGACGAGAGAAAACCGCGGCCTTCAACGTCCGCTACGAGGTGACGATCGCGAAGTGAAATACAATGAATTGCCAGCCCGCCGCGCCAGCAAGGGTGTCTTTGCCAGCCCGCCGCGCCAGCAAGGGATGTCCTTTGCTGGCGCGGCGGGCTGGCCAAAATGTTCGTGCCTCTGAACAACAAATGAAAAAAACGAACGGTCAGTTGCTCTTGCGAGCAGTTGCATCGGCCGGCAGTGCCAGCGCCAGCGCGGTTGTCGCCCAACTGCTGGCGGCGAGCGAGATAAATTGGTCCTTGCCGTGCGGGAAGCCGCTCTCGAAATACGTCTGAAAGGGTTTACTGCGCGAGTGGACGTACCAGGTGCCGTCCTCACGCTGCGTCGCCAGCAGGTGCTTTAGCCCCCTCTGGTAGATCGGATCGCTCGTCGCTAGGCCAGTCGCCTCGTGTAGCGCCACCAGCGCGGTGCCGGTGGCGTAGGCGTCCGACTTCAGCGTATCCATCTGCGCCCAACCGCCGTCGGGGCGCTGCGTCTTGATGAGTTCTTGCGCCGCCTCTTGTATTCGCTTGGCATCGCTTCCCACACGCTTGAGCGCCCACATTCGGAAGACGCGATCTTCGGTATCCTTGGCCGGCGTCTTTTCCAGCCAGCCGCGAACCACGCGGATGCGCTTGTCGATCCTCTCTTTCTGCTCCTTCGTGCCGAAAGTTTGTAGAGCGCGCACGGCCAGATAGTTGGGGGTGAATCGACTGGCTTCCGAAGGCGGGCGTGTCGAGGCCGCGCTGCGCCAGTGGTCGAGATCCTTATTGTGCAGCAGAAGATACTCGACGACCGCCGCCGTGGTTTTATCCGGCTTCCAACCGCCCATCTCCAACGTCCAGAGAGCGTAACCGGCCGTATCCACCTGGCCACCCTGACCGCGTCCCTTCAGATAATTGGTCCTATTTCGATCCAAAAAGTCAACAATGAACCGCAGATGCTTCGGAAGTTCTTCTTCCTGAATGCGACCGCCATGCGATCGCGCGGTGGTCGTGGCCAGGATGGGGATGGCCTGATGATGACAGGCAAAGCAGGTTCGGTGAGCCATGTGGCCGGTGCTGCCTTTCTGGATCAGCGGCAGAGCCTTGATAACGGCCTCCCGAACCCCTTTCGGCGTCGGCATTGGCTCCGCGGCGGCCAGCGAATTGACCAGACCAACCCCGAAAGCGATTACGGATGCGAATCGTCGCAGCATGATAAATCCTCTCGTCGCATTTCACCTGCCGGCCAGCCATCCCCATCGGTTTCGTCGCCTAGCTTTCCGGCGTCATGCCCAAAATAATGTCAAACTGTGCGGCCAACTCGCCGATGCGCGATCCCTTCACCTTCGTGAAGTCCACTAGGAGGGCATCGCGGGCCTTTGCATCCTTGAGGGCGCGAAAGATTCCGTCACGTTCGTTCCGCCGCTCGCCTTTAATGTAGCACTGCGTCGTCAACAGTTCCTTGCCATTCCGCTTGACCTTGAAATGAATGTGCGGCGTCCGGCCGGGATACGGCACCGGCTTGAGCGTGCGGAAATAATATTCTCCCTTGGAACTGGTGAGAAAACGGCCGAAACCCTGGAAGTTCTTGTCGCGCGCCTTGCGGCTGGAGTCGCCGGTATGGAGATAAACGCCCTTGCCGTCCACCTGCCAGATTTCGACGAGGGCGTTGCGCACCGGCGCGCCCTTGGCGTCGAGGATGCGTCCGCTCAGATGCGTCACTTCGCCCACGGCCGGCGTGATGGAATCGTTGACAATGAGCAGGTCGTTGTCGGTATCAAGCGGCAGCTTGTCGGGATAGAAAGGCCCCTCGGTTTGCGGCGGCGTGCGAATGCGCTCCAATTCTTCGGCGAACAGGCCGCGCGTCGTGAAGGCGGCCGCGCCCAATGTGAGCGTACTTAAGAAAGCACGACGGTTTGAAGGCAGCAGAGGATTCATTATTTCACACTCCTGGCATCCAAAATAAGGGCACGCACCGAAAGCGCGCCGGCTTCTCAACTAAATAGTAACGATCCTTGAGCAAATACCGCCGTGAAATCCGAACAAAATGGATCCGCCCAGGGTGCCGCAACGAGTCGCGCCAAGGAAGAACTGGAAAAGCTCACTCCCACGCGGTACAAAAAGAGAATCCGCCCTCTCCCTCCGCGCCGCGGTTGTGGGCACTCACGAGGAACCGGCCCATGCGCACAATGGCCCGAATGACTCCCTTGGTCTTTCTCCTGCTTTTGCCGGATGCGGCCTGGAGCGAGGAACGCAATCGTTTCGCCGACGTGTTGGCCTTGCAGGAGGCCATCCATCAATCGATTGAGCGCGCCGAGCCTTCCATCGCCTGCGTCCTTGTCTCACGCAGCGACAAGTATCAGCCGCACACGCCGACGCACACGGAAACGCCGGGCAAGCTCGGGCGATTCGACCTGCGCGGCGCCCGCGCCGGCTTTACCGACAGAGATCCCGAATGGAAGGCCATCGGTAATCTCGACCTGAGCAATCCCAATGTCGTGCCGGAGTCGTATGGCAGTGGCGTGGTTCTCGATGAGAAAGAAGGGCTGATCCTCACCCTGGCTCATGTGGTGCGCAAGGCCGTCAAGATTTATGTTCGTCTGCCCGGCAATCGCGGCAGCTGGGCCGACATTCATGCGGCGGACCCACGCAGCGATTTGGCCGTGCTACGCTTGCTCGATCCGCCGCACAATCTCAAGGCGCTCAAACTCGGCGACGGCGGCAAACTGCGCAAGGGCGACTTCTTGCTGTCGCTGTCCAATCCGTTCGCGGCCGGCTTCCGCGACGGCAGCCCCAGCGCCTCCTGGGGCATTGTCAGCAATCTGCGTCGCCGTTCGACCGGCATGCTCAGCGAGATCGATCGCGGCGAGCGACGCTCGCAACTGCCCCTGCATTGCTTCGGCACCCTGGTCCAGACCGACACCCGTTTGAATCTCGGCTGTAGCGGCGGCGCGCTGCTCAATCTGCAAGGCGAATTGGTCGGCTTGACGTCGGCGCTGGCCGGCATCAGCGGCGGCGAAACGCCCGGCGGGTTCGCCATGCCGCTCGATCCGGGCCTGCGCCGCATCATTGATGTGCTGCGCCGCGGCGAGGAAGTCGAGTACGGTTTTCTCGGCGTATACCTGCGTGCGCCGGACCAAATGCCGGACGGTTTCGTTCAGATCGACGGCGTGGTGCCCGAGGGACCAGCGGCACGCGGCTCATTACGAAGTGGAATGCGCAGCGAGGGAGGCGATTTCATCCTGTCCATCAACGGCACGCCGGTTCACAACAATGACGATTTGTTTCTGGTGGTCGGCATGCACCTGGCGGGCAGCACCGTGCGCATTGAGGCGGCGAGCCGGCCAAACGGCCCACGGCGAACCTGTACCGTCACGTTGGCCAAATATCCCGTGGCCGGCCAGATCATCGCCTCGAAAAGACCGCCCGCGCGGGGCGGTCTGCGCGTGGATTGGACCAGCACGTTGTCCATGCGCTGGCGCAATCTCCGCAAAATCCCTGAAGGAGTCGTCATCCGCGAAGTCGTGCCCAACAGCGCCGCCGACAAGGCCCGTCTGCAACCGGACATGATTATCAAAAGCGTCAACGACCACAAGGTCATGGTGCCCGCCGATTTCTACCGCGCCATGGCCAAGGCCAACGGGCCGGTCGAACTGACTCTCTTGACCTCAGATCTCCGCGAGGAACGTGTCACCCTCGATAGCAAATAACCGAGCCGCGACGAGCAAAGTAATATCATGCGTTACGCCATCTGCAATGAGACGTTCGAGGGTTGGGATCACGAGCGTGTGTGCCGCTTCGTGGCCGAGCTGGGCTATCAGGGATTGGAGATCGCTCCTTTCACGCTGGCGCCATCCATCACCGATGTTTCCGCCGAGCGGCGGCGGGAGCTGCGCCGGCAAGCGGAGGTACACGGTCTGAAATTGCTGGGATTGCATTGGCTGCTGGCGAAAACGGAGGGCTTGCATCTGACTTCGCCGGACGCCGCCGTTCGTCAGAAGACGGCGGATTACCTGATCGCGCTGGCGCGCTGTTGTGCCGACCTCGGCGGCGATCTACTGGTCTTCGGCTCGCCGGCTCAGCGCCGCATCCCCGCCGGAGCCGGCCGCGCTCAGGCCGTCGATTACGCCGTCGATACCTTTGGCCGCGCTCGCGACGGTATCGCCGACTGCGGCGTCAAGCTATGCCTCGAACCGCTGGCGGCGCCCGAGGCGGACTTCATCAACACCTGCGCCGAAGCAATCGAGATTCTCGATCGCATCAACCATCCGAATTTCGTGCTGCATCTCGACGTCAAGGCGATGTCCTCGGAAGCAACGCCCGTCCCCGACCTGATTCGCCGTCACGCGGCACGCACCGGCCATTTCCACGCCAACGATGCCAACCGCCGCGGCCCTGGCTTCGGCGAAGTCGATTTCGTACCGATTTTCCGCGCCTTGCGCGAGAGCGGTTATGCCGGGTGGGTTTCCGTCGAGGTGTTCGATTATTCGCCCGATCCGGAGACGATCGCGCGGGAGAGTCTGCGCTACATGCGGAAGTGTGAATCCTGACTTGCCAGCCCGCAGCGCCAGCAAGGAGTGTCCCTTGCTGGCGCTGCGGGCTTGTAAGAGATTCACCACAGCTTGAACAGCCCCGAGAGCCACTCATACGCGAGGAGACTCGCGAACGATACGACCCACAAAAACATCACCAACTGCCAGTACCAGGCCACGCCAGGCGCGCGCTCCGGCGAAGCAGTTGGCTCGTCGCCCTGCGCATCGGAGTCCGGCCGCGACGGTGGAAGCGATTTCTCCGCCTGAACTGCGCCAGGCCGACGGGCGGCAGATCGTGTCATGGTGCATCCGTCCCTTGTGAATCAAGAGTTGAGAATCGCGTCTCGCCAATTCTACCCGATAATGTCTCCTCGCGACAGGCTCACATCCCGAACATCTTGAGTACGATATTATGAATGTCCTGGTAGAACACAAATATCATGAGTAAGCCAATCAGCGCCAGGCCGATGTAGGTGCCGATGGCACGCACCCTCTCGGTCGGAGGTCGGCCACGCAGTTTCTCGTAGATCAAGAACACCATATGACCGCCATCCAGGATGGGGATAGGCAGGAAGTTGACCACCGCCAAATTGATGCTAATCATGGCCAGGAAGCGCAGCAGTTCGTAATTGCCCATCTGCGCGATGAGGAACCCCTGCGTCATCATGGCGATCGGACCGCCCACCTGTTCGGACGAGATGCGTCCCGTCAGCAGACTGCGCAGCTGCAAGTACATCATGGCGATCATATCGCGGGTGGCACGGCCGCCCATGACCAACGCTTCGCCGAAATTGTCGGCCTTCTGCAACTCGTAATCGGACAGCAGAGGGATGCCGCGCGAGACCAGCGGCCAACTTAGGTCTTCCCGCCCCGTCAGCGCGATCGCATCCTTCATTTCCTCGCCGGGACGGTTTATTTTGACCTGAATCTCCTTGAAATCATTGACCTGCACCGCGCGGAAAACCTGCGCCCAGCAATCGTAGCGTGTGTCGCCGTCGCGCTTGGAGCGCAGTTTACTCCAGTTGCCCCACACCGGCTCTTTCTGGTACGCCGAGCGGCTCTTGATGCGAATCTCCTCGATCGTGTCTTCCTTGTGCAGCGCCGCTGGCGTGTCGTCCTTTTCCGAGCGCGCGAGCGCGGCCGGCGAATCCTTGCCTACCTCGACGATTTGACTGAGAACCCAGTAGGCGAGGCCCAGTTGCGGAATCGCCAACGGCGAGGATAGGCTGAGCGGCACCTCGCGATCATTGTCCCAGCGATCTTCCCACGCGGCCGCCTTCAACGTAAGGGTTTCCTTCTGGTGGTTCGACTCGCGGCGGACAGTGAGAATCACTTTCTTCTTGCCCGGCGTGCGCGCCGCTTCCTTCGCCAATTCATCGGGCAAACGCTCCGGATCGAGTTCCGCCCAGGTGCGCAAGGGCTTCTCGCGTTCGTCCGTCATGACCACTTTGATTAGCTCATCGCCCTTCTGAACCCCGGCGGCGGCGGCCGAAGATTCCTCACGAAGACCGGCCACCTTGCCCATTTTCATGCGCAAGCCAAACGTCACATGAAACGCCGGTGGAACAAAGAGATTGACGACTTCCTCGGAGACGGCCAGGTTGCGCAGCGAGGTACTGCTGGGGTCGCCGCGACGAACCTGGATGACCATCGGCAGGCCGGCCAGCTGCCGCAAGCGATTGTGGAAGACGAACGGATCGCGCCGGTCGCCGTTGGCATGGCGCGGATCGCGCGGCAGTTCGCTCACCATGAAGGGATCGTAGCGATCGCCGTGATCTTTCGGTTCCTTCGTGCAGCCCACGATGGTATCGTTGAACTGGAAACCCTCCAGCGGCACCTCGCGCTCGATGGGTTTCGCCTTCGCTTCCGCTCCTCTGGGCAGGACGTGGAGAACCAGTTTTTTGCCTTCCAATCGGCGGAGACGCTTGCTGAGGTCGGTGTAATCGAAGGTGCCGGCCTTCAGGTCGTGCTTGAGTTCCTTGACCTGATCGGGATGGTCCGGATCGGTGGCGGCCACGATGACTTCACCCGACTCCAGCGGAAGGGGACGCGCGGCGGCGGCGGCGCTGTCGCGCACCACGGGTTGCCCGCCCGTATCCTTCTTCGGCTTGGGGTACAAACGCAATTGTTCGGGCGGAGAGACGCCGACAATCGGATTGGGATCGTTCTTTTCGCAACGCGGAAGAAGATCGACCGGACGCTCATCCTCCGGTTGGCCCTCGCGGTCGTACATCTTGAACGTGAAGGGAATTTTCTCATCCTGTCCGGAGAGGACGACTTTCATGCGCAGGTCGTGGAAGACCGGATTGCGAATGCCGTCGAGGTCGCTGATGAGCGAGCCGGTGGGGATGCCCTTCTGCCACAAAGGCGAACCGGGATCGACCCGGCCGACGATGGCCGGCGCTTCCTCAACGCCGTGGTAATAGTAAACGAGGATGAACAGGATGCAGCCGAGCAGGACGTTCATGATGACGCCGGCCGAGATAATCAGCATGCGTTGGCCGACGGTTTTGTTCTTGAACGAACGCGGATAGTCCTCGTCCTCGTCGGTTTCGGTGCCCTCGCCGACCATGTTGACGTAACCGCCCAGCGGCAAAACGGCGATCTTGTAGGTCGTTTCGCCGCGCTGGAAACTACAACCGGGCAGGGCGGGACCGAAGCCGATGCTGAAGGTCTGCACATGCACATCGCACCACTTGGCGGCCAGGAAATGGCCCAGTTCGTGGATGAAGATAACGAAGCCGAGTCCGAGGCCGACCTTGCAGACAACCCAAACGCTATCGAGTCCGAGTTTGTACCAAATGAGACCGAGAATAGCGCCGAAAATAAGCACCCAGGGACCGTTGCTCATCACCCAGGCGGCGGGCGTCAGAGGTAGCGGCGGCGCGGTCTCCCCTGGTGGGACAGGCGTCTCGCCTGTCTCAACCGGCGACAGGCGAGACGCCTGTCCCACCTCATGGGCCGTCTCACCTGGAGGAGTTGGAGATAGGCGGGATGCCTGTTCTCCCTCGTGGGCCGGTTTCACAAGGTCGGAGTGCTTCGGAGTCTGGGACTGATCCAACGGCCTACCTCCTGTCGAGCCCAGCGATCGCAGGCGCTCAGTTCGGCCAGCGTCGGCGTGGGACTGTAATGATGATGATCCAAGGCCGCGCGGCAAGCGCGCGGTATATCAAGAAAATCCAGGTCGCCCTTGAGGAAGCGCTCGACGGCCGATTCGTTGGCCGCGTTGAGTACCGCGCCGCAAGTGCCGCCCCGACGCGCAACCTCATACCCTAATTGTAGGGCCGGGAATGTCTCATGGTCGGGTTGCTCGAAATGCCAGGACGATAATTCGCGCCAGTTCAGCCGTCGCGCCGGTCCCGCCACACGTTCCGGATATGTCAGAGCATATTGAATCGGCAGCCGCATATCCGGCGGCGAAAGCTGCGCCAGCACCGAACCGTCCTTGAACTCGACAAACGAGTGAATGACCGATTCGGGATGAATAATCACGTCGATGCGCTCCGGCGGCAGCGCGAACAGCCAACGCGCCTCGATGACCTCCAGCGCCTTGTTCATGAGCGTGGCCGAGTCGATGGTGATTTTCGGTCCCATCTGCCAAGTCGGATGGCGCAGCGCCTCGGCAACCGTGACCTCGGCGAGATCGGCGCGGCTACGGCCACGGAAGGGGCCGCCGCTGCCGGTCAGGATGATGCGTTCGACGGCGTCGGGCGCACTGCCCTGCATGGCCTGGAAGATGGCGCTATGCTCGCTATCGACGGGCAAAAGTCGTCCGCCGTGCCGCGCGGCGAGATCGGTGACGAGTTGGCCGGCGAGGACGAGTGTTTCCTTATTGGCGACGGCGACGGTCTTACCGGCTTCGAGCGCTGCCCAGGTGCCGGCCAATCCTGCAGCACCGACAATGGCAGAAACAACAATATCCACATCGGCATCGCGTACCATCTCGGCGACGCCATCAGAGCCGTGCAGCAGCCGGCAGCCGGGCGGAAGCCGGCCGGCGTCGAACTGCTTCGCCGCCACGGGATCGGTGAGCGTCACCCAGCGCGGCCGATGCGTTTGAGCCTGCTCGAGCAGGGTGTCCGCACTCGAATGGGCGCTGAGGCCGAGAATCTCGAAACGCTCACCGAGATGATGGACGACATCAAGGCAATTGGTGCCGATTGAGCCGGTGGAACCGAGTACAACAAGACGGCGGCGGGAAGGTGGCATGAGTTGACTGGCATCCCTGGACACGAAGCACCCCGGTTGGTGGGGACGGTGACGATCCTTATCATCGATGGTCCTACATGGGAGGTATTGTAGCTCTGGCTTGGTGCAACTCGCAATACAAAGTGCGTAAGTCGCTTGCGTCCCTGTCAGCGACAACGAAAAAAACATACGCAATCGACCAAGAGACTCTTGCAAGTCCGGCGCGGAGGCCGCACAATAGGGGAAGTTTGAACCTGCCTTCTCGACCTGCCAGGAATCATCCTCGCGCCCGAGTGATTCGCGCCGGTCGCCCACCCGCCCGGCTGGATTGCTGACGACTTCAGGAGTAAGGAATCTGCGATGCGGACACTCCCTTCGATTCTGTCTCTCGCCGCTGCTCTCTTCATGGCCGAGTCGCTGGCCGCGGCCGATGGACTGCTGCCGCCCAATCAACCCATCGAGCAGGTTGTCGATCAATACCTTGATGCGCGTCTCAAGGAAGAAGGCATCACGCCGGCCGGCCCCGCTGACGATACCAACTTTATTCGCCGGTTAACGCTCGATCTCGCCGGCCGCATCCCTACGGTGGAGGAAACCAAGGCGTTCGTCGCCTCGACCAAACCCGGCAAACGTCTTGAGTTGGTCGAACGACTGATGAACTCCCCGGCCTTCGTGCGGCATCAGGCTACCGAATTCGACGTGATGCTCATGAATGGGACACGCGCGAGCGTGCGAGCCTACCTGCTGACCGCCCTGGCGGAGAAACGCTCCTGGGATCGCATTTATCGTGAATTGATGCTGCCCGACGAACAAGACGCCAAGCAAAAACCGGCCAGCGAATTCCTCCGGCAGCGTGTTCGCGATCTCGACAAATTGACCGCTGAGGTTAGCTCGATCTTCTTCGGCGTCAACGTCAGTTGCGCCCGCTGTCACGATCATCCGCTGGTTCACGACTGGAAGCAGGATCATTTCTTCGGCATGAAATCGTTTTTCAGCCGCACTTACGAAAGCGGCGGCCATTTGGCCGAACGCGAATTCGGCGTGGTGAAATTCAAGACGACCAAGGGCGTCGAACGGCAAGCGCGTCTGATGTTCTTGACCGGCAAGGTGATTGAGACGGCCACCCTGAAGGAACCGCCCGGCGGCGAGAAAAAATCGAAGAAGGGCCGCAAGGACGGCTCGAAGAATGCACCGCCGCCCGCGCCGCCGCAGTTCAGCGCCCGCACCCAACTCGTGAACCTGTCTCTGGAACCGGGGCAACGCGACTTCTTTGCGCGCTCCATCGTCAATCGCCTCTGGCATCGCCTGTTCGGTTACGGCCTGGTTATGCCGCTCGATCAGATGCACTCGGAGAATCCGCCGAGTCATCCCGATCTGCTCGACTGGCTGGCCCGCGATATGGTCGAGCATCATTACGATATACGCCGCCTGATTCATGGCCTCGTTCTTAGCCGCGCCTATGCCCGTGATAGCCGCTGGGAAAAGGGCGATGCTCCTCGCGCATCGCTGTTCGCCGTTGCTCGCGTCAAGCCGTTGACACCGATGCAGTTGGCCGTTGCCCTGCGTTTGGCGGTCAACGATCCGAACGGCCTGCCGGCGAATCTGAAACCGGAAGAGTTCGATAAACGGCTGCAAGGGTTGGAATCCGGCGCTGGCGGAATGGCTCGTTTATTCGAGCAGCCCGGCGATGATTTCCAGGTTGGCGTCAGCGAGGCGTTGCTGTTCAGCAACAGTGATCGCATCCGTAAGGAACTGCTGTCCGATGGGGGCGACCGCTTGCTTGGCCGGCTGAAACAGCTGAAGAATCCCGATGAAATCGTCGATCTGGCGATGCGTACGATTTTGTCTCGTCCGCCGCACGACGAGGAACGCAAACTGTTGGGCGATTATCTCAAACAGCGGGCGGATCGAGCCGCCGAGGCGCAGCGTCAACTTGTGTGGGCGCTGCTGACCAGCACGGAGTTTCGGTTTAACTATTGATGTCGAGGCGCGGACCAGCCCGAAGCGCCAGCGATGGGAAACCCCTCACTGACGCTTCGGGCTGGTCATCCGCAAGAGAACAGGAGCAATCTGATGGCTCTCAACCGACGTTTTTGTGGTTCGCCGTTGCACGCCGTCGATCGGCGCGCCTTCCTCGGCACAATGGCCGCCGGAGCCGCCGCCTTCGCGGCGGACATGACGCAACTGAATGTCTTGCAACATCCGCTGCTGGCCGGCGAGCTGAAGAAGCAACAGAAGCGTTGCATTCTCCTTTGGCTCGCGGGAGGAGCGAGCCAACTGGAGACGTGGGATCCCAAACCCGGAGCGACAACAGGCGGACCATTTCGGGCCATCCCGACTTCCGTTCCGGGCATCCACATTTCCGAGTTGATGCCACAAATGGCCAAGCGGATGAAGCATACCTGCATCATCCGTTCGCTGAACACGCGCAACGGCGATCACGGTGGCGGCGCGCAACTCATGATGCGTGGCCGGCGCGACGAGCCGAACCTGAAATATCCCGACCTTGGCGCAGTGCTGGCCCGTGAACTGGGACGAACGGATAGCCAGGTTCCCGATTACGTCTCGTTCTATTTCGCCACGGAAGGCCGCGGCATGGCTCCCGGCACGGCCGGCTTCCTCGGCTCGCGCTACGCTCCCATGGAGCTGTACACGGGCATGATCCCCGAAAACATTCGCCGGCTGGAGGGCATCAGCGATGGCGATCATAAGCAACGCGCCGCTCTCCGCGATCTGCTGAGCAAGGAGTTCGTCCGCGGTCGCGCGTCGCACAGTCTCGGCAGTCACGGCGAGGCGTATCAACGCGTCCACGGCCTGATGGCCAGCGAGAAATTGTTTGATGTCTCGCAGGAGTCCAAAAAGACCCGCGACATGTATGGCCCAACGCAATTCGGCGAGCAAGTGTTGGTCGCGCGCCGCCTCGTTGAAGCGGGGGTGCCGTTCGTCCGCGTCGGCCGGGCTTGGTGGGATAGTCACGGTCAGAACTTCGAGACGCATCAAGAGTTGGTGCCGGAACTCGATCACGTCATGGCGGCGCTGCTCGATGATTTGCAGCAGCGCGGTCTGCTGGAAAGCACGCTGGTCATCACGCTGGCGGAGTTTGGCCGCACGCCGGGCATCAATCCCAGTCTGGGGCGCGATCACTTCGCCACAGCCTGGAGTTCCACCCTATCCGGTTGCGGCGTGAAAGGCGGCAGCGTCTACGGCAAGACCGACGCCAAGGGCGAGCGCGTCGCCGAAGGCGAGGTCGGTGCCGCCGAATTGTTCGCCACCATCTATCGGGCGCTGGGTATCAATCATCAAAAGAACTACTACGTCGGCTCGCGTCCGGTGCCGCTGACGGAACCGGGCACCAAGGCGATCAAGGCGGTACTGGCGTAACACCATTTTCACCCCTCTCCCCCGAGTACAGGGGAGAGGGGAGTAAGAATCCGCGAGACCATCCCATGAAAGTTATCAAAGACATCTCCAGTCGCGGCATGGCGTTCGCGCTCGTCCGCGTGCCCGGCAGCGATCGTCTGCTGTTCGGCAGTTCCGACTTCAAGGTCTACGATCTCGATCTCTCGCAGGCCAAGCCGGAGCCGAAGCCGCTGGGCGAACACAAGAGCTACGTCACCGGCCTGGCTTTGGCCGGCAAGACTGCTATCTCCGGCAGTTACGATGGCCAACTTATCTGGTGGGACACGGATAAGCGAACACAGATTCGTTCCGTCGAGGCGCACGGGCGATGGATTCGCAAGGTCGCCGCCTCGCGCGATGGTAAGCTCATCGCCAGCGTAGCGGATGATATGGTGTGCCGCCTATGGGACGCGGCCAGCGGTAAACTCATTCGCGAGCTGCGCGGTCATCAGGAGAAAACGCCGCATCACTTCCCGTCGATGCTGTTCGTCTGCGTCTTTTCGGCGGACGGTCGATTCATGGCCACCGCCGACAAGGTTGGTCATATCGTCGTGTGGGAAACCGCTACGGGCAAGCAGGCGGCGACGCTCGAAGCGGGCGGCATGTACACCTGGGATCCGGTGCAGCGGAAACACTCGATTGGTGGCGTTCGTTCGCTGGCTTTCTCACCGGACGGCAAGCAACTGGCGGCCGGCGGCATTGGCAAGATCGGCAACATCGACCATCTGGAAGGCAAGGCGCGCGTCGAGGTGTTCGACTGGCAAAAGGGTGCGCGGACGCACGAATACCCGGACGACAAGTTCAAGGGACTTGTTGAACACCTGGAGTTCCACCCCAAGGGTGATTGGCTGCTCGGTGGCGGCGGTGCCAATGACGGCTTCTTTCTGTTCTTCGATCTGAAGGCGAAGAAGGCTATCCGTCAAGAGAAGGTGCCCATGCACATTCACGATTTCACACTCGGTGACAAAGCCGATACGATCTATGTGGCTGGACACAACAAGATTCAGGTGTTGGAAGCGAAGGCCTAATTTCGACCGTGAACCAGAAGAGGGGTTCCTTTCTCCTTTCAACGGAATGGAGGAATGAACCCCTCTTGCATTTTTAGACCAGGGGACCAACATAGGAAGAGGGAAGGAGTTGAAGATGACTAATGCCATGACCGACAAACCGCTGCGTGTTTGGGCCGAGGAAACGGAGTGGCCGTGGATCGGTCTTCCTGTCAGCCAACTCGACGATGTCCGGCGACTTCTAGATAGCCACGACATCCACTACACGGTCGATGAAAACTATGTTTCCATAAACGAGGGGCCTTTTACGGCCCTCATCAAACTGCGACGGGGAACGGACGGTAAGGCTGTTCAGGCCGTACTCGACAGCATCGGCTGATTCCCAAGGTGCTGCATGTCTCTCGCTGACGACATTCGCTTGCTACGCGATCGAGTTCTGGCCGACTTGAACGCCGCTCACGATTACCACAACGAATCTGTATTCGCCTGGCGCACCATCCACGATCTCATCCTGTTCGGGACCAGATTCTCGTTTCAAAACGCGGTCACCGGCACGATCAGCACACAGGCTGAAGTACTTCACAAGTCGTTGGGATATGTGTCGGGGCAACTCACCGAAGCGACATTTCAACAGTTCATCTCAATCTTCGAGGGCTTCTTTTTCGACTTTCTCCGTCTTTGGATCGCGGCATATCCGCGAAACCTTCTCGGCAAGAAGGTGGATTTCAAGGCGATTCTGGAAGCACCGGACAAGGATGCGATTATCCTCCTTGCCGTCAACAAGGAACTGAACGAAGTCCTTTACGAGCGGCCGACCAGTTGGTTCGCGTACCTGGAAGAGAAGGTGAAGCTCGGCTGCCCGACGGTGGACGAGATCGACCGGATCGCCGAGGCCAAAGCCTCGCGCGATGTTCTGGTACATAATCGCGGCATCGCCGGCAAATCCTATGAGTCGAAAGCCGGAAGGTTCGCCCGCTACAAGGACGGAGAACGGATTGACATCTCCGAACCATATCACCGACAGATTTGGGAGGTGATTCGCAAAGTCGTGGCCGACATTTCCAACGCGGCCATTGCGAAATTTTCTTGAGTGGGACTAACAAAATAGCGAGCCTCCCGCGTGAGCGGGGGGAGTCTGTAGCGAAAAATCCCCCCGCTCACGCGGGAGGCTCGCTATTTTGTTAGAGCCTCTGAAAGGAAGGCTGCCGCTCCGCCTCGGAAGCGGCGGCCCTGAGTTCCCCATTCGCATCATGCCAGCCGGCGCAGCAGAGTTACGCGGCCCGTCTGCACCCATTCGACGACGAAGATATTGCCCTCACGGTCAAAACACGCATCGTGCGGATGAACGAACTTGCCGGCGATCCATTGCTTGGGATCGCTACGAATCTTGAAGCCCTTGTCGGCCCGGATGCGCTTGGCGTCGTCGCCTAGATGCACGATCGGCTTGTTATCCTTATCGAACAGCGAAACGCGGGCGTGCAAGTCCGGCACCAGCAGCACATCGCCCTTGATGTCGAAGTGGGCGGGAAACAACACGTCCTTGATGGTACTCAGATACTTACCATCCAGACTGAAGTATTGCAGACGGAAGTTGGCGCGATCAGCAACGACAAGCGATGGCGTGCGGCCCGGCCGATCATCGAGCCAGAGACCGTGTGGCGTCTTGAACTTGCCGTCCGCGCTGCCGGTGCCGCCCCAGGTGCGGACCCATTTGGCGTTCTTGTCGTATTGATGGATGTAATTGGAACCATAGCCGTCGCCGACATAGAAACCGCCATCAGGGGCGAAGGCGACGTTGGTTGGCCGATATTGCTGGACGCGCGAGTAAACGCCAGCCTCAATGGGGTAACACAATTTCCAGACCTCCTCGCCCTTGAGGTTGGTCTTGAGAACCTGGCGATTGTGAATATCGCACAGGTAAAGAAATTGTTCGCCGCCCTCCTTGCGAATGTCGATGCCGTGGCCGCCGGGATAGTAACCCTTGCCGAAGGAACGCACGTACTTGCCCTGGGGATCGAAGACGACGATAGTATCCATCGCCGCTCCGCCATGTCCTTGATGCTTGATATAAACGAACCCGGCATCATCAATGGTCACGCCGTGCGTCGTCTCCCAGCGGAGTTTCTTCGGCAATTGTCCCCAATCGTGAATACACTCGTAGCGATAGTTGCCCTCGCCGATGATGGGGTTCTTCGTACCACTCTTGTCGCGTGCGCCAAGGATTGCGGGAGCCGCACTTGTCACCAGGGCCGCCGCGCTCGCGGCGGTCGATTGTTTGAGAAAATCACGCCGTTTCATGGGAGGTTCTCCAGTCGGTAGGATGTTCGTGGGCAGCCAGCAATGTACGGCACGACAACGCGGATTGCAACGGACGGGAAATGAAAAACGGCTGCCGGCCCGGCGAAACGACGCCGGGCTGACAGCCGCTGCGGAATCAGACAGGTTACTTGATGTCGATGTTGTGCTTCTTCGCCTGCTTGCGCAGCGATTCAAGCACCTGATTATCGAAGCTGTCCTTGCTGTTCTTGCCTTCTTTTTTCGCTTTCTTGGCCAACTCATCCTTGATGTACGCGCCGCGCTTCTTGTCGAGTTCAAGAGCTTGCTTATTCAACTCGACGCGACGCGTGCCGAGCTTGTCGAGGTATTCTTTCTGCTGCTTGAGGTCCATCTTCTGCATCGCCTCGGGCAGTTCTTCCTTTTTAACTTTTTCGAGATTGACCTTGCCGTCCTTGACGGCGTCGAGCAGGTCATAAGCGGCGGCCTTACCGCCCTTGGCGGCAAAGCCGGCACGATCGGCGGCGGCCGGAGCCGGCAGAGCGGCGGCCGCCCTGAGCTTGGCCTCGCCCGCCTTTTTCATCTCGCCACGTCCATAAACCAACGTCGTCCGAGCCAACTCCGCATTAATCGTGGCCAGTTCCTTATCGTAAGGCGTGGCGACGGCCACTACACCGCCCGTCTGGGCGATTTGGGCATAGGAACCTTCAGCGAGCTTGCAAATTTCTTTCCAGTGTTTGGCACATTCGCCGTCGCCGCCACACTGGATCGTATTGATGATGATGCTTTTCTCGCAGGCTTTTTTGCAGGTAACAGGATATTTGACATCGTCTTTGTAATCCATATGCGGCGGCGCGTCGCCAACCAGGAAGATGATGCGCAAGGTCTTCGCGTCGGTACTCCACTTGATCTTGTTGACCGCATCGTCGAGCGCCTTATTGACGCTCTCGGGCGCATCGCCGCCGCCCTGAGCCTGGAACTCGCGCAGTTTGCCGTGAATGGCGTCGAGATCGTCCGTCAAGTCGATTATCTTCGTGATGTAGGCATCCGTCTTATCTCGATAAGCAACCAGGCCGATCTTTAATTCAGGCGTCGGCTTGCCGCCGGCAATTTGGTTGCTGATCGACCAAATCTTTTGCTTGGCTCCTTCGATGAGACCGCCCATGCTGCCCGTCGTGTCCAGGCAGAACACGACCTCAATTTTCGGCTTGGGCTTCTTGACCTCGGCTTTGTCGGCGGCCACGGCCGGCAGGACGAAACCACCCAGAGCGGCCAGCATCGCCAGCAACGCGGCACGACGGAAAGGAAACGGAGTAGACATGATGGACTCCTGCGCGAAAACGGTAGAGAGTGTTTCGAGACGTTCCTCTTATACGACGAATGAGAGGGGGAAAAGATTACGGCTCTCCGCGAGCTTCGCTGATTAGGTTGGCCTCGGCACTCCAAAGCGATCCAAAACCCGAAGGCGGAAGTGTTCAAAGTTCAACATGCCAAAGGCTCGCCGCAGGAGCGACCGAAGACCCGTATTGAAACCCTCCACC
>DATNCY010000133.1:0-38075 GCA_035553375.1 Gemmataceae bacterium
ATGGAGGAGTTGCATCTGGAATTTGACCTCGCTGTGGGCCGCTTGAGGCAGAAACCGCGACTGATTCAATCGTTCTTCGCCGCCGCCGGGCTGTCCTTGGGAGGACGAAAAGTTTAGTTTCGAGCGCAGCTGTCAGTAGGCCGTGGCGTCACAACTTCGTACTTGTCCTGAGTGTCGCACCCGATTGGATTTGAGCCGCGTCCCGCGAAATAGCAAAGTCCGTTGCCCGGAGTGCGGCGCACGTATCTCGTTCTCGCGAGAAGACGACGCCGACGGCATCCGCTTGAACCCGAACACCGAACGTCCGACAGCGGCCATCGGCAGAAATCCGCAGCGACATCGCGACGCGGAAGAGAAGGCGTCTGTTCGCAAGAAGGACAGTTTTCCGCTCGGCCTGTTAATTTCCTTGGGCGTTGGGCTGGGCCTGCTCTGTCTGCTTATGCTCGGCGGAGGGATCGCGGCGTATCTGTATTTCCGATCGGAGGCATCAACGCCCGCGCCGGTCGCCGGTATCGCCCCCGAAGCGCCTGGAGTCCCGGTCCCTAACGGTCAGGTTCCCGTCGCGCATCTCGACCCGGCTCCCGCGCCGCTTGCCCCTCCGCCCTTACAAGGAGAGCGGCCACAGCTTCCGTTACCGCCGCCCAAGGAACCGATCCAGCCCGTGCAGCAGGGAGGCGGCGGGGCGCAGGGAGCCGCACTTCCTCTCAAAGAGTTGAAGACGGCCACCGTTTACATTCTGGCGCGAACGGCCACGATGGGTGCCAGCGGCAGCGGCTTCGTCGTCCGGGCGCAGGGCGATACGGCCTATGTCGTCACTAACCATCATGTTGTCACACCGCCGAAGGAGAACGTCGGCGCTCCGCCGCCCATGTGGATCTTCCCACGGCCACCGATCGGGCCGCGTTTGCCAGGCATGCCCATCGGCCCACGTAGGCCGCGCACGCCGCGACGAGGAGGAATCGCTCTGGGTTTACCGGCCGGCCAACGTGCCGAACTTACGGTTGTTTTCCGTAGCGGCACCAAGCGGGAACAATCTTTGCCGGCCGTGATCGTCGGCGACGATGCGGACGCGGATCTGGCGATCCTCAAGGTGACGGGTCTCCAGGATGCGCCGCGGCCGATTGATTGCACGCGAACTCCGGAATTGGTCGAAACGATGTCGGTGGTGGCCTTCGGCTTCCCCTTCGGCGCCAAGCTCGATCCCACGAATAAAAACCCGGCCGTCACCGTGACGAAGGGAGCGGTATCGTCCCTACGGCAAGGGGAGCGCGGCGAGTTGAAAGAGGTGCAACTCGACCTCGACCTGAACCCCGGCAACAGCGGCGGTCCAGTCGTGGACGAAAAGGGCATTCTCATTGGTGTGGCCGTCGCCAAGGTCAGCAACTCACGCATCGGCTTCGCGGTGCCGGTCCCGAAATTGAATCGGCTGCTGCAAGGCCGCATCGATCCGCCAACGATGATTCAGAGTTTGACCATCCAGGGGCGCACGCAGGTTCGCGTCTTCGCCAGCGCCGCCGATCCGCTGGGCAAACTGCGCTCGGCCACGCTCCTCTACGGTCCAGCGAACGAATTGCAGATGCCTCGACAAGACCCCAAGGGTTGGGAGAAACTCGCCGGCGCGAAGTCAAGTGCGTTGACGATTCAGGGTACCCAAGCGGCGGCCACGTTGGCGCTGACTCCGCCTGCCAAGGGCGAATTGAAGATACTCGCTCAGGTGTCGTATCAGACCGACGCCGGGCAGACGGTTTATGGTGAGCCTCGGACGCTGAGTGTGGGTGCCCCTGGCACGATCCCACCGCCCGTTGTCGGGCCAGTTCCGCCCGCTGGACAATTCAGACCGCCGGCCGTAGCGCCATCCCCTTCTGGACCAGCAAGAAGCGAGGAGTTAACGAAATTGCAGGCCGATCTGAAGTCGCCGGACGAGGCCGTGCGGCAACGAGCGGCGAGTACGCTGCGGCAAGCGCCGCCGCAACAGCGCCGCGACGAAGTCCGGCGCGGTTTGCAGGAATTGTTGACTGCCAAGGACGCCGGGACGCGCATGGCAGGAGCGATGGCGTTGGCGGTCTGCGACCCCAAGGAAGCCGCTCCGAAACTGGCGCCGCTGCTGGAGGACGAAACCCCTATGGTACGGCAAACGGTGCTGAGGGTGATGAAGGATCTGAAAGATCCTCGTGTGATCGATGCCGTCGCCGCGCGTTTTCCGAAAGATCCAATCCCCGCCGGCGAGATACTCAAGGCGATGGGGCCAGCCGCGGAGAAGGCCGTGCTGCCGTACCTGACGGAAAAATACGCCGGCGCGACCCGCTTCTGGATCCTCGGCGTCATCAAGGAAATCGGCACGGCGGCCAGTATTCCCGCTTTGGAAGCGATACAGGGAGGAGAAAAAGTTCACGTCGCCGGCGTCCTCCAAGCCATCCGCGATCGGCTGCCCTTGACGACGGACGAATGGCCGCAAGCACTGGATGATCTCAAATCAGCCGACGCCGCCCGCCGCGCGCGAGCTGCCCGTCGCATCGCGACTACGCCGCCAATCAAGGATCGGCACGCCGATGTTGTATCGCGGTTGGAAGGGTTGCTCAACGACCAGTCGGCCGAGGTTCGGCTCGCGTCGGCCAAGGGACTGGGCCGTTGGGGCGGCAAGGAGGCAATCCCGGCCCTCGTCGCGAGGCTGGCAGGGTTTGATCCCGGTCTGCACGCCGCAGTGATCGACGCCCTGGCGGAGTTGAAGGGTGACGAGGCGGTCGCGGCAATCGCCAAGCGTTTGACCGATGTTCACGACCGTGGCAAGGCGATTCAGGTATTGAAGGCGATGGACGCGGCGGTTGCTGAGAAAGCCATTCTCCCGTTGCTGGACGATACCAACGTATTCACCCGCTGCGAGGCTATCAAAGTGTTGAAAGATGTCGGCGGCCGCGACAGCATCGCCCCGCTCGAAAAACTGGCTGCCGATAACAACGTCTTCTCTTCCGGTCTCGCCAAGCAGGCGCTCGCGGCCGTCAAGGATCGCACCGACAGCGGCAATCGTTAGAGACGAGCGGACAACACCCGCCAGCCCGCAGCGCAAGCAAGGGAGCAATGTCCCTTGCTTGCGCTGCGGGCTGGCGGGTGTTGTTCGCTCATCCTTATTCTTTCGCTTTGGGGAGAAAATAGCGCAAAAACTGCAAGCCGAGGAACACCACGATCAATGGCACGATCATCCAGCCGATTCGCGGCCACCAAACCGACAGGATCAGCAACAGCAAAACGGTCCACAGCATGGCGCAGCCGACCAGCGTCATCGTGCCCTTGAAGCCGACTTCCTCCGTCGCTTCCGGATATTCCAGCACACTCGAACGCCGTCGTTCGACGCTGCGCCGGGCGGCGTCATCCAACTCCAGGGCGCGGAGAGCGTCCTGCCAGCTGAGGCGCGGCCGATCCGCCGGCGCGGAGGTCGCCTCGATCAAGCGCTCGAACGTCTCAATCAGCACCGGCCACGGATCCCAGCGCTCCCAGTATTCTTCATGCGTTTCGCCATTCACGTCGCGCCAGTCCAAACATGCCGGCCCATCCCAGCCTAACGGAAACATCAAGTCGGCGCGTCCATCGACACCGATCACCGTCAGACGCCAACTCGGTTTCTTTTGCTTCGGCAGTAGGGTGACTTGAAATAGCCCGCCTTGCTCGAACCGGCCGGAAACCAACACCGGCTCGCCCTCGCGCAATTCCTCGCGCTCGGCGAAGGCCGACACTTCCTGAATCTCGCCGCCCACCGTGCGCAGGATGTCCCAGCCGGGAAACGAAGGTTTCTGACCGGCGATCCAGATGCCCTCAAGCACTTCGTCCGCCACGCCGCGCTCCATTTCGAGCAGACGGAAAACGCCGAGTGGCGAGCAGGGTTGCGTAAGCGCCCCGAGTGCGGTCTCGGGGCGCTTACGCAACCCCGCTCGCCACGACACGAATTCGGCCAGGCGGTGAAAAGCGGGGTGCGTCGCTTCCGGCAAGAGCGGCAGCAGCACGTAGCCGGTGTCATTACGGATCATCGCCGCTTCATAGGCGATCTCCGGTGTGTCGTCGGCCGGATGCACGCACAGAACATGGCGTTCCGATTGCAGGGCGCGACGCAGCTGAGCCGGACGCACGGCGACAGAGCCGGCGACGATCACCGCTTCGATGGCGGGATCAGCCAACACCTCTTCCATATCGCTGACTCGGCGCGCTCCATCGCCCCAACGGCGCAACACGTCTTCGCTCAGCGCCGCCGTATAAGCGAGGACGCGATGACGCCCCGACTCCATCAAGGCGCAAGCCATTGCCACCCCGTCGGGATGGTCTCCCAAAAGCGCGAAGCGCATGCTCACATCCGATTGACACAGGCGAAATAGATCCCTGGATTCATCATCGGAGGCAAGAGAGGCAAGGGCAAGGCAGGAGTACGAGGGAAAACCAGCCAGCCCGCGGCGCCAGCAAGGGGCAATCCCTTGCTGGCGCTGCGGGCTGGCAAAAGACGGTCTGGCCGTGTTCAGTGCTTCGTGTTCGGCGTATTCATCTTCATCTCATCGACCGACGACGACAGCAATTTTTTCGTCGAGGTAGTCAGATCGGCGGGTTTGCTGGAATCCTTGAGCATCACCTTCGGTTTGGCGGCGGCGCGCAGATCGCGGAAAGCCGTCTGCATCTCCATCTGCACTTTTCTCTCGAAGACTTCTTGTGTCAACTCGGCCCGTTTGGACTCCAACGTGACGGAAGTATTGGCCGGAATACGCTTATCGAGTTTGAAGACGACGTTGCCTTCCGGCGTGCCGATGAGCGTCGTGATGTCGCCCGGCTGGAGTTTGAACGCCTCGCGTTCGACATCCTCATTGCCCAGCGTGTGCCGGCCAAACGGTCCGATGGCGCCGCCCTTGGCGGCCAACGTGCTGCTGGTCTGACTCTTGGCCTTCTCCTCGAACGCCTTCGGATTGTCGCGAATCTGCGTGTACTCCATGAGGGCGAACTTCACCTGATCGGCCGGCCAAAGGATCATGTGGCCCTGGACTTTCTCGCCGAAGCGGGCGTCGAAAGCCAGTTTCAATTCCGCCTCCGTGACCTTGACGCGATCGCGGCACAGTTTGCTCATCAGCAGGCGCGGCCGAATCACGTCCTCGCGCCATTCGTAGAGGTTTTTGTTGTAGGGACCGAGGAAATCTTTCTCGAACTGCTTGAGGTCCACACTCAGTTTTTTCAGATCGTCGCTGAGTCCCGCCTCAATCTCTTCCGGCGTCACGCCGATGTTATGGGCCTGGCATTCCTTGTCGATGAGGCGCCGGTTGATGAGAAAATCGATTTTCTCCGCACCGTAGCGGGCGATGAGGAACTCGCCAAAGTCTTCGCGCGTGATCGGCGTTTGGCCATTGTAGACGGCGACAACTTGACGCGAGCGCGGCCCGCTCTCGTTGGCCTGCAACCCATCGGGTTCGTCGGCCTTGTTCTTTTTCTTCAATTTGATTTCGGGATGCGCCTGCGCTTTCAAGGTCTGAAACGCCTTCTGCATCTCCGTGGCGACCTTCTTATCGAGGAGTTGCTTGACGAGTTTCTCGCGGACGGAATCGAGGGTGATCGATGTATCGGCGGGGTAGTGGCGCAGGCACTTGACCAACACCGGGCCATCGTTGGTCTTGATGATTTCGCTGATTTCGTTGTGTTTCAGACGGAAGACAATGCGGTCGAAGTTGTCGTCGCCCATGACATAGCGGCCGAACGGCCGAACTTTGCCGGCAGTGGCGGCCAACTCGCGCTTGACGATCTGGGCCTTGGCCTTCTGATCGAAGGCGTCGGGATTATCGCGGAGACGAGCGTAATCGGCCAGCGCATCGGCCTCGCCTCGTTCACCCTTGGGCCAAAGGATAATCTGACATTCGACCTTCTCGCCATAGAGGGACTCGAACGCCTTGCGGATCTCGTCTTCGCTGATTTGCGCGCGACTGCGGCACAGCTTCGCCATCTGCAAGCGGGAGCGAACGACATCCTCTTTCCACTCATAGAGGTTCTTGTGATAGCGTGCGAGGAGCGTGTTGACGAACGTCTTTTGATCGATGGCCAATCCCTGCAATTCCTCGGTCAGGGCGCTCTCGACCTCGCTAGCCGTCACGTCGATGTTGTATTGCCGGCAGGTTTCATCGATGATGCGTTTGTTAATAAGGAGATCGAGTTTGTCGCCATAGCGATCGATGAGGTACTCACCCAGCTGCTCGCGCGTGATTGGTTCGGCGTCGTAAACATAAGCGACGACGCGACGGGAGTAATCGGAGAGCGGTTCCTGGGTCGCCGGAGCGGGTGCCGCTGTCGCCGGCGCACGAACGGCCGGAACATTGGTCTGGGCGTCGGCCCGCGGCAGTAGGGCGCTGCGGACCCAGTAACCAGCCCCCGCGACGACCGCGACGCATCCGGTGAGAACCGCGACGCTACGCCACCCTCGCCGCGTGGGGCGATCTTTCTTGCGAGCAGACATTCCTTTCGCCTCCCTATACCGTGGCCGGCCAGCCGGCCGATTCATCCCCATAGAGGCGGCGAGATATAGCGATCCGGATGCCGGACGACAAGGCCGCTTGCGGGGCACTGCGGGTTCGTCTTGACCGCTCATTTCGATCCCTGCTATAACACATCATCCACGCGGGATTGCCAGCGCGGAATGTATGCGCATTTCTCATCCGGTGGCCGATCTGGCGGAGCAAGGAGAAGATCAATGCTCGGCGAACACGAGAGACGTTGGGGTCCGAGGTTGCTCGCGGCGCTGTTGGTCTTGTCCTTGGTGCCGTTGGCGCTGGCGGTCAATCCCAACGAGCGCACCGTCAAGCCCGAAGCCAACGTGCAGGACGCCGACGACATCCGGTCGCCGACCAGCAAGGTCTGGGTTCTCGATTTCAAGTTCAAAGATCCACGTCTCATCAAGGTCAATGTGCCGGGGCGCGGTCAGAAGGTGTGTTGGTATCTGTGGTATCAGGTGATCAACAACACACCGCAAGCGCACACGCTCATTCCCGACTTCGAGTTGGTGACACACGATCGCAATACGGTGCATCACGATCAGATTCTGCCCAAGGTGCAAGACGCCATCCGTCAGGTGGAGGATCCGACGGATTATCTCAAGATCAAAAACTCGGTGACCATCGCGGCCGAGCCGATCCCGCCGTCGCGTAAGAACGCCGAACCGCGAACCATCACCGGCGTGGCCATCTGGGATGATGTCGATCCGGACTCGAATTACTACAGTATCTTCGTATCGGGGCTGTCCAACGGCTGGGCGGTGACCGACGACCCGACGAAGCCGGGCGAAAAGTCCATCGTGCGGCGTAAGACGCTGCAACTGAACTTCAAACGCCTGGGCGATCGCTTTCTGCAAAAGTCCGAGGAGATTCATTTTGTGCCGCCGGCGCAGTGGATCTATCGCGGTTCTTCGCTGAGCATTCCGGGTCTGCCAACGGCCCCGGCAGAAGGCAAAAAGAAGTAAACAGTAGGCAGGCAAGAAACAACAGATAACTGCCTACGGATTAATGGAGACATCATGGCTCACAAAAAAGGTCAAGGCTCGGTTCGTAACGGGCGCGATTCAAACAGCCAACGACTGGGCATCAAGGTCTACGCCGGCGGTTCGGTGACGGCGGGCAGCATTCTCATTCGCCAGCGCGGCACGCGCTACCACCCCGGCCGCAATGTCAAGCGTGCCAAGGACGACACACTCTTCGCGCTGTCCGATGGCGTGGTTCAGTTCGATCGACAGGGCCGGCGCGTCAATGTCGTGACCGCTCAATAGACAAGACGACAATGCGCGAAGAGAGCCGCTTGCAGCTTGGCGTCGGCAACGCTAAGCTGCAAGCGGCTCTCTTCTTTCGTGCCCGCGCGTTTCTCTTGCTGCGAGACTGCACCATGCGCACCCTTGCCATCCACCCCGTCCGGCAACGTCCGATCTTTCTCGCCGCCAGCATCGTCGTGTTGGCGGCTCTGGGCTGCGGTACTCCTATGGGCGAACTGGAGAAGGCTCGCCGGGGCGAGGCGGAAGCCACGAAACGATTGCAAGAATGTCAGGCGGAATTAGCCCAGACCCGCAAAGAGTTGGAAGCTGTTCGGAAAAGTCCCGCAAAGGCCACTGGCGAGGATGCCGCGAACGATCGTTGGAAGGCCGCCCGGCTCGGCGCGCAGGTCTTTCTCGAAGCGCTCAACAGCCGCAACGCGGCCAACGCCAACGCAGCCGGCACAAAGGACTTTCAGGAGAAGAAGGGGGGAACGAAAGCGATTGACGAATTCTCCAGTCGGCGTTTCCGCGGTGAAGGGAAGGGATACACTTGCGGATCGCTCACGAACTTCGAGGCGGTTCCTGGACAGGATGAGTTTGTCGGCCGAGGCAAGTTGCAATATCGCGGCGTGCCGCGCCAGGACAGTACGTATACGGTGCGCGTCGTCAAGGAAGGCGACAAATGGCGGGTAGCCAGTTTCAGCGTGGTGGAAAGGTAAGAGCGAAATGTTGCGACACACGTTTTGTCATCTACCGAGAATCAGTGAGACCACCGAACGCAGCCTGTGGCGTGCCGGCATCACCAGTTGGGAGACGGCCCTTGCGCCTCGGCCCACGGGCCGTTCGTCAACGATCCGACGCCTGCCCGATGCCCTCCTCCGCGAATCGCTCGCGCACTTCGAGAAAGCTAACTCCGCCTGGTTCGGCCGTTGTCTGCCCGCCGGCCAGGTCTGGCGGCTGTTCCACGACTTCCGCGCTTCGTGTGCCTATCTCGACATTGAAACGACTGGCTTACCGGGACAGGGGCACATCACCACCATCGCCTTGTACGATGGCCGGGCCATCCGCACCTACGTTCACGGCGATAACCTGGATCAATTCGGCAAGGACATCCGCGATTATCGGCTGCTCGTGACGTACAACGGCAAATCGTTCGATCTACCCTTCATTGCTCGCGATCTGGGCGTGCGCCTGGAGCAGCCGCACATTGACTTGCGGTATCTGCTCAGCAGCCTGGGATTGAAAGGAGGCTTGAAAAGCTGCGAGCGGCAAGTGGGCCTGACACGCCCCGGACTGGAGGACGTGGACGGTTTCGTCGCGGTGCTGTTGTGGAACGACTACCGGCGTCGCAAGAATGCGCAGGCACTGGAGACGCTGCTGGCATACAACGTCCAGGACACGGTGAATCTCGAATGGCTTCTCATTCACGCCTGCAATCGCAAGCTGGCCGAACTGGAGGGCGTGTCGTTCGCGACCGACTATCGCTTGCCAATACCACAACCACCCGCCAATCCGCACCAGCCGGACGACGCCACCGTGCGGCGCGTGGTCCGCGATTATCCGGGAGCATGGGCCTACGGGCGATGAAGAATTTCTTCATTTCGCCGGCTTTTCTTCCTTGTCCATCGTCTTCTTCTCGAAAAAGATGACGTGCTGCCACGGCAGCGAGCTGATGGTCTTCACATGCTTGAGCGCATGCGGTTTCATCTCGCGGACCACCTGCTCTTTCCGCATTTTATGCACTTCCAGAATCGGCACGACTGGATCGCGGTCTTCCTTGCGAAACTCGACGAATACCAGCCGGCCACCCGGTTTGAGCGCCTTGACCATCGCTTCGGTCATCTCGAACGGAAACGCGAACTCGTGATAGACATCGACGAGCAAAATCACATCGACGCCGTTGGCCGGCAGTTTCGGATCCGTCTCGGTGCCGAGAATCAACTCGATGTTGCTAACTTCGTCCTTCTTCATACGCTTGCGGATGATGTCGAGCATCTCCTTCTGAATGTCCACGGCCAGTACCTTGCCGCGTGGACCGAGCTTCTCGGCCATACGAAACGTATGATAGCCGCTGCCGGCGCCGATGTCGGCGACGACCTGGCCGGGCTTGAGATCGAGGATTCGCAGCAGTTTCCTCGGCTGCTCTTCCTTTTCGCGTTCGGGCCGTTCGAGCCAGCCGGCTCCCTGATGCCCCATGACCCTGGCAATCTCGCGTTTCATGTAAAACTTGCCAATGCCGTTGGGATCGTGTTCGTCGCGCGTGGTGTAACGCGCGGGCGTTTTGGCGGGCGTTACCTGCGTTTCACCCCGCGAGAGCGGCGTGCAGACCCATAAGGCGATCAGCAGGCAAGTGGTTCGAGATGATAGTCTCATGCGACAACTCCCTTTTTCGGGTTGGCCAATTCCCTCTATTCAAACGACCACGCAAAATAGTAGGTCCGGCTTGCCGAGCCGGACCTACTTGTATCCGCGGCGGACTCCTACGATCCGGGGCAGCACAGGTCCGGCTCGGCAAGCCGGACCTACCTTAACGCGGTCACTCTCCTATCTTGAAGGCGCGCGGAGACGAGGTCAACCAGGATCGGGCTACAGAGAGAACTGGCCCCACAATAATACGGAGTCGATCATCTCCAACGCACTCTTGCCGGCGGCATTGCTGGGGTCCAATGTCAGAACGCGGAGAATCTCCTCGCGTGCTTCCCCCCACCGGCCGACCAGCGCGAGGGCGCGGCCACGAAGGTAGTGCGTGCGCAACGAATCCGCACCGCGCGCCACGGCGGCGTCGATGCTCTCCAGGGCTTCCACGCCGTTGTTTTGCTCCGTGAGAATCAGCGCGCGATGTTCCAGCAAACCGATGAGGTCGGCTTCCGCCGTCGCTTTGTCGAAAGTCGTATCGATCACCGCCAGCGCTTCCGGCCACTTGTGCATATCAATGAGGAAACGAAGGTAATTGCTGACGTGCGAGAATCGATTGGGTTCGAGGGCGATGGCCTGCTGATAAAGCTGCTCGGCTGTGGCTGAGTCGCCGAGTCGGGCCACGGAGTTAGCTTGATTGCAGCAAGCGACGCCGGCCCATGCTCCCGTGGGCGCTTGCTCCAGATAACGACGATAGGCGGCGACCGCGTCCGCATGGCGTTCGAGTTGCTGGAGCGCGTAGGCATAGCTGACCCACAAAGCGGGCGGCCCCCCGGCCGCGAGAGCGCCTTCCAGCATCGTGGCTTTGGCCTTGATGAATCCCAACGAATCGAGCAGGGAACATTTGATCGACCACGCCTCCACGAGACCGCGGTTTCGCCGCAGCGCCAGGTTCAGGATGGCCAAGCCGTGACGCATCAGTCCCTTGCTGAAGGCGTCGCTCGCAGCCTTGATCGGATCGGCAGAGATGGAAGAGATGCCGAGCGCGAAGAGAACCGTATGACGCGGCAAACCGCAGGCGGCGCAGGATGGTTTCTCCGTGGCGGGCGGGTACGTCTCGCCGCAATTGAGACACATTTCATCCGTGGGAACGAGCGGGCCAAGCGGACAGACATCGAGGGATTCCCGCGAACACTGCGGGCAGCGCCAGCTGACGCCGTAGGTCGTTTCATCCCCCTTGCCGGGGAACGGGGTCATGCGCTCGAAGACGCATTCGCGGTCGCAGTCGCGGCACCTCAACGGCTGGACGGACATGATGGTTTCCTTGCTCCGGGGCGCTCGCGGCATCGTCAAGGATGCCAGGTGACATCGTGCAGCACGTCACGCTCGTAGATTTTCATGGCGTCGGTAATGGCCGTGCGAGTGGGTTCAACGGATGCCGTTGCCAGGATTTGGATGATATGGCTGGCGGAGAGTAATTGCCGCTGCATGATCGCTTGACGCATTGGACGCGCAAGGTCGTAATCAGCCCAGTTGCGATCGCGCCGCAAATAGTTGAGGTCCGCGCCGACCTTCTGTATCGGAGGATCGCTGCAATTAGACAGACGCAGCCAAACATGCCCGTGCGCGCGATCCGCGCGAGGCACCGCGAATCCCAGGTTCTCCAGCAGCTGTCGGGCGACATGGAATGCGGCATAGTAGGCTCGGCTGAGGGCCGAGCGCCAAGCCGCCTCGGTCGTCTCAAGGGCCAATTGTTGAGCCAGTGTTAGGAAATCGCGCGGATCCATGAATAGTTACGCCATGCCGAGTCTGAACACGCAAACATGGGTGGCCGGGCAATTTTGAAAAATTCCTTCGGTCCACTGTTGCCCCAAAGCAAACAACGTATCGGCATCCGCATCTTCCGGCACCTGGACCTCCAGGATAATGTGCCAATCATTGGCAATCTCCGGATCGTCTTCAAGGAACACCTTGATGGGCCACGTCGGAAAGATACGTCGAGCCAACGCCAGCACGGCGGGCAGATACGGAGTGACGCCCTGTTCTTCCGCGAACGTCCGCACATCCGCGGACACTGTAGGCAAGGGCAGCGAGGTTGTGGTGGGAGACATGGCAATCCTCCAGAGATTCGAGGCGAACACCGGAAAGCATAGCAAATCCCACGATGAGTCGCTATGCCGTCGCTCTTGGCCGGCACAGGTAAGGGCGGGACAGAGCCAGCCCAAGCAGCAACGCGGCGGCGCCGGCGGTGGCCGGGGCGAGGTGCCAATGGTTGGTATAGCCCACGACGAGATGAACGGTGATGGCCGCCACGTAGCCGGTCGTGCCCGCGATCAGCAGCGCCCACCACAGCCACGCGGTTCCCTCACGCCAGCCCCACAAAGCCGGCAGCAATACCGCCAACCCAACAGAGGTGAGCATGCCGCCGAACGAAGCGCGATCGTGAGCGATCAACGGCACCAGACGCGGACTCAGCGATGCCAGTGTGTCCGCCGTCGTTCGCATGAATTCCAAATCCTCCGGCACGAATACCGACGTGATGCCGATGAACGAAATCGTCAGACCGGCCGCCACGAGGACGGCCCCTTGTACGATCAGGAGCAACTGGCCCCACAGTCCGCAGTGCCAGCGCCAGTCCTCATGCAGACTGGGTAGTGGTTGTCGAGCCTGCGGTGGCAGCCGCGCATGCAGTGCCAGAAGCAGAACCGGAAACAAGGTCGCCGTCACGAAGGCGTGGAAGGGATCGAAGTAGCCAAAACCAAGGAACAGGAAGAAACTGCCGAAGCCGGCGAACGCCGAGGTGAGGATCGTCAAGTGCGCCCAGTGCAAACCATGACGGACGCCGAACAGCGCCAGAAGTATGTACAGCACGCCGACCGCGATCATCGTTCCGGCCAGCGATACGCGATCGTGGGCCATGAAGGACAGCAGCCGATCATTGGCGGCGGCGAGTTGCTCGCGTGATAGGCCGGCGAAAATTTCATCGTAGGGCAGAACGACGCGCGTCGAGGCGATGGCCAGCGCCAGCAGACCTCCGGCGAACATGCTGATTCCCAGGAGCAGCGACCAGAACCAACTCATCTCCGCCGCTGGAGCGCTGCTTGGCTCCTCGGCCGGAACCGTGGACAACAGGGCGTCATTGATGCGCTTGGGCAGCCCCGGTCCGCCGTAGACCAGACCGCTATCAATCTGCACGAGGTTCGCTCCGGCCGCGAAAAGGTCGAGCGCTTGCGCGGGTTCATGCACACCGCCGGAGGCGATGACGAACAGATCGTCGCCCCAGCGCCGGCGAACATGACGCAGCAGCCGGAGCGCCGGCTCGTGGGCCGGCAGTCCGATCATTCGGCGCGTCTCGGCACGGATGCCGCCGGCTACCATCACGCCCGCTGCGCCCAGTTCCAGCGCCGGTGCCAACAGATAATCGCTCTCTCCAGGATCGAGGTCCGGTGGTACGCACACCAATACAGGGCGCGGCGGTGAGATGTTGCGAGCCGCCGATAATACCGCATGCAGATGTTCGCGCCACTGCTCGGCACTCCATCCGCACTCGGTCGCGCGCTGCGCCGTCATCAGCGCGAAGATGGGGACGTGCGCCGCGAGACTTTCCACCATGCGCCGGCACTCGTCGCTCGCCTTCTCGACGGGAACGCCGGGCGTGCAGGTCAGCCGGGCCATGATCGGAACCGACAACGAACCTGTTCGGCTCAGCCGTCGAACCAACGCCGCCAGTCCCGGATTGGCGGGCGGATCGGAACAGCCAATCGCCTGCTGTTGAGGATGTCGCTCGATGGGGTTGCCTGTCCACGGCTCCAGGGTGATTGGTCCCACTTCGACGAAGCCGAAGCCGAAGCGAGACAGAGCAGCCAGAGCGACACCCTTGGGATCGATTTCGCCGCCAAGCCCCAGAGGAGCCGCGAAGGAGATGCCGAGGAATGAGCGAGTAAGTTGAGCCGGCGGCTTCATATGACCGAGAAAATCGATGAACACTGAACCCAACGGTAAACGCGCCAGCGTGCCCATGATTCCCAGGCACAGATCGCGTGCTGTCTCCGCTGGCAGACGAAACAGAAGTGGTCGAAACACCGTTCGATAGGACCAGTCCGGCATAATAGACGAACTCCTTCCGGGGCGATGAGCGCGGTCGGATTATAACCGTCCGCGCTGCGAGAGAGCAACGAATCGGTTCGTCCGCGTTTGGATACAGGACACGCAGGCCGTAGAATGAACGATCGCAATAGCGCGGTTTTTCATGGACAGGTTTTCATCGGTCGAATCTAATAATGTAGCTCCTCATCCCGATTCGCGTCGCGCTCGCCGTGGTGGATCGGCGAGGGACACGTTGCTTGTCGATGGGATGACGAGGTTGTTCGGATCGCCTGGAAATTATGGCCCAAGCGTGCAGTCATTGTGGACGTGCCAATCCGGATGAAGCCATCTATTGCTTTCACGATGGCAGCATCCTGGCCGGTCATCGACCGTTAAGAGAGCCGTTGCATACCTCGCTGCGTCCTTTCCCGCATCCGCTCCCGTTTCCTTCCGGCCAGCCGTGTTTGAATTTCGAGCAGATGCTCCGGTGCTGTCAAGACGATTGGACGACGGCGGTGCGCCTGCTGCGAGAGGGTGACCTCGAACGCTTCCTCATCACGCTTGGCCGCATCGACCTGGCGCAAGCGGCTCGCGCGGCCGCCGCCGCGCCGGATCTGGATCGCGGCCTCGATGAACTGTTGGGCCGGCTCCCCAGCCAAACCCCGCTGATACCGCGACTGCGCGCGACTCCACGGATGCTGGACCTGGGAACGCTGCGCTTCGGCGAAGATCGCCGCGTCGAAATCACTCTGAACAACGAAGGCGCGCGACTGCTGTATGGTTCGGTGACGAGCGATTGCGTGTGGCTCACGCCGGGCGACGCCGTTGGCTCGGCTCAGAAGGTGTTCCAGTTCAGCCGCGAGCAGACCCTCGCCATCTGGGTTCGCGGTCAACATCTGCATGCCGGCCGCCGGCCCTTGGAGGCTCAACTCGCCATCGAGTCCAACGGCGGCAGTGCCACCGTTACGGTGCGAGCGGTGGTGCCGCCGCAACCATTCCCGGATGGCGTGCTGGCCGGCGCGGACAGCCCTCGTCAACTGGTGGAAAAAGTCCGCCTGGATCCGCGCGCGGCCGTGAAATCGTTTGACAGCGGAGCCGTTGCCGACTGGTATCAAGGCAACGGCTGGCCTTACCCGGTGCCGGGACCATCGGCGCTGGGATTGGACGCCGTGCGGCAGTTCTTCAAGGCGCTGGGCCTGGATGACGAATTGCCTGGCAACGAGCCGGCACCGGCAGCCCTTGCTATGTCACAAACGATGCGGATACCCCGTCCTTTTCCTGAGGGCGTTTTGGCCGGCGCAGTCAGCCCGCAACAACTCGTGGAAAAAGCACGGACGGTACCGATCGAGTCCGCTCCGCTGTTCGAGAATGGAACGGTGGCGATGTGGTACGAGCAGAACGGTTGGCCCTATCCCGTGCAAGGTCCGCGTGCTGTCGGTGTCGATGCGGTGTATCAGTTCCTCAAGTTCGCCGAGAGTGCCGCTCCGTTGGCGGTTCTCGTCACCGCGTCCCCGGTCGTTGCCGCCGTGTCTGCCGAACCGATGCGGCTCAAGACGACTGACCGGGGGATTCATTTGCGCGGTCAGGTGGGCGAACGACTGAAACATGTTCTATCGGCGAAACCGAAGACGGCTGGGACAAAACCGGTTCGCGCGCACGCCACCAGCGATCAACCCTGGCTCGGCATCGGCGCAACCCAACTCGACGACACCCGCGCCACCATCGTGCTAACGGTGTCGGCCGTCCCCGATCGCCCCGGTGAGACACTGCACGCGCGCGTCCGCGTCACCGTAAACGATGTGCAGAGTTTTGTGGTGCCCGTGACGCTGTCCGTCGGCGAGCGCTTAGAGGCACGAACACAATGAATTGCCAGCCCGCACCGCCAGCAAGGGAATGTCCCTTGCTGGCGGTGCGGGCTGACCAAAGCGTCCGTTGTTTCTTTACCTCCTCGCTGAGTCGCGGCGCGAACGATCGCCGCGCGGCGAACTTAGGATGACAATACGATGTCATTTCGCTGGTTCATTTACTACTGTGCCCTGTTCGGCGGTTGGGCCGCTCTACTGGGCTGGCTACTGGGACGTTGGTTGGCTCCCGAGACGCCGCTGGTTATCCAGGCCAGCGTCAAGGGCGTGTTCCTGGGGCTGACGGTCGCGCTGGCGCTGGGATTGGTCGATGCCCTGTGGGTTCTAACGATGCGCCAGGCCGGCCAAGTGGCCCTGCGGGCCGGGACGGCGGTGCTGGTCGGCTGCCTCGGCGGATGGTTCGGTGGATTGCTCGGGCAAGCCTTCTTCGGCTGGACGGATTTTTCCGTGTTCCTCGTCCTCGGTTGGACGTTTACGGGACTGCTCATTGGCCTGTCGATTGGCGTCTTTGAAGCGCTGTCCAGTTTGCTCCGCCGTGAGGATTGGACCGGCGCACGGCGAAAACTCCTCAATGGTCTGCTCGGCGGCGCGGTTGGCGGTTTGCTCGGCGGCATCTTATCGATGGCGCTGCGCGGTCTGTGGAAAATGCTGTTCGCGGCTCGGCCGCAAGAACTTCTCTGGAGTCCCAGCGCCATCGGTTTCGTCGTGCTGGGCATTTGCATCGGTTTGCTAATTGGCCTGGCGCAAGTGGTGTTCCGCGAAGCCTGGGTACGTGTCGAAGTGGGATTCCGCGCCGGTCGGGAACTGCTTCTCAGCAAGAACGAGACGACGATTGGCCGGGCCGAGTCGTGCGACATCGGTTTGTTCGGCGATCCCGGCGTTGATCCGCGTCATGCGTGTATCCAACTGCAAGGAGGCCGTTACGTCTTGATCGACGCGGGCGGCAGCAGCGGTACCTATCTCAACGAGGCTCGCATCACTCAACCGTCGCCCCTCCGTTCGGGCGACCTGATCCGAGTTGGTCGCAACGTCCTACGGTTCGGTGAACGCAGCCAGCGTCGCGCCGACTGAGACTCACCGGGAGAACACATATCATGCCCACTATTTATTCGTGTCCGCACTGTAAGCGGTCTTTGCAACTCCCCGACGGCATGGCGGGTCGGCAAGTCCGCTGCCCGCACTGCCAGGGAGTTTTCGCCGTGACGGCGACCGCGCCGGTCCCACCTTCCGCGCCGGTTCCTGTCCGCGCGGCCACGGTGCCCGCGCCGGTGCCGGCTCCAAGCTCGGCCGCGCGTTCCTGTCCCGCCTGTCAAGCGCCGCTCCGCCGGGGAGCGCTGTCCTGTCTGGAGTGCGGCTATCACATCGGTGAGAAGGCCGCGCCACGGCCGATCGAGGCTCCCCCGCTTGAGGTTGCTCCAATCAAGCCTTCTCCCGTTGTGGTTGCTCCGATCCCGGTTTCTCCCGTTAAAGATTCTCCGATTGAAGTTATTCCCGCCGTCGTTCGTCCGGCCGCCGTTCGTTCGGCCGCTCCCGCACCTATCCCGGCCGCTCGTCCATCGGCCCCGACTCCACTCGATTTTCGCCAGTGGCATCCCGCCCTGCGTCTGCTGCCCGCCGGTTTGCTCGGTTTCGTTCTGCTGATTTTCATGGTTCACGATCGCTTCGTCAGCGGCGAAACGGAGGAAGAAGACCCGGAAACTCCCTTGGTCGAACTGCCCATCGATCCGAACCCGCTGCTGGATGTGAAGTTTCAGCACGGCGGAGATGAGCAGTCCGGTCCCATGCGCTTTGGCTTAACCATGCTGAAAGAGAAGGATGACAAGGGCAAACCCAAGCGACTGACTTTCTCGGATCGCGGCGATACCAATAACGCCCTGACCCAGATTGATGGGGAGTCTTTCCTGTTCGGCAAATTTATCGTCCGAACCGGCGTCAGCACGCGGAAGGGCGATCAAGGCGGCGTTCCCGATCTCAGCCGCGAGTTGCCCATCCTGCGCGGCTCCTGGCGCGAGGGACGTAAGCCGCTCGGTCAAGACCGCACGGGCCGCGAGCGCATCGGCCAAAGTTCCGTCTACTCCTACCAACCGCAACACATTGAGGTGACGCAGACGGTCGAAATCGCGCCGGGCGAACAGGTCGCGCCCGGTCAGACCAAGCGCCATCTCGATACTTGTTTGGTGCGTTATCGTATCGAAAACCAGGATGACAAGCCGCACCGGGTCGGCTTCCGCTTTGTGCTGGACACGTTTATCGGCGGCAACGATGGCGTTCCCTTCACCATTCCGGGAGCGTCCGGCCTGTGCGATACTTCCAGGGATTTTCCCACGTCGTCCAGCGTGCCCGATTTCATCCAGGCACTGGAGCGCCCCAGTCTTGAAAATCCCGGCACCGTCGCGCATTTGACGCTGCGATTGGGTGGCCGGCTCGATCCGCCCGACCGGGTCACGCTCGGTCGCTGGATCAATCAGCTTCAGTGGAAGCCCGGCGAGGAGCCGCATGTTGATTGGCTGTTTCCGGTCCTGCCGATGCGCGACAATGTCGGGCAAGGCGACTCCGGCGTCGTTCTCTATTGGGACGCCAAGGAGTTACCGCCCAAGGGACATCGCGAGATGGGGTTCGCCTACGGTTTGGGCCACGTCTCCAGCGGGGAGGGCGGTGGCAAACTCGGTCTCACCGTGGGCGGTTCGTTCCTTCCGGGCGAGGAATTCACCGTGACCGCCTACGTCAACGAGCCGCTGCCGCGTCAGACAGTCAGCCTGGAATTGCCGCGCGGCCTCACGCGCGTGGACGGCGAAGCGACGCGCAATGTCCCGCCGCTGCCGGCCGACGCCGTGAGTCGTAACAGCCCCGTCACCTGGAAGGTCAAGGCCGCTCGTCGCGGCCGCTACACCCTGCGCGTGAAGGCAAGCAACGGCGTCACCCAAACCCAGGCCGTGACGATCACGAGTAATGGGATCTTTGATTGATCTTTTATTCGCTTTGAGGAAAGGCTTCTTTCGTGAACAAGCTGTGTCCTGGTTGCAATACCGCTTACAATGTGGCGGCCGCGGATGTGGGCCGCGAATTCGCCTGTTTCAAGTGCAACGCCGCCCTTGTGGTTCGCAAGGACGGCATTCGTCTGGCCGGCGCGGCCGCGCCGCAAACCGCCGCGGAAATCAATGTCCCCGCCGCCGCGCCGGAATCCGGCGAAATACGGCGCGGAGGTCGAGAGATTTTCCGTCAATGGACCGGCCGATTAGGCGACGCCGCCACCTGGATGTTCGGCATCGGTGCCTTTCTGGTGATTTTGTTTTTGTTTTTCCCGCTCATCAACCAGGCCAAGTTAGCACGAGCCAAGGCCGCGATTGAGGCTGGTCAATTCAAGGATGATCGCATGGACCGCGAACTGAAACAGAAACTTCAGGAGAAAAAAGAGGGCACCATTGCCGATGAGGAATTGCGTAAGAAAGCGCATGAAAACTGGGTCAAGCAGAAGGAACGCATGCAGGCCGATCTCGACGAATTGACTCTCGATGTCAAGCAGAGCAACTATTGGTACATCTGGGGAATGCTGATCGGCTTTCTGTTCCTGGCCGCCGCCGCCCTGGGCTATCTCAATCCTACCCAACCGCCCATCCGCCGCGTCGTCGGCGCCATCGTCATCGTCGCCGAGGTGTTGCTCATTTTCTTAAAATATCTATTTAGCATCGGTTTATCGTAAGAGACGGTACGGCTTGGGTAGGTCCGGCGAGCCGAGCCGGACTTGGAGAAATCCGGCTCGGCTCGCCGGACCTACAAGCGCGTAGGTGCCGCGAGCCGAGCGGCACTTGGAAAAAGTCCGGCGTAGGTGCCGCGAGCCGAGCGGTACTTCTCCGCGTCCGGCTCGGCTCGCCGGACCTACCCCATTCGGTTCGCGTCTGGGAGGATACTTCATGACCTGGATCAAGACCATCCCCATGGAGCAGGCTGACGACTCGCTGCGGCCTTACTATGAGGCGATCTATCGTCTTTATCCGGCGGAGTATCGCGAAGAGGTCACGACCCTGCGACGGCCGGACGGCACCAATGACAGCATCACCGCCGCCCATAGCCTCATCCCCGAGGCGATGCGGCACGCCATGTCTACCTTCGGCGTGCTGCTCGATCCAAAATTGCCGCTGTCGCGACGGCAGCACGAGATGATTGCCTCCGTCGTCTCGGCGCGGAATGGTTGTTTCTACTGAACCGAGAGTCATACCGAGTTCCTGCGTCGTGTCAGCCTCGACGACGAACTCGCCGCCGCGTTGCGGTGGGACCATCGGCAAGCGAATCTCTCCGAGCAGGATCGGCTCATGCTCGATTTCGTGGTCCTCATCACGAAAGATCCCGCAGCCTCGACTCCCGCAGACCTGGATGGCCTGCGCCGAGTGGGTTTCGACGATCAGGCTATCTTGCAAATCACGATGATCGCCGCCTGGTTCAACTACATCAACCGTGTCGCCGATGCGCTCGGTGTGGGGCGCTGAGCAATCCGCGTGGAACAATCGTTTTCCATTGCTGCTTCTTGGGGATGAAGTGAACGGCGCGATTCCCACTGACCGCCTTCTTATCTTCGTTGGGGAACACAATGGTTTGGCACGTCGTCAGGGTTTGCGGCCTTGTGGCGAAACATCGAAGGGTAAGTTATGAAGACGGCAGTGATCGGCGATGAGTGTTAAGAAAAGCGTTCCGAAATCGCGCAGCCGTTTGTCACCGACGCCGGGCACGAGCCGCATGCGGTCCAGCGTCGAAGGATGCACGCGAGCCAGCTCACGCAGCGTGCTATCGGTGAAGATGATGAATGGGGAGACCTGCCGCTCGCCGGCTAGTTGGCGGCGCAGCCGGCGCAACGCCTCGAATAGTTCGCGATCAACGCCCTCCCAGGAAGTCGCCTCGACCTTCGATTTCTCCGGCGCTTCGCCCTTCTTACGGCGAGCCATCTGCACCAGCCGAACCTGCCGCTGGCCGCGCATGACTTCCCAGGAAGCGTCATTGAGTTTCAGCAGCGGATACTCGTCGCCGACTTGCAACAGCACGCCCTGGCCGATTAACTGATAAACCCAATCGCGTACATCCGCTTTGCTATGCCCTTTGAGCAAACCAAAGGTCGTCAGCTTTTCGTGGCCACGTTTGCGGACAGTCTCAGAGTTTTCGCCGCGTAGCACGGAAGCGACATGACCGATCCCAAAACTCTCTTTGACTCGCGCCACACACGAGAGAATCTTTTTCGCCACTACGACCGCGTCGGTCACTTCCTCGGTATCGCCCAGACATAGATCGCAGGCGTTGCAAGGCGACGCCGCGAAAGTCTGTCCGAAATACTGCACGAGGGCGCGATGCCGACAGACGGCACCGCGGCAGTAGCGGTCCATGTCATCGAGATGTTTGAAGACGCTGGGCAGATGCGTCTCATTGCCGGCTTCCTGCGCGGACTTTTGCAGCATCGAGCGAAAAGTGACGGTATCGCCGCCGGAATACAGCAGCACGCATTCCGCCTCCAATCCGTCACGGCCTGCTCGGCCGGTTTCCTGCTGGTAATGCTCCAGCGATTTGGGCATGGCCGTATGCAGCACGAAACGCACATTGGAACGATCGATGCCCATGCCGAAGGCGACCGTGGCGACGACAACATCAATTTGTTCGCGCGAGAATGCCTCTTGCGTCGCCTGCCGTTGCTCGCTGCTCATGCCGGCGTGATAGGGCATCGCCTTGACGCCTTTCTTGTGCAGCGTCGCGGCCAAATCATCCACATCGCGGCGGCGCAGACAGTAGATGATACCGGCGTCGCCTTCGTGTCGTTCGATCACTTCGAGCGTCTGCTTGGTCACTTCATGGCGGGGCAGAATGCGATAGGTCAGGTTTGGGCGATCAAAGTTGCCGACCAGCACGACGGGAGCTTCGAGGCCGAGTTGCGTGATGATGTCCTGGCGAACTTGCTCGGTCGCCGTGGCCGTGTAAGCGTGGACGGAGGCTTGCGGAAACAACTCATGCAGCCGGCTCATCTGGCGATATTCAGGCCGAAAATCGTGCCCCCAATGGCTGATGCAATGCGCTTCATCAATGGCGAAGGTCCGCACATCGATTTGCTGCAAGATGCGATAGAAATCGGTCTGCACCAGGCGCTCCGGCGAGATGAACAGGAGTCTTACCTCACCCTGGCGCACGTCCATTTCATAGGCGAAGCGTTCGTTCGCTGACAACGAACTGTCAATCTGCGCAGCCGCGATGCCGCAAGCGCGGAGACTATCGACCTGATCTTTCATCAGTGCGATGAGCGGCGAGATAACAACCGTCGTGCCGCCGCGAAGCACGGCGGGCGCTTGGTAGCACAACGATTTGCCGCCACCCGTCGGCAGGACGACGAGCGAATCGCGCTCATCAAGGACGGCGCGCATAGCCTGATCCTGCAAGGGCCGCAGTGTGCGGAAGCCCCAATGACGGACGATGATCTCTTGAAGGTCGGTCAGGGACCAATTCGGGTTTGGGGATGACATCGCCGGCACTCCTGCAATCCTGTACATCATGCGCGATGGCGGGAGAATTGAGAAGTCCAGCTTGCCGTTTGCGTCGTGGCACAAACAGCCAGAGATCCAATCACTTCTTGTCCTTCGCGGGCTTATCGACCTCTTGCGGCGGTTTTTTGTCCTTGTCCGCCTTCTCAACTTTTGGAGCCTCCGGCGGATTGGCGTCGGGAGGCGGAATCGTGCTGCGCACGCCGATGACGTAACCGACCATCAGCGCGCCGAAGATGAGCATGAACCACAGTAGGCCATTGAGCAGACTGCCCGAAGAGTCGCCTTCCGGGTTCCAACTCGCCATCCAGCGGCGAAAGCGTGTTTGCTTGCGTAGTTTCTTGAGCCAGCGGCGACCCGTGGCGGTTTGGTCGAACTGGCGCACGGCCGTGGCCACTTTGCCGACCTGCCGCCGCGCCGTGGCGTTGTCCGGATCGACTTCCAGCACGCCCAGGTAGGCCCACACCGCCTCGCCTAACTCGCCGGCGCGCGTCAGTGCCTCTGCCTGGCTCAGACCGTCGCGCAGATCCTCGACGTAGTGGACCAACAGCGACACGTCGGTGCGGCAGTTGAGGCACTCTTTCTCTAGCCCGCGCAGCTTTTTCTTGCACATCGGGCAGGTCAGCATGGCACCGCGTCCTTAAAAATTAGCCACAGATGAACACAGATGAACACGGATAAGACAGCAAATAATTGCAATTCTTTCGTATATCTGTGTTCATCTGTGTTCATCTGTGGCTAATTCCTTCCTCATAGTAAGTAGGCGTAATTGAGCAAGCGATCGTTCAGCGTGGCACTGGCGTCTTCCATCTTCTTCTTATCGCCCGAACCCATCGCCTGACGCACGGCGCGACACAAATCTTCTAGTTCGCGGCGATCCTCCGGGTTGTCGATGCGCGGGATGACATCCTGCTCCGTCTTCTTGAGTACCTCAACCGCGTCCTTGAATTCCTGCGTGTTCTCCAGTTCCATCGTGCGGTTGACCAACTCTTCATTGATACGCTTCAGCTTGATGAGCTGGGAAGCATCCATCTGATCCTCGCCGGCCTGCTGGATGGCGAAGCGCTTCTTCTGGCCAGCATACTGATCGTGAATCTGCACGGTCAAAATGCCGTCGTCGCCGTACTCGAAGGACACATCCAGACCGCCGTCGCGCTGCGGGCGCGGAGGTTTGAATTCCCAGGGAATCTCCGCCAGCTTGACGTTCTCCGGTGAGTCGGGGTTGTCGTAAGTGTCGCCTTCGTAGACGCTAATCATCACGCGGTCGGCGGGGTCGGCGACGGGATAATACATCTTGCTGAACGAACAAGGAATGTCGGAGCCGCGCTTGACGATCGGATCGAGGAAGACGCGGTTGGTTCGCTGATCGACGGGGTTGGCGCACAACGAATGCTCCAGCTTGACACTGTAGGCGTAATTGTCGAGTCCAGGCGCGCCCTGCAAGATGGCCGACACGATGGCGGCGCCTTGAGCAACGCACGTCATCGGATCGACGCGATCGAACGACTCCGGCTCCTTGCCGGCCAACTTCTCGGCGACGTAACGGCGCACCAGCGGAATTTTGCTGGTGCCGCCGACCAGTAACACGCGATCAATGTCACGCGGCCGCAGTTTCGCCAGCTTCATCGCTTCATCGATGGCTGTGCCCGACTTGACGACAAGCGGCATGATGACGCGCTCGAACTCGCCGCGACTGATTTCCTCTTCCAAACTCAGATGACGTTCCGGCACCAACTCGGCCTTGCGGGCCACGGCGGTTTGATCCGCCGACAGATCGATCTTGGCCCGCTCGACGGCGAGCATGAACTGTTGCTTATACGGCGAATTGAGAATGTCGAAGCCGGTCTTGTCCTGGAAGCGTTCGGCCAGCGTCTTGGCGATCAACATATCGATGTCGTCGCCGCCGAGTTTGCCGATGCCCTTGCTGGCCACTTCCTCGAAGATGCCGTGATGGATCTTCAGAATCGTCACGTCGAGCGTGCCGCCGCCGAAGTCGTAGACCAACACGGTTTGATCGTCCTGGGCGTTCAGTCCATAGCAGATAGCCGCCGCCGTCGGCTCGTTGATGAGCGTCAATACCTGCAAGCCGGCGGCACCGGCGCATAGCTTCGTGGCATGGCGGGCCAAACCTTTCGAGTTGGCCGGGATGGTGACAACCGCTTTGTTGAAGCTCTCACCGAGAACGCCCTCGGAGTCCTTTTTGAGCAGGCTAAAGAGCATGACGGCGATCTGTTCGGTGCGTAGATTCTGGCCGACCAGCGGTACACGCTCCGGCGTACCGAGAATGCGCTTGATGGAGCGAATCGAGCGTTGCTCGTCGAAGTTCTCCTTGGCCTCCTGTCCGAAAGCGAGAGTGCCGTCGCGGCGCAGCGTGACGATGGACGGGGTCCACTTCAACCCCTCATGATTGGGCACCACCTCCGCTTGGCCGTACTGAAAATTGGCCACCACCGAGTTGCTGGTCCCGAAATCGATCCCGATGTACGGCATGAAGCATACCCTCACTATTAGTTCAAAAAATTAACCACAGAGGCACAGAGACACAGAGAAAGACAGCAAAACGGCAAATCAGGATCATTACTTTATTCGCTATTCTCTTCTCCACCTTTGTTTTCTCGGTGTCTCTGTGCCTCTGTGGTTCAATTTTCTTATTCGGAGACGATGACCTTGGGGCGGCGCAGCACAAACTCAGGCTGCTGGCTGGCGTAGCCGCGCTCGGTCTGTTCGGCGACGAGCAGCGGTCCCATACCCTCGACACGCTTGCTGCCGACTCGCTCGTGGATGGCCGGATTGTAGGACGAACTGATGACGGCATCATAAGGGTGGATGCCGTGCCGCAGCAGGGCCGCATCTACCTTGCGCGATTCGACCTCAATGGCCTCGATCCAGCGCTTGATCGCTTCCGGGTCGTCCAGGGTGGGCCGTGCGCCGACGATGACTTGCATGTCGTGAGCCACTTCCAGCATTTCATTGAGCAGGGCCATGCTCACGCGCTTTTCGCCGTGCGTCTCCTGACGAAGCTGCTGGTAGGCGCGCTGGGTGTCGGCCGCGAAGCTGTTGAAACTGGTCTTCAACTCATCGCGGACCTTGTTGAGCGTTTGCTCCAGGGAGCGCAGTTGGCGTTTGTCATACTCGCGCAGGGCGATGACTTCCTCGCACAACTTGTAAATCGTTGACGAGCCGAGCGTATCCATCTCCCGAGTCGTCCCTGGCTCGGCACTGCCGGAGACGCCCGACAGAAAGTCATTACTCATTTCGTTCATCCGTAGTCCGGGGTAGTTCGATTGCCCAGGGATCCAAAGGTTGTTGCGTAATACGTTCGAGCAACAGCGGCACGGCCGGCACTTCCTCCGGCACCTCGGGCACGGTCAGCGCCACGCGCACCGTCTCGGCGTCGGGCGCCTCGGCCGGCGGCCGATAGTCGGCCAACGCCTTCTCGCTGTCCTGCGCTTGCCACATACGGCTGGCCTGTCCGCCCTGCATCCCGTAACGCTGCGCGAATTGAGCTAGTGTGCTGTCGCTGGTGTCGGCGTTGAGGCTGGCGGCGTCGGCGCGGATGCGCCGCTCGATGTCGTTGAGGATCTCGCGGGCCCAGTTGATGTCCTCCAGCGGAACCTTGGCGATTCCCTTGCGCGCCCACTTGAGGCGGTCGGCCCAGTGAGCATCAATGGCTTTCTTATCGGCCGCCTTGTCGAGACCAAGCAGCAGAAACGGCCCCACTTGCTCGCGCGGCAGCGTGGCGAGTTCCAGCACAACAGGTTCGGGACTTCGGCCCATAATATCCTCACGTATGACTAGCCCGGAGCGCCAGCGACGGGAACTCCCCGTCGCTGGCGCTCCGGGCTAGTCATCGGACGAACTTCTATTCTGTATCGTCTCGCTCCAAATCTCAATAGTTTACGCGCCCATGGAACGGCACGCCTCCATTTTTTTATCGATATGTTCCGCCAGGTCACGCACGATGCGTCGATGCTCGTCGTTGTTGACCAACGGCAGACACTTGCCGGTGATGCGGCGCAGCTTCTGGAACTCGCGGAGCAAATCGCGCATGACCTCGCGCACCGCCGACCAATTAATCTGGTAATTCGGCAGATTACGCACCTGATCGATGACTTTGCTCATCTGGTCGGTCAGCTGATCGCACAGGTTGCCCATCAGCGGGATGACGTTGCCGACCATGTTGATCGCGCGTTCCTCGACGCGGGCATCGTTGGGATATCGCTTCAGAATGCGCTCAATCTCCGCCAGCAGTTTCTCGATGTCATTGAGTCCCTTGACCTCGATGAGATCTAGTTCATACAGCTCATATTGCGGTTCACCGGGGCGTAGGCGGCGCAGATTTTCCAGCGTGCGCCGCGCGTCCTGCGGTCGCTTCGCCTGATTATACAGGTGAAAGAGACGTTCGAGCGTATCGGGATCGTTGGGCCGCAGATGTTGGGCGCGCTGGACGTAACCGAGGGCACTGGACCATTTCTCTTTTTCGCTGTAGCGCGAGGCCAGCCGGCCGAGACTTTCGTAGCTCAGATTCTCAAGATAGCGCGGGATGTCCGGTGGGGTAGGGACGTGCTCGTCGAGCAGATCGAAGTAGCGATTCCAGTACACATCGGCCTGGGGCAACTCGCCCTTCAATTCGTAGGTGAGGGCAAGATTCTGATGCAACCGGGGGTCGGTGGATACGAGTTTGATGGCAGAGGCGAAGTGCTTGATGCCGCTGTCAAAGTCCTGCGTCATGCACGCGCAACAGCCGAGCAGGTTGAGCAGAGCGACCTGCGTAGTCCGGCTGCCGCTCTTCTCGCGTGACAAGGGGCGCAACAGCAATTCCGCCTCGGTCCAGGCGCAGCGATCAACGAGTTCCTTCGCCTTGACGAGAACCGCTTCCAGATACGCCTCGCGCACCGCGACGCTGCGCGGTCGAGCTTCCGTCAATGGTTTCAAAAGCAGGTGGACGGTATCGAGTTGGCCGAGACTGCGAACAACCTTGAGCAGCCGTTGCTCGTCGGCGGAGGTTAGTTCGGCCAACAGAGGCACAAACGGAGGAGCGCCGTCGGTCTTCCGGCATGCTTGCAAGAGTGCTTGTAAGACCAACAGAAAACGACGCTCTTCTTCCCCCTCACCCCTTCCCCTCTCCCCCTCCAAGGGGAGAGGGGGAAGGGGTGAGGGGGAGCGACGCGATACCAGTTCCAGGGCGTTGGGGATGAGGGCGAGACAATCTTCGACCTTGCCCAGCGTAAGACGAGTCAGCAGCAGATTGTGACAGATTTCGTAGGAATTGGCGTCCATGTCCCAGGCGCGGGCGAATTCGCCTTCGGCCTGCGCGAGCTGTTGTTCTTGCAGGGAAAGCAGCCCCATTTGCAGAATGACATTGGCGTCGGGCCGTTGAATCTTGCGCAGGGCGTTGCGTGCCTCAACGCTCTTGCCCTGCCGTTTGTGGGCCATTGCCAGCATATACAGGACGTTGGCATCCTGGCAGCCGGCTTGCACGGCGCGTTCGAGCATCTGTGCCGCAGCTTCGTAGTGCGGCTGAATCGGCTCGGCGACCGGGATCGCTTCGGGCAAGGCGGCGGGCATAGCGGTTGCCTCCGAACCACATAGCCCCTGGCTTGCCGGGGGTGTTTTCTCCCCCCAGCAAGCCGGGGGCTATGTGATAACTATTTTACGTCTTCATACAGCATTCGTTGCCCCGCTCGTACCAGAGCGAGAGTCATCAGCGGTCCCAGACGCCGATCGCGCAGACCGAGTTTTCCCGCCTCCCGGAAACGGTCGGCCGCCTGCTCGAAACGGCCCCCCTCGTAAGCCATTAGCCCCGACAACAGAACCGTCTGCCGTAGCGGTTCATCAAACTGCCACTGCGTGCGTTGGCGCGGCTCGACGCTGTTCCACCACTTGATAGCCTCATCATAGGCACCGCGGGCAAAACTCAAGCGCCCCAGCATCGCCCGCGCGTACACGGCGGAAGGACTTTTCTCGACGGCCGCCACTTTCTGCAACGCCTGCCGCGCGGCCGTGTGATTGTCTTGATACAGATGGGCCCAGGCCATGAGAAACTGACTCTCGATGGCCAGCGTTTCGTCGGCCGCCGCACGCTGGCTCAGTTCAAGGACGCCCCCATAATTCTTCGCGGCCAAATTGCAGACTGCCCCAAGATAATGAAAGCGCGCATCGGCCACGGTTGGACGATTCATGGCAGATGCCTGCTTCGCCAAGCCTTCACGATCGCCCAAGACCGAACGCACCGCCGCCAGACACCACAACGCCTCAATATGATCGGGATCGTCGCGCAAACACGTTTCCAGAAGCGTCAGCGAATGGGTCAACCCCGGCGAGTCCGAACCGTGACCGTTCGGGAGTGGAGACAACCGCTCGTTGGCGGTCGCGGCTGGGTTTTTTCCCACCGTTTCACGCAAGGCAAGACGAGCGCCCAGGAAAGCGACGGCGGCACGCACGCGGCCGCGAGAAAGCCCGAGCGCGCGATCAATGGCCTCGGCACGGCGTTCGGCGTTACCGCGCTCTTGCTCGATGATGGCCTGACGCACCAGCGGCCAATGATCGGCCGGGGCGAGCCGCTGCCAGCCGGTGAGCAGGGCCACGGCGCGATCCATGTCGCCACGCCGGTAATGCAGACAAGCGAGCCGATCGTGTCCCGGCACGCTCGCCGGTGCCAGGCGTAGCAGCACCTCGACGCAGGCACGGGCGGGATCTTTGCGACCGGCGTCCTCCTCATGCCGCGAGCGTTCCAGCAAAAACGATTCGCCGCGTGGAGCATAATCGACGCCCAACACGCCGGGGAACTGTCCCGGAGCCTGGGCGGCGCTGCGCTCCAGGTAGCTATACTCGGCATCCTCGAAATTCCATTGCTGCTCGGCGAAATAGGCGCGGGCGGCACCGGCATCGGCAAACGTGCGGGCGAACAAATCGAGATCGCGGTCGCTGGTGCAGCCGTGTACGGTAGCCGCCCGCACATACAGAAACGCATGCCGTGGCTGCACCGTATCGGGATAGGTGCGGGCGAGATGGGCGAAGGCGTCGGCGGCTTGCGCATCGATGGCATGGACGGAAGCAAGCACGTCGCACAGTTGCAATTGCTCGTCCTTGCCCAGCGCCATATTCAGAGCGCGAGCCTCGGCATGGACGGCGCTGATAAGGCCGGCCCATTCGACATTGTCGAAGACTGGATAGCGGGCCAGCAGACGGATGGCCCAGGTGACGTTGCGCGGCTTGTCTTCCGGGTTCGTCGGTTTGCCCATCGCGCCGCACAAGCCGAGATAGCCGGCCGTGAACGGATCTTTTGGCTCCTCTTGCTCCAAAGCGATACGCAGATGCTTGTACGCCTGATCGAAGCGACCGCAGCGTGCCAGAGCCAAACCGAGGCCGCGCAGCAGCGGCACCGTGGGCGGGCTATCCTGTAACAGCTTGGCGAACAGGTCGGCCGCTTCCTGAAAATCCCCGTGTCGATAGTGCGCCTGCGCCATGGCGAATTGTCCCTGGCGCACAATGACGGTCAGATCGGACCCCAACACGGGACAGACATAGGGATACTTGTTGGCCAAGCGACGCACGTAGGAATGGGCTTCAGGAAACGCCTCAACCCAGGCGCGATCCGGCCGCGCCGCCCACAATCCGAAGCCGCGCGGCCCCAGCGCACGCTGCAAAGCGCGCAAGGCCAAGCCACTATCGCCGCCCGCCGCGACAAGCGAAACGCCCATCTGACACGTCACGAACGCGCAACTGGCATCGACGCGATTGGCCTCGGCGAGATAGCGCAAGCTCTCCGTCGCTTTGCCCTGGCGATAGAGCAGCACGCCGAGATAGAACGCCGCATCGAGAAACTGTTTGCCAGCCTGTTCGTGCGCCGCCGTCAGCGCGACCATGGCCGGCTCTAGTTGGTGCTGGCGAACCAGGCACAATCCTTGCCAGAACGACGCTTCGGGACACGGCGATTGCACGGCGAAGACACGATCCAGCAAATGCAGGACAGCTTTCGTTTCCTTCGATTCGGTCCCGGCGGCGAACAGACGGCGTGCCTCAGCGAGCATCGCTTCAACGATGTGCGTGCGTTGATCGCTCTGATCCAGTCCCAAACGCGCGCCCGCTTCGAGAGAGTGCGTTAACGCTTGCTCGAAGTTCTTTTCCTTGAGCATCTGATCGGCGGCGAGCTGATGGCACTCGCCGGCGAGGGCGCGCAAACGATCTTGCCAGACGGTCGAGAGGCGCGACTCCGCTTGCAGGGCCGTCACGATTTCCAGAGCCGCCTTCCAATCGCCTTGATCGAACAGCCGCTGGGCATGGCGGAAGGCGCGATGGCGGCGCGGCCCACGTCCGAGCAGCAGCCATAAGCACAGCGCCAGGGACAGGAGGAAGACGACAAGGAGGAGAATGATCTTCGCAGTCACAACAGTCGTTTCCTCCGCGGCCCGACAAGCCCGTACGTTAGCGACGAGTTGCCGCAACCCGTCGCCCACGCTACGGGCTAGTTAATAAATCGTTTCAGGCGTTGCACGGGTTCTTTTACATCTTTCATAAATCGAGTTCATCGTACACGTCCATCCGCGGATCGTCCCAGCCGTCCCGCGCGAATACTTTCATTGCCGCCTGATAGGCATCCGGCGTCCACTCCTCGTCACTCAACAGTCTCTTGAGACGCTCGTACACATCTTCACGGACAAGGACGTACATCGTATTGGTCGGCACAATCGGTTCGGCCGTCCCCAGTTCGTGCCGCTGCGCTTGGGTTAGTTCGATCATAACTACCTCCTTGCTCGAATCCTACCAGGGTTCGAGAAGAACTTCCACATAGCGAACAAAAACCTTGAATGATGAATGATTTCTGCCCGAAGTCGGTAGGCAGGCGACAGCGGACCTCATCGACGATTCAGGCGTTGCAGAGCCGCTTTCGCCTCCTGCGTCTCGCGTGCCGCCGCGCCGGTGCTGAGTTTCTCCAGGATGCGTCGTGACTCTACTGTGGCAATGCGTTCCAGTACGGCAATCGCACGCATCGTCCGCAGCACTTCGCGCGGTGGTCGTTTCGGCTCGGCGAGGATAGCCTGAAGCCGCCGGCGCATCTCCAGCGAGGGGTTGCCCTCCAGCGCTTGCCGCAGCATCGGCTCGATTCGGTAGCGTATGCGAGTCAGTTCACGGCCGGCCGCTTCGCGTGCCTCAAACGAATCACTGTCGAGATTGGCCAGCAACTTCTCGATGCGCTTGGTGTCCACCGTCACCGGCTGAAGGCGAGTCCTCAGGAACGGCACCGTCCGCGCCGGCACGCTCGCCAACCTTCCGATGGCGCGATAGGCTCCGCGTGCGTTGCCGGCAAGATCCGACCACAAAGCATCGAGTTCCTTGCGGTCGAGGTCGCCCGCTGGCTTGGGGACCGCCCAGGTCGAGGGAGCCAAATCCCAGACGAAGATGGGACCAAGCCCTCCCATCCCCGTGGCGATCCGACCGCCCGGAAGCACGGCAAAACACAGCGGATCCGAAAAAGTAAAATCGTCGTTGGCAATCGCCGGCCATCTCATCTGGTGCCAGCGCCGGCCCGTGTCGGCATCCCAGACGCATACTTGATTCGTGTCGGCAGTCACCACGGCCCGGCCGTCGGGAGTGAAGGCGACGTAATCGATTGTTCCGGTCTGCCAGCGGAATATCTCTTCTCCCGTCGCCATCTCCAGCAGTGCCAAACCGTTCTGCCAGAAACCTTGTGATTTTTCTTTTTGAGGCTGCCAGATGGTGGCGGCCAGGTAGCGTCCATCCGGCGAAAAAGCGGCTCGTGAACCGATGTCGCCGGGCAGCGCGGTCAACTTTCTGCCGGTCAAAACATCTTCAATGCCTTGCCGGGCAAACAGGCTTGCCCCATCCGGTGCAAACGCCAATCGGTCCACCCGCCAATCCAAACCGCGACCGGGAGGCGTCCAGGCACGCTCGGCGGGTTCGTAAGAGCGCTGGCGCAACAGCTTGCCCGTATCGGTGTCCCAGATGGATAGTTGAATCGGAGTGTCACCCGATAAAGGTTCAAGGGCCAGGAACAGACGTTTTCCGTCCGCGGAAAATCCGCCGCTACCGTCAGGAGTCGGTGATGACTTAATCGACCCGCGCCACAACTTCTTGCCCGTGGCCGTGTCCCAGGCGCAAACAGCCTCTTTTTCATCCAGGGAAATCAGTCGTTTGCCATCGGGAGAAAACCAGCAGTGATGGATTGTCGCTTCCGACGCCTTCCAGGCCCGCAGCGGCTTGCTCGTGGCCGCGTCCCACAGATGCAGTTCGCCCGCGCCATCACCGCTGGCAACCGTGCGGCCATCCGCTGACACCGCCAGGGTCATTACGAAAGACATGTGGCTAGGACGAGGATTTCGCTGCCGGCCGGTCGCCACGTCCAGCACAGAAATGGCATGATTGTCTCTGTGGCAGCCAAGCGTCTTGCCATCGGGCGAAAAGACCGTCTTGTTACAGTTCACCATGTTGGACAGCCGCCATCGTAATTTCTTTTCGGCCATGTCCCAAAGAAGTATCCCCCCATCCTTCCCCGGCTCAGGGTAGGGGGCGGCCAGCAGGCGGCCATCGGGAGATAAGGCGAAGTCCGCGAGATCCCAATCCTTACTCTCCTTTGGCAGTGGCATCGTGGCGCGCTTTTTCAGCGTCGCCGCTTCCAGCAGATCCACGCGGCTCGGCGAGGTAGCGAGTAGGGCCAACGTCTTGCCGTCCGGCGAGAACCGGAGAGAATAGGCTTCCCGGAAATCCTTGTCGGATTTGCTCACTTCCCGGCCGGTGGTCGTATCCCAGATGCGAAGGTTCACCTCCAATCCGGCTACGCGGCGACCGTCTGGCGTGAAGGCAGCATCGGAAAGGATCGTCCCGTCAGGGCAGGAGAGTTTTTTCAGTCTGGGTTTTTTGTAGCTCGCGCGGACATCCCACAAATAAATATCCGCGAATAGTCCAAACTCTTCCCGTCTCTGGAGGAGCAATTTCTTGCCGTCGGGAGAAAATTTCAACAGCGGCGGCGTGAAGGAATCGAGAGCCGTGTATCGGCCCAGTTCTCGCCCCTTGGCCGTATCGTACACGTAGACATTTTTTCGATCCCACGCGGCCAGTCGGCTGCCGTCGGGTGACAATACGATTGTCTCAAGTGAGTCGTGGTCTTTCTGGCGTTTCCAGGCCAGCCGGCGTCGCCGCCGCAGTTCGCCGGTGGCGGCATCCCAGGTGAGCACCTGCCCATCGCTATCGGCGCTGAAGAGATACCTGCCGTCCACCGAGAAGGTCAGAGCCTCACCCCCTACCACAGACGGGAAGGGACGCATCCCCAAGCGCGCTACGGTTCCCGGTGGCAATGGATCACCATACAGATCCGTGCGTGGTTTCGCGTCTTCGCCACGGACGGCCGCAACACTCGCCAGCAGCGAGGCGAGACAGAGAGAAAGAGAATAAGCCCGGTTCATGGCGGAGATCTCCCACTTGCCACGGGGGAATGACGATTCAGGCGTTGCAGAGCCGCCTTCGCCTCCTGCGTCTCGCGTGCGGATGCTCCGCCGCTGAGTTTTTCCAAGATCCGCCGCGCTTCCACTGTGCCAATGCGTTCCAGCACGGCAATCGCCCGCAAGGTACGTAGCGCTTCACGCGGCGGTCGTTGCGACTCAGCGAGAATCGCTTGCAGCCGCCGGCGCATCTCCAGGGATGGCTTGCCTTCCAATGTTCGCCGCAGCATTGGTTCGGCTCGATAGCGCATGCGAATCAGTTCGCGGGTCGCTGCCTCGCGCATCGCGAACGAATCACTATCGAGATCGGTCAGCAATTTCTCGATGCGCTTACCATCCACCGTCACCGGCTGAAGATGATCCTTCAAGAACGGCACCGTCTGCGCGGTCGTCAGCGTGTGCATGGCGTGATGTGCCTTGCAAGCATCGCCGACCAAGTCGGACCAGAGCGCATCGAATTCCTGGCGGCCGAGGTTGCCCATTAGCTTACGAAGCGGCCAGGTCGCGGGAGCCAGATCCCAGACGAGAATGTCGCCCTCCCTCATGCCGGTCGCCGCGCGACCACCGGGCAGCACGGCTAGCGAACATACCTTCGCCTCGCCGCGTGCATCGAGAACATCTTCCGGCCAGACCATCCGGTGCAGACGCTCGCCGGTCGCCGTATCCCAGATAGAGAAATTCTTGTTATCCGCCACGACGATGCCTCGGCCATCCGGTGTGAAGGCGATGAAATCGAACGCGCCGATTTTCAGACGAAAAACCTCCTCGCCCGACGCCGCCTCGATTAGAGATAAGCCCATCCGATCGTCGCCCTCGGAGGGTTCTTTCTTTGGTCGCAAGAGTGCCCCAGCTACAAGCCGACCATCGGGTGAAAACCTCATCGGCCGGCCGATGCCCTTCGGCAGCGTCGTTAGCAGGTGTCCCGTGGACAACTCCTCAATGCCGACTCGGTCGCCCAGCCATACGGTGCCCCAATCGCTCTCCGGGGCGAACGCCGCATGAGCCTGGGACAACCAAGGCATGGGAGGCTCACCGTAGGGACGCTCTTCGAGCTTGTAGGGTCTCGGATGTTGTTGCTTTCCCGTGGCAATGTCCCAAACCAACGTCTGCGCCGGGTGTGACCGTTGACCTCCCAAAGCGACTGCTGCCAGACGCTTGCCGTCCGCGGAAATCCCCACGGCTTGAAGATCGACAAGCCCACGATCCGGCCAATCGATCTCGAATCGTCGCCGTTCCTTGCCCGTGGCGACATCCCACACTTGAAACGTGCCGACCACGCCCGCGGAAATCATCTGCTTGCCATCGGGTGAAAAGAGGCAAGCGTAGGTCCAATCGTCGTCTCCTTTCATCGCCAGCAAGGGCTTGCCGGTGGCGGTATCCCACAGACGTAGCGCCGGTTGGTAGTCGCCGGAGACGATGATTTGACCATCGGGAGAGATGGCCAGCGTATGCACGGAGGTATCATGTCCGGGCCGGCGCTGGAGTTGCCGGCCCGCAGCCACGTCCCACAGGCGAATTTCGCTGCTCGTTGCATCGTGGCAGGCCAGCGTCTTGCCGTCGGGCGCGAACGTCAGGCGAATGCCGTATCGCTCCGGCAACCATCGTGTTTTCTTCACCCCGCTGGTACTCCAGAGAAGGACGCCGCGCTGCTCGGCCTGGCCCGGAGATTCACAGTAGGCTCCGGCCAACAGTTGGCCATCGGGAGAAAAGGCCAACTGATTGATGGAGCCGGCCTTGATGTCCGGCGGTATCTTTAACTCTGCTTGGTCCTTCAGAGTGGTCGCATCCAGCAACCGCACCTTGTTCTTGGCGTCCCCTCCCAGCGCCAGTGTTTTGCCGTCCGGCGAAAAAGCTAGAGATAATCCATTTGCCTCCGGCGGGGTGAGCCGTACTTTTTTCCCGATTATCCGGCCCGTGGTCGTGTCCCATAAAAAAAATGCGTCGCCCGATCTCGCGATTCCGGCCAGACGTTTGCCATCCGGCGAGAAAATCATCGCCCGCGGTATGGTCAAAGGAGTGGTTGAAGCCAGGGTTAGACGCTTTTTCCTCTCGGCTAAATCCCATAATTGGATGTTTGTGCCATTCTTGGTGAGTTGTCTGTGTACGGCCAAAAGCTTGCCGTCCGGCGAGAACGCCAGCAACGGACCAATATTGGGACCGTCAATAGGAAGCTGACCGCGTTCTTCGCCGGTCGTCGTGTCGTAGAGAGCGAGCGTCTTTATGTCCACCACCGCCGCCATCGTGCCGCCCGGTGACAGGGTCACTCTCACGAAATGCTCGCGGTTTCGCGGCATCCCGGTCAACTGTTTTCGTCGCACCAACGCGCCTGTGGCCGCGTCCCAGATGCGCACCTCGCCAGCGCTGTCGCACGAGGTCAAGCGTTTGCCATCCTTCGAGAATGCGACTTCGGCCCCAGCGTGCCGCAGCCGGATCGTGCCGAGACGGGCCACGGCACCCGGCGGCAGGAGGTCGCCGTATAAGTCGGTGCGCGGCGTCTTGGCGTCTTCGCCACGAACAACGGCAACGCTCGCCAGCAGCGCGGTGAGACAGAGAGCAAGGGAGGAAACACGGTTCATGGTGAGGATCTCCCACTAGCCAAGGAGGATTGAGGCGTTGCAGGACGCGTGCGTCTTGTGTGCCGCCGCGCCGCTGCTGAGTTTCTCCAGGATCCGATGCGTTCCAATATGGCAATCGCCCGCAAGGTCCGCGGCGCTTCACGCGGCAGTCGTTTCGATTCGGCGCGGATAGCTTGGAGCCGACGCCGCATCTCCGTCGCCGTGCATGCCACATTTTGGCGAAGTCGCACAGATGCTCGGCCGCGTGATGCCAATCCAGGATGGATCACGGGAAACTCCTGTTGTGAAGATTCGGGGTGGATTTCCTTCGTTCTCCACTTTACCGCAACCGACAGCAGATTTCCCACCCAAGTAACAGCTGCACACCCGATTCCTGACTCAGGCAGACTCCGGCGTTGACACAATCAAGCCAGTGCTATACAGCCGTCTTGCGCCTAGGCTCCGGTTTGAGTAAGGGAGTCGAACCATGAATCAAGCGGTCTTAGCACTGTTATTTCTGGTTGCATCGCAGCCGGCGGAACTAAAGTCGGGCCTCCAACGCGGCGAGGAAGTCGCGGCCTGGAACCCTATCCATGTCGCCGGCCCGGACAAGGGCACGAGAGCTTGTCCGGTGTGTACGTATCTCGAAAAGCCCGCCGTGGTCGTCTTCACACGCGACGGCGACAATGCCGCCGCGTTGGCGGAGCAGCTGGAGAAGCTCGTCGCCGCGCACCAGGGCGACAACCTCAAAGGCTTCGTCATTGTCCTCGACGCGACGCCGGACAAACTGGCGAAGATGGCGACGGAGAGGCGGATCACCAAGATCGGCCTGTGCTATCCCGATCCGCAGACGAGGAAGAAGGATTTGGGCGAATTGTACAAGGTCCATCCGCAGGCGCTGAATACGATCCTTGTTTACAAGGACTACAAGGTGACAGCCAACTTCGTGAACCTCGACGCTCGCCGATTCAATGCCGTCGAGTCGGCTGTCAAGCAAATCCTGCCGTGACCGTTCCCCCGAGGACTTGAGGACCGCGCCCGGTCCACCAAGGGAGCGACGATGCGTACGTTCGTGAACCTGATGATTCTCGCTGTTGTACTCGGTCTGTTCGCTTGCTCGGCGGCGCATCGCGCGCCGCCGCAGCAAGCGGCTCCCGTCTCCGCTAGGGCATCCGCCACGACGCCTACTAACGCCTCGGCCGGCGGCATCCGTCTAACCCCGCAAAACACGAAAATTGGCTTCGTCGGCTCCTCGGAACGAACCTCGCAGTCCGGCAGTTTCCAGCGGTTCACCGGCACGTTCGAGCTAACCGGCGACGATGTGCGGACGGCGCGCCTGGTTCTCGACATCGACATGGACTCGACCACGACAAACATCCCGCTGCTGACCCGGCACCTCAAAGGGAGTGACTTTTTCGATGTGCCGCGGTTTCCGCACGCGACGTTCGTCACCTCGTCGATTCAGCCGAGCGCGACGCCGGGGGCGACCCATGTTATCACGG
>DATNCY010000134.1:0-10478 GCA_035553375.1 Gemmataceae bacterium
GGAAGCGCCAGTGGCTTTTCGGCCACGGACCTACGCCGGTCACTCCACAATATCGCAAGAGCGAGTGGCGAGAAACACCCCGACTCAAGTTCACGGAACGTCGGGGGTCGCGTGCGACGCGGGGGTTATAAGGGTTCGGCGTTATGCCTCTGCTCCAGACGGAGGCGGTTCCTCCTCGCGGGCGGCCTGCCATCTGGCCACGACTTCGCGGAACTCCTCGACGTAGTACCGCAGGCTCCCTTCGAGGCAGTTCGGGTGAATTAGGTGCGACGAGAACCCCCGGCTCTCGACAGCCTGGCACCCGCTGCGCGACTGGAGTTGCAGCAGTCGCCGCACCAGGTCGTCCTGGCCGATCAACTCCCAGAGCGACACCGTCACGACCCCGTGCTTGTCGCGGTACAGCGGCCCGTCACCCTCCTCGCCGACGAGCAGTTCCCCGAGCAACTCCCTCAAACAGTCCTCAAACGCATCGGTTGGCGGTCCCAGAACGACGCGAGGGTGTGACTGCCATTGGCCGACGGAGTCCTCGGCGAAGAAGCCCAAGTGCAAGTAGCCGGGGATCGCCATTACGAAACCCGCCTCCGTTGGCCGAACGAAGAGCGGTCTATCCGCCGTGCCGTCCGGCAGAAACCATATCCCCGCCGACAACCGGCACGGCGGATAGACCGCTCTTGGACTGAACCGCTGGGCCATGCAACGCCAGCAACCGTTGGTAGGACTTTCTATCCCAACACCACCTCAACTCCACCACGATTTTACGAGCCAACGACCTCACAACGCAAGCATCCCTTTTCCCCTTTCGCCAACCCCAATTGATCGAGCCGGATCGCCGCCCTACTAGAGGGCTTGATCTTTGTTCGCAAATTTGCGAATCTAAGGAAGGGGGATAGCCATGCCAGCCATCAATGTTCACCTTTTTCGAGAGACAAACGGCACGGTCCCCCTGCTGGAATGGTTGGACGCCCTTAAACCGCCCAAGGCCGTGGCGAAGTGTCGCGTTCTCCTTGAACTCTTGAAGGCCGCTGGACAAGACCTCCGCCGCCCCCATGCCGACATTTTGCGTGACGAGATCCGCGAACTACGAGCGCGAGTGGGGCGTGTCCAGTATCGAATGCTTTATTTCTTTCATGGACAAGGTACGGCGATCATTTCGCACGGTTTCATCAAGCAAGGGCCGGAAGTCGATCCAAAGGAAATCGAGAAGGCTGTCGATCGCAAGGAACGACTTCGAGCGAACCCGGAGCAGCATACCCACGAGGAGAATTGAAGATGGCCAAAGCCCTAAAGAAACCGACACGCGATGCCGTAGAAATACTCCACGAGCGCTACTTCGAGGGGAACCCCGCGATGTTGGAGTTGCTGGAGGAAGAACGGCAGCAAGCCGAGATCGCCCAGCAAATCCATGACTTACGGACGGCCGCCGGTCTGACTCAGCGTGAACTCGCGGCGCGGGTGGGAACGACGGCCTCAGTGATTTGTCGTCTGGAAGACGCCAATTACGACCGCTATTCTCTCGTTATGTTGCGCCGTATTGCCGCCGCGCTGGAAAGTCGAGTTCTGGTGCGTTTCTTGCCGCCGGGAGAGAAAGCCAAGGGTGCCAAGAAAACAAGTCGGAAGATGGAGCAGTCTCAGTAACCGCCGTCAAGGAATCATGCCATGCCTTCTTCTTATCGGGCACCTATACTCGCCTCTTTTATCGCTGGGATTCTCGTCACGGTCGTTGCATCCCCGGGGTCTGTCACGGCAGCCGTGACCTTGGTTCAGGACGGCAAGTCTCGCGCCAGCATTGTTGTGAGGAAGGCCGCGCTGACGGCGGACGCCGATCCCAAAGTCGAGCAGCTTACCGATAAGCAACCGGCCGCGAGCAAGATCGCCTCCGCTGCCCACGATTTGCAGCAGTACATTGTGAAAATCTCCGGTGCCCGCTTACCGATCATCGGCGATGATGTGCCTCTCGATGGTGCCGCCATCCTCGTCGGCAAAAGCAAGCGAACGGAGGCGTTCGATAAGAAAATCCCCGCCGGTCTGACACCGCAGCGCGATGAGGAAGGTTTTCTTATCCTCTGCGCCGGTGATCGACTCGTGCTGGCCGGCAACGATGAGGGACCGTATCACGGCAGCGAATTCGCCGTGGCCGAATTGCTTGGCCGTTTCGGTGTGCGGTGGTTCATGCCCGGCGATTTCGGCGAGGTTGTGCCGCGGCAAGCGACTTTGGCCGTCGTGGATGTCGAGGTGCGCCGCAAGCCTGCCTTCAAGATGCGCAATTGGTGGGGGCACATGCCGGCGGCGAATCGCCAGCCCGATGCACGCTGGAAGATTCGCAACAAGATGAATCCGACAGCGAACTTCCTCGCCATGCCCGGCGATAGCAGCACACGCGGCCTCATCCCGCCGGATTTGATCAAGACACAGCCCGAACTGTTCGCGCTGAACGCCGAAGGCAAACGAAATATCGCCCTGCCCAATTTGACCAATCCGAAGGCTGCGGCCATCGCCGCCCAAACGATCAAGGAACGCTTTCGCAAAGATCCGGCGCTGACCTCAATGGGTTTCGCGCCCGACGACGGTTTGCCGCGCGATTACAACCCGGAGACGGTCAAGCGTAATCTCGGCTTTCCCGATCTCGTTGGCCGCCTCGGCATACCGAGTGAATTGAGCGTCACGGAGGAGTGGTTGAGTTTCGTCAACGCCGTGGCGCGCGAGGTCCACAAGGAATTTCCGAATCACCTCATCACGACGAACGGCTACGCAAATCGCAACACGCCGCCGATGGGCATGAAGGTCGAGCCAAACGTCGGCATCATGTTCGCCGCCATTTGGTCGGACACGCTGCACGCCTACGATGATCCGCGCAGCTGGCAAACCTATCGCCAGGGCCAGATGATTAAGCGCTGGGCCGAGCTATCGCGCAATGTATTTCTCTACGATTATACGTACATCATGCTGGCCTCAGCGGGCACGCCGGCACCGCTGGCACGCAAGCATCGCCGTGATATGCCGCTGCTCAAGAAATGGGGCGTCATTGGTTTCGCCGACGAGGGCCGTACCGTCCTCATGGAATCCGGCATTTATCCGCGCTATTTGAGAGCGCAAATGATGTGGGATGCCAATCTCGACGCCGACGGAGTATTGGCCGATTTCTTCACAACCTGGTGCGGGCCAGCCGCCAAACCAGCGCGGGCATTCTGGGATGCTCTCGAATTAGCGATGGAGAGTACCCCCATGCTCGGTCACGAAGATCGCATCATGCCCTATGTGTACACGCCCGAATTGATGGCCGAGTTGGACAAACAGATTGCACGGGCCGAGAAACTGGCTGACGACGAGCCGTATCGTCAACGTGTCAAGGTGGATCGTTTGATACTGGAACATTTGAAGGGCTATCTCGCTATGACAGCAGCGGAGTGGGCGTGCGACTTCGCCGAGGCGGTCAAGCAGGCCGATACCATGCTCGAACAGCGCAAGCAGCTATCGGCCATCAGTCTATTTTTCTGCACGCCGGACGACGCCGGTAATAAACTCGAATCTGGTTTCTATTACTGGGGGCTGGTGGCTCGCAAGGCGTATTACCAGAAACTCGCGGATCGGCTATCGGGCAAGACCGGCACGCGCATCGCCCTTCTGCCGGAGAAGGCGCGATTCCACCTCGATCCGCGCGACGAAGGGCGATTCTCAGACTGGATTTCTACGGACTTTGCGGATGAAAATTGGCAGAATATCCTGACGACGAAGCCATTCTACGCGCAAGGGCACATGGACGAGCAAGGTTATCCGTACCTGGGAGCGATGTGGTATCGCGTCGTGGTGGATGTGCCGGCCTCGGCGAAGGGGCAGAAGGTTCATCTCTATGCTCCCGCCGTCGAGACGGAAGCGTGGGGCTGGGTCAATGGTCGCTTCGTCGGTCATCGCGCGTATCACGAAGCCTACGAACGGCCAACGAGCGAAATGGATTTCGATGTGAGTCAGGCAATCGAGCCAGGCAAGAAGAACACGATCGTCCTGCGCGTGCATACGGGTAGCAACGCCTCGCAAGCTGCTTCCGGGATGATCTCCCGCGCATTCCTGTATGCGCCGAAACCGTAAGAGCCGGTAACCACAGGAGTAGGTGCCGCGAGCCGAGCGGCACGGTTTGCGTAGGTGCCGCGAGCCGAGCGGCACTTCTCCAAGTCCGGCTCGGCTCGCCGGACCTACGGCTAGAATGGCCTGATAAAAGATTCTTTCATAAACGCCACTCCGCAGACATTGGCTCTACGAAGACCGTCGCGGTCCTCTTTTGCGCCGGCCACTGGCCGGAACATTGAGCAAGTCTTGCCAGTTGGTAACCGAACTGAAACGCCTGAACAATTCTTCCAGGCGTGTCAACTCGACGATTTGTTCAAGCGCCGCCTCCGTTTGCGCGTCGGGAACACCAAAGGCTTTGTCACACAGAATCCGAAGCGTCTTCTTTGCCTCAGCTACGGCTCCTTCCTGTCGCCCTTCCTGTCGTCCTTCTTCTCGCCCTTCTTCTCGTCCTTCTTCCAGAATGGCCTGATAGGTCGAAGATTCTTTCATAGATACCACTCCTCGGAATAATTGCCCCGCCAGAGCCGGTGAGTAGCGCAGTCCTAACAGAATATAGGCAGCTCCCCATACGAGGGAAGCCTGCTTGCGGCCGCGCCGACTGCTGAGCCGTTGCTCCATCTGCTTTATTATGCCCGGTAAATCCGCTTCTGTCACCGCGCTGATGGGAGCAAGCGGCAGCAACCCCAGACCACCTCGCAGCAACGGCTGCGGCGGAAGCTGCCAGACACGCACCACGGAATAACGGAAGATCAGGTATGGCTCCTCGCCGGGGAAGCCGCGCTGGTAAAGTCCAGTGAGCTGCGGTGAATCGGCTTGAGGACGCAAGAGGATCGCGACACTGCGCACCCGCATATCATGACGATGCCCCAACAGACCATTCCGCATGAGGAGTGCCGATGGCAAGGTCGCCGCGTCGTGGCCGGAAACGAACTCCAGGTGCAGCAGATAGGGCGGGTCGGCGGACACATGCAGCACTTTATCGGCCGCTTACCGTGGCGATGTCGGCGTCGATCACCGTCGTGGGGGCCTTCGCGTGGCCGAGCAGGACCGGCCACGATTCCGGCTCGGTCTCGACCAACGCTTTCAGTGTCGGATCGTAGGGCTTGGCGGTCATGGGAATACTCGGAGTTTGATTCCTCGCGAGCAGGGTTATTGCCAGCGGAACCAGCGCAGCGCCAGCACGAAACTACCGACGGCCCAACCGACCAGGATGGCGACTTGCGGCCACAACGCCTGTAACGGCGTCGCTTCCAACATGACGCTGCGAAGCGCATCGATCAGCGTCGTCAACGGCAGCGCCTTGATGAACGGCTGCATCGCCTCGGGGAAGCGATCTGACGAAAAGAAGATCCCTGACAGCACCCACATAGGCAACATCACCAGATTCATCAGTCCTGACACCGCCTCCAACGTCCGCGCTCGGCTGGCCACGAGCAGCCCGATACCCGCGAAGGCCAACGCGCCCAACAGAATCAGCACCACGACCGCCAGGATGCTGCCCTGAACCACCACGTCGAACGCCAGCCATGCGAACACCAACAACACCAAAATCTCCGGCACCAGGAATATCAGCCGGCTGAGCAGGATGGCGAAGAAGAAATCGGTCTTGCGCATCGGTGTGGCCAGGAAACGCTTGAGTACCTTGCGGATGCGCATATCCACGGTCACGAAGCCGACACCCCACAAGCCGCCACCCATCAGGTTCATGCCGACCAACCCGGGTACCAAAAAATCGATATATCTTCCCCCCGGCTCTTGTACATCCACCGGCTTGACAGGCAGCGGATCGACACGCCCGTTCGCCCGCTGAAGAACATCATCCACTTTGCTATGAGCCAGCCGGCTCTCTTCGCGCGTCTGGTCGAAGAGATAGAGGTATTGGGAAGGTTCGCCTGGCGAGGGTGGCGGCACAATCACCAGCGCCGTCTTGCCGGTCCTCAGCCGTAGCCGGCATTGAGCCGCATCGCCTTTCTGAACCTTGAACGCTGCATTCTCCTTGAGAATATCGTAAACGGACTGGAAGCCAGGCGTATCTCCCCCATCCTGCTGGACATCGACGAGAATTTGCTCAGCGGGTTTGTTGCGGAAGGCGATGCCCAGGGCCACGACCATGAGGAGAGGGAAGCCGTAAACCCAGAAAAGCGCCGATGGCTCTCGATAGAACTCGCGCACACGGGCCAGGATCAACTGCCCCATCGGCCAGTAGCGCTTTTCGGAGCTGGCAGGGCGCGTTTGCTCGTTCATGATGTGGCGTCTCCCTCGCGCAGGTGCCGGCCGGTCAGCATTACGAAGACATCTTCGAGGCTGGCGTGACGTGTACTCAGGCCGGCTAGTGGGTGGCCACCCTGTCCCAACCGCTCCAACAGGGCCGGTAGAGCGATATGCGGCTCCGTGACCGACAAAGAGAAATGGTCGGCGTCCTTGCGCGCGGAGCGCACGGCGGGCAAGTCGCTTAACGTCGCCGGCTCCAAGGGGGACAGCCCGTCCCGCTCGTCGAGGGTGAACTCGATAATGTGTTCACCGCCCAACTCCGCGATAAGATCGCGCGGCGAGCCAAGCGCGATGACCTTGCCGTGATCGACGACGGCCACACGGTCGCACAATCGTTCGGCCTCGTCCATGTAGTGCGTGGTCAGCAGCACGGTGCGCCCCTGGACGCGGAAGGCGTGGATCAGCTCCCACAGTTGCCGCCGCGATTGGGGATCGAGGCCGGTGGTCGGTTCGTCGAGCAAGAGCAAATCGGGATCGCCAACGAGAGCGCAGGCCACGGCCAGGCGCTGTCGCTGTCCACCCGACAAATTGCCTACGCGCGTGGTGGCTTTTTCTTCTAGAGAAACACGCCGAATGACCTCGTCCGGCTCCAGACCGCACTTATAGAAGCTGCGGAACAGGGTGACGGTTTCGCGCACTTGCAGCTTTTCGGAGAGTCGTGTCTCTTGCAGGGAAATGCCCAGACGTTCTTTGATGGCGTTGTCGTCGCGACCCCAGCGCATGCCGAAGATTTCGACCTCGCCGGCGGTCGGCTCGGCGATACCTTCGATAATTTCGATCGTGGTGGTCTTACCGGCACCGTTGGGGCCGAGCAGACCAAAGCACTCACCGGCCTCGACCGTCAGATCAAGACCACGGACAGCCTCGACAGGCGGCCGGCCCTCGTAGTGCTTGACGAGATTTGTGCAGCGGATGGCGGCAATCATGTGGAGTATCATAGAAACTCGGCATCTCACGTCCCAGCTTGGTAGCGACACCAAAAATGAAACGCCAAGAGCGGAGCGCGGATAGAGGATTCTTCCTGTCCTCTATCCTCTTGCTTTTCAGACACCGGCGGTCATACTACAACTCGTTCCTACTCTTTTTGAGGAAAACGAGAACCTCCTCGCATTCAGCGATCAAGAACGCTGTCCGGCCAAGCGTGGGGTAGTTGGTTCGCGTCTCACTTCCTGGGAGATGGCTATGTCGAGAGAATCGTCTTGCCCGGACGATCGGAATCTAGAGCGTTTCGTTTTGGGACATACATCTATCGCAGAGAAGGAGCGATTGGCCGAACACGTCAAAGGGTGCGAGGATTGCGCCCAGAAACTGAATCGATGGAAGGTCTCCAGCCACGCTCTCGACGCGCTGGTAACACGTCCTTACCGGCCCGTTGTTTCATCTCCTCCAGGGGACGGTCAGGTGCCGGAGGTGCCCTCCGGCTTCGACGCGAATATCACCACGCAGGCGACGGGAGAGCGATCGTCCATCCCAGAGCGACCAAGGCCGGTCGAGCAAGGGCCGCCGCGGTTGCCGCGCGTTTCCGGCTACGTCATTTTGGGCGTCCTCGGTCGGGGCGGCATGGGTGTGGTTTACCAGGCCCGGCATCTCAAACTGAATCGCCTGGTGGCGCTGAAGATGATTCTGTCCGGCTCGTATGCCGGCCCGGAAGAACTGGTCCGCTTCCACGCCGAGGCCGAAGCCGTCGCCCGCCTTCAGCACCCCAACATCGTGCAGATATTCGACGTGGGCGAACATGCCGAGACGGATGGGCCGACCCATCCCTTCATGGCGCTGGAATACGTCGAAGGCGGTACGCTGGCACGGAAGGCCGGCGCGTCGCCGCTGGCGGCGCGAGATGCTGCCGGCATCGTGGAGGTACTGGCGCGGGCCATGCACTACGCCCATCAGCGCGGCATCGTCCACCGCGACCTGAAACCGGCCAACGTGTTGCTGGCGGCGGACGGCACCCCCAAGATCACCGACTTCGGCCTGGCCAAGCATCTGGAGACGCCCAGCGGCCAGACTCAGACGGGACAGGTGATGGGCACACCGGAGTACATGGCACCGGAGCAAGCGGCCGGGCAGGTGCGAGCGATCGGGCCGGCGACCGATGGTTATGCGCTGGGAGCCATTCTGTACGCCCTCGTGACCGGCCGACCACCGTTCCGAGGCGTGACGGTGTTGGACACACTGGAGCAAGTTCGCCAGCGCGAGCCGGTGCCGCCGGGCCAGTTGCAACCGAAATTGCCGCGCGATCTCGGTACCATCTGCCTGAAATGTTTGCAAAAAGAGCCGGCGAAGCGCTACGCCTCCACTGAAGAGTTAGCCGACGATCTACAGCGGTTTCTCAACGATGAGCCAATCCGGGCCAGACCGATCGGCCGACTTGAGCGGATGGGCCGCTGGTGCCGCCGCTATCCGCTGGTCGCCAGCCTGCTCGTGCTTCTCGGCCTGGCGTTTGTTGGCGCGGTATGGGGATGGGCGGATGCCGTCACGCAGCGCGATGAGAAAGACCGAGAAAGTCGGATCGCTCAGGACAACGAGGAAAAGGAGAAAGCTCAGCGGGTCAAGACCGAGGAGGCGCTAACGGAGGTCGAGAAGCAGAAACATGAGGCAAACACCCAGACGATACTCGCCAACCTCAACGCTGGCAAAGAGAAGATTGCCGCAGACAAGGAGCGTCAGGCACGAGAAAAGCTGGAGCGCACCCTCGCACACCGGGGGGTCTTGCTCGCCGGTCAATACGAGTTCAACAACAACACATCCTTGGCCGAGCAGATACTCGATGAGTGTCCGACGGAGTTGCGCGGCTGGGAGTGGCGCTATCTGAAACGCTTATGCGGAGGAAATGTTCGCGTGCTGCGCGGCCATGAAAACGGCGTGCCTGCACTCGCCTTCAGCGCGGATGGCCGGCGGCTTGCTTCGGCCAGTTTGGATCGAATCGTGCGCGTTTGGGACGTGCGCGGCGGCAAAGAATTATATGCCAGCCCCAAGTATGGTCCCGCTACCCTGGGCATGTTTATCCCGACAATCGCGTTGAGCCGAGACGGCCGGCTGCTGTCCGTGCCCATCCCCTATACCGGGCCGAAGTTCACTCCGGATTGGAACGTGGCGATCCTGCGCGATTTGATGGCCGGCAAGGACTTGCCCGCCTTGAAAGCGCCAACGGCCACGCTGGTCACGCGAGTAACTTTCAGCCCCGACGGAAAGCAGATTGCCGGCGCATGCGAGAGCTTTCAGGCCCGACTGCGGCTATGGGACGCCGCGACGAGCCGGGAGATCAAGCCCCTGCCGGGCAATGCGCGCAAAGTGGAATACCTTGCCTTCAGTCCGGATAGTAAGTTGCTCGCCACCATCGGCACGGAGAACACCAACAAAGGCGAGTTGAAAATCTGGGATCTCGCTCAGGGCAAGGACACCTTCACGTTCACGGCCGACACGTTCGATCTCCTTACGGCCGTCGCCTTCAGTTCCGACGGCAAATACCTGGCGACCTGCATAACGACGATGCTTCCTCAGAAAAAAGGCATTTTGAAGATCTGGGATACCGCTAATTGGAAAGAACTCGATAAACTGCCGGTACCGACCGGCCCCGTCACCGCCTTTGCCTTCAGTCCGGATAGTCGATTGCTCGCCGCGAACTTCGGCGACGGCAAAATCAAAGCCTTCGACTTGAAGAGCGGCGCGGTGGTTCTCGCCGTTACCGGCTGGGTCGATGGGGGCGGCCACGCGGCCTACCAACAGCTATTGAATTTTAGCCCCGATAGCAAACGGCTGGCCCTTGCCGGTTTCTACCACGTCCAGGTTTGGGATCTGCCGACCAAGGCGCAGATACTCGATCTTCGCGGCCACACCAGTCAGGTTCTCGCCGTCGCCTTCAGCCCGGATGGTCAATACCTGGCCTCCGGCGCGGCCGACCACACGGTTCGCCTCTGGGATCTCAAGGCGGCCCAACGGCCACGCGCCCTCCGCGATGGGAACAACGTATTCGATCATGTGGCCGTCAGTCCCGATGGCGAGGTCATCGCCACGGCCGGCCACGCCCCCACCGGAATCATCACCGGACAAATCAAACTGTGGAAGACGGCGACCGGCGAACTGCTCCGCGCGTTAGCCGGACATAAGGATGGGATCAAGGGGCTTGTGTTCAGTCCCGACGGCAA
>DATNCY010000135.1:0-24874 GCA_035553375.1 Gemmataceae bacterium
CCACAAGCGCGCAAGTCGCTGCGTTCGAGAAGTATATTGGTCATCCACTACCAACCGAATACCGGGAGTTCTTGTTTCAGTATAACGGCGGTCATCCGGATCCCGATGCGTTTCTTCTGGATAATGGCTCTGCTGCGCAAGAAGATATTGTCCTGTGTTTCTTTCCGATGCTTGATCTGGGTCTTGGCCCTATCGAGTGTGAGGAAATCGAAGAACTGCGGACGTGGCCCCTCCATTGCGCGTGGGACGATCTTCAAAGCGACTTGGAGAATGTTTACGAGATGGAACTGGAAGAACCACTTCTTCCGGTTGGAACGGATGGTTCCAGCAATTACTTTTGTGTCGTTCTCGCGGGAAACCGTGCCGGAAGCGTGGTCTTCCTGGATCATGAAATGGCGGAGAGTACATTGCTCGGCGGCAGTTTCAATGCCTTTCTCGCCTCGCTGCGTCCCCGAGAACGAACCGACTACGCATTCTGACGGCGGGGAGCCGTGTCGTTCGGATGGTTCGCCAGTTTACCAACAACAGTCCAGTGCGAACTGGGAGTGGAGAAGCAGGACGGCGACTACGGCTGGCCGGTGTATGAGGCGCGGGGGATCGACAATGTTGTTGCCCCCGGAACTTCCCTCGGAGGCGACATGCCGGCGAACACATAAAACAGAGACACGGAGAAGAATAGCACAAAGGAAAAATCAATGAACCATCCTTGTCTATGCCGTAATCTTACCTGGCCGGTCCCTGTCCTGATCTTGTCTTCTCTGTGCCTCTGTGTCTCTGTGGTTAGATCGGAGCCGCCTTTTTATCCGGACAAAACCAAGTTGCTCGTGGTGCGCGATGCCGAGGGCAAGGAACATCCAGTGCGCACTGCGGCGGACTGGGCGAAACGGCGAGCGCACATTCTCGCCAATATGCAGCTCGTCATGGGACCACTGCCCGACGATAGCCACAAAGTGCCTCTCGATGTGAAAGTGACCGAGACGGTCGAGTTGCCGCGTTATGTCCGCAAGAAACTGACCTTCGCGGTCGAGAAGGGCGATCGTGTGCCGGCATATCTGCTGATTCCAAAAGGGCGTAAGGGCAAACTGCCGGGCATGCTCGTGTTGCACCAGACCATCCCCATCGGCAAGGAAGAGCCGGCCGGCCTGGGTAAGCAAGAAAACAAACGCATCGGCGTCCATCTCGCCGAGCGCGGCTATGTCGTCCTCTGTCCCGATTATCCCAGCTTCGGCGAGTATCCCTATGATTTCGCCAAGAGCAAATATCAATCCGGTAGCATGAAAGCAATCTGGAATAACATGCGGGCGATTGATCTACTCGTCTCGCTACCGGAGGTTGATGCGGAACGCATTGGTTGCATCGGCCATTCGCTCGGCGGACACAATACCATGTTTACCGCCGTCTTCGACACGCGCATCAAGGCGTGTGTGTCCAATTGTGGGTTCACGAGTTTTCCGAAGTATTATGGGGGCAAATTAAAAGGTTGGACCAGTGCGCGTTATATGCCGCTCATCGCCAGTAAGTATGAGATGAAACCGGAGAAGATGCCCTTTGATTTCATGGAAGTTGTTGCTGCTCTCGCACCGCGCGCGTTTCTGGCCAGTTCGCCCTTGCACGATGATAATTTTGAAGTGTCCGGCGTGAAAGACTGCATCGCGGCGGCGAAGCCCGTGTATGAATTGCTCGGCGCAAAAGACAAGTTGGCGGCGAATTATCCCGATTGCAAACATGATTTTCCACCGGAAGTACGCAAGGTGGCGTATGAGTGGTTGGATCGCTGGTTGAAGAACACGAATACGGGGAAGTAGGTCCGGCGAGCCGAGCCGGACGTGAATCCGTGCCGCTCGGCTCGCGGCACCTACTCCTCCGGTGGGGATTTGTCGATGCCTACCTTTCTTCTGTATGGCGCCAATGGCTACACGGGCCAGCTGATTGCGCGAGAATCGGTGGTGCGCGGTCAACGGCCAGTCCTGGCCGGCCGCAACACCGAGACCGTGAACGCCCTGGCTCGCCAGCTGGGGCTGGAATCTCGCATCTTCTCGCTGAACGACGCGGCGGCGACGCGGGCTGCTCTGGACGGCATGACGGCTGTGCTTCACTGTGCCGGGCCGTTCGCGCACACGGCTCGACCGATGATCGACGCCTGTCTGGAAGCGCGCGTTCACTATCTCGACATCACCGGCGAAATCAGTGTCTTCGAGATGGCCGCCGCACGCGATACCGAGGCGATGGCGGCTGGCATCATGCTGTTGCCGGGGGCAGGGTTTGATGTGGTGCCGTCGGACTGCCTGGCGCTGCATCTGCATCGACGTTTGCCCACCGCGACGCATCTAGCGCTGGGTTTTCACGGCGTCGGCCGTTTCTCGCGCGGGACCGCCACAACCATCGTCGAGAACCTGCATGGCGGTGGTGTCATCCGTCGCGGCGGTGTGCTGACGAGCGTACCGTCGGCGTGGCGGATGCGCGATATCGACTTTGGCGAGGGCACGCGGCTGGCCGTCAGCATTCCGTGGGGCGACGTGTCCACGGCGTATCGCAGCACCGGCATCGGCGACATTGAGGTGTACACCGCCACCTCACGCGGGCAACTCCGCCTGATGCGTCTGAGCCGGCATCTCGGTTGGCTGCTGCGTTCGTCGTTCGTGCAGCGCTTCCTCAAACGCCGCATTCAGGCGGGGCCAGCCGGCCCAACCGACGAGGAACGCGCCAAGGGACGGACCTTGTTGTGGGGCGAGGTGAGCGATCACGAAGGGCGTCGCGCCGTATCGCGTCTGCGTGGTCCCGAAGGATACACGTTCACGATGTTGACAGCGTTAGCAGCGATGACGCGCGTGCTGGCCGGCGATGCGCCGCCGGGGTATCAGACGCCGTCGTTGGCGTATGGCGCCGATTTCGTTCTCGCCGTGTCCGGCGTGGAACGCACGGATAAGTAACGTATCTACCAGCCCGCAGCGCCAGCAAGGGAACCCTTGCTGGCGCTGCGGGCTGGCAATCAACTCGACATCGGCATGAGCATCGAGCGATGGAAATGGACGTGTCGCCAGTGGCCATTGAGACGCTGCCAGACGCGCGTCTCGGCGCTACCCATCGTCACCGCGTTGCCGTCCGGCCCGACACGCTGCACCAGACGCATGTAGGCGATCACTGCCACATCGCCCATCAGACGCACATGCGGATTGCACATCGTCGTTTGATGCCGGCCGCGAATGCCGCCCAGGTCGAAGTAGTAGCGGTGAAAGTCCATCCCTGTAACGAGATGGCCCAGCGCCTCCGGCTCCAGGGCGGTCAAGGACGGATCACACAGTTCCTGGTACGTCGCCCAGTTGCCCAGAGCGATGCAGTCTAGGAGACGTTGATTCAATTGCAACAATTCGGTGGTTGTCGCGTCGCTCATGCCTTCCTCAACTCGACTTCAGGGGGTGCGGTAAACGAATGCTCCGGGCAGCGCCTTTCGTAATTTCGCTAAACCCGCGGCGCTGATACGTGTATTGCTTAGGTCCAACTCACGCAACTGGGTCAGCCGGGCGAGATGGGGCAAACCCGCATCGGTGATGGCCGTGTCCGCGAGGCTTAGCTCCTGGAGGTTTTTCATTTTTTCCAGGTGGACCAGTCCCGCATCGCTGATTCGCGGTGATGCCAGCGATAATTCCTCGATCTCGTGCAGGTCGGCCAGGTGAGCGAGGCCGGTGTCGGTGATCGCAGTGGCATGCAGGGTCAGACGCTGGAGATTGAGCAGTCCCGACAGTTGCCGTAAACCGTCGTCGGTGAGCGTGACATCCAACAATTCCAGCGTTTCCAGTCCAATCAGGCGTCTCAAATGCGCCAGGCCGGCTTCGGTGAGGGGGGTCTTCTCCAACCGCAGCTCGCGGAGGCCGAGCATTCCGCCCAGGTGCCGCAAACCATCGCCGCCCGCAGCGGGACCACTCAGAGTTAACCCGCGCAACTGCGTCAACCCCGCCAGATGTTTCAGGCCGTTCTCGGTGATGTTCGTATCGGTCAACAACAGATATTGAAGATGCGAAAAAGCGCTCAAAGAAGCGAGGTCATCATCGTGGATGGGGCAGTCCTTGAGATCGACCTTAACCACAGGCCGATCGCGCCGCGTTTCATCGATCTGAACCTTGCCGCCGCGCTGCCGGATGCGAGCGAGGGCACGCTCTTGATTGGGAGGCAGCAGCCACAACCAACCCGCCGCGCCGGCACTCAGCACGACGCCGCACATAACCAAGAGAATGATAAATCGCTTCATCGGCGCACCTCCTTGTGCCATCCGCCATCCGCTGTCCGCTATCCGCTCTCCGCTATCCGCATTTCGATTTTGCGGATAGCGGAGAGCGGGCAGCGGATAGCGGTTATTTGACCGGAGCGCTGGCCGGCAGGAAGGGGTCTTTGAGTTTGTCCGATCCTCCCCATGCTCTGGCGGCGTTGACGATGGCGTGGCGGAACGATTCCGGCTCCGGCGTGCCGGTCAGCTTCAATACGACCTTGCCGCCGGATGACACTTCCAGATCGCCCGAACGATAAAAGGCATCGTAAGTGTCCGCGAGCAGTCGAACATCGTCGATGTCTTTGAGAGCGACCTCCTGGATTGGGGCGGGCTTCCAGCCGCGCTGAACCATGAGCCGTCGATTGGTCAACGTGTAGCGCTTGCACAGGAACGGAGCGAACTTCTTGCCGAACAGCAGCCCATTAAGCAGCCAGCCGAGCGGAGCCAAACAGATGCTTTTCATCAGCTTGGCGGATAGCGAGGCAACGCTGAATTGCACGTCCATGATGGTCGGCCAAACTTCGCGGATCATCGCCTCGCCAACTTGCGGCGGCATCAATCCGGTGACGGCCTGGCGCGGTGAGTGCTTTCCGTTGACGGCCGGCCCGACATCCTGGCTCCGATCGTGGACCATGGCTTTCAATACCCGCTGGAATAAGAGATTACCGTATAGACTTCCTACAGATCACGCCGCATTCGCCAAGGGGGATTCAGTCGTTCGGTCGGCGCGGCGCATTTTGGATGCGCGGGCGTTTCCATAGACCGACCGCCGAGCGCGCCGGGAAACCGTTCACCGTCAATTCGGGACCGCGCAGACGGATCTCCAGGGTATTGGGCAGCAGCCAGCGCGGGTCGTCGGCCTGATAGCGATCGCTGAGAAAGTGGATGCACTGATTGGCCGAGCCGATCCAGCGTCGCCGCGTCTCCGGCTGCTCGCGGAGGTAGGGGCCATCGACGAGAATATCAGTCAGGGCGAGCAATTCCGCGATGGCCGGATCGGGCAACTGCCGGGCTTCTTCGAGGACATAGCCGCTGAAAATCATCACCGTCAGCCCGCGCTCGCGCATCGCCTGCGCCAGAGCAACGACGTCGGTCGCGTGGGCCAGCGGTTCGCCCCCGAGTAGCGTGATACCCTCAATGCCGTGTACTTGAGCCGCGTCTTCGATTTGCTTGATGAGCGCAGCGAGAGGGATCGCCGTGCCACCCTCGAAGGGCAGCATCTCCGGATTGCAGCAGCCAGGGCAGCGCAGCGGACAGCCCTGCAACCACAAAGCGAATCGACGCCCCGGTCCTTCCGCTTCCGTGCAGGGCACAAGTTGGGCGATCTGAAGAGAGAGATTCGCGGACATGGTGCGTTTCCAAACTCATTTTTCGCTTGCGAGTTCTTATGCTATTTCGTCATAATAGCATGGGCGAGCGTCCCGCGTAAGCGGGGGAGGATGCTGCGAACACTCCCCCCGCTTACGCGGGACGCTCGCCAGTTAGTATCCTTTGAGGATGCGTCATGGTCCCTCCTCATCGAGATTCGGATCGCTGCGGATTCACACTGATTGAATTGCTGGTGGTGATCGCCATTATCGCCATTCTGATTGGCCTGCTTCTGCCGGCCGTGCAAAAGATCCGCGCGGCGGCGGCCCGCGCCACTTGTCAGAACAATCTCAAACAACTCGGTCTCGCCGCGCAAAACATCAATGACACGATGGGCGTCCTGCCGCCGCTGTGCGCCCCGGATGGCTGGACAGCCCTCACGGAAGCGGCCCCTTGCTACAACGGCGGCCCCTGGACGTGCTTCGCCTTCCTTCTGCCGTATCTCGAGCAGCAGAACGTCTACAACAAGCTGGTGAAAGGCGACATTCCGCGCACCTCCACTTACGGAAACGGCTATTGCGGCGGACAGTATCAAGTGGTCATCAAGACTTACCTTTGTCCGTCGGATCCTTCGGTCGCCAATGGCTATTGCACGACCACGTACACCGGCGCCGATGCCTTCGCCGCCGGTTGCTACAGCGCCAATTACTACGTCTTCGGCAATCCCAACGGCGACAGCGATTACCAGTGCGTCCAGGGAGCGAACGCGCTGCCGCGCTCGCTGCCGGATGGGGTGTCGAATACCATCCTTTTCGGCGAGGTCTACGCCTCGTGCGGCATGTGGGGAGACGCCTCCTTCGCCTTCGGTTCGATGTGGGCCGACGCCACACCCAAATGGCGGCCCATGCTCTGTCATAACAATGTTCTCAAACGAGCGTCGCCCGGCTATGCTCCGTGCGCACTGTTCCAGGTCCGACCGCAGCCGTTCACGAACTGCGATCCCAGTCGCGGTCAATCGGGCCACACCGGCGGCACGAACGTCGGCCTCGGCGACGGCAGCGTGCGTTTCGTCAGTCAGGACATCACTTCGGCGACCTGGGCGAACGCCTGCGATCCGCGCGACGGCAATGTCTTCGGATCCGATTGGTGAGATGTGCTGTTGCTTCCGTTCACGTCCGAGAGACATCCGCCGTTCAATGCTCTACCATGAGAGGCTGTAAGAGCGTGTGGTAGGTCCGGCGAGCCGAGCCGGACGGGAAGAAGTGCCGCTCGGCTCGCCGGACCTACCCAAACGTGCCGCTCGGCTCGCGGCACCTACCAATCCGTGCCGCTCGGCTCGTGGCACCTACGGTAGGTCCGGCGAGCCGAGCCGGACTTTTTACTGAGTGCCGCTCGGCTCGCGGCACCTACGGTAGGTCCGGCGAGCCGAGCCGGACGCGGACAAGTGCCGCTCGGCTCGCGGCACCTACCGTACGGATGTCGTATGAAGATCGCCGATGTCTTTTTTTCGATTCAGGGCGAAGGCCGGCTAATGGGGGTGCCGTCGGCCTTTGTGCGCACCACGGGTTGTCCGCTGCGCTGCGTGTGGTGCGATTCCGAATACACGTCCTGGCACCCCGAGGGCACGCCGCTTACCCTTGATGAAATCCTGGCACGGCTGGCCGACTTCCCCACTCGCTATGTCGTCGTCACCGGCGGCGAACCGTTCATCGCGCCCGGCATTGAAGATCTATGCGCCGCCCTGCGCGAACGCGGCTATCACATCACCATCGAGACGGCGGCGGTGGTCTTCAAGGAAGCGGCCTGCGATCTGGCGAGCCTCAGTCCGAAACTGACCAACTCCATCCCCTATCAGCGCGAAGGCGGTCGCTGGGCCATGCGACACGATCACCAGCGTCTCCGATTGGATGTCATCCAGCGTTTCATGGAGCGCTCGGATTATCAGCTCAAGTTCGTCATCGATCGGGCGGCGGATGTTGAGGAAGTGCGCGCGATCGTGGATCAGCTGCGCGGCGTGGAGCCGGCGAAGGTGTTGTTGATGCCGCAGGGAACCGATCACGAGGATCTGGTCCGGCGCGGCGTCTGGTTGGCCGAGGTGTGCAAACAACACGGCTTCCGTTACTGTCCCCGTCTGCACATTGAACTCTACGGCAATCGCCGCGGCATGTGAGCGACTCAAGCGGCGCGCCGAGGCGTTGCTTTCAGGATCAAGCTCGTGCCCAATGGCAGCGGCACAAGGCGATCCAGACCAAGCATCGACCGCAATGTCAGCGCCACAACCGGATTCTTTTTGGAATCTCCCGATTCACCGACGGGATACGGTTTCCGCAGCAACTTGCTGTAGAGATAACAAACCGGAATCAGACTGAAGCCGAAATAGCGCAGCGCCTCAATGCGACAGAGAGGCGACACGAGTTTACGAAGTTGGCCGCGCGAATAACGGCGGTAATGTCCGAGCGCTTCATCGTGGAACCCAAACAGCCATTGCCCGGCGGGAACCGTGATAAGAATGATGCCATCGGGTTTCACCAAGCGCACCAACTTCTCGAACGCCGTGACATCATCGTCAATGTGTTCGAGAACATCGGTGGCCACGACACAATCGAATGTCTCATCCGCGTCAAAGTCCTCAATGGAGGAAACGACGAACGAGCAGTTTTCCACGCCGGTTTGTTCGGCGTTAAGGCGGGCCAGATGGATGTAGTCCGGCGAGGGATCGATGCCCAGCACGCGATGGCCGGCGGCCGCGAGTTGGAGCGATAGCTCGCCCGATCCGCACCCCGCGTTGAGGATATGCAGGTTCTTCTGGCCTTTGAGATGGCGATGGAGGATTTGATACTTGGTGTTGGCGTAAAGGTCCTGCGAGCGGACGAGCAAATCATCGTATTGATAAGGATTCGTGGCCGTCGAAAGGGACATTGGCTCTCCTCGTGGATGAGTCTGCCGCGAAAGACCGTATCCCGTGTCGCGGCGGCACGGCCGCTGTACCTGAAAACCGTTATTTCCGTCAAGGTCCAATCAAGAAAATCGCCGAAACGTCGTCTGTCTCTGCCCAGCTTGCTAACAGAGCGTGCATAACAAGCCAGCAAGAGGATCGCCCCTTCTCGCTCCCGATAGCGGAGACACTCTCCGTCCTATCTCCTTGTCCACGCTGGTGTTGCGAAGCACTCTCTCGGCTGGTTCTCACAACTGGCATGGAACGTGCTTTATCGGCAGCGTTCTTGCTGCCCGGAATCGAGAATGTGCCGATGACATCTCCACGACAACGAGCGACGCGCTGGAGCCTGCTGGCAACGCTGGCGCTGGCTGGACTCATCGTGGTGGGTTCGCGCAACCTCGCGCGCTTCGATGCCGCCCTTCTGTGCTACACGTTCGCCACCTTGTTCGCGGCGTTCGGCATTATGTATCGCTGGGTCATGTGGCTGCAACGGCCGCCGACCGCGATGTACTTTCGGCGCGGCGGGCGGCTGCTGCTTCGCAACGGCGGCTTCGGTCGTCACGGGTTGCACCTGCTCCGGCGCATCGTCACGGATTTCGCCGGCAATCGGTTTATCTGGCGGCGAGGCCTGCTGCGTGGGGCCGCCCACTTCTTCATCATGTGGGGTTGTGTCAGCGCCTTCGCCATCACCTTCCCGCTGGTGTTCGGCTGGGTCCATTTCGAGACGGTACCGGGCGATCTGACGCGCTATCGCGTCCATGTGTTCGGCTTCCCGACCGATGAGTTCGCCATCCATTCGCTGTTCGGGTTCGTGGTTTTCCACGGGTTGGTTTGGTCTTCGCTGCTGGTCGTTGCCGGCGTGTTGCTGGCCATGCGCCGGCGTTTACGCGATCAGGGGGCGGCGGCGCTGCAACAGTTCAGCGAGGATTTTCTGCCGTTGGTGCTGCTTTTCGCCATCAGTGTCAGCGGCTTGCTGCTGACGGTCAGCTATACCTGGATGCACGGTGGCGGTTATGAGTTTCTCGCCATCTTGCACGCGGTCACGGTGATTTTCACGCTGCTATGGCTGCCGTTCGGCAAGCTCTTTCATATTTTCATGCGTCCGGCTCACTTGGCCGTCGGCGCGTACAAGGACGCCGGCCGCGCGAGCGAGCCGGCCCACTGTCATCGCTGCAACACTATCTTCGCCTCACGAATGCACGTTGAGGATCTCATCGTGGTCGAACGGCAACTCGGCTATCGCTACGAAATCGACGCCACACCAGCCCGACATTATCAATGGATTTGTCCCGCTTGCCGCCGGGCACTTGTGTGTCTGGCTCATGCGGCTCTGTGGAATGAAAAAAATGATTTCACCGCGGAGAACGCAGAGAGCGCAGAGAGAAAACAATACATCCAAAATGAATTGTGTGTTTGAATCTTTATTTGCATTTTCTCTACGCTCTCCGCGTTCTCCGCGGTGAAATGTATTTTTTTGTGTCGTGACCTTGTAAGAACGGACGATCATGGCCACGCAACCCGTCGCACTCCCCGGTATACTCGAACACTTCGGGCCACACCGCGCCTATTCGCTCGACGCGAACAACAGCGGCGCGGAAGTGGATCGTCTCGTCAAAACGCACTGCTGTTTCTGCGGCCAGCAGTGCGGCATTCAACTCAAGGTCAGGGAAAACCAGGTCGTCGGTTTCGAGCCGTGGGAAGAGTTCCCCGTCAATCGCGGGATGCTCTGCCCCAAGGGAATCAAGCGCTATCTGCAAGGCTCGCATCCCGATCGCCTGCTGCACGCCTATCGGCGTGATCCCTCCACGCCGGAGGGATTTCGCTCTCTCTCCTACAGCACGGCCATCGATTGTGCCGCTTCGGCCATCCAGAACATTCAGGCAAAGCACGGCCCCGACGCTTTCGCCGTCCTCAGCGGTGCCAGCCTGACGAACGAAAAGGCGTACTTGATGGGCAAATTCGCCCGCATGTGCCTGAAGACGGCGAACATCGATTACAACGGCCGGCTGTGCATGGTCAGCGCCGGCTCCGCGAACAAACTCGCCTTCGGCATCGACCGGGCGGCCAATCCGTGGTCAGACATTCTCTCCGCCGAGGTCGTATGGATCAGCGGCGCCAACATCGCCGAGTGCGCTCCGATTACGACGAATTACGTCTGGCAAGCCCGCGAGAAGGGAGCGCGCATCATCGTCGTCGATCCGCGCATCACGCCCATCGCGCGCACCTGCGATCTGTTTTTGCCGGTCAAGCCCGGCCGTGACATCGCCTTGTTCAACGGCATCCTGCACCTGATGATCGAGAACGATTGGCTCGATCACGATTTCATCGAGGAACACACTGCTGGATTCGACAACATCGCCGAACATGTCCGCGACTGGACGCCGCGCCGCACGGCGGAGGTCACGGGTATCGCCGAGCGCTCGATCCGGCAAGCGGCGGAATGGTGGGGCATGGCGCGGAGCAGTTTCCTGCTGCACGCGCGCGGCATCGAGCATCACAGTCATGGCGTGCAGAACGTCCTCGGCGCGATCAACATGGTTTTGGCCTCAGGGCGCATCGGCCGACAGGGTTGCGGCTATGCGACGATCACCGGCCAGGCCAACGGTCAGGGTGGACGCGAACACGGCCAAAAGTGCGATCAATTGCCCGGCATGCGTGACATCGCCAAGCCGGAACATCGGGCTCAGATCGCCAAGGTTTGGGGCATTGATCCCGGCGAACTGCCCGGTCCCGGCGTCGATGCCTACGAGATTTTCCGCAAGATCGAGCGCGGCGAAGTGCGCGGGCTGCTATCAATCTGCTTCAATCCCAAGGTATCGCTGCCGGACAACCAGTTTGTCGGCCGAATGCTCGACAAACTGGACTTCTACGTCGCCATCGATTTCTTTCTCAACGAGACGGCCCGGCACGCCGACATCATCTTGCCGGGATCGCTGCAAGAAGAGGACGAAGGCACCGTCACGCAGATGGAAGGCCGCGTCATCAAGATAAATAAATGTGTCGATCCGCCCGGCGAGGCTCGGCAGGATTGGCGCATTATTCAGGACATCGCCCGGAAGCTGGGCCGCGAGAGAGGCTTTACCTTCGAGAATCCTCGCGCCATCTTCGACGAGTTGCGCCGCGCCTCGGCGGGCGGCATCGCCGATTATGCCGGCATCACCTGGGAACGCATTGAGGAGGAATATGGTGTCTTTTGGCCGTGTCCCTCGGAAGATCACCCCGGCACACCGCGCTTATTCGAGGCCGACTCGTGGAACCCGATCGCGCGCGGTCGGGGCCGGTTTTACTTCCCCGACGGCAAGGCACGCTTTCAGGTTGCCGCCTACACGCCGCCAGCGGAAGACATCGACAACGATTACCCGATCATCCTGACGACGGGCCGCGTGGTCAGCCAGTTTCTCTCCGGCACGCAGACGCGCCGCATCGGGCCGTTGATCGATCAGTACCCCGAACCGCGCATCGAGATGCACCCACGACTGGCGAACCGGCTCGGCGTGGCCGACGGCGATTGGACGACAGTTGAATCGCGTCGCGGTTCCTGCACGCTGCGGGCGCAGGTGGTGACGACCATTCGTCCCGATACGGTGTTCGTGCCCTATCACTGGGCGGGAGCGCGGAGCATCAATCAGGTGACCATCGCCGCACAAGATCCGATCTCGAAGATCCCGGAGTTCAAGGTCTGCGCCGTGCGTGTATTCAAGGCGCAGGTGACGCCGGAGTATGCCGGAGCGTACGAACCGCAACAGTAAAGGCGCTTCCCTGCCAGCCCGCAGCGCCAGCAAGGGACAGTCCCTTGCTGGCGCTGCGGGCTGGCAAGGAAGAGAAAGGAACGAATGCCGGTTCCCGACCAGTATGGCTTTTTCATCGATCCGACGCGCTGCATCGGCTGCAAAGCCTGCGTGCAAGCGTGCAGCGAATGCGATACGCATAAGGGATTGCCGATGATCCATCTGGAATACATCGACCGGACGTACTCGACGCAGACGATGCCGATGGTGTGCATGCACTGCGATTCGCCGACCTGCGCCGAGGTCTGTCCCGCCGACGCCATCAAGAAGGGCGAGGACGGCGTTGTCCGCAGCGCCTTGAAGGCGCGCTGTCTGGGTTGCAATAACTGCGTCCTCGCCTGCCCGTTCGGTGTGCCGAAGATGACCAGCGAATACGACCTGATGATGAAGTGCGATCTTTGCTACGACCGCACTTCCATCGGCAAGAAACCTATGTGCGCGTCGGTCTGCCCCAGTCAGGCTTTGTTCTTCGGCACCCGTGAGGAAATCGAGCGGTTGAGGCCGCGCTCCGCTCCGACCAATCGCTTTCAGTTCGGTGGCCAGGCCATCACCACGAAGGTCAATATGATGGCTCCGCGCAACGGCCAACCTCCGCGCGTCGAGGTGACGGCCGCCATGCACGAGGCCGCCCAAGACAAGGTATTTTCCCTGGATTTGATGGATGCGAGCCTGTTCGAGCCGAATGAGGAAGCGTGAATGAACGAGTCAGCGAAGAAAAGCACGGTCGCTCCGAATGGCCTGCCGATGGTCGATCAACCGGCCTGGCGTCAGGCGTTTCCCATCGATTGGCCGCAGGATCATTTTGTCGCCCGCCGCGACTTCACGAAGTTCCTCGCGCTGACCAGCCTGCCGTTCGCCCTCGTGCAAGTCGGCATCGGTCTGTTGAATTGGTTCCACCGCCATCGCGGACAACCGACCGCCAAGGCGATCGCGCCGCTCGCCGACATTCCGGTCGGCGGCGTACTCGCCTTCGCCTATCCCGAAGCGCACGATCCTTGTTTATTGCTGCGTCCCAACGAGAACACGCTGCTGGCCTTCAGTCAGAAGTGTACGCATCTGGGTTGCGCGGTGACGCCGGAACTGGAACGAAACTGTTTTCTCTGCCCATGTCACAAGGGCTATTTCGCGCTCGATAGTGGCCGACCGCTGAGCGGCCCGCCGCGGCGGCCGTTGCCACGCATCACCCTGGAAACTCGTGACGGCGTCCTTTTCGCTACCGGAGTGGAGGTACAGCACACATGAACCGTTCTCTGACCCGCGAACAGATGACGACCATCTTGCAGAGCATTCTCTGTCTCGTACTATTCGTCGTCCTGCTCCAGTTGTGGCTGTTGAACGCGACGCTCACCGCCTGGCTGGGCGGCGACGACAGCAATCTCTGGTCCGCCGCCGTCGCCAGCATCGTCTGCTGCGTCGCCAATGTCGGGCTGCTGCGCTACCTGAAAAAAAGTGAGCCACAGATGAACACGGATGAACACAGATAAAAATCAAATAGATGAGTCAGGAAAAGGCCTGTTGAAAAAAATAAGAGATTCATTTTTCATTTCGGTCCTCGTGAAATGGGGAATGACTCTCTTCTCGACTTCACGCCCGATCCAGTTTTTCTTCCCGATCGTCCCAATCGCTCCGCAACTCCTCGATCCAGGCGTTCACCTCTTCCTCATTCATGAAATGCGACCCGCCGCTTCCATTTCTCGGCGCATGCGCTCCACGAACTCGACCAACCCCTCGGCCGGTTTCGCTTCCGCCTCCGGCACTACCTCGACGCGCACCCGGACGCGGTCGGGCGATACATTCAGCTTTTCGTCCAGTTCCAGAGTGCCGTCCGCGCGAACGGTTCCCAGCACTTCGAGATTTGACATCGCCATGATGAAAACCCTCCCTTTCTCCCCTCATCTTAACCCAAATCCCGCGATGGGGAACGAGAAGGGTGTATTGCCGTTATCGCGCCGGCCATATTTCGTAGGGGGTGCCGAGCTTACGAGGCTCACCAGCGGCAGCTTAACCCAAATCCCGCGAAACGAAACGAGAGCCGCCGTCGCGGAACTCGCATTGGGCATCCGAACCGCGGCTCTTCGTGTATAGTCTACTTCTATGCGTCGATCTGCCGGAACGCGGCACGTTTCGGGATGCGACGCCGACCGTGGATGATTCACGATGACGAAGAACGCGAAAGCCATTGAGGTAATGGGCGTGAACCTGCATCTCAGCGCCCCCGATACCACCGAGCAAGACTGGATCGGTCAGGATGAGGTGCTGCATCAACTGCTCGCCTGCTGGCTGGTGGTCGATCCCAATGACAGGCCATTGTCACCACGCCTGCTCGGTCCGCCCGGCATCGGCAAGACGACGCTGGCCATGGCCGCCGCGCGGCTGCGCAAGCAACCGCTGTACATCACGCAATGCACCGCCGATACGCGGCCGGAAGACCTTCTCGTTACGCCGGTTCTCGCCGAATCGGGCAAGATCGCCTACCACGCTTCGCCGCTGGTGTCGGCCATGCTCACCGGCGGCGTGTGCGTTCTCGACGAAGGCAATCGCATGAACGAGAAGTCGTGGGCCAGCCTCGCGCCGCTGCTCGATCATCGTCGCTACGCCGAAAGCGTCGTCGCCGGCATCCTCATCCAGGCTCATGCCGATTTCCGCGTCTGCGTCACCATGAACGAGGACGAATCGACCTACGAGGTGCCCGATTACATTCTGTCGCGCTTGCAGCCGACGCTCACGCTCGGCTTTCCCAACCGCGACGACGAAATGAAAATTCTTCAGTATCATTTGCCCTTCGCCAAGGCGGAATTGCTGGCGCTGACCGTCGAATTTCTGCAAAAAGCCCACGAATTGAAGCTCGATTTCTCGCCGCGCGACGGCTTGAACCTGTTGCGCTTCGCCATCAAGCGCATGGCCGGCGACAACAAAAATCCTCTCAGTCAGGACGCCGCCTGGCGCGAGGCGCTGCTGTGCGTCCTCGGCGAGGAGGCGGGCGATCTCGACGAACTAGCCCGCCGCAAGCGCAGTGCGATGGGCGGGCAGAACCTGCCGATGGGTTTGGCCGATCTCTTCTTCGATAGCGACGATCCCCTGCACCCGGACGCTGAGGATGAAGACGAAGATGAGGATGACGAGTACAAGGAGGATTTCGACGAATGAATACATCATCCTCTGGTTCGTCGGCCGATGATTTCCTGCGCATGGGACCGCGTATCCGCGTCCTGCCGATCATCCACGGCTCCGGCGATTACGCCGTGCGCGTCCGCGCCGACATGCTCGAACGCCGCTTCGATTGCCTGGCTGTGCCGCTGCCGCCGTCGCTTCAGGGCGATGTCGAGGAAGCCATCGAGAGCCTACCGGCCATCTCCGCCGTGCTTCAGCGCGATGCAGGGCCGGAAGCCGCCGGCTTTTCTTATGTGCCGATCGATCCCTGCCAGGGCGTCATCGCCGCCCTGCGGTTGGCTCTCGGCGAACACATGCCGCGCGCGTTCATCGACAAGGAGACGCCGTATTTCGAGGCGCAAACCGGCGTCTTCCCCGATCCGTACGCCCTCAAGCGCGTCAGCGCGGAAGGCTTCGCCGCCGCGGTATTGCCCGCCATTCCGCCGCCGCAACCGGGCCAGCACAGCGAACGCATCGCCTGGATGGCGCATCAACTGCATGAACTGGAACATCGCCATCACTCGATCCTGTTCGTCTGCTCGCTGCTCGATTGGCCGTGGATTCGTGACGCTTACATGCGCCGCCTGCCCGTCGAGGAAGCGGAGTCGTTCTATTCGCCTATCCAGACGTATCCCGTCGATCCGCGCACGTTGATCTTTCTACTCGGCGAATTGCCGTTCATCACCGGCTTGTACGAACGAGCCATCCGCGAGTTGGAGACGGACGAGAACCTGTCCATCGACGGCGTCAAGGAGATGGTTTTGGTGGCGCGCGACCACCTGAAGCAAACGCTGCCGCGCGTCGCCCAGCGCATCACGCCGCAGCTTCTCTCCATCTATTTTCGCTATGTTCGCAATCTGTCGCTGGTGCATCGCCGGCTGACGCCGGACCTGTATTCGCTCGTCGTCGCCGCTCAGCAGACGGCTGGCGATGACTTCGCCCGCGCTATCGCCGAGACAGCGCGCGATTACCACTTTGCCGATCTTACAAGGTCACATGCCGCGAAACAGCTCAGCGAAGGCGAAGGGCGTCTGCCGTTTCTGCGCATGGGGCTTGAGGAAGCCGATGTGCCGGGTTGGGGCGTTGCGTCCATGGTCAATCGTCTGCCAGGCCAGGCGTTCGGCTGGCGTTCTTGCGAATTGCGTCCGCGTCCGCCGGAGCGAGATCGTCAGCGCTGGCGGCAGCGCTGGAACCCCTACGGTCAGTGTTCCTGGCCGCCCGAAGACGATCGCATCGAGAGCTTTCAGCAGCATGTCCGCGATCAAGCGAAAACACTGATCGGTGCCGACCTGGCACGTTCCGAGAAGTTCACCACCAGCGTCATGGACGGCCTAGACATGCGCGAAACGCTGCGCCACTGGCACACCGGCGACATTTACGTGAAGATCATCCCGCCCAGTCGCGGCTCGATTGAGATTGTCGTGTTCCTCTTCGATGTGCCCGCCGACCCGCGCCGCTATCCGTTCCGCACTACCTGGTTCGCCGAACATCCCAACGAATCGACGCTCGCTTTCTTCGCCACCGACCCGATGCAAAATCTCATCGGTCCCGGCATCGCCCAGGCCGAATACGGCGGCGCGATGTTTTTATTCCCTCCTCGTCCTATCCCCAATGTCTGGGGCGATCCACGCCTCGACGCCGCCGACACGCTGGAGGAACGCCTGCTCGCCGCGGCGCTCCTGCACAGCCGCGAAAAACATATCGCTGTCGTCAGTCCCAAACCGCCGCCCGCATCCTGGCGTCGCCTGGCGCGACGCTATGGCCGCAAGATCGTCCATTTGCCGCTGAAGCGCTTCAGTGGCCAGATGATCGAGCGCATGCGGCAAGTCCATATTCTCAATGGCCGCGAGGTGCGTTCCTACGCTGCGGAGTTCATTCGGGATTCGTAGTTCTCCCGGTCGGTTGCTTCGAGGTAGAATAAGAGAATGAACAGTGAGAAGCCGCTGACCGGACAGAGTGAGCGAACCAGCGAGGCAAATATGCCTGACACAGCAAGCGAGAACATCCTGGTCCGGTTGGTGCAAGCGCAGGCCCAATCCGTGGATGACACGTTGAAATCGTGGCAACTCCCGCGTGGCAAGCCTCCCTCCGAAGTCGGCCTTTCGCGGCTCGTTCAGATAGGCGTCCGCCTGTACGACGACATGGAGGGTGCCTACACGGAAGGTTATGCGCGCGCCGTCAAAGATGCCTCCCTATCCCTCGCGGACCTTCAGCGCGAACGCCAAGCGTTCGGCGAGATTTTTCGCACCGGCGCTCAGGCTGCCTATCGCCTCTGGGAATTTCTCGACCGAATCGCCAAGACAACCGGCCAACCCATTAAGGGAGCCGACCGGCTTCGGCAGACGGCGGAGCAATTCAAACACTTGCAGGCTCGCCTGGCCGACGAGTGGCCCGTGTGCAGCCCGGAAGAAGAGCGTGAGGCACGGACAAGCAGCGAGCGGGGAGAAGGGATGGAACTCGATGATGCTTTCGCCGAGATCGCGGGCGTGGACAAGGCTTCCTGGTTGGAGCGTGTGGCGGAGTACAAACGGAAGCATCTTCAAGGCGGACAGGAGTAGTCCTCGTGCCTTACAAGGTTGTCATCCTTCCTCATGCGAAGCGGCAAATCCGTTCGTGGAGTTTGCCGGATTCGGTGCTGGTGGAGGTTTACATTCGTCTTGGCGAACACCTCCCCAAAGAACCCCGTCGGGCACTAACGCGGACACGCCGGCCCTTCGAGGGAATGGCCTATTATTTCAGCATGATGGATCCGGAGAACCGTCTCTGCGAACACTTCTTCACGTTCCACATTCTCTACGGTCAAGATGAGGAAACCCTCTTCGTCCCACGCGGCGCGCACGTTCGCGCATTCGGTGCCTGAGGGGCTTCCGTGCCGCGCTTGACAGCCTTGCGGCTTGCACGATATGGCTGCCTTTGCGATTATGAGATCGCGGACTACCCGTCTCTAGTGTCCTGAGTTGTAAATTCGTTGAAGAAGTCTTGGCGAGATTTTTCTGAGATTTTCTCGCCTTTTCTTCGTAAATCACCGAGCGGATTTATGACACGAACTTACAACTCAGGACACTAGCGGAGTGACCAATGTTTTCCGAGATAACAGACATATGGTTTCGTTCAGTTTGTTCGCTGGAGCAGATCGCGGAAGCCCTCGGACTGTCGGATGCAACCTACGACGCTGAGGATTATTGGGCATGGATGATCGGGACACTTGCCAACGTGGAACTTGATGTCACACGGACACACACATGCCCCGCCGAGCTAACCGATACCCGAATCTTCCAGGTAGACAGCGGTACGATTGGTAAGGATCTAATAGCCGAGATTGTCGCTCGGCTGCGTCGCGTCACTTCGGAACCTATTATGATGCGGCCGGTGGCTGTATCGCTCCGGGAACAATTTTGACTTGCAGATTATGGAGGAGTTCAAGCCCACAGACCAGGCGGAGGCTCGGGATTACGGTCGGAAATGCGAGCAATTCTAATCGGATAACCCCTTCTCGCCCACCATGCGGCTTGCACGATACCGCTATCTTTGCGATGATGTTTGCGGAGAAGGGACTTGATTGGGAGAGGTCGTACTCATGAGTGGTGTTCCAGCCAAAGTTCGTCATCCGCTGGTGGCGCTGGCGCTGTTTGTGACGGGCGGCGTCTGCTTTTTGCTCGGTTTCCTTGGGCAGAAGGATTGGTTTGCTTCCTGGATGATCGTGGCCTCCATGTGCTGGCTGGGCTGCCTGGCTTCTCTCGCCCGTTGGCTATCTCTTACCGCCGCGACCTCGACCTCGCCGCTACTGCGGGCCATCGAGCGTGTGCGTTCTTACATCGCCGACGAACCGGCATCCTACGAGAGAACGCGCGAGCAGGGGGCGAGCCGCTCTTGAGCCTCCTCGATCTCTTCCACGATCCGGATTGGCGTATTTTTTGCTTCGCTCTGGCTGGCAGTGCTGCCGTGGAAGCGCTGAAGATCGTACTCGCCTACGAGGCTGGCCACTCCCTCCCCGCTCGCTATCATCGTCCGGGATATTGGCTCGCCCGCATCTGCCTGGCCGTGGGCGCGGGCGTTTTGGCCGTATCCTGGGGCAATCAGAACGCCTACCTCGCCTTCTACATCGGCGTGAGCTTTCCCGCCTTTCTGAGCAGCGCGTCGCGTAATCCACCGAATCCGCCCTCTCCCGCAACGAGAGAGGATTAAGCGAATCAGGCTTCGAGTCCATCTTATGCGTCAACTGCCTGGCTTCTCACTGTGGTTAGGCCATGCGGGCGATGTCCGCGCCCTCCGCGCCGTGTTGTCCGCCGGCATCCTCGCCGTGGTCGATCTAGCTCTGAACGAACCCCCGGCACACATCACGCGCGAACTGGTCTATTGCCGTTTCCCGCTCGTTGATGGGTCAGGCAATCCGCCGTGGTTATTGACTGCGGCGATAGATTGCGTCACCAGTCTGCTGCGCTCGGACACGCCAACTTTGGTCGCCTGTGGTGCAGGCATGAATCGTTCGCCTGCCATCGCTGCTGCCGCCATCGCTCGGGTCCGGCATTGTTCGCCAGAGGAGGCACTGCTGCTCGTGTCCGAATCGGGCCCTGTCGATGTGTCGCCGGGATTGTGGAACGACGTGCAAGGGATCTTGGTCTGATAGGGAAGAAGCGGAGACGCCGTGAGTGGCGTCCACGCCTCTGGGCTACCACAATACCCGCACCGGATACTGGGCAAAAATCGGATCGGCCGTCACCAACTCCGCCGTCTCCACAATGGCCTGAGCCGCCAGAAGGCGATCGAACGGATCCTTGTGGACGAGCGGCAACCCTTCGTTGGCCAACGTGTGCGCCAGCGTTATTGCCAAGACCTGGAACCCATTCGCCTGCTGCTGGGCAACGATCTGCGATAGGGGCAGGCGCAGCGCCAGCTTGCCCAGTTGGTTCTTAATCACCATCTCCCAAACGCTGACGACGCTGAGCCACACGGTATTGGCTGGATCGCGGGGGGCCGACGCGGCCCGTGGAGAAAGTTGCGCAGGGTCGCTGTCGCACCAGATGAACGCATGGGTGTCGAGCAGCAATTTCATGTGTGGCCAGTCCAAAAGTCATCCGGCAGCGGCGCGTCAAAATCCGGGGCCGGTTGAATCGCTCCGGCGTGCAGTCCCAGCACACGAACGGCCGTCGCCTCCACGCAAGGAACCAAACGCGCGCGCGGCGTCGGTCCATCCGTTAGAATGACCTCTCGGCCAGAGGATGCCAGTTCCAGTACCTCTTCCCAGCGAGTAGGCAACTCTCGAATATCGATTTTCGTGGACATGAAGCACGTTCCTCCTCTGACACTATTCTATCCCTATGTTCTCGCGGTGTCTGGGAAAGGAAGCGGGACATCGTAGCCAACACCTTGCGGCTTGCACGATACGGCCGCCTTTGCGATGATGTTGGCCATCTCCCTGACAGGATCGCCGAGCCGCGAGACTCGACCTGTCCGGCATTGAACGCGAGACAATCTCATGGATGATCCATCGCATACTTCCGCCTTGTCCTACGCTCACGGCACGAGTTTGACGCCGCTGCTCGGCCAGACCATCGGCGACAATTTGCGTGACACCGTCGCGCGCTTCGGTGACTCGGAAGCGCTCATCGTGCGCGCGCAGAACTATCGCGCCACGTATCGGCAATTGTGGGACACGACGACCGACGCCGCCCGCGCTCTGCTCGCGCTCGGCGTCGTCGCCGGCGATCGCGTTGGCATCTGGGCGACCAATTGTCACGAATGGGTTATCACCCAATACGCCACGGCGCGCATTGGTGCCATCCTCGTCAACGTCAATCCCGCCTACCAGACGAATGAACTGGAGTATGTGCTGCGACAAGCGGGTGTCAGTGTGCTGTTGCACGGACGCGGTTTTCGCCAGATCGTCTACGCCCCGATGCTCGAATCGGTGCGGCCGCGCTGTCCCGAACTGCGGCATGTCTTTCTGCTCGATACGGATTGGGACGCGCTGCTGCGATCCGGTCAGGCGGTGAGCCTGGCCGAACTGGAGCGACGCGAAAGCGAATTGCAGTGCGATGACCCTATCAATATCCAGTACACCTCCGGCACCACCGGCTCGCCCAAGGGCGCGACGCTGACGCATCACAATATCCTCAACAATGGCTATTTCATCGGTCTCGCTCTGCGCTACAGCGAGCGCGATCGCGTCTGCATTCCCGTTCCGCTCTATCATTGCTTCGGCATGGTTCTGGGCAATCTCGCCTGCACCACGACCGGGGCTTGCATGGTTTATCCCAGCGAATGCTTTAGCGCGCCGGCTGCCCTGCAAACCATTCACGCCGAGCGCTGCACCGCGCTCTATGGTGTGCCGACGATGTTTCGCGCCATCCTCGAACAACCCGACTTCGAGCGCTTCGATTGCTCGTCGCTGCGCACCGGCATCATGTCCGGCGCTCCCTGCCCCATCGAGCTGATGAAACAGGTCGTCGAGCGTCTGCACATGCCGCAGATCGTCATTGGGTATGGCATGACCGAAACTTCTCCCATTTCAACTCTTAGTTCTCTCAATGATCCGCTCGATTGCCGTGTCAGCACGGTGGGCCGTGTGCAACCGCACCAGGAGATTTGCGTGCGCGATCCGGCGACGGGACGCATCATGCCGCGCGGCGGCGTCGGTGAATTTTGCACGCGCGGCTACAGTGTCATGCGCGGCTACTGGAACGACGAGGCGGCGACCCGCGCCGCCATCGATGCCGGTTGGATGCACTCCGGCGATTTGGCCGTTATGGAGGAGTCGGGCTACATCCACATTGTCGGCCGGCTGAAGGATATGATTATTCGCGGCGGCGAGAACATTTCCCCGCGTGAGATTGAGGAAGTTCTGACCGCCCATGCAGACGTTAGCGAAGTGCAGGTGATCGGCGTACCGAGCCGCAAGTATGGCGAGGAGGTCATGGCCTGGGTACGTCCTCGTCCGGGCGCAGCGCCAAGCGAGCAGGAACTGACCGCCCATTGCCGGGCCTGTCTGGCCTCCTTCAAGGTGCCGCGCTACTGGCGATTGGTCGAGACGTTTCCGATGACCGTGACGGGCAAGATTCAAAAGTTTCGCTTGCGGCAGATGGCTGTCGAATTGCTCGGCTTGCAATCGGCCGCCGAAGAGAAGATGGCTTGAGAGATACAGAATGACTGACGAGCGCCGGAGCGCCAGCGACGGGTTTCCCCAATCCGTCGCTGGGAACATAATAACAGCGCGTCCAGGTGCCTCGGCGTTTGAACCCTTGTCTGGCCTGCAATCGTCGAACCTTGTATAATAAACTCTTGCAAACTGGCCGGATGGCCTTCTTTTCTTATCTGACCGTCAGCCCAGGCAAGGGCGACGACCACCTAACAAATCCAACCATCCGTAGCATGGAGGCTCTTGTCGATGGCGAGAGCGGAATCAGCACGCGGAAAGGTGGGGCCATGACCTCAGTTGACACAAACCCTCTCTCATCTCAAGAAATGGGAGAGCGCTTTGACCTGCTGGCGATGGATGCGAAGGAGTACGCCGTTTTCCTGGTCGGACTTGGAGGACATCTGCTCTGTTGGAACGCGGGAGCGGAACGCATTTTCGGCTATCAGTCCCATGAAATCGTGGGGCAGCATTTTTCCCGTTTCTTTTCGCCCGAAGACATTCGCACGGGCCAGCCCGAGCATGAACTCAAGACGGCGTTGGCCGGCGGTCGGGCGGGCAGTAATTGCTGGCAGGTTCGCAAGGATGGTACACGGTTTTGGTGTCGCGCAACCGTGACGCCCCTGCTCGACGAGAGCAAACAGGTTCGGTCCTTCGCCCGCGTGATGCACGACCTCACCGAAAGCGAGGCGGTGCAAGCGCAGCGGAAGCGGGCCGACGGTCTCGCCGAAGCCAATCGCAGCAAGGAAGAATTCATGGCCTTGCTTTCCCATGAACTACGAAGCCCCCTCTCGCCTATTCTCAACGCCCTGAACATCCTGCGGCAGATGAAGACGAACGACCCGATCATCGAGCAAGCCGGAGACATCATCGACCGCCAAGTGGGGCAGATGGTGCGACTGGTAGACGACCTCTTGGACATCAGCAGAATCACCAAAGGGAAATTGCGGCTTACCAAGGAACAGGTGGAACTGCGTGTCGTTGTCAACCGTGCCGCCGAGACGGTTCGCCCCTTCATGGACGCGCGCAAACACGAGTTCTCGGTATCGCTTCCTATCAAGCCCATTTGGGTGGAGGCGGACCCGGCGCGCATGGAGCAGGTCGTGGTCAACCTGCTCAACAATGCGTCGAAGTACACCAACACGGGCGGACTCATTCGGATGACCGTCAACCGCGAAGGGGCCGAAGCCGTGATCCGGGTGCGCGATAACGGCGTCGGCATCGCCCCGGAACTGCTCCCCCACGTCTTCGAGCTATTTACCCAGGTAGACGGCTCCCTCGGCCGCTCTTACGGCGGATTGGGTATCGGCCTGGCTCTCGCGCGCAACCTGGTGGAGATGCACGAAGGACGGTTGCAAGCCGCCAGTGCCGGGTTAGGAAAAGGCTGCGAATTCACGATCAAATTGCCGCTGCTATCCGAGCCATCCGTGCCTGAAACGAAAACCGCTCTGGAGCCGAGCCAACCTGCGGGCCGATCTCTGCGTGTGCTGGTGGTGGAAGATAATGTCGATGCGGCCGACAGCCTGAGTCTGTTGCTGCGTCTGTATGGGCACGAGGTCCAAGTGGCTCGCACCGGCCCGACCGCCCTGGAAATGGCCTCGGCTTGTCGGCCCGATGTCGTGCTGCTGGACATCGGCCTGCCGGGGATGGACGGCTATCAGGTTGCCAAGCATTTACGGGAGAAACCGGAATTCAAGCATGTGGTGATGTGCGCGTTGACCGGCTATACGCCCAGTGAAGCCGACCAGCAGCGCCAGCAGGAAACCGGGTTCGACCACTACTATGTCAAGCCCGTGAACCTGGAGAAACTGCTCGACCTGCTCAAGACGGTCGGACAGCCGGCATCGTAACCGTCCCGCCAGATGATTGGGACATCGTTTCGTTCCCTTCCGCATGGCAAGCACATTAAAAAACATAATTTCTTGTAGTAAAAATGCTTATGGAATGAAAGGGTGGTCTGCCCTTCCACCTCCCTAACTGTTTCCCCGTCAGAGTCAACACGCTTAGGATCGGCGGCAACAGCGCGACCTCCGCATTTGCCGATACGATCTGCCCATCGTCGGCGAACTCATTATCGACCGCCAGCGCCGAGCGTTCGAGCAGACCCGCCAGCGCCGGACAGACAAGCGCAAGTTGGCGGCGCAGGTCGGCCACCGTAGACCCGTCGGGCAGCTCGACCGCAACTGAGTCCGCGCCAGCCAAATCACGGGCGCGGGCGAACAAACGCACATGGACAATCATGACAGCTCCCGGATGCCGATCCGTTGCTGGAGGCGCTGGCGTAGCTCGGGCAA
>DATNCY010000136.1:0-98628 GCA_035553375.1 Gemmataceae bacterium
GCAATCCTCGCAGATCGAATCGTCGCAGTCGTCGCACTTGCTGGTCGGTGACCATCCAGAACCTCCTGTTGGTGTGGGTTCTGGATAGCGTAGGGCCATCGCGGCATCGGGAAATCTAAGTGTCGTTGGCCTGCGAACGAGTCAGACCGGATCGGGAAATCCAGTTGTCGTCGGGCGGGATATACAGTTGTCGTCCATCACCCTCCCTGTCGGGGCGTCGTTCGCTTCCCCGCCGACACTCGCCCACAGCCAACCGGGCGTTGGTGACAGTGCGCCGGTTCTTCGCTTGGCTTGTTGAGCAAGGCCACAGCGCCTCAAACCCGGCCAAGAAGATCAAGGAGCTAAAGCGGGTCGGACTGGCCCCGAAAGGACTCGACTACAGCCAGGTACGCCGCCTACTGCGGGAAGTTGAACTGCGGGAGGACATCCGGGCGGCGGCGGTCTTCAGTTTGTTCTTGTATACGGGCTGCCGCTGCTCTGATCTGGTCAACCTCGAACTGCACGACCTGCTGCTGGCCGAACGCAGCGGCACCGTAGTCTTCCGGCTCGGCAAGGGCGGCAAGCAGCGCTCCGTGCCGCTTCCACTCCCTGCCCGACGTGCGCTCCAGGCGTACCTCGACACCCGCCCGCTGTTGCAGACCGACCGGGTATTCGTCGGTGAGCGGGGGCCGTTGACGGATCGGGGCGTGCGAGCTTTGTGCGACAAGTACAGCGCTCTCACCGGCATCAAGCTGCACCCGCACCTGCTGCGGCACACAATGGCGCACAAGTACCTCGAAGACAACGGTAACGACCTCGTGAGTCTTGTCCAATTGCTCGGCCACGAATCGCTGAACACGACGGCTCGCTACACGAAGCGGAGCGCCGAGCAACTGGCTGATACTTCCGAACGGCTGATTTACTGACGAGAACAACTGAGAAGATGTGGCATTTATCTAATCTAATTATCTTTTTTTTGGTTTTCCTGGAAGGCAGGTGGTCGAGGGGGCGTGTCGGGGGCTGCGCTGACCTTCTTTTCCATATCAGTCTCGTAACATTTTTCTCACGAGGAGTATAGAAACCTACCTGGTGAGGGGTTAAAAGTTCCCGTGAGGGCTAAAGTCGAAAAATCGGGCGGCAAAGAATGGACTCGGCCACAGGGTCGCAACTGCTGCTCCGAACTTCTCGTCATGTAAAGCTGTGTTGCATTTTTCTCGGCATGTTCGCAGACGACCAGCTTGGTGGGGCCGAAGTTTTCTCGAAGGAGCATTTCCAAAAAACGGCGGCAGGAAAGCTCGTTCTTCGGCCAGGATTTCACTACCGAGTTGCTGGTGCATCCGTGAAAAGAAGAAGTCCACGATGGCCAGAACAAAGAAGGGCGAATCGAAGGGGCAACTGAAAGTCGAGCCAGAGCAGAGGTTGAAGCTCGTTCCTTACGTTCGCCAGCAGTGCATCCCAACCCTTCCAGCTTCAGCGAATGGCGATTGCCGGAGGAATGGGAGTATACCGAAAATGCGAGCAGAGGGTCAAAAAAGTGGGGAAGGAAAGGGAACCGGGCAATGAATTGCCCGGCTCCCTTTTTTGCATTCCGAATTACATTTCAGAATTGCATCAAAATTACATTGCTTCCTGTCGCCGCAAGTGCTTATCTCACTAGCACTTCTGACTACCCCCAAGGGGACTCGAACCCCTGTCTTAGCCGTGAGAGGGCTATGTCCTAGGCCACTAGACGATGGGGGCCTTTCTTCCTTCCTTGATAGTCAGTCCCCACGGGAGTGTCAAGAAGATCTTGACACTCCCGTGGCGTAACCCAAGCCACGACTGCTGGCAGCATCTTCCCGCGCTGTTATAATGCTCGACACGGATCGCTCGCTTCCGCACCTGGGAGATGGCAATGATCTGCCGCTACACTCGCCCTCCACGCCGCGTCCTCGGCATGCTGAAGGCTTTTCTGCTGGTTCCGATTCTAACGCTCGCGGCGCTGGCGCGGGGCGAGGAACTGGCCTCCGTGACGCTCAGCGGCGAAAGCCGGGCGACGGCTCTGCGTCTGGGCGAGGCCCAGAAACACCTCGACGCGCGAAAATGGGCCGAGGCCATCGAGCAACTGCAAGCGATCCTCAACACCGCCGGTAACGATCTGGTCCGTCTCACACCCACGCACAGCATTCAGGCGCGGCAACTCTGCCGGATTCGACTCGCTTCCTTGCCGCCGGAAGGACTGCGTTTGTATCGCCAGCGCTACGAGACGCAAGCAGGCAAAAGGTTGGAACAGGCACTCGCTAAACAAGATACCGACCTGTTACGTAAGGTTGTCGAGGATGCGTTTTGCACGCGGGCGGCCGAGAAAGCCCTCAATCGGCTCGGCGATCTCGCCTTCGAGCGTGGTCGTTTCGCCGAGGCCAAGCAATGGTGGCGTCTGCTGGCCCCCTTGCCCGATGCTCGCCGCGATGCCGCGACACGCGAGCTTACGCTCGTTTACCCCGATCTCACTCTTGATCCGGCACGAATTCAGGCCAAGCAATTGCTGGCGCGTCTTTTCCACGGCCCCGAGAGCGAATGGACTAGGGAACTCGATGCCTTCCACGCCCGGCATGGCAAAGCCAAGGGAACCTTGGCCGGTCGCACGGGACATTACGCCGACTTGCTGCACACGCTGGCTCAGGAGAGGAAGAAAGAAATGCAGAATGCAGAATGCAGAATGCAGAATGAAAAACACTCTCCTCATTCTGCATTCTGCATTCTGCATTCTGCATTCGAGAGTGATTGGCTCACGTTCGGCGGCGATCCGAGTCGCGGCCGGGTGATCGCGGCCCCCGACGATATTCTCGATCGTCTCAGCGCCCTATGCCGATCCGGGCCGACTTGGCGTTTCAACCTGGACGATCACACCCAGCAAGAAGGGCCGATGCCTTCGCCGGCCGTCAACGCGGCGCAGGCGCGCTCGTTGGCCTTCCATCCAGTCCTTGTCGGCCATCACGTTCTGGTGGCCGATGCCCAGTACGTGACAGCCTACGATCTTCGCACCGGCCAAAGCGAGATATGGTGCGATGTCGGAGACAAGAACGGTGGAGTAAAGCCCAACTTGAAATTGCCGGCTCCGCCCGACCTGCGCTACACGCTGACCGTCGCGAATGGCAACGTCTACGCGCGCCTTGGCGCTCAAGACATTGGCGTGGAGGCAGCAGCGCCGGTGCCGCGGATCGGGAAGGCGGCGAAACCGCGCCGCGACAACGAAACATTCTTATCCTGCCTGAGTCTGCACTCCGCTCGCAAGGAAGAGCGTTTCCCCCACCTCCGCTGGTCTCTTGACGGCATCGTCCCCCATAAGGAAGTCCTTTTTGAAGGCGCTCCGCTCGTCGAGGATGGACAAATCTGGATCGCCGCGACGCGCTACAATGGCGGTCGTTGCATCACTTCCCTCGACTGTTATCCCACCGACGACAGGGGCGAACCGCCGTTGCGTTGGCGGCGCGATGTGTGCGAGACACGCGAACTGAAACCCGGCGAGCCGCGCTACCGCCATCATCTGCTAACCCTGGCCGGCACACAACTCGTTTACTGTTCGCACACGGGTGCTGTCGTTGCCGTTGATGCCCGCAGCGGGCGGACGAACTGGGGTATCCGCTATCCACGCGGAAGCAGGGCGAAAGACGACGATGTCCAGACGGCCGAGGTCAACTGGAAGGATCTGGCCCCTGTGCTGTTCGCCGCTGGGCGGTTGTACGTTGCGCCGGCGGACTCCGATCGCTTGCTGTGCCTGGACCCCGCCAGCGGACGCACCCTCTGGGAGCGCGAGGCGATGAAGGTCGTGCATCTGCTCGGCGTCGGCCAGGGCCGGCTGATTTTCAGCACCACCAAGGGACTGCGCGCGGTTGGCGCGGCCGATGGCAGCGACGCGGAGGGCTGGATCATCCCGGACGGCGGCGATGGACGAACGCCGGGCAACGGCCTGACGCCGGCGGGGCGCGGTCTTCTCATCGGCGATCTGGTTCTCTTCCCGACCACCCAAAAACGCAGTCCGGTTTCTGTTGAGACGGTGGTTTACGCGATCCGCCAACGCGATGGCCGGCCCGCGGATGATCCGGCTCTGCTGCATCGTCTGCCGGCCGGCAATCTCCTCTACGCCAACGGGTGTCTTGTCGTGGCCGACCGCCACACGCTGTCGGTTTTCGTTCCTCCGGGAATGCTCCTGAACGAGCGTAAGGCCGAGGCCCGGCGTCATCCCCAATCGATCCCGCTTTTGCTGGAGCAGGGCCGCGCGGAGGCTGACGCGGGATTGACTGAGCAAGCCATTCAGACGTTCCGCCAAGTCGAGAAACGCTTGCAAGTCAGCGCGAAGCCGTCAGCGGCGAAGAAATTGTTGCAGCAGGCGCATTCCGAGAGACAATGTGCGCTGTTGGAGTCGGCCCGCTATGCGGTCAAGGCGGAACACTGGGAAGACGCGGCGACGGCGTTTCGGCAGGCCGCCGAGGTGCCCTTGTCCGCGCGTGCCCGGCTTCACGTCCTCACGCGGGCGGCGCAACTCTGGCAAGACGCGGAACAATCGGATCGTGCCATCGCCGTCTGGGAGACGATCCTCGCCGACGATGCCTTGCGTTCGATTCAGGTGATCGACAAGCACGGCACCCCCGGCTCCGCCGCCGTCTATGCAAAGTCGGCTCTGGCACGCTTGCGCGGCGAGCGACCGCAAGCGAACTCTCCCCCTCCCCCACGAGATCGGCCACGCCCCGGAGCAACCGAGGTTAGCGAACCCTCGCTGCCGTTATTCCGCGGTTGGCACACGACGCTCGGCAACGACGAATGGATACTGGCCGGCTGGCGGGAGACGGACCCGGAACTATTATTAACCGGCTCACCGGAAGGACGCCTTCTTTGCCGGTCCACCTCCACTGGCGAAACCCGTTGGCAGCATCGGTTGCCCTTCGTGCCGCGCTGGACCAGCTGCCACGCCGACATCATTCTGGCGGGCGGCGAACAGGCTGTGGCCTGCCTGCGCCGCGAGGATGGGGAACTCGTCTGGCACTTCCTCGCTCCCGCTGCCGGTCGTTATCCCAGCGCTGCCGTGGATGGCGTGCGCGTCGTGGTCGATCCGCAGACGCCGGAGCCGTTGACGGATTTTCAGTCGGCGGCGGGACGGCTGTTTTTTCTGCAAGGCCAGCGTCGTCTGTTCGCGCTCGATGCGGCAACCGGCGCAGTTCTCTGGAACCGCTGGGCGCCGGATGGCGGCTTCCATTGGCCGTATCCCCACGGTTGTTTCTCGCCCTATTATTACGCCGGTTCCGAAACGGTCCTCATTCAGATGGCCGGCCGGCGTTGGCTCCTGGATGCCGCAACCGGCCGGCAAATCCATCGAGCAGCCGATGGCCGCGAGCTTTGGCAGCGGCCTCCCTTGTGCCTGGATCAGCGTACCTTGTGCGTGGTCACGGATCGGCGGCATGTCGTGTTGCTCGATGCCGTGTCCGGCCAAAATGTGTGGACGCACACGTTGACCGGAGGGACCACCCGGAGCGGCGAAATGCCGCACGTCTTGGGGCGGGACGACCTATTATTGTTGGCGACGCCGACGAACATCGGGTATTCCTTGCAGCGCCTCGACCGCGCCACCGGCAAACCCGTCTGGCCTCGGCCACATCTATTGACGATGAAGACGCTGGACGCCTCCACCTGGGCATTCGATCGAGACGCGGTTTATTTCGTGGAGGATCGCTCGCTGGCCGCTCGTTCTTTGGCGGATGGACGGGTGTTATGGCAGCGATCATTGCACGGAAGCGATGCCTGGCAGGTGCAACGCAGGGGCGATTATCTCGCCGTCTATCCGATTCCATCGGCTCTCGATGCGCGATTACGGTTTCGCTCGTCGTTTGGGTCGGTACAATGGATTTTGGGTCCGGCGCTGACGCCGGAATCCATCTTTACGGTGTCGTGTTTCGATCCAAAGAATGGCCAGCCGATCCAGCGGCTGAACATCCGGATCGAGTCGCCGGTAAGAACGTCCTGGGAACGGCGAAGAACCTTGGTGGATCGCGATCAATCCGCGATCTTGCGAACGTCTTTTTGGTTAGCGAGCGAAATGGGGCCCGTGGTCCGGCTTGCCTCTCCTCAGCCCTTCGTCGCCGTTGGGGGCGAGGTCTGGGGATTGGTGAATCGTACCGAAGTCCGTGATGCCGAAAGGCCATGAATATATGAACATTCGCTGTAAAAGCTGTGGATTAACGGTTCAAGTGCCCGCCGGAGGGCGCCGGCTGTGTGGTTGTGGAGCTTGGCTATCGGGTGAGGAAACGATGCCCGTCGCCGAGCCAATCGTGGAAGAAGCTCCCGCGCTTGTGGAGGCCGGTTCGGGCGAAGCCTGGCCACGCATTGAGGGCGATCTGTCGGCCATCGAACGTCTCAACACCGGCTATCGCCGCATCCGCAAGGAGATGAGCAAGGCCATCGTCGGTCAGGAAAAAGTTCTCGAAGAATTGCTCATCGCCATCTTCGCGCGGGGCCATTGCCTGCTCGTCGGTGTGCCGGGCTTGGCGAAGACCCTCATGATCCGCACCTTGGCCGATTCGCTCAGCCTGAGTTTCAGTCGCGTGCAGTTCACGCCCGATTTGATGCCGTCGGACATCACCGGCACCGAGGTATTGCAAGAGGACAAGACGACGGGACAGCGACTATTCAAGTTCCTGCATGGCCCGCTGTTCGCCAACGTCGTGCTTGCCGACGAGATCAACCGCACCCCGCCGAAAACGCAGGCCGCGCTGCTCGAAGCCATGCAGGAGCGTCAAGTCACCGTCGGCGGCACCAAGCACAAACTGCCCGATCCGTTCTTCGTCTTGGCCACGCAAAACCCCATCGAGCAGGAAGGCACCTATCCGCTGCCCGAAGCGCAACAAGATCGCTTCATGTTCAATATCTACGTCGATTATCCCGAGGAAGACGAAGAGTTTCGCATCGTCGAGCAGACCACATCGACGCACATTCCGCAACTCGAACGTGTGCTGTCGGCGACCGACATTCTGGAAATGCAGGACATCGTTCGCAAGGTGCCGGTTGCCCCGTATGTGATCCGCTACGCCATGAAGTTCACGCGCCTGACGCGCAAGGGCAGCCGCGTTGCCTCCGAGAAGACAACGACCGCGACAGCGACAGTCGGAGCGAAGTCGAAGATCGTTGAGGTGCCCGATTTCATCCGCGATTACGTCACCTGGGGCGCTGGTCCACGCGCGACACAGTTTCTCATCCTGGCGGCCAAGGCGCGCGCCGTGCTGCATGGCCGTTACTACGTCTCCTGCGAGGACGTGCGCGCCGTCGCTCCGCCGGTGCTGCGTCATCGCATCATCACCAATTTCAACGCTGAAGCTGAGGGCATCAAGCCGGATGACATTGTTCGCCGACTTATTGAACGCATTCCGCGCGATCCGAATGAACAAGCGGCCGTTGGTACGGCGCAGATGGGGAGTTAGGTTATGCTTCCTAATAACCATTCTATGGTGTTGGCATCTCGGGACGATTCATGGCGATCAAACCAGTTATCCGGTATATGCTGCTCTGCGATGACTGGCGATTGGACCCGGCGAATAACCGACGAGTCATAATCGTTGGATTGATTAGTAATATCCATGCAGTCGATGACCCACCCTTCCCGCTGCTTTACCGGGAGATGTGTGTATTCCTGGCCTTGACCAATGGGCATGGGCAAGGTGAGGGAAAGATAGTCTGCGTGTACGAGGCGAATGGCCAAAAGATCTTCGAGACGGGTTCCCGATCTATCGCCTTTGGATCCGATCCGCTTGAGGTTCTTGGAGTTCCTTTCCGGATTCGGGACATTTCGTTTCCCCAAGCCGGTCTCTACTCTGTCCAGTTCTGGTATGAAGGAGAACTGGTGGAGGAACGGCCGTTGAGATTGAGGCAGGTCATGGATAAGCGCGGACAAAACGAGGGATTCCGTGTGCTGGATGATTTCGTTTGTGAAGCTATCCACAACCCAGCCATTCCCCAAGCAGCATCGAACCAACGGGGCCAAAATGAGGGCGTGCGCGTCTTGGAAGAACACTCCCTCAACATGGCTCAGACACCGCGTGTAGAGAAAGACTCCGCAGTCGAGGGATTGTGCTTCCAGTTCTCAATTGAATTCGATCCATTTGGCATCCCACCGGGATTCAAGGATCGTTTCCAATGCACCTTGCGCGAGGAGGCCGTCATCGGTAAGGGGCTGAAGTGCTACCTCGGCGCTCTCGGCGGAAACAGGTTCACCTACGGTTTCATGTGGCGGCCCGGTGGTGACATCACGCTGGAGGACCGTCAAGTGTTTGAGGAATGGCTCCGTACTCAACTCGTTACCTGCAAGGTCGCCTTGGGAGATCCCGAACCGATGGAGTCATCCGACATCAACCGCGAGGTCACGGAGCGAGTCTTTGAATTGGATAACTTGAGTGCGGCAGATCGCCAAGCGGCCGCGGAGTGGAAAGAACGGGTGTTTGCCAAATTGTCCAACAAACCAGGAGAGCGGGCCGAACCCTTATGAGGCGGCTATGGGATCCACGATTGCACTCTATCCATCGGAAGAAGCTTATCCCATGAGCTTGCAGAGCCATCGCGAGTTGGAAGCGACTCGTGAGAAACTACGATTGCTTGAGGAGCGCTACGAGGCGAACAAGCGCGAACCAGATGAAGACGAGCATGTGCGGGAATTGAGTAGGAGATCGCTTAAGCGACTCATCAATCAGTTGAAAGAGGAGATTGCACGCTTTGAGTCGGAGAAGCGGATCAATGCCAGGCGCGGTAACATTCCTGCGAAACAACGTGAGTTTTTACAGGTCGATCCTGTATCTCTCCCCTTGCCCCGTTCACGCCAAAATTGAGCCGGTGATTACTGAACCCTTCGGCGCGGTAGAATAGTTGCTGGAAAGGAGGGACAACATGAGTCAGACAGTGGAAGCCGTTTACGATGGTGCCGTCTTGCGGCCGGAAACGGCGCTCGGGTTAGAGCCGAATACTCGCGTTCGCATCACGGTGGAAGTCTTGCCGCCCGCTGAGGCCGCCGCGCCCTCGTTCCTCCGCACGGCGAGTTCCCTGAGACTCAGCGGCCCGGCGGACTGGTCCGCCAACTTCGATAGCTACTTGTATGGCGATGGTGATCAACTCCAGAGATGAGGTGTTTTTGGATACCTCTTACGCCCTGGCCCTGTCCGCTCCGACCGACCAGTTCCACGGCCAAGCGGTGCGACTGGCAGACGAGTTGGAGGTGACGCGGGCGCGGCTGGTGACGACGCGCGCTGTGTTGTTGGAAATCGGCAACGCTCTAGCGCGGCAGCGCTATCGCCCTGCGGCCATCAGCTTGCTACAGGCGCTGGAGGCGGACCCGAGCGTGGAGTTGCTGCCATTGTCCGACGAATTGTACGCGCGGGCGTTTCAGTTATACTGTTCCCGCCTGGACAAGGAATGGGGACTAATCGATTGTGCCTCCTTCGTGGTGATGTCCGAGCGGGGAATGACGAAGGCTCTCACGGCCGACGAACACTTCCAGCAGTGCGGTTTCCGGGCCTTGCTCCGCGAGGAGAACATGTGAGTTATCACCGAACACATCCAACCGCCTTGGTGCTAAGAGAAAATATTTTCCACGCACACGATCACTGAGAATACGCATGCAAGACACTCACCAATATCTCGACCCCATCGCCCTGGCCAAAGTCCGCAACCTGGAAATTCAGGCACGGCTCATTGTCGAGGGCTATCTATCCGGCATGCACAAAAGCCCGTATCACGGCTTCTCCGTCGAGTTCGCTCAGCACCGCGAATACGTGCCCGGCGACGATCTGAAACATCTCGATTGGAAAGTCTACAGCCGCACCGGACGATTCTACCTCAAACAGTATGAGGAAGAGACGAACCTGGCGTGTTGGCTGTTGGTGGACGCCAGCGAATCGATGCGCTACGGCTCGGGGCCGGTGGGCGACGATGGCAAGCCACTCGTGAGCAAATATGATTACGCCTGCATGAGTGCGTCCGCGCTGGCTTATTTGATCCTGCATCAGCAGGACGCGGCCGGTTTGGTGACGTATGACAATCAGATTCGCCAGTTTCTCAAACCGGCGAGTCAGCCATCGCACCTCAAGCAGATGATCGCCTGCTTGAACAAGGGGGCCGGCCGCGAACGCACCAGTCTGGCACCGATCTTCCATGATCTCGCCGAACGCATTACGCGCCGCGGTATCATCGTCGTCGTCAGCGATTTTTTCGATGATTTGCCGGACATTCTCAACGGGCTAAAGCATCTGCGGCACAAGCGACATGAAGTCATTGTCATGCACGTCCTGGATCGGGCGGAACTGGAGTTTCCCTTTCAGGAGGCCACGCTGTTTCGCGGGCTGGAGCAGTATCCCGAATTGCTGACCGATCCGCGTTCGCTGCGCGACGGTTATCTTGAACAGATTCGCAACTTCATCGGCGAATTGCAGCGCGGTTGTCTGATGCAAAACATCGATTACGTGCAGATGAGTACCGATACGCAGCTGGGCGTCGTGTTGTCGAGTTACCTGGCGCATCGGTTGGCGCGCAGCAGTCGTCATTAATAATTCCCCAGCCCGCAGCGCCAGCAAGGGACACTCCCTTGCTGGCGATGCGGGCTGGGGAAGTTGGGAGATCGCACTCGTGAACTGGCTCCCCTTTGCTTTCGTGGAAGCCCCGCTCGCCGTCGCGGCCGTCGCCGGCGGCGCAGTCTCCATTCCCATCATCATTCACCTGCTCAACCGCCGGCGTTTCAAGGTCGTCACCTGGGCGGCCATGCGCTTTCTATTGGCGGCGCAGAAGAAAAATTCGCGGCGCATGCGTCTGGAGCAACTGCTGCTCCTCGCCGTCCGCTGCCTCATGGTACTGCTGCTCGTGTTGGCGATGGCCAGCGTGACCGGCTGGGCCGAGACGGTTTGGCGCGCGTTTGCGCCCAACGGCGGATTGGCCCTCGCCAGCAGCGGGCAACGCACGCACAAGATCCTCGTGATCGATAGCTCGTTCAGCATGGGACTCAAGAACGGCGACGGCAATTGCTTCGAGCGCGCCCGCGCCCTGGCCGCCCAAATTGTACGTGAATCCAGCGGCGGCGATGGATTCAGCGTCGTCCTCATGGCCGCGCCGCCGCGGCGCATCGTGCCGGAACCGTCCGAAGATGCGCGCAAAGTCATCGCCGAAATCGAACGGCTGCACTTGACGCACGGCAACGCTGACCTTGCCGGTACGCTCAACACGGTCGAAAGTCTGGTACGGGCATCGCCGGGCAAATATCCGACTCGCGAGGTGTACTTTCTCACCGACTTGCAGCAATCCACCTGGATCGCGCGCCAGCCGGCCCTGTTGTCGGCGACCTTGCAAAAGATCAAGGACCGAGCGCAAACGATCTTCGTCGATGTCGGTCGTGAGGGCGTCGGCAATCTGGCGGTGACGAATCTCGTCCTCGATGAATCGATGGCAGGTACCGGCCACAAGACGCCGATCATCGCCACACTGACTAATTACGGCGAGACGCGCACCGATGTCAGCGTGCGGCTATTCGTCGGCAGAGCGAAGACTGCGGCGACCGACAAGGTGCTCGACCTGCACGAGGTTACGGAATCGACCGTCAAGCAGGTCAAACGCGGCGAGGCGATGCCAGTGACGTTCGCTTACAAGTTCCCCGCGCCCGGCGATTATGTGCTGGTCGTGCAGGTAGCCCACGACGACCTGGAAGTGGACGACATGCGCAGCGCCGTCGTCACGGTCAAGAACACGGTGCCGGTCATGCTGGTCAATGGCAAGCCGGCCGTCGAGGCGTTCGACCGCGCCAGCGAATGGCTGCGCGTGGCGCTGAACCCTTATGACGAAGGCGGTACGCCAACCAGTGTCGCCGCCCGGACGAAAGTGTTATCGCAATCGCAGTTCGCCGACGAGGGTTTGGGCGATCTGACGCCCTACGATTGCGTTTTTCTGTGCGATGTGCCGCGTTTCAGTTTGGCCGAGGTGCGCCGGCTGGAAAGCCACGTCCGCCGCGGTGGCAGCGTCGTCTTCTGTCTGGGGCCGCAGGTGGATCGCGGCTCCTATAACGACATGCTGTATCGCGACGGCAAGGGACTGCTGCCGGCTCGTCTGACCGATTATGTGCAGGCGAACGGCCGCTACAATTTCCAGTTGGCGATGGACCCCGACGCCGACCGCGAAGATCCTTTGAAGCCGTTTCGCAGCGAGGAGGCACGCGAATATCTGTTGGCCTCGCGGTTCCGCGAGTTCATCCAGACCGAGCCGGCCGCGCGCGCCGGCCCGCGGCGCATCCTCTCGTTCGTGCCGGTTCCGATCCCCGGCGCGACCAAAACGCAGCGCGGCGGCGCGGCGCAAGCGTCGATTCCACCGGGTGGTCCGGCCATCCTCGAATGGCGTCCGCCGGCGGGCAAAGAACCCGGAGCGGGCCGGCTGCGCGGCCGCGTTGTACTTATCACCACAACGGTCAACTCGGACTGGAACAATTGGCCTACCTCGCCGAGTTTCCCGCCGTTGATGCACGAATTACTCTTCTACGCTTCCGCCGCCCGGCTGCGCGAGCAGGTCGTGCAGGTCGGCGAACCCATCGAGTTGTATCTGCCCAACACCAGCGGCGGCGCAGAGGCGGTCATCAGCACGCCCGATGGCCGAACCGAGACGATCCGCACGCAAAACCAGGACGAGGCCAGCGTCCTGCGTTGGACCGACACGGACATCAGCGGTATTTACAGCGTCGTCGTCGGCCAACATCCCCAACAGCATTTATTCGCTGTCAACGTACCGGCTCTCAACGAGGCGCAGCAACTCAGCGAGAGCGATCTGACACGGACCAGCCGCGAGGATTTGCAAAAGGCGTATCCCGAATGGGAAGTGCAAGTCGTGACCGAACCCGGTCAGGCGCGACACGCGCCGCCGGCGGAGGGTGAGCCGGAGCACGTTCTGCAACCGTTGGGCGATGTCGTCGCGCGTTGGCTGTTCCTGGCGTTGTTCGCGCTGATCCTGGCCGAAGTCGTGCTGGCCTGGCACTTCGGCCATTACAGCGCCGGCGTCATGCCGCTGGAGGAAAGCACTCAACCCCGGCCGCGGACGAAGGCACAATGGGCGCTGCTCGTTCTGCCGTGGCTGCTGTTCGCTTGCGTCCTCGGCATCGCGGGTGTTCTGCTGCACAATGCACTGACCGATGATTTCCTGGCCTTCCTGCCCGATACGGGACGCCGTTTCCTCGAGCGCGTCGCCGACATCCCGGCACCGGCTCCCGGCGAGGGCAGTCATTGGCGTCTGGAATATCGCTGGTTTTTCTGGGATAACCGAGCCGATCCCTGGCTAGCGGCACTGGCGGCCCTCGGTGCGGCGGCTCTCGTTTATGCCATCTACATCCGCGAAGGTAGTCAGACACTGCGCCGCCAGGATATGGGGGGACGATTCCTCCGTCTCGGCCTGCGCATGGGGCTGGTGTTCCTCATGCTCGCCGTGCTGATGCCGCGCGACCGCGTTTGGTTCGAGCGCCAAAGTTGGCCCGACATCGTCATCCTGATCGACGATTCCCAGAGCATGTCCACCGTCGATCAATACAAGGACACGCGCATCAAGAGCGTGGTTGATCGGCTTGCCCAGCACGATGGGCTGACAAAAGCGGATCGTCTCTCGCTGGCGCAGGCGCTTGTCACGCGCGGCGATCCGGACTGGATCACGGCCATGTTGACGCAGCGCAAGGTGCGCGTCCACGTTTATCATTGCTCCGGCCGCGCCCATCGCCTCAAGGACGTGACCGCGTTCAACGAAGTTGGTCCGGCCGTGGAAGCAATCAACAGCTTGCAGGCTGAACCGAAGAACGATTCGAGCCAATTGGGGATGGCCGTGCGCCAGGTGCTTAACGATTTCCGTGGCTCCTCGCTGGCCGCCGTCGTCATGCTCACCGATGGGCAGACCACCGAGGGCGAGGATCTGGTCAAGGTGTCGAAGTACGCCCAGCAAATGGGTGTGCCGCTGTACTTCGTCGGCATCGGCGATGCCCAGGAAGTGCGCGATCTCTATCTGCACGATCTGCAAGTCGCGGACAGTGCCTACGTCAACGACCGCCTCAACTTCAAGGTGCGGCTCACCGCGCAGGGCTACAACCGCCTGACGGTACCCGTCGTCCTGCGCGAAAAGGGCAAGGACAAGGTTCTGGACCGCAAGACGGTGCAGTTCGATGGCACGAACAAGAGCGTGGAAGTTCGTCTCTTGCACCAACCCACCGAAGCGGGCGAGAAGATGTATGAGATTGAGGTGCCCGGTCAGGAGGAAGAAGTCGCCACGGATAATAATCGCTTGCAACGGCCGGTGTTCGTCCACGAAGCCCGCGAGATGAAGGTTCTCTACGTCGAGGGCTACCGGCGCTGGGAATATCACTACATCAAGACCCTGCTCGAACGCGAAAGCAACCGCATCAAGGGCAACAAGAGCATCAACCTGAAAGTGCTGTTGCTGGAAGCCGACCCCGACTTCCCCGCCCAGGATCGCAGTGCCATTGCCGAGTTTCCGACCAAGGCGGAGTTGAATACTTATGATGTCGTTATTCTCGGTGATGTCGATCCGCAGTCGAAGTACGATCCGAAGATGACGGAGCATTTGAAGGATTTGGCCGACTTCGTGCGCGAACGGGGCGGCGGTCTGTTGATGATCGCCGGCGAACGCTACGCGCCGTTCGCCTACAAGGATTCGCCGCTCAAGGACATTCTTCCCATTGATGTGATCGACGACAAGCCGCCTGAAGATGTCGAAATTGCCGAATCGTATCGTCCCGAACTGACGCCGACGGGACGGATGCACCCCATTTTCCAGTTTGGCAGCGGCGGCGAGAAGGAAAGCGATGAAATTTGGGCGCGTCTGAAGGAGATGTACTGGTTCGCCGACGGCTATCAGATTAAGCGAGCCGCCGAGGTATTGGTCGTGCATCCCACCAAGACACGGCGCGGCGGCAAGGAGGGCGCGCGGCCCAACAAGAAGCAGTCCGCTCTCGACGGTCATCCGCTGGTGGTGCAACAGTTCGTCGGCGCCGGCCGCAGCATGTTCCTTGGGTTCGATGAAACCTGGCGCTGGAACTTCCGCGAGGATCAAGCCCATTTCAACCAATTCTGGATTCAGATGGTGCGCTATCTGGCGCGCAGCCGGCTCGGTCGCATCGAGTTGCGGCTGGATCGTCAAACGTCTTATCGGCGCGGCGAACCGATCAAGATGACGGTGCGTTTCCCCGACGACGCGCCGCCGCCGTCGCCGGACCTGGAGGTCAAGGTCACGGTCGAGCGTCGCAACCCGGCCAAGGCCGGCGATACCGAAGTGCGCACGGTGCAGCTATCCAAGGTGGACGGCAGCCGAGCGACCTACGAAACGCTGCTGACGCAGACGCCGGAGGGCGACTACAAGTTCTGGCTGACGCAGCCGACAGCACCTAATCCAAAACCACGCGCCGAATGCAAGGTGGTGCGTCCGCCCGGTGAGATGGAACGCCTGCGCATGAACCAGACCGACATGGAACGCGCCGCCGATGAATCGCACGGCCGTTTCTACACGCTCGCCGACGCCGAGCATTTGCTGGACGATCTGCCCACCGGCACGCGCGTCACGGTCAACGCTCCTGGGCCGCCGTATGTGGTGTGGAACCGCTTCCCGCTATTCGTGCTGGCGGTGCTGCTGTTGAGCGCGGAATGGTTGCTGCGCAAGCAGAAGAATTTGCTATAAGTCCGGCGATTGGGGATAAAATCACCAACAGGAACGGAGATTCGTTTTCCCTGACAATCCGCGATTCCAAGGAGCCATCACCATGCAAACGATTCGTGTTCTGGAAAAGACAGACAAGGATGGGACGTTGCAATTGCGTATTCCCTTGGGGAAACCGGAAACGGAATACGAAGTAACCGTTATGATGCAGCCGAAGGAAACGCCCGCCAAAACGCCGACGCCGGAAGAACTTGGCTGGCCACCGGGATATTTCGATCTGGCGGGTTCCATCGACGACGAAACTTTTACAAGGCCGCCGCAGGGCGAAATGCCGAAACCCGTAGATTTCGATGATTTATCTTCTTGATACCAATGCCTGGGTGCAATTTCTGCACAATCGTCATGCGCTGGTGGTGCAACGAATTAACGCCCGTCAACCCTCCGAATTGCGTAGTTGCTCGGTTGTTGCCGCGGAGTTGTACCAGGGCTGCCTACGCAGTTCCAAATCAGCGGCGAATCGAGCCAGGGTCGATTCCGTCTTGCAGCCGTATCTCAGTCTGCCCTTCGATGATGCGGCGGCCGATGTCCACGCCCGAGTTCGCCGGCATCTCGAATCCTTGGGCGCGCCCATCGGTCCTTACGACTTGCTAATCGCCGCCATCGCTTTGGCCAACGGTTGTACGCTCGTGACGCACAACACGAATGAATTTAGTCGAGTGCCGGGTTTGTCGCTCGAAGACTGGGAAGCGCCATGAATCGGATCGCCTGCCGACGACCTGCCGACTGGCATGCGCGTCACGGTCAACGCCCCCGGTCCGTTATATGGGCCGTGGAACCGCTTCCCGCTGCTCGTGCTGCGGTGCTGCTGCTGAGCGCGGAATGGTTGCTGCGCAAACAGAAGAATCTGCTGTAGCGTCCAGAAATGTGCGCTTTCACCGCAAGTTCAGGTGGACGTGGAAGAACCGTACAACGTCACCATTTTTCTCTGCAAGGTAGCGACCAGCGAGACTTCACTGATGAAAAAGTCCAGCAAGGAGGCCTCGTGATCGCGGTGGCTACCTTGCAGCGGCTGGCCGAAGCGATGGTTGTTAGGACGGCGGAATCGATGCCTATGCGGCCCTGGAGCGTTCAATTCAATTCTACCGCCTCCTCCCAATGTTCGTAGAGATGCTTTAACTGCTCCTTGGCCTCCTCGAACGCCCTGGTCGTCTCCTTGACGCGCTCGCCATCGCGGTACAGATCCGGCGAGGCCATCAATTGTTCCAACTCCTGAATCTCCATCTCCGTGGCCGCGATCTCTGCCTCCAGGTCTTCCACCTTGCGATAGGGGAACTTGCGCTTGCGCTTGCCCTTGGCGCTCGTCGATCCCGTCGCCGATAAAACATTCGCCTCTGTCGGCTCGGCCTGCTTACGGCTATCGGCTTTCGGCGCGCGGTTTTCAAGCTGCTGCGCACGCATCAGCTCGTAGGTATCGTAATTGCCGTGGATCACCTGCACATGACCGGCTCCATCCAGCACCAGCAGCAGATCGACCACGCGATTGAGGAAATAACGATCGTGGCTAACCACGATGACTGTGCCCTCGAACTCCAAGAGTGCCTGCTCCAGCGCATCGCACGCCCACAGGTCGAGATGATTCGTCGGCTCATCAAGTACCAGCACGTTGACGCCCTGAGCCACCAGCTTCGCCAGGGCGGCGCGGCTCTTCTCGCCACCGGACAGGTCGCCGACACGCTGATACACTTGATCGCCCATCAGCCCAAAACGACCGAGCAGATCACGCATGGTCTGCTCCACGGCATCGGGATCGGCCTCCGGCCAAACGGCGCGAATGACCGGCTTGTCGGCCGGCAGCGATTGCAGATGCTGATCGTAGTAGCCGAACTCGACGAGATGGCCGCGCTGCACCTTGCCGCCGTCCGGCTCCTCTTCGCCCAACAATACACGCAGCAGCGTCGTCTTGCCGCTGCCGTTGGCACCCATGATGCCCAGCCGCCGGCCGCGCGGCAGACTGAAATTCAGATCCTTAAACAACGGCCGATCGTAGGACTTGGTCAAATCCTCGACGCTCAACACCACATCGCCACAGCGACGAACCGCGCCGAAGTGCATGTGCGGCGTCTCAACCATCGTCGGTCGATCCAGACGCTCGATTTTGTCGATGGCCTTCTGCCGCGAGGCCGCCTGCTTGTGCAATTGGCCGTAATGAACGCGGCGAATGTACTCCTCCTGCTTGGAGATGTACTCGCGCTGCGACTCCCACGCCTTGAGTTCCATTTCGTAGCGTTCTTGCCGCAGTCGCCAGTATTGCTTGAAATTGCCGGGATACGCTGTGATGCGATGGGCGTGCAGTTCGAACACCTTCGTCACGACGCGATCAAGGAAATAACGATCGTGGCTGACGATGAGCATGGCCTCCGGCTGCTTGATGAGGTAGTTCTCCAGCCAGCGCGTCGTATCGATGTCGAGATGGTTGCTTGGCTCATCGAGCAGCATGACATCCGGCGAGGCGAGCAGCAGTTTAGCAAGCATGAGCCGACTCTGCTGACCGCCACTGAAGGTATCGACCGGGCGCTCATAATCGGCTTGTTTGAAGCCGAGGCCGTCCATCACCTGTTCGACGTGATGATCGACGTTATAGGCATCGTGATGGCGCAGTAGTTCATTGAGACGATCATAGCGCGCGGCGAGCGTTTTGTGTTCGGCCTCATCGGTGGTGCGGGCCAACGCCTCAGCGGTGTGGATCATATCATCGTGGGCGGCAAGCAATTCATCGAGGGCAGAGCGCGCTTCGGCGAACAAGGTGCGGCCGGGATCGAACTGCGGTTGTTGACGCAACAGGCTGACGCGTGCGCCGGCGTGCAGGCGCACCTCGCCGTCATCGGGTCGGTCCAGTCCGGCGAGGATGCGCATGAGGGTGGTCTTGCCGGCCCCGTTAGGACCGACGAGACCGACGCGCTCGCCGGCTTGTAGTTCAAAGCCAATGTTCTCGAAGAGCGGCCCTTCATCGAAGCCGCGCGCGAGGCGGGAACAACTCAGCAACAGCATGTGCAATAGCCTGTAGTCCTCATTAGTCTTCCGTGATTATTGAAGGTGTCGTGGCGACAAGCAAGGTGGAAGTGCCGCTCGCGGCTTAAACAGCGCCGCGTTTCCAGGCAATGACCTCGCGCACAATGTCATCGAGTTCCCGGCCGGGCCGATAGCCGATGGTTTCTCGTATTCGTGTCAGGTCGGGAATGCGGCAGCGAATATCCTCGAAACCCGGCGTGAAAGCCTCCTCGTAGGAGACATGCTCGATCGTCAGTTTCGGATCGACGAGACTAACCACCATCTCGGCGAGGGCGCGGATCGTCACGGGCACATCGCTGCCGAGATTGAAGACACGCCCGTAGGCTGACGGAGAGGCCATCAGATTCTGTATCGCCTCCACCACATCGGCGACATGGGCGAAGCAACGCACTTGTCGGCCATCGTCGTGGACGAGGAGCGGTCCACCCGCCAATGCCTGATCGACGAAGCACGGCAGCACCATCCCATAGCGTCCCATCTGACGCGGACCGGCCACGTTGAAGAAACGGCCAATCACCACCGGCAGACCCGTGCGCTGATGTTGGGCCAGGGTCAGGTATTCATCGACGGCCTTGCTACAGGCATAGACCCAACGGCTGCGCGTGGTTGGACCGAAGACCAGATCGTCGTCCTCCGCCAACGGCGTCTTGCGGCTTTTGCCGTATACCTCGCTGGTGCTGGCCAAAAACAACGGTTTGGGCCGGCGATTCAAATGGCGAAGCATCGCCTCCATCGGCCCGATGTTGGTCAATACCGTGCGCTCCGGTTCCTCTAACACCAAACGCACGCCAACCACGGCGGCGAGATGGTACACTTCGTCCGCCTCATCGAGCAGCTCACCCAAACATGTCTCATTGAGAACGCTATCCTGGATCAAACGCAGATGGGAATGAGATCGAACGCGCTCGAGATTGGCGAGTGTGCCGGTGGATAGATCATCGAGTACGACCACACGCCGCCCGGCTGCCAACAGCGCCTCGACGAGATGGCTGCCGATGAACCCCGCACCGCCCGTTACTAAGGAAGTTGTCATAAAGACATTTCACCACGGAAAACACGGAAAACACGGAAAAAATACCAAGAGAGCAGTGGGAATAATAATAGAGAGCAACTCATTGATTCTTCTCTTCGGTTTTTTGTTTTTCTTTTTCCGTGTTTTCCGTGTTTTCCGTGGTGAAATGTCTTTGTTTTTTGCGAGGTTCATTCTTGCAGGCGGAATAATTTGCGCAGGGCGTCGAGCAGAGTATGGCCGGCGGGACCGCTGTGCGTTTCCTCCGTCAGCGCCGTGATGGGGCCGTGCAGCAGGCGGTTGAGCAGCAGCCGAAACGCGCCCTCAATCTGCCGGCGATCCGCGTCGGTCAGTCGGCCATTGAGCTTACCCAACAGTTCACGCACTATCTCACGACGTTTCGACTCGAAATCCTGCGTCAACCGCGCGATCACCGGACCATGACGGCGGCGTGCCCAATCCTTGAGAAACGTCTTCGTTTCGTGGTTGACGATCGTCTCGGCCGGCTCGACGTGCTTCAGGCGATCCGCCAGCGTCGCTTCGCGCATGCGTTTCAGATCGTCGATGTTGAAAAGGCAAGTGCGGTCGCCATCGTGGATGCGCGGATCGAAGTCGCGCGGCACCGCGATGTCGAGAACGACCAGCGTGCCACCCGCTCGCTGAGCCGCGATGGGTTCGTAGCGCTCGCGCGTCACAATCGGTTCGGGAGCGCCCGTTGTGCTGAGTACGATGTCGGCGCGGGTCAGCAATTCGTCGAGTTTTTCCCACGGCATCGCCTCACCGCCGCAACCGCGCGCCACGCTGACGGCTTTTTCGGGACTACGATTCGTAACCCAGATGCGTTGCGGCTTCAACTCACGCAGATGTTTCAGCGTCAACTCGCCCATCTTGCCGGCACCGATGACCAGCACGATTTTATCATCGAAGTGATCGAACACCTGCTTGACGTAATCGACGGCGGCGCTGGAGACGGACACATGGCCGCGCGAAATGCCAGTTTCCGTGCGCACACGGCGAGCGACCTGCCGAGCGTGACGAAACAGCGTGTGCAGCAGCGGGCCGACGCTGTCGTGGCGGATCGCTTGCTCGTAGGCCTTTTTGACCTGCCCGGCGATCTGCCCTTCGCCGACGATCATGCTGTCGAGACTGGCGGCGACGCGGAACAGATGTCGCACCGCCTCGGCTTGCCGATGAATGTACAGATGCGGACGAACGGCAGAGATCGGCAGACCGTGGAAGTCGGCGAGAAATTCGGCGATGGTCTCGGCGTTCAGTTCGCGCGACGATTCCGAGCCGTCGAGAACGCAGCCGACATATAACTCGACACGATTGCAAGTGCTGAGGATAAGGCTCTCGCAGTCGAAGCCCGTGCATAGCTCGGTATGCGCGCGGGCAAGCTGTTCCTCGTTGAAGGCGAGCCGTTCGCGGACCTCGACCGGCGTGGTCTTGTAGCTGCATCCGATGGCGTGAAGAATCATCGGCCGCCCCCTTGCCCGGACCAATGAGGCAGCACAAGACAGCCGACCAACAACACGAACGTCAGGATCGTCAGCAGGGCGACCGACCGGCCGCGCAGATGATAGCCGTAACGCAGGTAGAGCAACACGGCGAACGCCAACCACAGGACGCCGGACGCCAGGACACGCGGATCGGTCCAGCCGGACAAATTCGCCTGCAACATGAGGACGAGACCGACGATCATGCCCGCCGTCAGCAGCGGAAAGGCGAGGACGATGGCTCGACGGTTCATCGCTTCGAGGCGTTCCAGGCTCCACAGGCGCAGCCCTTGGCCGGGCAGCGTTTTGGCACGCAGACGTTGAATCTGCACCAGATACATCGAGCTGGCAAGGAAGCCGACGCATAAACCGACGGTGGCCAGGAACAAGAGTCCGCCGTGGATGGCCCCCCAAGCGTCCTGGATCGGCAGCAAGTTTTCGCCGCGGCCATTTTCGCTGCTGGGCTGGCCGAATATCGCTCCCAGCACAACCAACCCGACTACGAGCGGCAGCACGAATAGTCCCCACGAGAGGCGGCGATGATGCACGGAACCGATTAGATAAAAAATGGCCAAAATCCAGGCGAGAAACAACATCCAGCCGAACTGCCGAATCAAGAGCGGCTTCTGCACGGCCAGGAAGATCGTTTGCGCAACCAGGCCGGCCGCACCGAACCCGAGCGCTGCCCAGCGGATGACCTCGCGGCGACGAAACTGAAACAGCAGTTCCAGCGCCAGGGCCACCGTGTAGGAGGCGAGGAAGCAAACGATGGTGACGTTATCCAGCATGGGGTGATCCGCCCTCCGCTTTCCTCGGAGGGTTCTCGATTGGGTGGGTGTCAAGATTCAGTGTATACGATAACGAAGGGTAGGCCAAGCAAACGCGGTTTCCGCGAAAATTCGGAAAGTCCCTGGCTTCCTTGTCAAGCACGGGTTTGGCGAACGGCCGGCGTCCGGCGTTAGCCAGCTGATACAGGCTCCCACCAGCCAGTTGATGCCGGCCGTTCGCCGTGAAACGCCAAAATCGGCCAGGTGCCTCAGTGACCGCGCGGCCATCCACGGGTATACTTCGAGAATCGATGGATGCTGTTCATCTCGCGAGGATGGTCCCATGTCCGACCAATTTCAAAGCGAAGGGTTCGACGCGCGGATTGCCGATATTTCCAGGCAACCCCCCTCACTGCCGTCCTGGCTCGCGGCTCGTTTGTCCCCCAATGAGGAAATCACCTGGGTGCGTGGTCCGAGATTTAATCCCTCGTGGGAGCGTTACATCACCCATCCGGCATTGTTTGTCTTCGCCTTGGGCCTCGGCATAATCGGTGGGGGAGCCGGTTGGCTGATCGCCGGTCCAGAGGCCGAAGTGCTGGTCCTGCTGGCCGTACTCGCCGGAGGCATCGTCCTCGCGTCCATCTTCGTGCTTGGCATCTCCAACGGCTATTTCACGCGCATCGTGGCGACGAACTCGCGCCTCCTCATTCTCCAGGGTTACGAGGTTTGTCGCAGTTGGAGCGTGGATGATCTGCCGCGCCGCCTCGTTCGCTATCATCAGCTGGGGGGCGAGGAGAAGAGTCCGGCCATCGATTTAGAGGCGGTGAAAAGTATGCTCGGCGGTTCCTCGGATAAGTTCGCCGACTCGAAATCCATTCTCGCGTTCAGCAAACAACTGGAGCAAATCAAGAGCCGCGAGAAGGGACGTTGATCGCCGCGCCGCTTGGCGTTTCGCGCGAAACGCCAAGCGGCGTCGATCCTTCGTATCTCTAACGGGTGGCCTGCCATTCGAGGCCGAGGTTGGTGAGTTTCTCGCGCTTGGCCAGCACTTCCCAGGGTGTGCCAGCGTGATCCTTAGCGATCTTGTCGAGCAGCTTTCTCGCCTTGCTGGCGAGTTTCTTGCCTGCGCTGTCGCCTTGCAGGTTTACCTGCGATGCCAGTTTCCAACCGCCGTGCAATTCCGCATCGCGCGGCGGGAACTCCTTGCGCATGGAACCGAGCATCGATTGATACTCGTACAGATAGGCGTACTCCATCTGGATTCGCGCCAGCATGAAGTCATAATTCGCCTTCCAGCGCGTGTTCTCGTTGTCCTTGGCCTCGACCACGTCCTTCGCTTCCAGTTCCTCCAGGGCGTCGCGGATGGCGCTGATCATCTTGGCCACGGCGCGCTCGTCGCCTTCGACACGGGCCTTGAACTGCTTCTCGGCATTGCCGCCGGCCGGTGCGCGATAACCGTCGCGGAGAACGTCCAGCTTGACTTTAACGCGAGCGCGGATCGGCCCGACCTCGCCGCTTACCTCCTTGGGTTCGGCACCGGGATAGATGGCCCAAAGGGTCGCACGCGCGTTCTTCACCGCCTTGCGCAAGGGAGATTCAGGATTGGGTTTGTCGCCTTCGTACTTCTTGAGCATGTCGGCCGAGAAGGGCGGCAAAGCGTCATAGTGCAGGGCCATTTCGTGCGTGACTTTCACCGGCGGCGTGCCGACCTGATCGAGTACGGACTCGATCAATGTCTTGTTTTCGGCCACTTCCACCGGTGCCGCCGCCAGCGAAGCGAAGGCGTCGGGCGGCGGCGGTTCATTCTTATCGAACGTCGCTTCATTCTCCACAGCCTTGCCTGTAAGACGGCAGACCTGCTCGAGCTTGCGTTTCCCCAATTCCTTCTTCATCACCTCGTTGATGATGGGAACGTATCGTTCGAGAGGTAGGGGATCGTCATCGCGCTGAATCTTGCCCGAAGGCTGTTTCTGAGTAAAGGCTTCATACCACGCATCAAGGAACACGCCCACCGGACTATCGTCCGTTTCATAGGACTTTTGCTTGGCGATGCAGGACGAAAGAACCTGAACGCCGGCGGGCGGACTCTGGAGCATGGCATCGAGTTTCGGCCCCATCTCGCCGCTTCCCGGTCTTTCCTGACCGAAGGTTTGATTGTAGCGGTTCACATCGAGTACGAGTACCTTTTGCCGGGCCTTGCACTTGGCCAACTGCTCATAAAGCCACTTGAGCGGAATCAGGGTCGCGGCATTGTCTAACTCACCCTCAATGGGAGCGAGAAAAACATCGTCGCCCAGCTCGACGGAATGGCCGATGAAGAAGACCATGATGCGATCCTGGGCGCGCGAAGATGCCAGGAAATGCGTCAGGGTCTTCTCGATGACGGACTTCGTCGGGGCGCGGGGTTTCCATCGCGGCGAGGCTTCATCGCTGAGATGGGCCACCTGATTGAGGGGAATCTTGAACCCTTTGCCATCTTGCTTATCTTGTGTGCCGCTCAGCCGGCGAATGAACTCATCGATATTGACGGCGTTTTGAATGTGCATGCCATCGTGGATCGGGTTGGCATACAGATAATCGTGTACGCTGACGACCAGGGCGCGACGCGGGAACGGGTGGTTCGTCATCCGCGACGGATTCTTCGAGGGATCTTTCTTCGGTGGATTATTTTTCGGTGGATTATTCTTCGGTCGATCGTTAGTCTTGGATTTGTCCCTGATCGGCGCTGTCGTCGCCGACTTCTTGCCTGGCGTTTTCCTCACCGGCTCCTTAATCGGATCCTTGTTCTTGTCGTCCTGGGCGACCTGCTCGTCGCCCGGCATGGGCGGCAGCAGCGCGACGATACGATCCCAATTGGCGATGGCGACAATACCGGCGATGACAAGTACGGCGAGAGCGAGGACCGGCCCTTTCCACCAGCTACCACGCTTACGGCGGCGGCGTGGACCGCGAGACGTTGTCGTTTCTTCGGTGGGATCGAAGTCGGAGAATGGCGAGCCGGCGGACGTGGGGGCTACGGGAACGGCAAGCGGTGCCGCTGCGGTGATCCCCACCACCGGCGCAACGACACGGGCCGGCGGAGTGGAAGTGATGTGCCCTTTTCGCGTGGCGGGCGCGGGAGTGCGATTGGCCGGTGTGGATGGGGCGTTCGTTGCGACCCGCGCAGCTGTTGCATACTGCTTGGTGGCCATGACCAAGCCGCAATGCTTGCAGCGTATCGGCTGATGGAGCCACTCGGCGGGGATGCGCAAAAGGTTCTTACATCCCGGACAAGCGGATTGCACCAATTGCGTCATGAACAAGCCTCCACGTCTTCAGGTGCGCTACGTTGCGGATCCCCACCTCTCCTAAGACGAAATTGTAGACCATCCAGTTCCGAGAAGATACAGAAAGCCAAGGTTTATGCACCTCCGTAGGGGAGCCGGCGACGGACATCTCCGGCCCGTCGCCGGCGTTGTAGGCTGCGAAAAGCGAATCTAACGATCGCCGCTCTTCTTCAGTTCGGCGGGAACGGGAGAGTGGACTTCGCCGGTGGCGCACCATTCGAGGCCGCGAATCATCAGCGCCTGGAAGCCCGGACTCTTCATCGCGGCCGCGTCGTGGCCCAGGACGTTCTCGCACACACGGCCTTTGCCATACTTTGCCACCCACACGACCGGCTCGTGTTTGCCGCTGTTCTTGGCGTCGATGCCCTTGTCGGCATACGCCGTCGCCAGCACGACGCTGCCGGGCAGCATCACCGAGTTCTGGTACAACTCGTCGTTGGAATGCTTGAACTCCGCCGGCATCCCCTTCGTGATTGGATGATCCGCCTTGCGCGTGGTGACCGTGAAGACATGGCGCTTGCCGTGGTTGCCCTGCTTGCGCCAACCGCCGGCGATGACCTTCTCGAACTCGCGGTCGAACTCGCTGCCGCCGACGAACGCCGACGAAGCGTGATGGTACACCAGCAGCCCCTTGCCGTTCTTGACGGCGTCGGTGAAGGCTTTTTTGTTCTCCTCCGACCAACGCGTGTCCGGCCCGCCTTTCTTGGTATCCTTGTAGTTGAGGAGAAACACATCATACTTCGCCAGGTTGTCGGCAGTCAGATCCTTGGCCGGCGTCTCCGTCACGTCCACTTTCATGCCCGCCTTGGTCAGAAAGTCCTTGAGGAAAGGCGTCGTCTCCTTCCAGTTGTGGCCGTGGTCGCCGGTGATGATAAGCACCTTGATCGGCTCCTTATCGGCCGACAGGCCCGGAAGCGCGAGGGCCAACAGTATCGCGCTCGTTAAGAACATACGTCGCATCATGAGATACTCCTTGGTGGAAAAGAAAACCTCAATTACCAAATCCGTACCGGCTTGGGGTTGAGCTTACTTCGGGCCGCATCGGCTGGAACCGTGAACGCCTCGAAGAACTCCGGCGTGTTGTACAGCGGCCCCAGCACGCGGAAGCGCGCCGGCGAGTGATAATCCGTCCGCACCTGGCGCCGCAAGAACTCGTCGCGAACCTTGGCGCGCCAGAGCATGGCATACGACAGGAAATAGCGCTGCTCGGCCGTGAAGCCGTCGATCTTCGCCGGAGCCGGCTTGCCCTTCAACGTCTTCTGGAAGGCCAGATAGGAAATCTTCAAACCGCCCAGGTCGGCGATGTTTTCGCCCAGCGTCATCTCACCGTTGATCTTCAAATCGTCGATGGGAACATAGCGGCCGTACTGATCGGCGATCTGAGTAGCGCGTTCCTTGTAGGTCTTGGCATCCTCCGCCGTCCACCAGTCGCGCAGGTTGCCGGAAGCATCGAACTTGCGGCCCTGGTCGTCGAAGCCGTGCGTCAGTTCGTGGCCGATCACCATGCCCATTGCGCCATAGTTGACCGCGTCATCGGCCTTGGGATCGAAGAACGGCGGTTGCAGGATGCCGGCGGGGAAAACAATCTCGTTGAGATTCGGATTGTAATAGGCGTTGACCGTCGGCGGCGTCATCTCCCATTGCGTGCGATCCACCGGCTTGCCGATCTTGGCCAGATCGAAGCGCGTCTGGAAGACGTTCGCCTTCATCACGTTCTGAACGTACACGTCGCCATCCACGGTCAAGCCAGAGTAATCACGCCACTTTGCCGGATAGCCGATCTTCACCGCCATCGCATCGAGTTTGCGCAGCGCTTCCTCGCGCGTTTTCGGCTGCATCCAGTCGAGATTCGCCAACCGTTCGCGCAGCGTGTCCTTGAGGTTGCCTACCATCGCCTCCGCCTTGGCTTTCGCCTCGGGAGGAAACGCCTTTGCGACGTAGAGTTGGCCCAGCGCCTCACCGAGCAGGTGGTCGGTGGACTGAACGACGCGCTCCCAGCGCGGCAGGTCGCGCGGCGTGCCGCTCAAGATGGTTCCCTTGAAGTGGAAATCCTCCTTGACGAAGGCCGAACTGAGCTTGTCGGCATAGGTGTTGAGTAATTTCCAGCGGAGATAGGTCTTCCAGTCGTCCACGGGCGTCGCGGCGAGCAGTTTGCCGATTTCCTTCAGGAACGCTGGTTGCGCGACGGTCAGTTCTTTCAAATCTTTCAGGCCCAGCGCCTCGAAATACGGCTTCCACGAGACGCCGGGCGTTTCCTTCTCCATGTCCGCGACGCTCATCAAGTGGTAATTGCGTTGCGGATCGCGCAGGTCGGCCCGGGACCGCGATACCTTGGCGAGCCGCGTTTCCAGAGCAAGCACGGTCTTTGCGCCGCGGGCGGCATCCTCCGCCTTGTCTCCCAGCAACTCGAACATCTTGGCCACATGCGCGATGTACTCGGTACGGATCTTCTTCAGTCGAGCATCGTCCTTGAGGTAATAATCGCGGTCGGGCAGGCTCAGACCGCCCTGCGAGAACTCGGCGATAACACGCCGACTGTCCTTCAAGTCGGGAGTCGAGGCGAAATCGAAGGCGGCGAAGGAGCGGTTGGTGTGCAGATGAGCCAACGCCGGCAGAATGTCGCTGGCGTTCTTGAGGGCGGCGATACGCTCGAACTCCGCTTGCAACGGCTTGACGCCTTGCTCCTCGATTTTCTTCTCGTCCATGCCGCTGCGATAGAAGACGCCGACCTTCCTCTTGATGCCGTCCTTCGCGGCATCCTTATCGGCGGCCGCTTCTTCCAAAATCTTGCGCAATTGCTCGCGGTTGCGCTTGGCCAGAAGCGTGAACACATAGACAGAGGGACGATCCGAGGGGATGTCCGTCTCGGCGATCCATTTGCCGTTGGCGTATTGATAGAAGTCCTCCCAGGGTTTGCGGGCGGGGTCCATGCCGGACACGTCGATGGCACGCCAGAAACGCGGTTCCTTCGCTTTGGGCGTGTCGGCATTCGTTAGCCAGGCGATGAGAAGGATCAAGGAAAGGGACAGCGGCAAGCAACGACGAAGGATCACAATTTCTCTCCTTCTTCTTACCAGCCCGCGGCGCCAGCAAGGGAATCCCTTGCTGGCGCCGCAGGCTGGCCATTCATTCGGTTAGTGCTTCCAAGACAGGCGCGGGACGCCTGTCCCACCCTGGGCTTCCAGGCGCGATTGTATCGCTCCGAAGGTCGGCTGCAAGGAGGGTTGCTCTGGGGTTGGCATCGTTTTGGGTAATCCGGGTAGCACGGGGGACGGAAAATATGGTAAGGTTTGTTTGGAGGGACATGTGCCCTCCCTTCGAGAGGCTCCGCCCTCTCAGCCGGTGCGGGGCCTTCACCCTGCGGGATTTACAAGGATGTTCGTCCTCCCCAAAGTTGCGGAGGTTGCTGTGATGCGACCGATGTTTCACCGGAACCGAATCGTTCTCGTGCCTGTATCTTCCGCGGTCGCCGCGGCTTCGGCCCGGCGTCCGCTCGTGGTGTCGCTGGCCGGCGTCCTGCTGGGACTGCTGCCCGCGACCGCCTCAGGCGAACCCAAGCTCGATCCACACCCACCGCGGCATGCCGATCCCGAACGAAACGGCTCCCTGGTGATCGTGGGCGGCGGAGGCATGCCGGACACGATCCGCGATCGCTTCCTCGAATTAGCCGGCGGAAAAAAAGGCAAACTCGTCGTTATTCCCACGGCGAGTACCGCGTTCGACCGTCCGCAGAACTCCAAGAGTTACTCCTACTGGCGGCAACAAGGGCTGGCATCGGTATCGATGCTCCATACGACGGATCCCAAACAAGCCAACGATCCGGCGTTCATCAAGCCGTTGACCGAGGCGACGGCGGCGTGGTTGGGTGGCGGCGATCAATCGCGGTTGGCCGGCGCTTATCGCGGCACGGCCGTCGAGAAGGAATTGCACCGCCTGCTGGCTCGCGGCGGCGTTGTGGGTGGTACGTCGGCCGGTGCCTCGGTCATGAGTGCCGTCATGATTACCGGCGGCAATCCGCAGGCGCGGATCGGCATCGGCTTTGGCTTGTTGCCCGACGTGGTGATCGATCAGCACTTTGAGAATCGTAAACGGCAGAAGCGCTTGCAGGGCGTGTTGTTGCAGCATCCGCGCTGCCTGGGCCTGGGTATCGACGAGATGACGGCCGTGGTGGTACATGGCGATACCTTCACGGTGTTAGGCGACGCCAACGTCGTGCTGTGCATGCCGCCCTTGGGCGCGCACCCGTCGCGCATGAAGGTGCTGAAGTCCGGCGAAGCCGGCAACCTGATCCAGTTGGCCAAGAGCCTGCTGGCTCCGCTCAAATCTTCCGCCGAAACCAAGTCGGTGGCATCCAAGGAACCCTAGTAGAGCGAAAGCGCTAAAACGGTAGGTGCCGCGAGCCGAGCGGCACTTCGTAAAAAGTCCGGCTCGGCTCGCCGGACCTACCGCCAGTAGGTGCCGCGAGCCGAGCGGCACGGATTGGTAGGTGCCGCGAGCTGAGCGGCACTCGCAGTCCGGCTCGGCTCGCCGGACCTACCGCCCGTAGGTGCCGCGAGCTGAGCGGCACTCGCAGTCCGGCTCGGCTCGCCGGACCTACCACGTTAGCGCTTTTGGTCTAGTAGAACGCGTTCTGATAGGCGATGAAAACGGGGACGCGGCTCATTTCCGAAAATGAGCCGCGTCGTTGGGCCGATTCTTCCGTCCATCTGGTAGACGCGCCAAAGTGACTGTGTTACAGTAGTACGTGGTATTGCCCGCCCTCCAACCCGCCATGACCCAACACGGCCCTTCCCGGTCGCCTCCTGAAAGCGCTGGGAAGGGAATTAACGACGAACACCGCCTGTGCTGCCGCGATTCTTTATTGATCGCCCGATCTTTGCCGCCGTCCTTTCTTTGGTCATCACCCTGGCCGGAGGGTTGGCGCTTTTCACCCTCCCATTATCGCTGTATCCGCCTATCAGCCCGCCCATCGTGCAAGTCGATTGCGTCTATCCGGGAGCGAATGCACGGGTGGTTGCCGAGACGGTCGCCGCCCCCATCGAGCAGGAGGTCAACGGCGTCGAGGGCATGCTGTATATGTCCTCGCAGTGCGGCAACGACGGCAGCTACAATCTGAGGATCACCTTCCGCAACGGCATGGACTTGAACATGGTTCAAGTGTTGGTGCAGAACCGCGTCAACCTGGCCATGCCGCAGCTGCCGGATGTCATCAAACGCAGCACCGTGACCATCCGCAAGCGCTCGCCCGATATTCTCCTCTCGACCGGCTTTTACTCGACGAACAACCGCTACGATCAGCTTTATCTGAGCAACTACGCGCTGATGCAGGTCCGCGAGGAGTTGGCCCGCGTGCCGGGCGTGAGCGATGTCACGATGGTCGGCCAGCGCGACTACAGCATGCGCATCTGGCTGGACCCCGGCAAACTCGCCGTGCGCGGCCTGACGGCCAACGATGCGGTTCGCGCCATCCGCGAGCAGAACACTGCCGTCGCCGCCGGCCATCTCGGACAGGAACCGGCGAAGGCGGGACTGGCGTTTCAGGTGCCGCTCGACGTACAGGGCCGGCTGAGCGAAGCAGAGGAGTTCGGCAACATCGTCCTCAAGACTGGAGATGACGGGCGTGTCCTGCGGCTCAAAGACGTGGCCCGTGTCGAACTGGGTCCGAAAAACGTGGACCTTACCTGTCATGTGGATGGTAAGGCGGCCTCATCGCTGACCGTCTGGCAATTGCCCGGCGCCAACGCTTTGGAAACCGCCGACCGGGTCAAGGCGAAGTTGGAAGAACTGAAAAAAGGGTTTCCGCCCGGCGTCGATTACGTCATTCGCTACGACACGACGCCCTTCATCCGCGAGTCGATCGGCGAGGTGGTCAAAACACTGCGCGACGCCACTATCCTGGTCGCGGCCGTCGTGCTGTTGTTCTTACAGAACTGGCGGTCGGCCCTTATCCCGCTCATCGCCGTGCCGGTGGCCATTATCGGCACCTTCGCGGCTATGGCGGTGCTGGGTTTCAGTCTGAACAACCTGACGCTATTCGGCCTGGTGTTGGCCATCGGCATCGTGGTCGATGACGCGATCGTCGTCGTCGAGGCCGTCGAGCATCATATCGAGCATGGTCTGGCACCGCGTGAGGCGACCATCAAGGCGATGGAACAGGTGGCTGGTCCCGTGGTTGCCGTCGGCCTCGTACTCAGTGCCGTCTTTTTGCCTTGCGCTTTCATGGGGGGCATCACGGGCCGCTTCTTCTGGCAATTCGCCCTGACCATCGCGGTTTCGACACTCATCTCGGCCTTCAACTCGCTTACACTCAGTCCGGCGTTGACCGCCTTGCTGTTGAAGCCGCACGACAAGCACGCCGCTCCGCCGCTGCCGCGCTTGGCGTTCCTGCTTGTTGGTGGTTGGGTTGCCTGGTCTTTCCTGACCGATGGGCTGACCGCCTGGTTGCAGCGGGGCATGGAGTATTTAGCGCCCGCTTACGCGGCGAGCCTGTACTCAATTTTGCCGTGGCTGGCCCCAGGTCTCCTGATCGTACTGGGAACGGCCACCGGCTGGCTGCTGGGCGGCGTACTGAACCGTGTGTTGGGTTGGTCTTTCCGCATGTTCAACGCGGGCTTCACCCTCGCTACCCATGCCTATACGCGCACGGTCGCCATGCTGTTGCGCGTCAGCCTCGTTGTACTCGTCATCTACGGCGGACTGCTCGCCTTGACGTACTGGCGTTTCACCCAGACGCCCAAGGGATTCATCCCGACTCAGGACATGGGCTATCTGCTTATCGATGCGCAGCTGCCCGACGCCGCCGCAGCGGAGCGCACCCAGGCGGTCATGGATCAGGCCGAGCAACTTGTCTTGCATCTGCCGGGCATCAAGCACGCGCTGACGGTGTCTGGGCAGTCGTTCCTGCTCAGCGCCAATGGCTCGAACTTCGGCTCTATGTTCGTCATCCTCGACGACTTCGACAAACGCCAAGATCCGCACTTGACCGCCGACGCCATCGCGGCGACGCTGCGCAAGCGCTTTCGTCAGGAGATTTTTGAAGCCGACTTTACCATCCTCGGCCCTCCGCCCGTTCGCGGTGTGGGTCGAGCCGGCGGTTTCAAGATCATGCTTGAAGATCGCGGTGATCTCGGTCTGTTAGGTTTACAGGAACAGACTGACCGCCTCGTCGCCGCGGGCCGCGAGCAGCGCGGCCTGATCGGAATGAAGTCGGTCTTCCGGGCGAACGTGCCACAACTCTATGTGGATGTGGACTCCAATGAGGTTCGGCAAAAGCACGTCTCGCTGAAGGAAGTCACTGATGCGCTGGCCATCTATCAAGGCTCGATGTACGTCAACGACTTCAATCGTTTCGGACGGACCTGGCAGGTCATCGTGCAGGCGGAGTCGCCGTATCGTCAACATCCCGAAACGATCGGTCAACTGCAAGTCCGCAACGAGCAGGGCAAGATGGTTCCGTTGGGATCGCTGGCTCATGTGCGTGAGGTTAACGGCCCGTTGATCGTGACGCGCTACAACATGCACACGGCCTCCTTCATCACCGGCAGCGGCGCTCCCGGCACCAGTTCCGGCCAGGCAATCACCCTCATGGAGGAACAGGCGCACCAGAACCTTTCGCGGGCGATGGCGTATGAGTGGACCGAGACCGCCTACCTGGAATTGCAGGCGGGCAACACCGCCATGATTATCTTCGGCTTGTCGGTTGCCCTGGTGTTTCTGGTATTGGCCGCGCTCTACGAAAGTTGGTCCCTGCCGTTGGCCGTCATCCTCATCGTCCCGCTGTGTTTGCTCAGTTCGGTCGTGGGCGTGGGCTTGGCGCACCTGGACATCAACATTTTGACCCAGGTTGGTTTCGTGATGCTGGTCGGCCTGGCTAGCAAGAACGCCATCTTGGTCGTGGAGTTCGCTAAAGTGCAGCGCGAATCCGGCGTATCGCGCCGCGAGGCAACGCTGGCCGCCTGCCGGTTGCGCCTGCGGCCGATCGTCATGACCTCGCTGGCCTTCATTCTCGGGGTGGTGCCGCTGATGGTTTCACACGGCGCTGGCGCCGAGATGCGGCGGACGCTGGGAACGGCGGTATTCAGCGGCATGCTTGGTGTCACCGTGGTCGGCCTCTTTCTGACGCCGGTTTTCTTCTACGTCATCAACGGCTTAAGTAACTCCGTCCTGTTCACTTCGCATCCGGCACGCCTGCTTGGTCGCGTGTTGCTTGATGTCACGACACTGGGACTACACAGGATCGTCGGCCCGGTGATCCGCCGGCGGCGAGGCCGCGTCCAGGTTGGGGCGGTATCGACCACGAACGGCCGAGCGAAGGTGCCGGCAACTTCCATCACTGATGCCACACCCACACACTCGGCAAGCGACGGAAGACAGCCCTCCGATTCTCCCCTCATCTGAACCCTCGATTTCCTCGGCAATATTTTCCACGGCATCCCCTTTGCAGCCTCGTTCTCTCAATAGCGCCGCCGGCGCTGCGGTTCTTCTTGCATTGCTTCAAGGAGATTTCCGATGGAACACGATCAATGCCAACATGCTGGAGCCGGGGGACAGGACGGTACAACCACCGCGAGCCAGACCATTCAACCGAAAAAGGGTGAACGCTACGGCTGTGCCAAGTGCGCGATGGAGGTGGAAGTCACTCAGAACTGCGATTGCGGCGGTCCCTGCGTTTCCCTCAGCTGCTGCGGCCAAGCCATGCAGAAACGCTGACTCACACAGATGAGCAAGGAAGATTGTACGGTTAGGCGACGCAGTTCGACGTCGGAATTCTCCCTCTGCTCGCGGACAGCAGCCAAAATCGCTAAGCCGCCAGCAGCCGGCGTGCCTCCAACAATTCTCCCAGTAACGCCACCGTTTGTTCAGTCGCACCCTGTTGGCTTAGCACAAAGTCGCGCGCGGCCGTCCCCAAGCGTTGACGTTCGGCGGCGTCTTCCAACAGTAATCGCAGCACCGTCTCCAGTTGCCCCGCGTCGGCGATCTGACACGCCCCTTTCGCCTCAATTAGACGCGCCGCCGTCTCGGCGAAGTTCCACACATGCGGACCAAACACCACGGCAGCGCCGAAGGCGGCGGCATCGATCATGTTTTGTCCGCCACGCCGGCCATCGAGACTGCCGCCAATGAACGCCACCTCCGCCAAGCCCCATAACGCGCCCAATTCACCGATCGTATCCACCAACACAACGGGCGTTCCCAGATCCGCGCAGCTCGACCGCCGCGCGTACGCCACGCCGGAGCGTTCCAGCAATTGGGCCACTTCCTCGAAGCGATCCTTCTGGCGCGGCACAAGGAACAGACGCAACGTGGGATGATAAATACGCAGCCTTTGCCAGATGCCCAGTACGATCTCTTCTTCGGGCGCTTGCGTGCTGCCGGCGATCCAGATTCGTTCGCCGTCTTTCACCTCCAGCATTTCGCGCAGAAAATGCGTGTCCGGATTACGGCGATCGAGCCGCACGCCGTCGAATTTAACCGTTCCCGTTACATGGACGCGCTCCGGATGCGCTCCCAGAATGCGCACCCCGCGCGCGTAATGTTCCGTCTGCATGAGGAGCAGATCGAGCTTGCCGAAGAGCCAGCGCGGCAGCGGACCCAGACGCTGATAGCGTCTTAGACTACGTGGACTCATGCGGCCGTTGATGACGGCGATGGGAACACCTTGGCGTTGCGCCGCCATCAGGAAGTTCGGCCATAGCTCCGCCTCGGCCAACACGATGAGCCGTGGACAGAGCCGGCGCAGCGTGCGCCGCACGGCCCAGGAGAAATCAAGCGGAAAAGGGAAGACGAACAGGCCAGGGAAACATTTGTGGGCCTCGTCGAATCCCGTGTCGGTGGTGGTCGAAATGACGCACGGCAGATCGGGATAGCGCTTGCGGAACGCGGCCACGACCTGACGTAGTAGATGAATTTCGCCGACACTAACACCGTGAAACCACACAGCGCCCGCTGGCAACGACTCACTCAGACCGAACAATTTGGCGCGCCGTCCACGCCGATAGCGGCCCTTACGGAGCATGCGCCAGATGAGCCAGGGTGATAAGCCGAAGAGAACTACGAGATAGATGAGATTAAGAAACCAGGACATGGGAATCCTTTCCCAAATAGAGAGAAACCACGAAACACACGAAACACACGAAAAAAACACAAAACAAAAAAGCATGAAGAGAGACGGGCTTTTTCATCTTTTCTGCGTTTTTTGTATTTTTTTCGTGTGTTTCGTGTGTTTCGTGGTTCGACTTACACCGCTTGCCGCATATGACAATTCTTGTACTTCTTGCCGCTGCCGCACGGACACGGATCATTGCGGCCGACCTTCTCGCCGCGATTGCGGATCGGCTCGATTTTCTTGTCGCTGGCGGCGTTGGTGGAGATTGCCTCATCAGCGGCCTGGGCCGAGGCACGCGGTGCCGACTCGTGGATGGTCGCGCCGATCGTCCACAGCGATTCCTGGAACGCCTCGGTTTCCTCCATGCGGAAGACCGCATCCGTGACCTTGTCCTCCTCCCCCTCCCACATCGACTTGAATTCCTTCATGCCCTCTTGCTTGTACACCGTCTTGGGATCTTCCTGACCCCAACCGCGTAGGCCGATGCCCGAGCGCAGATAATCCATCGTATACAAGTGATTTTTCCACGCCGTATCGAGCTGATTCAACAGCAGGCTGCGTTCCATCTGGCGCATCTCCGGACGATAACGCTCGTCGAAAGCGTTCCACAAGCGCTGCTGCGCTTCGTCGTGCGTGACCTTCGTCAAGGCCGACTCCGGCACTTCCAGTTGGAGGTTCGTCCGCGTCCACTCGGCCAATTCCTTGGCGTCGTCGGCGTCGGACTTGCGGCTGCTGCCCTCGAAGACCTCGGCCAGTTTATCGTTGATCGCCACCTGATTGACGGCCGGATAGACCGAACGACTGATGTCTATCAGCATCTCGAACAGACGATGGCGCGGCTGCGTGCGGTAATCCTCCTCGTGCAGCCGATCGCGCGCCTGCGGAAAGCGCGTGGCCGCCCAGTAATAGAGACCCTCGCGGTTGTAGCGCTGGCCGCCGGGAGCGGCACCCTGCTGATCGGCCATGTAACGCATCATGGCCGCACGCACGGGGAACTCAATCTCGCGCTGGCGATACAGATCCGTGATGCGATCTTGCAGAGCCTTCTTGATGTCCTCTTCGTCCTTGCCGGCCAGGTCCTTCGGTTCGAGCTTGATCTGGAACTTCAGCCGCGCCCAATCGCACAGCGAACGCACTCCCCAATCGGGTTCCAGGTAGGCCCGTCCCTCGCTCAGGTCGGTTTCGTTCAGATGCTTGTTCGCCTCTTCACGCAGGTGGTCGGCGAGATTGTCCTTGCCGATCTGCCGGAGTTGACGCTCGTTCGTTTTGAGGTTCCAGCGGACGTTGATCTGATTGCTCAGCGCCTGCCAGTTCCACTCTTGCGCGTCCTCACTGCCGAGATTTTCCTCCATCATCTCGTAAATTTGCGTCTCGACGGCGCGCAGGGCTTTATCGTGGGCGGTCTTCTCGGCCTCGGTGTAATCGCTGCGGCTGAAGTCGGACGCATCGAACTCGACGCCGAGCCGGTTGGCCGAGAACTCCGCGAAGCTGGCCGCACCGTATTCCGAATCGAGATAGCGCTCGCAAGCCAGGTCGATCTGCGTGGCGAACATCCGTAGAACTTGCAGCTTGCAGTTCGCGCCATCCAGGATACGTTGGCGTGCCCCGTAGACCTCTTTGCGCTGATGGTCCATCACTTCGTCATATTCGAGCAGGTGCTTGCGAGCGTCGAAGTGGCGTTCCTCGACCTTCTTCTGCGCGGCGGAGATGCGCCGCGATACCATACGACTCTCGATCGCTTGCCCTTCCTCCATGCCCAGACGCGCCAGCAGGCCGGACACCCATTCGCCGGCGAAAATGCGCATCAAATCGTCTTCGAGGCACAGATAGAATCGACTGGAGCCGGGGTCGCCCTGCCGGCCGGCGCGACCGCGCAGCTGATTGTCGATACGGCGGGCATCGTGGCGTTCGGTGCCGACAATGTGCATACCGCCCATCTCAGCAACCTTGCGACCCTCCTCCTTCATCTTCTCTTTCGATTCGATGTCGTGGACGATTTGCTTCCATTCGTCTTCCGGCACATCAAGGCGTGAGGCGTACTTGTCCTTGAGGCGCGCCCAGGCCATCGTCTCGGGATTGCCGCCGAGGATGATGTCCGTACCGCGACCGGCCATGTTTGTGGCGATGGTCACGGCACCGATACGGCCGGCCTGGGCGACAATCTCCGACTCGCGGGCCGCATGTTCGGGCAAAGCATTCAGCAACTCGTGCTTGATGCCGCGGCGCTTGAGCATCTCGCTGAGTTTGATCGACTTATCCACATCGGTTGTGCCAACCAGAATCGGCCGGCCTTCCTTGTTAACCTCGACGATCTCTTCGACCGACGCCTTCCACTTCTCCTTCTCGGTGCGGAAAATCACATCGGGATGGTTGATGCGGATGAGCGGTTTGTTCGTCGGAATGGCGATAACTTCGAGCTTATAAATCTTCCAAAACTCGTCGGCCTCGGTCATGGCCGTGCCGGTCATACCGGACAGTTTCTTGTAGAGCTTGAAGTAATTTTGCAGCGTGATGGTCGCCAGCGTCTGCGTCTCTTCCTTGATTTTGACGCCGTCCTTGGCGTGCTTGGCCTCGATCGCCTGGTGCAGACCGTCGGACCACTGCCGGCCAACCATCAGACGGCCGGTGAACTCATCAATGATGATGATGCTCATTTCACCCGATTCGGGATGGCGCATCACCGCATAACGCTTGTCCTTTTTGTAGAGATGGTGCGCCTTCAGAGCGTTGTCGATGAGGTGCGGCCATTCCATGTTGCCGGCCGTGTAGAAACTCTCGACGCCGGCCAATTCCTCGGCTTTGTGAATGCCTTCATCGGTCAGATGGCAGGTTTGCTCTTTCTCCTTGATCTCGAAATATCGGCCCGGCTCACTTTTCTGCAAGTCGCCGAGTTGCACGGCGATGTCGTTGGCGCGCGCGTAGCGACGCAGATCGCTGAGCGCCTGGCCGGAGATGATGAGCGGCGTACGCGCTTCGTCGATGAGGATGTTATCGACCTCGTCGATGATGGCGTAGTTGAGTACCTTTTGCACTTGCTGATAATACGGATCGAAATTGTTATCGCCCCAGCGAGCGGGCTTCATATTATCGCGCAGGTAATCGAAACCGAACTCGCTGTTGGTGCCGTAGGTGATGTCGCAGTCGTAAGCGGTGCGGCGGGCGACGGGGTCCATGTCGGACTGAATGTAGCCGGCCGTGATACCCAGAGCCTTGTAAATGGGCATCATCCATTCGCAGTCGCGGCGCGCCAGGTAATCGTTGACGGTGACAATGTGGACGCCCTTCTGCTCCAGCGCATTAAGATAGGCCGGCAGCGTGGCGACGAGAGTTTTGCCTTCGCCGGTGACCATCTCGGCGATGTTGCCGCGATGCAGCACGATACCGCCAAGAATCTGCGTATCGAAGTGGCGCATGTTCTTGGTGCGCAAGCCCGCCTCGCGACAAGCGGCGAACGCTTCGGGCAAGAGATCGTCGAGCGGCGTTCCCTGGGCGAGCCGCTCGCGAAACTTCGGCGTCAGCGCCTTCAGTTCGTCGTCGCTGAGGGCGTGCATTTTCTCTTCAAGTTCATTGACCTGGGCCAGCAGCGAGCCAGGAATGACGGTGTGCGTCGCACCGGCGGCGGTGGCGCGGATGTAGCCAAGGCCGCGGATATAGCGTTCGTTGCTGGAACCAAAAAGACCGAGAAGAAATGTGCCGACACCCTCCGAGAATGCGGAAAGGCCATCGCCCAATTTCTCCCAAAAACTCACATCCATCGACGTTTCACTACTCATCGAAATCACGCCTCCGCATGGCGCTCCCGCGCATGCCGCACCGCCCATCAACAGATTGGGCCATGTTACCAGTCTAGAGAAGCAGACTGCGCAAGGTCAATACGGATAGAACCCGTTGGCCGAGCGCCGGCGAGTCCTCCCGAAAAGAAGTGGACAAACAGCAAGTGGATTCTCGCCACCGAACCGCTTGCGGCTTGGAACTCGCTCCGAATGGCCGTGTAATGACCATTCGGAGGGATGACTAACAAGGAAATCGTTTCCGACCCTGGACCGACGAGGAGGCTCCCTCGTTTATGGACATGCGGCTGCTACTGCGGATGCCTATTTCTTATCGTCGCGCCGGCCTTCCTCACCGAGAGCGTTCTCCAAAGCGCGGATCGTTTCAGCGACGCCATCCATGTGCGGATTGAGACGCAGCGCGGCGCGGAACGCCTTGAGCGCCGCCCGATGCTTGCGCATCTGCAAGTAAGACTGGCCCAGCCCCGCCTGGGCACCGAAGTGATAAGGGTTCAAGTGCAGCACGCGCTCGCAATCGGCGATCGAGCGCTCGAACTGTTTCAGGCGAAAGTGAACGATGGCACGCTGATTGTACGCCTCCGCGAACTCGGGCGCCCGCAGGATAAGAGCGTCGAGACCCGCTAGCGCTTTTTGACGATCACGGACGCGAGCTAGACGCTGGAGTTCCTCGTTGTTCGCTGGACTGTCGCCGCGAAACCAGAGGGTCCACAAGGTATCGACCGCCATCTGGCCCACGTCTCGATCCTCATCGCGCAAACGAGCGGCGATGGCCGAGCAAGCCTCCATCGATCCCATCAGACCGAGGGCGAGCAAGGCGGCGCGGCGGCCGCGGCTATCGCCGCAGTCCAACAGCCGCATCAGCGTTCCTTCGGTGTAGCGTTTCATAACCCGGTGTTTGAAGGCCTCGACGGCCTCCTTGCGGGTCATCTTGGGCTTGCCCTCAGAGCGGCCTTCCGGGATCTGACTGTAGTATTCGACGAGCAAGGAAGTGCTCACGTGTGTACCTCTTGGCTGGACACCTGGCTGATAGGGGAACGGACACGAAGGAGCGTCCCTGCCAAGCCGAACACCTCTCACGCAAGCAATGGTCTCATTGCGCGAGAGGATCCTGGACGACCCCGTCCGGATGCGACCTTTTCCTGTTCCTGTTTCAGCGATCTCCGAAACAACTTCGGGTGATGAAGGAATTGATCGCCACCCGAAGCGGTACGACAAGTTTATGGTTCCTCGCGCCAAAGGGCAAAGGGAAACCCCTCGCCAAAACAACGAAATCCGAAACCCGTGGGAAGGATGAAATCGCAATTGTCAAGGGCACAATTGCGCCATCCTGATTCGCGCTTATTCCCTCGGATTTCGGATATCGCATTTCCTACTTCGCGGGTGGCATGAGCGGCACCATCGGAGTCGGTGACACCATCGGCGTCACGGGGCCGCTGCCGCCGGGCTTACTGACCACACTCGCCTGATTCTTCTTCTTCCAGGCGAGGACATCGGCTTGTAACACTTCGACCGCTTTGTCGAGTTGGGCGTCAACGCCCTTGGCGAGTTGATCGGGATGCGTGTCCACGGCCACGTCGGGTTGGACGCCCTCTTTGTCCATATTCACGCCCTTGGTCGTATAGACTCCGATACGCGGAATGCGGAAGATGGTGCCATCGATCAAACTCACTTGGCCGGTGCCGATGACGTAACCGCCGGTCGGTTGGCCGACTAACTTGCCCAGCCCCAGGGTACGGAAGGCGTTGGGGAAGATTTCGGCATCGCTGTAAGAACGATTGTTGATGAGCAGCACCAGCGGCTTGTTCCACTTGCGATCGTGGGAACGCAGAACCAGGCCCTGCCCGCCATCGCGCTGCTTGAAGATGGTGTGTTCGTGGCTGCCGAGATAGTTGAGGATTTGATCGTGCGTGAAGCCGCCGCCGTTGAAGCGGACATCCAGAACAATGGCTTCCTTGTCGTAGTTGTCCGAGTACAGGGAGCGGACAAAGCGATCGAGTCCGTCCTCGTCCATGCTGGGAATGTGGATGTAACCGAGTTTGCCCTTGCTGATGTCAGCGACGCGGCGAGCGTTGCGTTCGACCCAGCGATCGTACATCAACGGAGTGATGGTACGACGGCTGACGGCCGTGACTTCGACGCGGCGGCGTTCCTTGGAGCTGGCCTCCGGTTTGGTCGCCACTTGCAGCGTCACGCGCTCGCCGCTTTTGCCATTGAGTTCCTTGCTCAAGACCGTGGCGTCATTCACCTCGACCCCGTCGATGTTGAGTATCAGGTCGCCCGCCTTGAGATTCAGTCCGCGACGGTCGGCCGGGCCGCGCTTGAGAACCTCCGCGATCTTCCAACCACGTCCACGATAGCCTTCGTCAAAGATCAGACCCAGATCGGCCGTCGTCTCATCGGGCGACGAGGTAACGCCATAGACACCGAGGTGCGAAGCATTCAGTTCGCCCATCATGAGATAAAGAAGAGCATAGAGATCCTCTTTCATGGCCACATGGCTGGCGAACGTCCCATCGCGCCGGGCGTATTTAAGCAGCGGCCGATACTTGGCTCGAATGGCGTTCCAGTCGCTGCCGTGGAAATGGGAATCGTAGAAATGCTCGGACAGATAGCGCCAACTCTGATCGAACATTTCCAGGTACTGATCCGCGGTGCGAACGCGCATCTTGATGCGGAAGGGCAGGGCCGGCCCCGAACCGCCGGAGGCACGCACCAGATGGATGGCCCCGGCCTGATCGAGATAGTAAATGATGTCGCTGGCCACGGAACTCAGGGCGCTGCGCGGTTTGGACCACACAATCTGTCGAGGTCCGGCGTGTCCCGTCGTCAAGCGCGTCAGTTGGCCGCCGTTACTGCTGGCCACCCACAAATCATTATCCTTGGCATCGCGAAAGGCGATTTTGCTGCCGTCCGGTGAAATCGCGCCGGTGAGCGCTCGCACCGGTGCGGCGGACTTGGCGCGGAGATGGATGTCCTCCCAGTCGATGGAGACGCTTTTCCCCAATAAGGGGGAGCGTTCCGTGAAGCCCGGCGCGGCCGGTTTGTGAAGCGGCAACACATAGAGGTTCGCCTCGCCGCGGCGGTCGCTGAGGAAGGCGATGTGCTTGCCGTCGTGACTCCAGGTTACGTCGCCGTTGTAGGTGGCGTAGCGCGTGATGTTGCGAGCCGGATTGTCGGCCGTCGCGCCCGTGGCCGGCACGATGAACAGTTCGCTGGCGAACGAACCATCACGCCGAGCGTAGACGAACCATTTGCTATCGGGCGACCATTCATAATCGAACACTTGAACATCCGAGACGATCGCCTTGGGATCGCTGCCGTCGGGATTCATCGTCCATAGTTTGCCGGCGCGCAGAAAGGCGACTCGTTTACCGTTGGGAGCGAAGCTGACGCCGAACTCGGCATCGGGAGTATTGGTCAGCTGCTTGACCTTGAAACGATGGGCCTCGGTGAACTTGGGGTGTTCCTCATCGTCGGCTTCCAACAGGTACAAATCCTCGTGGCCCTCGCGGTCGGAGATGAAGATGATCTTCGAGCCGTCCGGCGCCCAGGCGGCGTTGTGATCGTTGGCCGAACCGTTCGTCATCTGCACCACCTTGGCGCCGGGTCCGACGTTGATGCGGAACAATTTACCGTGGACCGCGAAGGCCATGAACTTCTCGTCGGCGGACAGCGAGAATTCCGTAGCTCCGCTGGTGAAGATCTTCAGCTGTTCGGGGTTGGTCTTGTCATCGGCGTTAACCTCGATGGCCAGTTTGCGCGGCGTGGAGCCCTCGTGGGTGGAGATCACCCACAGATCCGCGCCGCATTCGTAGACAATCCACGCGCCGTTACTGGAGATGCGAGCGCGGCGAACACCGTCGTCCTTGTGTGTGGTGACCGATTGAGGTTTAACCGCCAGTTTGCCGGCGGCAGGCACGGCGGTGGAGTCGAGCGGCAAGCGGACAATGTTGGCCGGTGTGCCGTGAATTTCGCTGACGTAGAACAGGGTCTTGCCGTCGGCGCTCCACATGGGCGAATTGTCCTGGCCATTGAAGGCCGTGACCCGCCGGTTATTGCCACCGTCGGCGTTGCAGAGCCAGATATCGTCATTAGACGAACCGCGATAGCCTTTGCGATACCAGGTGCCGGGGCCGCGCACATAGGCGAGGCGATCGCCGGTCGGCGAGAAAACGCCTTCCTTGCCCTCGGCGGCCGTGATACGACGGGACGGACCGCCCTGAACGGGCACCGTGAATAGCTCGTAGCCGACCGGGAAGGATGTGCCGCGCGTGGAGGCAAACAGAATCTGTTTTCCGTCGGGCGTCCAGCCGCACACCTGGTCCGTCGCGGAGTCGAAGGTCAGCCGGGTGGGGTGGCCGCCCTGGACCGGCACGACATAAACGTCATAGCTGCCGTGGCGGTTGGAGCTGAAGGCGATCTTACGGCCATCGGGACTGAAGACGGGAGCGAGATCGTGGGCGGGGTGCGAGGTGACGGCTCGTGCCGTGCCGCCGATGGTTTCCACCACCCAGATGTCGCCGAGATAGCTGAAGGCGACGAATTTACCGTCGGGGGAGATGTCCGGCGTGCGCGCCAGACGAATGGGTTCCTGGGCGTTCGTTGCTCCGATGAGTAGGGCAAACACCAGGATCGCCAGGGGAGATCGAGAGATGCGCATCATCGCGAGAATCCTGTCAAACGAGGGATGGAATGGGATGGCTCCAGCGCTGCCTTAGCCCGAAGCAACCGCTAAGCCGCAAGCGGCTAAACCGGGTAGCGCTCACAAAAGAGGACGATTGACGTTCACGAAATCCACAAGGAACCTTCTCCAGCTTACCTAGTCCCGATGCAGATTGCAAAAAAGAAGCGCGCGACTGCCAAATATAGGGAGCGATTTCGACCGATAATAGATTCAGGAATTGACCATTAACGCGAATGAGAGGAATTTCCATCACGGGGCGCTCTTGATTGGGCGATTCTGAGGCTTTCTCATAATCTCGCGTTGACAGGTTGGGTGAATTGAAGTACCACCATTTGCACTCTGCCTCTCCCTGGGCAGTAGGTCGGCGGTAAGCAATCGGTTTATCGATGCTTTACCGCTCAAGGTCTACCGCCCACTGCCCGCGCCCGGCGTGGTGGCAGAGGACTCCAGGGATGGAGAGGTAAGCGAAAGGATTCGTGTCGTTTGAAGCCACCACATGAACCGTTCCCTGCGCGGACCTGTGCGGTTTGCTGCGATTTGGCGGCGGACGCAACCGTGCGTGTAGGGTTGGAGGCGTTGCCGGAGTTACGACGGCATCCCGGCCCCGTCCGCGGTGAACCTCTTCCGACGTCGTTCCTCAAACACGCCGACGAGCAGACCGTGGCCGGCCTCGCGGCCGTCTACAAGGCGATTCACACGGCTGGCTTGCAAAGCACGAATTTCCGCGACTGGGGTGTGGCGGCCGCCCCGCGTTTCCTCGGTCGGCCGGCGATGGCGGCGGCGCTTCAGCGTTTCCAGACGGAAGGGGCATGGGGCGTCTCGCCCCATCTGATCCCCCATCGCTCGCTGCACTCCATCTCCGGCACGGTCAGCCAGGCGCTCAAGATTCATGGTCCCAATTTCGGTGTCGGCGGCGGTCCCGGCGGCGTCGCCGAAGTCTTGCTGGCTGCGACGGCCATGCTGGAATGTCAGAAATTGCCGGGTGTGTGGGTTGTGCTGACCTGTCTGGATCCCGAACAGGCTCCCGATCAAGCGGGCAAGCCGGCCGAAGGAACCCAGTGTGTCGGCCTGGCCCTCGCGCTCACGCCGATACGAACGAGCGGCTCACGCATTCGATTGCGTGTCGTTTGTGGCACGCCGGTTCGGGAATCGTTGGTCGCTTCGGAGGCACGGGACGCTCTCCGATCCGGTTTTGATCTTCCACGACTGGAGGCGCTGCTCCGTTTGCTTCATAGCGAGTCAAGCGGCGATACACGCGTGGTTCAGTTGCTCGATCCCGGCAGCCGAATTGAGTTGTTGCAAACCGGCGTGACGAGTCTTCTCGATCGCACCGCTGCTCCGGCGCGGCAACGAAGTCTCTCACCCCAAGCCGATCTTGGTCAGGTTGTCCTGGCAGACCGTTGAACCCCAGGCCGGAGAAAATATAGTGAGCCATCCGAGCGCGGTCTGGATAACCGGTGTGGGCACGGCCACGCCGCTGGGCAACACCTATGCCGACTTCGGCAACCATTTGCTTGCTGGCCGATCCGGCGTTGATCGCGTTCAGCGCTTCGACGTTTCCGAACATCCCAGCCAGATCGCCGGTCAGTTGGGTGAGGTTCCTTGTCCCGACGAAGTCGATACGGAGGAGTTCGCGCGGTTGCATCGTCTGGAGCAGCTGATGCGCTGGTGTTGCATGGGTGCCCTGCGCGATTCCGGCTGGTGGGAGCGACGACGAGAAGTTCGCATCGGTCTAGCTCTGGGAGTTGGCGCGGAGTGGCTGGAGGTGTGGGAAGCGGATGCCCTGGCCGGCGGCCGGCGCGTCTGGCAGCCGGAACTGGATGTCGAATCAATGATCGGACGCACGCGCCGCGTCCTGGGTCTGACGGGACCAGTCGTGAGCGTATCCGCCGCTTGCGCCAGCGGTAACGTGGCGCTGGCGCAGGCTCGCAACTGGCTTGAGTTAGGCTGGGTGGATGTGTGCCTGGCTGGTGCCTGTGACATGGCGGTGACGCCGATGGCGCTGGCCGGCTTCGGCAATCTCCGCGCATTATCGCGCCGCAATGCCGAACCGCAGGCGGCTTCGCGGCCGTTCGATCGCCAGCGCGACGGCTTCGTCATGGGCGATGGTGGTGCCGTGTTCGTGCTGGAATCCGCCGGCTCCGCGCGACGCCGTGGCGCTCGCGCCTATGCCGAAGTCGCCGGCTACGGAGCGCGGAGCGACGCCTTCAACATGGTGATTCCCAGTCCCGATCCCGAACCGGCGATGGCAGCCGTCCGCGAAGCGCTCGACGACGCGGGCTGCAATCCCGGCGATGTCGATTACATCAACGCCCATGCCACCAGCACCCCCGTCGGCGACATAGCCGAGGCCCGCGTTCTCCGCGCCGTTTTCGGCGCTGCCGTCGAGCGTGTGCCCATCAGTTCGACGAAGAGCATGACCGGCCACCTGCTGACGGCCGCCGCCGCCGTGGAAGCGCTGGCCTGCCTGGTGGCGATGGAACGCAGCGCGCTGCCGCCGACGATCAACCTGCACGAACCCGATCCCGAGTGCAATCTCTGCCACGTCGCCAACGAGGCCCGGCCGGCGAAAGTCCGCGTGGCTATGTCCAATTCGTTTGGTTTCGGCGGCAGTAATACCTGCCTGGTACTCAAAGCGGTGTAGCGTCACCGCTTACATTTCGCCGCGAAACGTAAACGGTATTTCGCTTACGTCGGCCTTGCCTGGTATCATGCCAGGAGAGGCGCACGCGCGCCGTGGAGGGCTTGAAGGGCATGTGATTTCGGATGGCGAATCGATCCTTTTCTTCCTTGGTTGCGAATCTTCCCAATCTGACCGCGACGGAGACGTTTGGCCGCAGTCTCGGACGAAGGCTTTGGCCTGGTTCGGTCGTGGCCCTGATCGGCGTATTGGGGGCCGGCAAGACACATCTGGCGCGAGCCATCGCCGAGGGATTGGATATTCCCGACAGTCGAGTGGTCAATAGTCCGACTTTCGTTCTTGTGCAGGAATATAGCGCGCGGCTGCCGATCTATCACTTCGATGCCTATCGGTTGAAGACCGAAGGCGAGTTCGCCGACCTGGGCGTACACGAGTATTTCGAGAGCAACGGCGTCTGCCTGGTCGAATGGGCGGATCGAGTGCCGGACTGTTTGCCGCGCGATCATCTTCGGGTGACGCTGACGGTGATCGGGGAAACCTCTCGCCGCGCCCTAATCGAGGGAACTGGCAGAGCCTACGAGAAATTGCTGGAAGAATTGAGGCAGTAAAAGAATGAACCATCAGCCCGCAGCGCCAGCAAGGGAAATCCCTTGCTGGCGCTGCGGGCTGGCCAAAACAGGAGAACGTCTCAACCTCACAGATTCATTTCAATGCCATTGAGTACATTCTGGGCCAGATCGACCATCGTGGTGCGGCGATTCATGGCACCGCGTTGAAGTCGGCGGAAGGCTTCCGCCTCGGTCCAACGATAGCGCTTCATAAGGACGCCCTTGGCGCGCTCGATGACTTTGCGGTTTTGCAGAGCTTCGCGCAGGGAAGCGTTTTCCTGGTTCAGTTCGCGCAACTCCGCGAACTGAGCGCGAGCAATGAGAAGGGCTGGTCCGAGTTGGTGTTCCTCAACCGGCTTGACCAGATAGGCCAAAACATGCTCTTCGAGAGCGCGTCGCACCAACTCCTGATCGCGGTCGGCCGTGATGGCCACGGCAGCGACAACGCGCTCTTGATAAATCTGGCGCAGAGCGTCCAACCCATTGAGACGCGGAAGATGAATATCGAAGACCACCACATCGGGTTCGAGTTCCAGCACGGTACGGACCATGTCCGTTCCGGTAGCAGCCTCGCCGACGACCTGATGGCCCAACTTTTTCTCCAGCGTTTCCTTCAAGAACAGGCGGACGGTGGCGTCGTCCTCGACGACCACGATTTTCAAGGGCGATACCATGGACGCCGATTGCTCCATGACGCCAACCTCCTCAGTCTCAAGCGTTATTCGCCGCACAAACTTCGTGCATTTCTCTGTCCCGCGACGCTGGGGAAAGAGCAATTCGAGTGCCGATGCACGATCCTATTGATTCAACAACTCGTTATCCGCCGGGTCCACCGAGTCACTCCTTCGGTTGAACCGTCGGCAAAACGAGAACGATCTGAAAGCCACTCTCGGAACTCTCGCTGGTCCTGATCTGTCCTCCGAGCAACTCCACGACCCGGCGCGCGTAGGCCAGTCCGAGTCCGAAGCGCGCGTGCCGCGTCGTGCTGAACGGCGCTTTCAGCCAACTCAATTGCTCGTCGTTCGCGGGAGGGCCATCATGACTAAAACTCCATTCGACGGTTCCATTCGCCGGTTGGGGAACCGCGCGGATCAAGACTCTGCTTCGAGCCGCTGGACAGAGTGACATCATCAGCAACGTACCGATCTGGGCGAGTCGGGGGGCATCTCCCCAAACTTTCAGGGGGCGAGGCACCTCGCAAATAAGTTGTAGTCCGGGATAACGCAAGGCGTAAGATGCCGCGATGCTGCCAGCCAACTCCCCCAACTCTACCCAGTCCAAGTTAGGGGCGAGAGGACAGACGAGATCATGAGCGGCGTCCAGTTCGTTCTTACATGCTTCCGCCCGACTACGCAGGTCCGCGAGAATCGTTCGCTCCAGCGACTGACCTTGGGGCAGGCGTTCCTGGAGAATGGCGACGGCCGAGTATACCGATTGCAGCAGATCGCCCACCTCATGCCTCAATGTGCGGACGACCATCTCCGCGTAGCGGGTGGAAGAGGTTCGCTCGCCCTCGTCGTTGCTCCCCATGGCGTTTTCTTCCCTCTCTATGGGTCAGAGGAAACCATGCCAACCGGCAGAACTCTTCCATCCGTTCGGAAAGGACATTCCCAATGTTCCCGAGCGCATTGGAACTACATCCTTTGGGATGTTAAACTCACGCTCGTCAGTATCGGTCAAATTCAATGTCCTCGCCAATACGTTCTCTCATGCTCATGCAAATAATGTTCCCTCGCATCCCGTAGAATCGATTTCAGGGGGGCGAAGAAAAGAGGAGAACTTCTGGATTGCTACCGGCCGCTGCCAAGTGAGCCATCTTGACAGTATCTCCCCCCCTCGTTAACTTCGCGGAATCGGGCATTAAGTTGCGTCTTCTGAAGTTTCCGTCGTCCGAGTACGGTATTTTCTTTCCATGGAGTGTCGCGCATGCAATTACTGGCACCGGACATTTTGGAGGAGGCACGCTCCCTTTCTCCATTTATCAGCGGTGCCGGATTGGCCATCGGCTTTCTTCTATGGTCCTTCGGCGGCCGAACGCATCGCTTTTGGTTGGCGATGAGCGTGACCTTGACGGCAGGAATCCTTGGACTGAGCTACGGCAAACAATATGGCATGCAGCCGTTGGTGGCCGGCCTCTTGCTGGCCATCTCGGCAGGAGCGCTGGCTCTCTCGCTGGTGCGCATTCTTCTGTTTGCGGCGGGTGGACTGGCGGCTCTGGGCCTTGTTCATACGATCGCGCCTACCTGGGATGAACCCATTGCCGTCTCGCTCGTCGGCGGTTTGATCGGCATCCTCCTCTATCGTTTCTGGATCGTTGCGTTCTCCAGTCTGGTTGGTTCGCTGCTCATGGCCTATAGCGCTCTGGCATTGCTTGACCGGCTTCATATGGTGAACAGCGTCGCCTGGACGCAAAAGAACGGCGCGCTGTTAAACTGGGGTTGCGCTTCGTTGGTGGTCATGGGCGTCTTGATCCAGTTCCTTTTGGAGCGCCGCCGCCAGCGGAAAGGTCAGCGGGAGGCGGAGCCGGAGGAGCCGGTCGAAGTGGCTCCGCCGGCTCCGCCTCCCAAGCCTCCGAAGTCGATGCTGGGAGCATGGGGCGACAGGCTCATTCATCGACGCGCCGGCTAGAGGTCGAACACCATGTTACGACGTTTACTTCGCCTCATCGCTCCTCTTCTTCTCCTCGCTCTGTGTACGCCCGTCGTGCAGGCCCAGGCTACTCCCGCTGAACCGGAGAAGAGCGAACGATCCACCTCCGCGCTGCCCTACGCGGTCGCCATTTTGTATACCATGCTCGTCCTGATGATCGTCTGCATGCCAAGCCGCAAAGCCTGACGCTGAGGAGAAATTTCATGCCGGCCGCCTTACCCGATCTGCTATCCCTGAGTCGCCGCATCATCGACGGCGGCGAGTTGACGCGCGAGGAAGCCAGCCAACTCTTCGCCCTCGAAGGCGAGGAGCTTTACGATCTGTTCTACGCCGCCCATAAGGTCCGCCGTCACTTCCACGGCAACCGCGTGACGTTTTGCAGCATCCTGCCGACGAAGTTCGGCAATTGCGGCGAAGATTGCAAGTTCTGTGCGCAAAGCGGCCATTTCGACACCGGCATCACGGCCCATCCGATGATGGACGGCGCGGAGGTGGCGCAAGCGTGTACCGACGCGCGCGATCGCGGCGCCAGCGCCTTCGGCATCGTCAACAGCGGCCGGGGACCGACGAAGCGCGAATGGCCCAAGATCATGGAAGCCGTCCACGCCATGAAGGAGGTAGACGGCATCTGTCATTGTGCCACGCTCGGCACACTGACTGAGGAGCAAGCGCTGGATTTGAAGGCGGCCGGCGTTCGCCGCATCAATCACAATCTCGAAACCTCACGCGAGTTTTATCCGCAGATTGTCACCACGCACAGCTGGCAGGAACGGGTTGACACAGTTCGCCTTGCCCAGCGCGTCGGCTTGGAAACGTGCTGCGGCTGCATCTTCGGCATGGGCGAAACCATCGAAGATCGCGTCAGCCTTGCTTTCAGCTTGAAGGAACTGAATCCCAGCGTGGTGCCGCTGAACTTTCTCTTCCCGATCGCTGGCACGCCGTTGGAGAATGCTCCTCGACTGCGGCCGATGGAGATTCTCAAAATCATCGCCGTCATGCGGATGATTCTGCCGCGTCAGGATCTGAAAGTGGCGGGCGGCCGCGAGAAGAACCTGCGCGATTTGCAAAGCTGGATCTTCTACGTCGGCGGCACAAGCGGTCTGATCGGCAATTATCTGGCGACGGCCGGCCGAGCGAATGAGGACGACTTGCAAATGATCGAGGATCTGGGATTGAGCTGGCACGACGACCGCGTCGGCGACGCCGACCCGGACATCGCACCGCTGCCGCCGCGCACGACCTCGACCTGGGAATTGCCGATACTGTCATAAAACAAACTAACCACAGAGGCACAGAGACACAGAGAAGACAAAAACAAATTGGTTTGTTTTCTCTCTGTATCTCTGTGCCTCTGTGGTTAAATTTTTCTTTTGCTCCCCACATGCCTGCCTGGATGGACGATGATCTGGAGGAACGCCGCCGTCGTGGGTTGTACCGCGTCCGGCGACGTTTGCAGTCTGGGCCGGGTGCGCGCGTTCTCGTGCGCGGCCGCGAGTTGATTAACTTCGCCTCCAACGATTATCTCGCTCTCGCCGGCGATCCGCGTCTGGCTCGCGCCGCCGCTCGCGCGGCGCGTCGTTATGGCTGCGGCGCGGGTGCATCCGCCCTGGTGTCCGGTCATCTGCCACCGTTGCGTAAGCTCGAACGCACCTTGGCGGAATGGGAGAATGCCGAGGCGGCCCTCGTTTTCAGCAGCGGCTATGCCGCCAACCTTGCCGTCATTAGTTCACTCGCCGGCAGGGAAGACGCCGTCTTCAGCGATGCCCGCAATCATGCCAGCCTCATCGATGGCTGCCGCCTGTCGCGCGCGGCCGTCCACGTTTATCGCCACAACGATTTACCCCATCTCGCCGACCTGCTGCGAAGCGAAGGGGTTCGCGCTCGTCGTCGCTTGATCGTCAGCGATACCGTTTTCAGCATGGACGGCGATCTCGCTCCCTTGACTGGATTATTAGAGTTAGCGGAGCGCTTTAATTGTATTTTGTTGATTGACGAGGCGCACGCTACCGGCGTGCTGGGCGAACATGGTCGCGGTGTCACCGACTTGTTGACACCGGGTTCGTGGTCGTGGGATCGTGTTCTCAAGGTGGGCACATTGAGTAAAGCGCTGGGGAGCCAGGGTGGTTTCGTCTGCGGCTCACGCCAATCAATCGCCTTCCTGGTCAATCACGCTCGCCCCTACATTTTCTCGACCGCCCTGGCGTCTCCGGTCGCCGCCGCAGCGAGGCAAGCCTTGGCCGTGATACAAAGTGAACCCGAACGCCGCCGTCATGTTCTCACGCTGGCCGCGCTGCTGCGCCAAGAATTGCGGGAACTCGGCGGCGCGGTGGGCGATTCGCATTGTCAGATTGTGCCGCTAATCGTGGGCGAGGCGCGTGCTGCGGTGGCGTTATCGCGGCGGCTGGAAGAACACGGTTTGCTCGTACCGGCCATTCGCCCTCCCTCGGTTGCGGAGGGAACCGCGCGTTTGCGCCTCAGTGTGACGGCGGGACACACGGAGGAGGATATAACTCAACTCGTGACCGCGCTGCGTAGCAACATCCCCTTGCGGATTTGAATTGTTCAGACTTCAACCAATCGGTTGATCCACCGGTTCGGCCTGCCTCGTTTCCCATCGCAACCTGTGTAATCGTTACCTTTCACGCTCACGGAGTCCATTTTCGGCCTAATACGCACAACCTCCTCTGACGCCTCATCAGCTGCCCATCGTAGAATCGTAGGGGTAGACGAAGCGAGGGGAGGACAGGACATGAACCGGCGACAAGTCTCGTTGCTGCTGGCGGGTGCGGTAGTGCTGGGCGTGCTTCCCGGTTGCGGGTGTACGAACAACTCACGCAGTGGCTACCTCACCACGCCGCGGCCAGCGGTAGCGCCGCCCTGCGCCAGTTGCGGCTATCCCGGTCCGCAGCCGCCGCGCTTCAATCCCAGTCCGGCTCCCGTTTTCCCTGGACCGACGCCGCCGCCCGGCGCGATTGCTCCTCCGCCAGGTGCGGCAATCCAGCAAAATTCCTATGTGCCTCCGCCTGGACCGCCCAGCCAACCTGCGCCGGCCTCAGTCGCTCCCAGCGTGTCGCTGGAAGCGCCGGAGCCGGTCGAACCGGAGCCGGCGCGCCCGGCTCCGAACGATTCTCGACCACCTCAAGAAACGACTCGCCCCTATACACCGCAAACGCCCGAACCGCCGAAGGCTCCGTTCATGCCTCCGGCGAAGGACGCGGGCACGGCGAGTCCCGCCTTGCCGGTGGATATTCCGCAATTCGCCGTCGCCAAGCAAGATGTCGCCAGCGGACAGGAACCGTTCGCCGACGGTGTGAATTGGCTGAAAACCCACGGCTATCGTACCGTCTTGCACATTCACGCTCCCGGCGAGGACAATAGCGCCGCCCGCCGTTCGTTCGAGCAGAGCGGGTTGCGCTATCTGAGTCTCGAAGTCTCCGCGCAAACTTTGTCGAAGGAAACCGTGGATCAATTCAATCGTCTGGTGGTGGACCCCAATAATCTGCCGTTGTTCGTCTACGACAAGGATAGTTCCCTGGCCGGCGGCCTGTGGTATTTGCACTTCCGGCTTGTGGGCAAGGAGACGGATGAGAAAGCGCGGGAAGACGCGGCCCGGCTCGGTTTTCAGCAGGACGCGAATGGACCTCATAAAACAATGTGGATCGCCGTGCAGAATTATCTGTCGAACGTGAAACCTTGAGCGATTCCATCATGGCCGAAAACCGCATTCCTCCTTCTTCGTTGGGTCCGAGCGCTCCGCTGGTGCCGCCGTTGTATCAGTCCGCCGTCTACACGTTGCCGGACCTCGACGCCCTCGATCGTATCCTGGACGCCCGCGAACCCGGCTTTATCTATGCCCGCGACGCCCATCCCAACGCACATCGCCTGGCGGCTCAATTGGCCGAATGGGAGGGGGCGCGCTGGGCCACCGTGACCAGTTCGGGCATGGCCGCCATCAGCGCGATTGTCTTGGCCACCGTGCAACAGGGACAACGGGTTGTCACTAGCCATCGTCTCTACGGCCGGACCACCCAATTGTTCCAGCAAGAGCTACCGCGCTTCGGCGTGGCAACAACCTTCGTGGATACCAGCGATCTGGAGCAAGTACGTCACGCCCTGGAAACGCCGGCTCGTCTGCTGTTCGTGGAGACGTTGTCGAACCCTCTGCTGCATGTCTCCGATGTGGCTGCCCTCGCGCGACTGTCTCATGAGGCCGGCTGTTTGCTTGTCGTCGATAACACCTTCGCGACTCCGGTACTGGTTCGTCCTCTGGATTTGGGGGCGGATTTCGTGATGGAGAGCCTGACCAAGATGATCGGCGGTCACAGCGATGTGACGCTGGGGTTAGTGTGCGGCAACAACGACTTGCTCCCCGAAGTGAGTCAGGTCAGCAGCATCTGGGGCTTGGCCTCTAATCCCTTCGATTGCTGGCTGACGGAACGCGGTTTAAGCACGCTAGCCTTGCGTATGAAGACGGCATCCGCCAACGCCGCCGCGCTCGCCGACTGGCTGGCGCAGCAATCCGGCGTGTCGCGTGTTGTCTACCCTGGGCGTGCGGATCATCCCGACCGCGAATTGGCTGGCCGCTTGTTGCAGGGTGGTTTTGGTAGCATGCTCTGTTTCGATCTCGCCGGCGGCCGCGAGGCGGTCAATCGTTTCATGCGTCAGGCACCCGGCATTCCCTTCAGCCCCTCGCTCGGTGATACAACAACAACGTGCAGTCATCCGGCGACCACGTCCCACCGCTACGTCAGTCCAGCGGAGAAAGAGCGGCAAGGCATCACGGAAGGACTGGTGCGCTTGTCGGTCGGCGTGGAGGATCTATCGCTTATTCAAGGCGAGATGAGGAAGGGATTGCAGCAGGCTTAGAACACTAGCTTGACAAGCCCGGAGCGCCAGCGACGGGTTTTTCAACCCGTCGCTGGCGCTCCGGGCTTGTCACTCGTCGTTTTCCGCCGGCCGTTCGGCGGACGGATCGCCCTCTTCCAAACGCCGTAGTTGCTTGCGGTAATACGTCTTCTTCGGATCAAGCTCGATGGCGCGCTTTTGGATGGCGATGGCCTTATCTTTTTCGCCGCGCTGGAAATGCACTTCGGCCAGCGTGTCGATATAGCCGGCGTTCGTCGGTGCCAACTCCACAGCTTTGCCCGCATGCTCCAGCGCTTTGTCGAGATTGCGGCGACAGCAAGCGGCCATCCATGCCGCCGAATTGTGCGCTCTCGCGCAACGCGGATAGTCCCGACACACTTTTTCATACAGCGCGAAGGATGTGGCGAAGAGCGTCGTCGCCTCCTTCTTGTGGCCGTGCTTCTCCAAAGCGGGTACCAAGGCAATCGGTAGATCCATGCTGGCCGGTGCGGTCGCCTGAGCCAGTTCAATTTGCTTGCATGCCTCGTCGAACTTACCGGCGTCGAGCAGAGCGAGGGCGCGCAGTTGGTGGCTCCGCGCCGGTAGTGTGGCGTAGCCACCAAAATCGAGAAGGAAAGTGGAACGGTCCAAACAGCTTAGGGTGTACTGCTCGAATCCTTCGGCTGCCTTGGCGTAATCCTTCCGCGCGGCGGCGGCAATGGCGAGGCGATGAATCGCATGGTTGGAATAGATGGTGTTCGGCTCGCTGACGTGCAGCAGCAATTCCGTTTCGCGTCGTGCTGCCTCTCGATGACCTCGCTTCGTCAAGTCGTGGAGGAACGAATAACGACTTGAAGGGTCGGCCCACGGCAGCCGGTGCGATTGCTCGATTAACTTTTTCCCTTCCTTGTCTCGTCCCGCTTTTACTAGGGCATCGCCGGCCAGATACAGCGGCAACGGATCGGATGGCGTATCACTAGCCAGCGCCCTTTTGGGTGCCTCAGTAGGCAGCGCCCCTTTAGCCTCCTCGATAAGCGCCTCGTTGGGCGTCAAACTCTTACGCCACGCCTGACGATAGCGTTTGGCCGCCTCGGTCCATTGTTTTTTTTCCGCGTGCAGATCGCCCAGCCGGAGGAGCGCTTTCGCGCTGCCGATTTTGTCCAATAACGCATAAGCCAGATCGTCCAGCCCGACTTTCGCCGCTTCGTCGGCCAGCACTTGCCGGTAATCGAGCAAGCGGCGGAGAGGAATGCGCAAGCCCGGCTGAGACAAAATCGCCTCGGCTTCCCCAATCCATGCTTTGACCTCTTTGGCGGCGATCTTTCCTTCCATCACCAGACGCAGACGTTCGAGCGTTTTCGCGGCCGATTCGTCTTTAAATTTGCCGCGGAGTATAATCCACCACATCGTGGCGGCATCCGATTGTTTGGGGAAGACATAGCTCAAAAAAAGGCTTTCCCAAGGATCTCCGTGCCCGCTCCCTACCGTTCTCCGGGCGGCGACGCTGAAAAGTTTACGGCAATGCTCGAACGCCAGGTCATTCAGGCCGGCGTGATATTCTTCACGCAACAATTGCGCAACCCCATAATCATTCACGCCGTCTTTGATCTGTTCGCCCTTGGCAGCGAACAAAGCCTTCGCCTGTTCTTTTTCCCCCAATAAGCATAGTGTCCGCGCCCACTCAATAGTTAGCGATCCAGAAGGTTTGCCCTGAGATTCTTTCACCAACTCCCGTGCCTTATCGTATTCCAATCGCTCGCAGAAAATGTCGAAGAGGTTTCCGTGAGGAGGTGTTTTACGAAGCAATGCCAGCCCATCGGCTTGGCGGTCGTTGAGCAGGAAGGCTCTGACGACGAAACGCTGCGCATCCTTGTCGGCCAATGGAGGCAGTTTGTCAAGGATGGCCGCGCATTCTTTCTGCTTGCCGGCCAGACGCGCGAAGGCAGCGCGATAAGCCCATTTCTCGACGGTATCGTTCTTGCCCGTCGGCTTCAGACGTGCCGCCAATGCCTTCCAATCCGCCGCCTCGTGCAAAATGCCTTCGATTAATTCGGTGCGTTCGGATGTCTCCGCCGCCTTGCGCGCTTCCGTCAGATTGCCCTTGGCGCGATAGAGGTAGGCCAGCGTCTCGGCCACGCGCTTCTCGTTTGGCGTTTTGGCCAGCAACGAATGAAAGTGAGCGATGCGCTCATCGAGTTGGCCGCGTAGCAGCCAGTAGGCCGCGTATTGATTGTTGTGGATGATCTCGTTGGCATGGCCGATTTCCAGAAGCGTCTCGAATGGTTCGTAATCGTTGGTTTCCACAACCCGCGCGAAGGCCATCGGAAGCTTGTTGGATACGAGTTTACCCAGCGCTTTGCGGTGGTTCGGATCTTTTTCAGCCTTGACGATTTTCTGCACGGCTTTCAGTCCGGCCGAACCGCCTTGAAGTAGTTTCTGTACAATCTCCACTCGTTGATTGCCTTCGCTGGACTGATAGGCCTGGATGCGGGCGACGATGTCGGCAGGCGTGTCGCCGTAGATGCCCCAGCGAAACTTGCCCAGAATAGCGCGCGCTCGCCGAACCACCTCGACATCGTCGCTTTGCAGCGCTCTTTCCAGTGCGGCTTCGGCGGTTTGTCCGGCCAGCCACAACTTCCGCGAGGCTTTCTCACGCACGGCGAAGTCGTCGTCGCCCAACTCCTTGATCCATTGAGCTACCTGTCGTTCGTTGGGCTTTTCTGGCGGTGCGGCGACGAGAGAGGAAGCCATCGCTGCCAACCCGCACAAGACGCACAGCATTCGACAACAAGTGAATGACATGAAATCTCCCTAATGTGGACGAAGTAAGTATCCTATTCACTCACTCGTCATTCTCCAGCGGTCGTTCGGCCGCCGGATCGCCGGCTTCCAGTCGTCGCAGCTGCTTGCGGTAGTAGGATTTCTTCGGGTCTATCTCGATGGCGCGTTTTTGCAAGGCGATGGCTTTGTCTTTCTCGCCGCGCTGGAAATGCACCTCGGCGAGCGTATCGATGTAGCCGGCGTTCGTCGGTGCCAACTCCACAGCTTTGCCCGCATGCTCCAGCGCTTTGTCGAGATTGCGGCGACAGCAAGCGGCCATCCATGCCGCCGAATTGTGCGCCCATGCGCAGCGCGGATAATCCTGGCTTACTTTCGCATACGCCGCGAACGACTTCTCGAACAAGGCCGTCGCCTCTTTCTTGTGACCACCCTTTTCCAAGGCGGGAACCAGTGTGATCGGCAGTTCCACGTTTCCGGGCGAACAAGCCTGAGCCAGTTCGATCTGTTTGTGCGCCTCCGCGAACTTTCCGGCCGCGAACAGCCCTCTGGCGCGCAATTGGTGGACCTGAGCCGGCACATTGGCGTAGCCGCTCGGCTGCACGAAGTTGGTGTACGGGTTCAGACAGCGCAGCATCGATTGCTCGAAGCCCTCGGCCGCTTTGAGATAATCTTTGCGTGCGATGGCGGCAACCGCGAGGCGGCGAATCGCCGCGCCGGAATAGTAGGTGTTCGGTTCGCTGACGCGCGACAGCAATTCGGTCTCGCGCTGGGCCGCCTTCATGTGGCCGCGCTGCGCCAGGGCACGGAGGAACGCGAAACGGCCCTTCGCATCGGCCAGCAACAGCCAGTGCGATCGCTCGATAAGCTCCTTCCCTTCCTTGTCCTGTCCGGCTTTCACCAAGGCGTCTCCCGCCAGGTAGAGCGGCAAGGGGTCGGATTGCTTGCCGCTAGGTAGTGCCTCGTCGGGCGTTAAACTCTTTCGCCAGGCTTGACGATAGCGCTCCGCCGCCTTCGTCCACTGCTTCTTGCGAGCCAACATATCACCCAACTGGAGCAACGCTTCGGGAGTATCTGCCTTTTCCAGCAGCGAACGCGCCAGATCGTCGAGTCCGGCCATCGTGGCGACCTCGGCCATCGCTTGCCACTGTCGCGAACTTTTCGTTACAAAATCAGGGTCATTCCGGCGGTGCCGACCATCATTTACGGACAGAACACCATCCGCTTCTTCGATCCACGCCTTGACATCCTTGGCGGCGATCTTGCCGTCCATCAGCTTACGCAACCGTTTCAAGACCGCCTCGCTCGTCTCGTCCTTAAACTTCTGCCGCAGCAATTCCCACCATGCCTCGGCTGTCTGTGTATGGTTGGGGAAAACCTTACTCAGATAGGTTCCTCCCTGGCCGAGCTTCTCGCCTTTCGGGCGACCATCGCTCATGGCCTTGGCGCAATGCTTGAAAGCCTGGTCAATAAGGCCGATACGATATTCGGTTTCCAACAGATTGCTAACCCAAAAAGCATCCGAGTTATCCTTTATCTGCTCGGCGAGGCGGGTGAACAGCGCTTGCGCCTTGTCTTTCTCGCCCAGCATGTACAGCGTTCGCGCCTGGAGAATTTCCAGCAGTTTCTGCTCCTTGCTGTCAGCGGGGCGCGTTTGCGCCACGAGTTTCATGGCCTCGCCGTATTGCAAACGGGCGCACAGAATCTCGAACTGGATCGCGTGACGATCGGGCGTCTTGGCGAGCAAGGCTAGACCATCGATTGGCCGATCATTGACGAGAAATGCCTTGGCGACGGCGAAGGAAGAAATTCCACGCCCTGGCCCCTGGTCGGCCAATTTGCGCAGATCGCCGAGGAAAGTCTCAAAGTCCTTCTGGTTGCCGGCCAAGCGCGCGAAGGCGGCCTGATAGGCTAGTTTCTCGACGGTATCCCGCCCTACGGGCGCGCCGGGACGCGCCGCCAACGCCTTCCAGTCCGCCGCCTCGTACAGAATGCCTTCGATAAGATCGCCGCGCTCCGCTTTCTCCGCTGCCTTGCGCGCTGCCGTCAAGTCGCCCTTGGCGCGATAGAGATAGATTAACGTCTCGGCCAGGCGCTTCTCCGCCGGCGTCTTAGCCAGCAACGAGCGAAAGCGCGTGATGCGTTCGTCGAGTTTGCCGCGCAGCAGCCAGTAGGCCGCGTATTGCTGGTTATCGATGATTTCGTTGTCATGGCCGCCTTCGAGAAGACCCTCAAATTCTTCGTAGTTGTTGGTTTCCAGCACCCGCGCGAACGCGGACGGGAGTTTGCTGGAGACAATCTGGCCGAAAGTTTTGCGTTGATTGGGATCCTTTTCGGCCTTGGAGATTTTCAGCACGGCTTTTAGCCCGGTCGATCCGGCCTGAAGTAGCCTTTGCAAGGCCTCCAGCCGTTGATTGCCTTCGCTGGACTGATACGCCTGGATGCCGGCGGCGATCTCTGCTGGCGTGTCGGGATAGATACCCCAGCGGAACTTGTCGAGAAGATCGCGGGCGCGGCGAACCACCTCGGCGTCATCGCTCTTGATGGCTTTTTCGAGAGCAGGCTCGGCGGCTTGGCCGGCCGCCCATAGTTTTTTCGACGCCTGTTCGCGCACGGCGAAACTATTATCGCCGAGTTGCTCAATCCATTGGGCAATCTGCTTGGCCGTGGGCTTGGGGGCCGGCGCGGCCGCATCGGCGGGAACCACGACCGCAAGCAGGAGCGGAACAACGAGCAGCGTTCGATGACAGTGCGCGAACACGACGGCCTCCTTTGCACGGATCGAGCGGAAGCGATTCACTCGCGAAGAATGTTGCTTTTGCAATCGTAACGGGAGGGGACGAAGCGGGACAAGACAATTCCCCTCGTCGTCCACGGCAAAGAACCGGTAACAGACGGAGTAGGTGTCGCGAGCCGAGCGGCACCTCTTCAAGTCCGGCTCGGCTCGCCGGACCTACCGCCAGTAGGTGCCGCGAGCCGAGCGGCACTTGTTGTCCGGCTCGGCTCGCCGGACCTACAGGTAGGTGCCGCGAGCCGAGCGGCACGCATTAAGTAGGTGCCGCGAGCCGAGCGGCACTGTTGGGGCAAAGTCCGGCTCGGCTCGCCGGACCTACCGGAGGTGCCGCGAGCCGAGCGGCACGCATTAAGTAGGTGCCGCGAGCCGAGCGGCACCTCTTCAAGTCCGGCTCGGCTCGCCGGACCTACTGGAGGTGCTGCGAGCCGAGCGGTACTGTTGGGGCAAAGTCCGGCTCGGCTCGCCGGACCTACCGGCGCGAAAGGTGCGCTAGACAGGGGCATCCGATCGTCTACAATTTCTTATTCAGGATCTCCTCTCGACTCGAGTACGGGCATGATGGCCAACGGATCGATCTTCTTCGACCTCAATTTGCCCAACGCCACGACGTGGTTTTACTTCTCGGCGTTGTTGGCGGTCGCTTTGTTTTTCAAGTTCACGCGTTTACTGAGCATTCGCAATTGGGATGTGTTCACCCTGTTCCTGCTCATGCCGGGTCTGCTATTGCTCGTCGAGGGCGGCGGCACACATTACTGGGGTTATCTGTGGCTGCTAATCGCGTCCGGCTACTACCTATTTCGCTGCCTGTTCGATCTCACCCTGGTACGACGACCGGCCTTGGCTCCGAACTTGAACCTCGCCGGATTGATATGGCTGGCGGGCGCCCTCTTCGTCAGTCTCATCGCCGTCGCCGTTCGCCATCCCGACGAGCAGCCCGCCAATGAGTCTTCCGACCGCCGCGAGACTGCGCCGGTGCCCATCGATCCTCCCATGCGGCGGTTGGGCGAGAAGGTGATAAGGGACTTGCAGCAAACGCCCTCCGATGTGGATGATTCTTCCCTACAAATCTGGATTGAGCGCGGCCTCACCGTCTTGTGTCATCTGTCGATCGTCGTCGCTCTGGTGCTGATTGGTTGGCGACATTTTGAGGATCTGCACGCGGGGATGGCGGCCGCAACCTTTTACTTGCTCTTGCCGTACACGTATTTGCTCATGCCCAAGACGGCGCTGGGCGTGGGTCGCTGGGACCACGCCTGGCCGATGGCGCTGATGATCTGGATGGTGTTCCTCTACCGCCGGCCGACTCTGGCGGGCATCTTCCTCGGATTGGCGACCGGCACGGTCTTTTTTCCCGCCTTGGCCTTTCCGTTGTGGCTGAGTTTCTATCGCCGGCGCGGCGCGTTGCGCTTCGGTCTGGCCTTCGCCCTGTCAACCGGGTTGTGTCTGGTCATCCTCGGCGGCATCTTGTGGATCAACGGCGTGCTGCCGCCCACTCTGCTATCGGGCTGGAAGCCATCGGCCTGGCTGCCCTGGCTCCAACCCGATGCGGATACACGCGGTCTGTGGCAGGGCACTCCCTCGCACTGGGCGTATCGAATCCCGATCTTCCTCGCTTATGTGGTCCTGATCGGAACCACGGCTTTCTGGCCCACACCCAAGAATCTGGGCCATGTGTTGGCCCTGACCGCCGCCGTGCTGATTGGCATTCAATTTTGGTACTCCGATCAAGGCGGCGTATACATTTTGTGGTATTTACCCCTCTTGCTTCTCTTGGTTTTTCGACCCAATTTGTCGGCTTGCCAGCCGCAGCCGCCCGGCGACGACTGGTTGGGACGATGGAGCCATAAACTGGCGCGGCTCGGTCTGCGCTGTCTCCGTTTGTTTCACCCTGTCCGCCCACGCCACCCGGTTTCCCGCGCCCTGTCGTAAAAGGCGAACCGGGCATCAGGTGGAACCTGTCTTTTTCCGAAACCATACTCTGGCTAGAATCGCCGCCCCATGCGACGGTCGGTGGATCGGCCATCTACCGAGCCGAAGTCCAACGGAGGCGTTTTATGTTACGCATTGTCCCAATCGCTCTCGGAAGCGCGGTCGTTCTCGCCCTTATCATGGGGCCGGTCACGCTGGCCGTTCATCAGCAAGCGCAGACGCGCAATTTCCGTGTGGTTAAGCCAGGCGTCCTCTACCGCAGCGGACAAATGACCAAGGAAGGACTGAAGCGCATCATCAACGATTATCACATTAAGACGGTCATCTCGCTGCGAGACGGCTTGACCCCGTCCGATAAGGCAGAGAAAGAATTTTGCGAGAGCGAGGAAATCAACTTTGTCCGCATCCTGCCCAGCCAATGGGGCGATGTCGGCGGCTGCGTGCCGATGGAAGCGGGCGTGCGTAAATTCCGTGCCGTTCTGAGCGATTCGCACAACTATCCCGTCCTCGTCCATTGTTTCGCGGGCATCCATCGCACGGGGGCACACTGCGCCATTTACCGCATGGAGTTTGAACACTGGAACAATGCGCAGGCGATCGCCGAGATGAAGGCGTGCGGCTACACGAACCTCGATGAGGAACTGGATATTTTGGGCTACCTGGAACAATATCGACCGAGTTGGATGCCCAAGGTTGAACCGCCGCCGTCTTCGGTGGAAGTGAAGGAAACACCGAAGTCCAAGAAGAAGCACCCTCACAAGCCATCTGCCAAAGCGCGACTGAAGCATCGTCGCAATTGGTCGTAGAGCGAAAACGCCAACATGAGTAGGTGCCGCGAGCCGAGCGGCACGATTTGAGTAGGTGCCGCGAGCCGAGCGGCACACACAGTCCGGCTCGGCTCGCAACACCTACCGCGTTGGCGTTTTCGCTCTACTATAGTTGCGTGTAAAAAGCGATCACCGCCTGGACGGCGCGACGCCATAGATGCAATCGGCGTTCGCGTTCGTCCACGGGTAAGCGCGGCTCGAAACGTCGCGCTTCCGATCCCAATTCACGCAAGTCTTGCTCGCTCGACCATACTCCCATTCGCAATCCCGCGAGGTAGGCGGCCCCGAGGGCCGTCGCTTCGGCGGACGCCGATTGCAAGATCGGCAGTCCCAAAATGTCGGCCTGACATTGCAAGAACCAGTCATTACGCGCCATGCCACCATCCACACGCAGACTATGCAAGCGCTGTCCGGCATCGCGCTCGGCGGCGGTGAGGAGATCGGCGATCTGATAGGCGACGCCTTCCAGCGTCGCCCGGCTGATGTCGGCGGCCGTCGTACCGCGCGTCAAACCGAACAGCACGCCGCGCGCCTCCGGCACCCAATGCGGCGCACCCAGCCCGACGAAACCCGGCACAAAAAGGACCGGCTCGCCCGCGTCGGAATGAGCGGCCAACTCCTCGACTTGCCGGGCGTTCTCGAATAGACGCAGGCCATCGCGCAGCCATTGCACGGCCGCGCCCGCGATGAAGACGCTGCCTTCCAGCGCGTACTGCATCGCATCGGGACCGCTGGCGGCGATGGTGGTCAACAGACGATGGCGCGACAGAATGGGCCGGGAACCAAGGTGCTGCAAGAAAAACGCGCCGGTACCATAAGTACACTTGGCTTCGCCAGCGGTAAACGCGCATTGCCCGAACAGCGCGGCTTGCTGATCGCCCGCCACGCCGGCGAGGGGAATGCCCGCCGGCAAGAACGGCAGATCGGCCGTGACACCGAAATCATCCATGCTCGCTCGCACTTGCGGCAGCAGGCAAGTCGGCACCTCGAAAAAGCGGCATAATTCGTCATCCCAGTTCGCCGTATGCAAATTACACAGCAGCGTCCGCGAGGCGTTGGTGCGATCCGTGACGTGGGCTTGTCCGCCGGTCAGACGCCAGATCAAGAAACTGTCGATGGTGCCGCCGGCCAGCTGGCCGGCTTCCGCTCGACGGCGCAGCGTCGCGTCTTCGTTCAGCAACCAACGCAACTTGGTCGCGGAGAAATAGGGATCGAGTACCAGGCCGGTGCGCTCGCGCAGCCACGCCTCCTCGGCTTGATGCGCCTGACAGAAATCACTCGTGCGTCGATCCTGCCAGACCACGGCGCGCGCGACGGGTCGGCCGGTGTCGCGTTCCCATAGCACGACGGTTTCGCGCTGATTGGTCAATCCCAACGCCGTGAGTTGCCGGGCTTCAATCCCCGCCGCCGCCAGAGCGCGCGGCACCACATCCGCCACCGAAGTCCAGATTTCCTCGGCGTCATGCTCGACCCAGCCGGGCCGCAGATAATGCTGCGTCAATTCCCGGCTGGCACTACCGCAGGTCCGTCCGCGCGCGTCGTACACCACGGCGCGCGTACTGGTCGTGCCCTGATCGATCGCCAGCAGATAAGGAGTCGTCATGAGGGGAGCCTTGAGTAACGGCCGTTGACGGCTTTGCGCGAAGCCGTCAACGGCTCAATGAAGTTCCGCGCTTGCTCGGCAAATCTGAACTATAGTTGGGTGATGGCCCCGCTCGCAAGCGTCGGGTATGTTTCCGGCCAAACGGACGAGCGATCGCGCTTTGCCGAACAGGTGATTGATCCATGGCGATGGTTTGTTCCCAGTGCAGGACCACCTATGAACAACGCCTTCAATGTCCCCAGTGCGGGACTCGTTTGCTCTTTCAGGATCGACGCCTGAACGATCGCTCGCCCGCTGCGCCGACGCGCTGGCAGCAGAGTCCGTGGGGACGCATCCTCATCGGACTCGTTCTCGCTCAGGGCTTGTTCTATGGGCTGCGGCACCTTCTCATAGCCGTCTTGATGGCGACGCAGGATTCCGAGGTGGTCCAGCAGATGTGGACCGCGGCGTCGGGCATTCTCCTTCTTCAAGGCGTGCGTATCTTCTCGCTCTTGATTGGAGCCGTGTTCGGAGGCAGTGGACAGCGCCAGGGATTATTCGTCGGCGCTCTCATCGGCGCCTGGAACGGCGTGCTGTCGGTACTCTATTTGCCCGGTCCCGCACAATCCCTCACCACGGTGGCCATTTTAGGGCAACCGCTTTTGCAAGCGGTGGTCGGAGGCGTCGGCGGTTGGCTCGGCTCGGCGTTCTGGAGGCCCGTGCCGACCGAAGCGCCCGAGGCGGCTCCGGTACGCAAGCGGAACCTCCTGCGCCAGCATATGAATCTGTTCGCCGGACCCGTGGCTTGGTTTCGCGTCGGGGCCGGTGTACTCTTGGCGGTGATCGGCACCCTGACGGCGACGATCGTTTTCGAGAAAATCTTGGATGTCAGCCACGGCGCGCTGGCGACCACGGATGACATGCAAGATCGTCTCATCACGATGGAGATGAAGGCGCTGGCGATCCTTCTTGGCGGCGCGCTGGGTGGTTCGACAACTGCTAATGGGCTGAAACAAGGGCTTTGCGTCGGCCTGGCAACCACCGTCATTCTTCTCGGCATCGAGATGAATTATGTCGATCACTGGCTGCAAATGGGCGTCCTCACGGCGGTCTGCTCCTTGTGCCTGACTGCGGTCGGCGGATGGTTCGGCAGTCAGCTGTTCCCTCCCATTCTCAAAGTGCGGCGCACGCGCGGTTTGAACCGCGCTTCGTTGTGAATCGTCTGCGGCGAGCGAGGCAGGTTCTCGTTCCCAAGCGGAGCTTGGGAACACATATCCGGAAGCTCCGCTTCCCGTCTTGCATGCCGTCAGACGCGAAGCAGAGCTTCGCAACCAGGCGTTCCCAAGCTCCGCTTGGGAACGAGAACCCGCTTCAACGCCCCGCTTACGCCTCTTCTCTGCTTTCCCTCAATTCATTTTGGTTATCAGTCGATACAATCGGAGTACGGGACGGAGGCAAACCTCTCCGCACCGGCAGCCGCGCAACGTCATGAAGTAGGTTCCGCTTGCCGAGCGGAACCTTGCCCTAATAGGTCCCGCTCGGCAAGTGGGACCTACTGCATGCGATTACAGCCACTAAGCCACACCCTGGCGAATCCACTTCGAGGGGAGAAGGATGGTTCCCCGCCTCAAAAACTCCCGCCGCACTCTGTTGATGCTCTGTCTGACCAGCGCGGGCTGGGCGTTCAGCTTCGGTCTGGGTGCGCCGCTCGCATCGCTATGGCTGCGCGACGCCGGCCATAGCGCCCGCATTATCGGACTGAACACCAGCATCTATTATCTCGGCGTCGCCCTGGCCGCGCTCGCCGTGCCGTGGCTGATGCGCAAGGCCGGTCGCGCTTGTGTCGTGACGGGTATCGTCGGCGATGCGGTGGTCACGGCCCTGTTTCCCTGGGGAGATTCGTTACCCGTCTGGTTCGGGTTACGGCTGGTTGGCGGTATGGCGACCGCGCTGAGTCTTATCCCCATGGAAACGCTGGTCAATCACAACGCGCCGCCCGAACGCCGCGCACGCGATTTCGGTTTCTACGCCTTCAGCGTCGCGTTGGGAGTCGGACTCGGTTCGCTGATTGGTCTGCCGATGTATCCCGTCGTCCCGCATTGGGCCTTCGCGCTGGGTGGTGCCGTCACGCTGGCGGCCGCGGTTCTGGCGTGGTTCGGCTGGCCCAAGCAAGGAACATTGGTTGAGGAAATAAGCGGTGACGAGCCGTTGTCACTGCGAACGAACTGCCTCAGTTACGGCAGCGCCTGGGTTCAAGGTTTCCTCGAAGGCGGCTTAGTCACCTTCCTGTCGATTTATCTCTTCAGTCTCGGCTACGCGGAAGGAGCGGTTAGTCTACTGGTGGGCGGACTGTTCGCGGGCGTGATTCTCTGTCAGGTTCCGGTCGCGTGGTTGGCCGATCGTCTGGGTCGTCTGCATATCCTGCTCGGCTGCCATGCTCTTTTGCTGGCGTCGCTACTCGCCGTGTGGTTGGCTCCGGCTACCGGGACGTTATCGATTTGGTTGTTCGTGCTGGGAACCTGCTGCGGAGCGATGTATCCGTTGGGTTTGGCCTTGCTGGGCGATCGCGTATCGCCGACGGGCATGGCACGGGCCAACGCCTGCTATCTGGCCAGCAATTGCGCGGGCAGTTTGAGCGGTCCGCTTCTGTTCGGACTGGTCATCGACTTCTATGGCCAGCCGTCGCAGTTCCTCGCCGGCATGATGTCCGTAATCGTCGTGATCGGTCTGTGGGCACTGGCGAGCGGGGTCGCGTCAGCGCCCCGAGAACGCACTCGGGGCGCTGACGCGACCCCGCTCGCCAGTGGAAAAGAACCCATGCAATCGGATAGAATGGCAGGGTGAAGGTTCGCGATTTGACCACATCATCCTCAGGCTTGTCATGGCGTCTCCAATCCATCATTTGCCCGTCCTTCAGAACTGGGACTGTCACGTCTGCGGCACCTGCTGCCAGGAATATCAGGTGACAATCACCGACGAGGAACGACAGCGCATCGAGGCGCAGGGTTGGGACCGCGATGCCGATCTCGGAGGCCGCGAACCCTTTATTCCACACGGCCGGCGCAAGGATCGCCGTTACCGGCTCAATCATCGTGAGGATGACAGCTGCGTCTTTCTGAGCGAGCAAGGCCGTTGCCGTATCCACGAGCGTTTTGGCTACGAGACGAAGCCGTTGGCGTGCCGGCTGTTTCCCTTTGTGTTGGTGCCGGTCGCCGATGAATGGCGCGTCGGCGTGCGCTTCGCCTGCCCCTCGGTCGCCAACAACAAGGGCCGGCCCCTCGCGGCCCACAATGCCTCGCTGACCGAGTTCGCCAATCGCTTGGCCGAGCGCGAGGGACTGACACGCCGCCCGGATGGTTCGCTGACGCCGCCGCCGCCGCTCGAAGGACGGCCCAAGGTCGAATGGCCGGAGATGCTTCGCCTTGTCGATGTGCTGCTCGGCTTTCTGCGCAACCGCCGCGATCCCATCGAGCGCCGGCTGCGCAAATGTCTGGCTCTGGCCGAGTCCATGCGCGCGCTGCGCTTGGATCGTCTCGATAGCCGGCAATTACGCGAGGTGGTCGATGTCATGGCGGAGACGGTGGATCAAGAGACGACGGCCAATCCGATGATGGTGCCGCCGCCCGGTTGGGTCGGCCGCATTCTGTTTCGACAAGCGGCCGCTCTCTTCACACGCAAGGATCACGGTCCCAAACGAGGACTACCGGGACGTGGCCGCGTGGTGCTGTTCCGGGCGGCCTGCCGCTTCACACGCGGTCGCGGGCCGGTGCCACGCATGCACCAGGACATCCCGCCGATCACCTTCGAGGAACTCGAAGTACCGCGCGGCCCGCTGCCCGTCGAAGTGGAGGAAATTCTCGAACGCTATTACACGCTCAAGGTCGGCTCGCTGCAATTCTGCGGTGCCGCCTCGTTCGGGTTGCCCTTCTGGGAAGGGTTCGAGATGCTGGCGCTAACTTTCCCCATCTTGCTTTGGGTGGCGCGCGCCTTCCGTGAGCGTCCGCGCCAGGATGCGATCATGCAGGCGCTGTCGATCGTGGACGATCACGTCGGCTTCAATCCAGTCCTCGCCACTCGTCGCCAACGTCTCAGCTTCCGCATTCTCGCGCGGCGCGGCGAATTGGCTCGCCTGATCGCCTGGTACAGTCGATGAAGCGCCGATCCGCGTAAATACCAACTAACCACAGAGACACAGAGGCACAGAGAAAATAATAATATGGATCAAATAGGGGTTGTCTTCTCTGTGCCTCTGTGTCTCTGTGGTTAGTTCCTTTGAGCGCGGGCAAACGATCCCTAATTCAAGTTGAGCTTGCCCTGCTCACGCATTCTTGTTTCACTCGCGTTCGCCCAACCTCTTCCCAGGGACCGGAACGCGATGGAAACGAGAATCCTTGACCTAGATGGAAGTCTTGTCCGCCAAAAGCTGCTGATCCAGCGAACGCAGCCGGCGATCCTCCCGCTGGCGGATTGGGGGCCTTCCATCCGCCTCGCTTGCGCTCACGGTTCCTTTCGACGTTTCCAGAATCGTCTGACGCAACTCGCCGGTTCCGAGCGCGACACGCATCCTTTTTTGAACTTCATCGGCTCGGGCGACTTTCATCATGTCAGTCTCGCGCTCCTGCGCCGTCTGCGTGGTCCTTTCAATTTATTGGTCCTCGACAATCATCCCGACTGGATGCGCGGCATCCCCCTGATGCACTGCGGAACCTGGGTGTATCACGCTGCCCAGTTGTCCGGGGTGCGGCGCATCTTCCACATGGGCGGCGATGTCGATTTCGATAACGCCTATCGCTGGCTGGCACCGTGGTCGATGCTTCGTTCGGGCAAAATCGTCGTGTCGCCGGCGCGCCGCCGCTTCGCGGGGCGTCAGTGGGCGAGGGTTGCGCATGGAGCGCTGCGCCGGCACGCCGAGGAACCCACCGGACGCGAGGCAATCGAAGAATGGCTGATGCCCTTCCGCGCCGACCTGGCCGGTTTTCCGCTGTATATTTCACTCGACAAGGATGTACTGACCGCCTCTGAAACGGCGGTCAATTGGGACTCCGGTTATCTGCGAACGCGCGAAGCGCTGAATGTTGCACAAGCGTTTCTGGATGCGGCGAAGGGGAACTTGGCGGGGATGGATGTCGTTGGCGATTGGTCGCCGGTGCGCTTGCGCGGGTTGTTTCGCCGATTCCTACACTGGACGGAGCATCCGTCGCTGACGGTCGATGCGGAACAAGCGACGCGCCGCAATGAAGCCTTGAACCTCCTTCTGCACGACCGTTTTGGCATGTTGGAGGGAACGGCTACGATCCGAGCTGACGCCGACGAACGGCCGGCGTCAGCCGGCTGGTACGGTTCTGGACCTCATCAGCGGACGGACGCCGGCCGTTCGCCTTCGGCGAACGAACCCGTGCGGCACAATAACTGACATCGGCTTGTCAGCACTTGCGCAGAACACCAACCAGGATGCCGAGAATGCAGGATTGGGAATTCGGATCCACGATGATCGGCTGCATCTTGCCGTTGGCCGGCTCCAGACGCACTTGCCCCTTGTCACGCTGGTAACGCTTGAGCGTCACCTCATTGTCGATCATCGCCACCACGCGATCGCCGTTCTCGGCCGTCGCTTGCTTGCGGATGACCACGAAATCGCCGTCGTCAATGTGGTCCTCGATCATGGATTGTCCGCGCACTTTCAGGGCGAAGTGATCCGGTCCGCAGAACAGATCGCTGAAGTTGAGATGATCTTCTTGCGCCACCGCCTCGGTCGGAGGACCGGCGGCCACGGAACCAACCAGGGGCAATTCCGCACCCGGCCGGCGATGATCGACCAACTGAATCGCCCGCGCCGAATGGCCCTCGCGAAGAATGAGTCCTTTCTTGACCAGCGCGTTCAGATGACACATCACGCCGTTGGGCGACTGAATGTGGAACGCCATACCGATCTCGCGCACCGTCGGCCCATAACCGCGCGACTCGATTTTGTCCTTGATGAAATCGTAAATCTCCCGCTGGCGCGGTGTCAACGTGCTAAAATCCGCCATGATCTTCCCCCCTCGGTAAGAGCTTCGTGGAGTAATGTATGTTTAGGGTCGTTCAACCCTTCTTGCTTTACCGTCGTCTATCTCCTTCTATCGCACGACGTTAATGTGAACCTTAGTATATTAGACGCCCGTACACAAATAAAGAGAAATTTTTGGAGTCGGCCGCTGATTCGTGTATGGTCATGCGAAGAGGGCCGATTGCGTGTCCTGAATTGATTTGCGGGAGAGACTCTTATGACCCCTTCGTCGTCTGCGCCATCGTGGTTCGCGACGACGCTGGCCGCGCTGCTGGAACGCCGCGATTTATCGGCCATGCACATGTGTGAATTGATGCATGGCGTTCTCGGCGGCGCATGCGGCGAGTTGGAGATGGCGGCCCTGCTGGTGGCGCTGCACATGAAGGGCGAGACGGCCGACGAATTGGCGGCGGCGGCGGCCGTACTCCGCGAGTACAGTGTGCCCCTGGCCGCAGGGCGCGACGATGTGCTGGATACCTGCGGCACGGGCGGCGACGGCATAAGCACGTTCAACATCAGCACGGCGACGGCCCTGGTTGCGGCTGGCGCCGGTGTGCCGGTCGTCAAGCACGGTAATCGCGCCATGTCCAGCCGCAGCGGTAGCGCGGATGTGTTGGCGGCGCTGGGCGTGCGCGTCCAACTCGATGCGCCCGCGGCGCGGCGCTGTCTCGATCGCACCGGCATGGCGTTCTGTCTGGCCCCGCATTTCCATCCACGCATGCAGCACGTCGGCGCGGTGCGGCGACGGTTGGGTGTGCGCACGCTGTTCAATTGCCTGGGACCATTGGCCAATCCCGCCGGCGCGGCCTATCAACTTCTCGGAGTGGGGCGAGTGGAATGGCTGGATCGACTGGCGGCCGCGCTGGCGCGTCTGGGCACACGCCGCGCGTTGCTGGTCTGCGGGCGCGATGGACTCGATGAGGTCAGCTTGTCGGGACCGACGTTGGTGCGTGAGGTGTCCGGCGGCGAGGTGATAATGCGCGAGTGGACGCCGGAAGATTTCGGCCTCGCCCCCTGCCGATTAGATGAATTGTATGTTGAAGGGCCGCAGCAAAGCGCCGAGGTGATCCGGGCCGTGCTGCGCGGCGAGGAAGGGGCGGCTCGGCGCATGGTGCTGGCCAACACCGCCGCAGCGTTGCTGGCCGCCGAACGTGTCCAATCGCTACCCGAGGGCGTGGAGTGCGCTACCGAGTCCATCGCCAGCGGCCGCGCCGCTCGTGTATTGTCCGAACTCGTCGCCTTATCGCAATCGCCAGAGGAAAATACATAGCCCCCGGCTTGCCGGGGAACCGTTAACCCCCGGCAAGCCGGGGGCTATGTGACAGGAATTCTGCCTATGCCACGCAAGGTTATCATCGTCGGCGATCCGGGCATCGACGGCGCATTTGCCATCGCACTCGCGTTGCGCGATCCGGAACTGGAACTGATCGGTCTGGCGGCCAGCGCCGGCAATGTGCCGGCGGACCAGGCCACCCGCAATGTTCAGATCCTTATCGAACAACTCGACCCACCGCGCTGGCCGCGCCTGGGCGCTGCTTTGGCCGTTGACTACGGCATTGACGCCGTCAAGCTGCATGGCCCCGGCGGACTGGGAGGGGCGGATTTTCCCTGCGCCCAACTCCATCATCCGCATGCCAGTGATAAACTCATTAGCGATCTGGTACATCTTCATCCCAAGGAAGTTTCGATCGTCCTGATGGGACCAGCCACCGTTTTCGCCCGAGCGCTGGATCGCGATACGGAGATGGCCACACTGATTGAGCGTCTCATCGTGGTCGGCGGGGCATGGCACGAACCGGGCGACGCCAGTCCCGTCGGCGAATTTCACTTCTTCTGCGATCCCCTCGCCGCGCGCCAGGTGCTGCGCTGTGGAGCACCCATCACGCTCCTGCCGCTCGACGTGACGCGCAAACTGTTATTCTCGCCCACGGAACTGTTGCAACTACCGGCCGCAGAGTCGCGAACCACGACTTTTCTGCGGCAAATCGTCCCGCAAGGCATCGCAGGCACGTCGAGTTTGTATGGCGTAGAGGGATTCCACTTGCAGGACATACTCGGCCTCATCCCGTTGACGCTGCGTGGGGCCGTCACCACCCGCCTCGTGGCCGCCGACGTGGAAGTACGCGGCGAACTGACGCGCGGCATGAGCGTCTTCGATACCCGCTGGGCGAGCAGCGCCAAACCCAACGTCGAACTGGCAACCGGCGTCGATGTCGCGGCCGTGCGCCAATACATCCAGCGAACGCTCAAGACGGAGTAGCGGCTCCAGAGTGTCCCTTTGGATTTTGACGGGAGGGGCGGGTTGCCCCGCCTAATAGAGCGAAAACGCTAAAACAGTAGGTGCCGCGAGCCGAGCGGCACTTGTTCCCGTCCGGCTCGGCTCGCCGGACCTACCCGTAGGTGCCGCGAGCCGAGCGGCACGCATTGGGTAGGTGCCGCGAGCCGAGCAGCACAGAATCCAGTCCGGCTCGGCTCGCCGGACCTACGGCGGGCGAGGCAACCCCGCCAAAATCCGCAGGTACACCCCCTCTTTTCTCCTGCTTGCCCATTTACATCAAGCCGGAAAGGCTGGATAGTCGATGACGACTATACCTGGCGTGAATCTCGGCTTGTCCAAGACAAAAGGTAGCTTGCTATGCCCGACGTTGATCTCCTCTCCGATGGAAAGTTCGATCCTACTCAGGCGATGGATCTGGCCTTGCTCGTTGACCTGGAAGCACGCTGGGAGAACCTGCGTGTCACGGCATCGCCCTCAATGGAGGGACAACCCGGCTTGCAGATGCTTGCTGCCAAGCAGAAAGCCTACGATGCTTTTCGGTCCAAGCTGGCAGCCTATAACAAGCGGTATCGGACCACCCATCTGCCCGAACTGCTGCTCAACACTCCGGCCCGGCTTGGACTGTGGTGTCGGGCAATGCGCGACCTTTACACGCAGGTCGCGCATGTTCCGCAGGCTCCATTTCCAGCCAACCTCATGGAGAAAGCCTACCGCTGGGCTGATCGCGTGGCTGAGAAGAGGGGGAAGTGTCGGATCAGTCGCTCCAATCCGTCAAGCACCCTTCAGGCTGCTATTCTGGACCTGGAAGCCTTGATTCAATGGTGCGCCGACCTGGCCACGGTTGCGCCCGCCGCATAATGGTCATCGCGGGACCGGTTTCTCGTAGGGATCACAAACGAGGAGGCATACGCCGCTTCGGTTTCACCTATCCTAACACCGCATGGATTGGTTTTCCGGTGCCGACGACCAGGGGACGCCCCTGTTGATCCATAAGGTGCGTGCGCGGATCAATACCCAGGCAATGATAGATGGTGGCGGCGACATCGCCAGGACCGACTGGGTTCCTGGATGGATACGCCGCGCTGCGATCCGAGGAGCCGTAGACCTGACCGCCCCGAACTCCGCCGCCAGCCATCACGACGGAATAACAGAAGGACCAGTGATCGCGGCCCGCGCCGCCGTTGATGCGTGGCGTGCGGCCCATGTCGCCCATCCAAACGACAAGCGTCTCGTCCAGGAGGCCGCGACACTGTAAGTCTTCCAGTAACACCGACACGCCCCGATCCATCGGCGGGAGCAAGGAATTTTTCAGGGACTGGAAGTTGCCTCCATGCGTATCCCAATCGCGGTTGCCCACTGAGTACAGAGTAACCATGGGAACCCCGGCCTCCACGAGTCGTCTCGCCAGAAGACAGTTCCCGGCGAAGGAAGTCGGCCCATAAAGGTCGCGGACCGCCTGCGGTTCCTTGGTGAGATCGAAGGCCGCACGGCTCGCGGAAGAGGAAAGAAGCTTGTAGGCCCTTCGGGTGCAATCGTCGAGGTTGCGCATGCTGGCCGTGGCTTCCAGAGTCGCGCTGGAGCGGTTCATTTGCTCCAGCAATTTTCGTCGCCCCTCCAGCCGCGAACTATCTCCTGCCGCCAGCAAGGATGTGACGCCGCCCAGGTCAAGGACGCCGTTGATGGGACGCACGAAAGGGACCGTAAAGGGATCATAGGCCTTACCGAGACAGCCTGCATTTTGGCCCAGGCTGTCATTGTTGCCGAAATGGCGTAGGTCGCCGAGGGTGACGTAGGAGAACACGGCTTTGTCAGCGGGACGCAGTTTGCTGGCCACCGATCCCAAGGAGGGTAAATCCTGGGGAGTGGCGGGAGGTTCGATACCCAGAATCGCGTTCTTGGGGTGCGAATGTCCCGTCAGGGCCAGATAGGCGCCGATGGCGTGATCGTTATCACGATGGGTGACAGATCGGAGAATGGCGTAATGGTTCGCCAACTTGGCGAGGCGAGGCAAATGTTCGGTAATGGCAATTCCAGGCACTCGGGTGGCCGTGGGTTTGAATTCGCCACGGATTTCCTTGGGCGCGTCCGGTTTCAAGTCCCAGATGTCCAGGTGGGAAGGGCCGCCGTAGTTGAAGATCAAGATGCAGGCTTTAGCTTTGCCGAAAGAGCCGCCCGACTTGCTGCCCCTGGAAGTTTTGCCGGCGGCCGCGGCTCGGGATCGTAAACAGTCGGACCAGGTCAGCCCGGTGAATGCCAGCCCGCCGACCCGCAGAACCTCGCGACGGCTGAGGCCGTCACATAGTCGAACGCTTCGACCGAGGAGAGAGAGCATAAGGATTCCTCACGAATGTACCATCCGTCACCGCATCCCAGGTTAGGTCGAAGATAAGCCTATCCCAGCACGGCGAACACATCCACAGAATAATTGGTGGGTACTCGAGTACTCTGTCGGAACTGCTGGACGATAAGAGCGGTATTTCAGGAGTTCCGGCTCGGCTCGCCGGACCTACCAGTAGGTGCCGCGAGCCGAGCGGCACTCGCAGTCCGGCTCGGCTCGCCGGACCTACCGCCAGTAGGTGCCGCGAGCCGAGCGGCACGGATTGCGTAGGTGCCGCGAGCCGAGCGGCACTCGCAGTCCGGCTCGGCTCGCAACACCTACTCCATGCGGTTCGTACCTGTTACTCACCTAACCTTACGGCGGGGTTGCTGCTTCTTGAAGGGGTCGCCGTTCCGGGAGCAGCGGACTTCGGAGCCTTCCCTGTGTGTCGCCGGGTCTTATGGCTCTCTTTGCTTTTTTTCAACGCGGCAGGGATGGTGACGGGAAGAGTTAAGGTGTCCGCGACGGCGGAAACCGGCAAGTCAATGGCCAGCATGCAGACTCCGCAGCCGGCACAGAAAGTCTTTGTCATCAGCTTCTCGCCCGAAGAAGGGATGTTGGGCTGAGAGGCGAAAGAAGGGCATGCGGCTGAAAAAGCCTCCGCTAGATGGCTCGCCCCATTTTGGGCGTCTTGCTTCACGCCGCCGTAGATCTCCCGAGGAGCCGTTCCCTTGGCACCCAAACAATTCACCGCCGTCCCGCAGCCGCACAGGGCGGAAGCCAGTACGGCCGCCAGACAAGCCGCCATCCTTCGGCGCATGATTATATCTCCCGTGAGGTGGCTTGTATGACATAGCCAAGGGGAGAGGTCAAGTCCGATCCAGAGGCTGGGATGGACTTATGGCCTTTGCGAAAGTGCCAATCCGCCTGCGTCAACGCTTCAAATCGCCGTAACCGGCCAATCCCATGTTCCACCCCAACACGCCGACGCGAAAGCGCCTTAGCCAGCCCGCAGCGCCAGCAAGAGAATCCCTTGCTGGCGCTGCGGGCTGGCCAAAAGGTTCGTGCTTCAGATAGGTCGCGGAAAATTATTGTCTGAGAAAAGCGGAGAGGGGGGGATTCGAACCCCCGGTGAGGTTTGACCCCCACACGGCATTTCCAGTGCCGCACAATCGGCCGCTCTGTCACCTCTCCGAGACGAACTTTCCTCAACAGACTGGCATGTTAGCGAAGTGCCGGCGTTCCGTCAATCAACGCGCCGGCTGATGTCGCGAGGGGCAACGCTGACCTTTGTTACACGCTTGTTACTTGCCATTTCGCCTCGACCGGCGATGATGAGGCTTGCTGAGATGTCACGACATCTCGCTCTCGGAGGGCTTCTATGCAGCGCACGACAATCTGTTTCTTCGCCGGTTGGCTCATGTCGTTCGTTTTCGCCCTCGATCCGGCGAGGAGCGCGGAGAATCTGCCCGCTCGCGCGCAGGCCATTCTACGCACGCATTGCGCCGCCTGTCACGCGGAGGGCGGCTCTGCCAAGGGTGGCTTCGATTATCTCCTCGATCGAGAGCGTCTGGTCGCGCGCAATCAGGTTGTGCCCGGCAAGGCCGACGATTCGCCGCTGCTTCAACGTATCGAGCAGGACGAAATGCCGCCCGGCAAACGGCCACGCCTCGGCGTCGAGGAACGCGCCGTCCTGCGCCGCTGGATCGACACGGGCGCATCCTCCTTTCAGCCTGCACCGCCACGCACGCTCGTCACAGAGACGCTTCTGGTGCGGACCGTGCTGGCCGACTTGCAAGCGCTCGATCCGCGGCAACGCCGCTTCACGCGCTACCTGACGTTGACCCATCTCGCCAACGCCGGGCTGCCGCAAGAAACGCTGCGCGGCCATCAACATGCCCTGACCAAGTTGGTCAATAGCCTGTCATGGCACCCACGCATCACTTTGCCTCACCCGGTCGATGCGGCGCGGACGATTTATCGTCTCGATTTGCGCGCGTACAAGTGGTCGGCCCGCATGTGGGAGCGTTTGACGGTCGTCTATCCGTATCGGCTGAGCGAGGCGAGCGCCGCGGCGAAGGCGTGTGCCGCGCTCACCGGCAGTGCTCAGCCGTACCTGCGCGGTGACTGGTTTCTCGCCACCGCTTCGCGGCCGCCCTTCTATCACGATTTCCTGCAATTACCGAACACGGATCGCGCGCTCGAACGCCTGCTGCAAGTCGATGTCGTGGCCAACATTCAGGACGACAATGTCGTCCGCGCCGGCTTCAACGGCTCCGGCGTCGCACGCAACAATCGCGTCCTCGAACGCCATGACGCGGCTCACGGCGCCTACTGGCGCAGCTATGACTTCAGCGACAACACCGGCAAGCAGAATATCTTCGAGCGACCGCTCGGCCCTCTTCCCGGTCCCAGCGCCTTCGTTCCCGCCGGCGGCGAGATCATCTTTCATCTGCCCAATGGTTTGCAGGGTTACTTACTGGTCGATGCCCAGGGACGCCGAGTTGATAAGGCGCCGGGCGACATCGTCAGCGATCCCAAACGGCCGGATCGCCTCGTCGAAAATGGTCTGTCGTGCATGTCCTGCCATGTCCGCGGGCTGCTGCCCAAGGACGATCAGGTGCGCGCGCATGCGCTCAAGAACGTGGCCGCCTTCTCGCGGGAAGATCGCGCCGCCATTCTCGCCCTGTATCCGCAGTCAGCGCGAATGCGTCTGCTCATGAAGCACGACAGCGAACGATTCGGCCGGGCGTTGCAACAGGCGGATGTGCCAGCCGGTGAGCCGGAGCCGATTCTGACGGCGACACTCCGTTACGAAGGCGTCATCGATCTACGCAGCGCGGCCGCCGAAACGGGGCTGACAAGCGACGACTTCGCGGCTCGTTTGAGTCGTTCGTCGGAGTTGATGCGCTCGCTCGGTGCGCTGCGAGCCAAGGGCGGCACTGTGCAGCGACAAGTTTTCGAGGAGGCGTATCTCCAACTGGCGCGCGCGCTTCATCTCGGTGCGGACGCCGGAAACGCCCAGATCGCGAAGGCGTCCGGGGCCACTTTCCGCGGACACCGCAATTCGGTGCGTGACCTAGCCTTCGCACCCGATGGACGCAGCGCGGCCTCGGCGGGCGAGGACAAAACCGTGCGTCTGTGGAATCTCGTCAGCGGCGCGGAACGGCAGCGCTTCGAGGGCCACACGGATGAGGTTACGTGTGTGACCTTTGCTCCCGATGGCCGCCGTTTGTTGTCTGGTGGACGCGATCGCACGCTGCGTTTGTGGGGAGTGGCTACAGGCAAAGAAGTGCATCGGTTCAGCGGGCACACCGACGCGGTGCGTTCCGTGGCGATCTCGGCGGATGGACGATTCGCGCTGTCCGGCGGCGAAGACCGAACCGTGCGACTGTGGGACATGGCCAACGGCAAGGAACTGCGCTGCCTGAGCGGACACACCGGCGCGGTCACATGCGTGACCTTCTCGCCGGATGGCCGGCTCGCCCTATCCGGCAGTCATGATCGTAGCGTGCGTCTGTGGGACGTGGCGAGCGGGCAGGAGCGCGGCCGCTGGCTAGGGCACATGGGTGCCGTTTACAGCGTGGCCTTCTCGCCCGATGGCCGATGGGCTGTATCCGGCGGCGGCGACCGCGTGTTCCGCTTGTGGGACGCGGCGACGGGCAAGGAAGTGCGCCGGTTCACTGGACATGCCAACCCCATTATCCGCGTCGCCTTCACGGCCGATGGGCGCCGGATTCTATCGGGCAGCAGTCAGTACAAGACGCCCGATCGCATCGTCCGTGTGTGGGACGCGGCCAGCGGTCGCGAGGTGCATCACGTCGATGGCGCGGACCTGGAGCGCGTCGAATGCTTGGCCTTTTCCCACGATGGCCGGCAGCTTTTCCTCAGCCTTTCCGCCGGCGAATTGCGCTTGTGGCCGCTGGCGCGTTGAATCCCGAAACCTGATTTCTCAAACAAGGGAGTTTTGCCATGAAGAAACGCCTTTTCTGGGCGCTGGGCTGCCTGGCGTTGTGTCTGGGTGTCCTGTTCGCCATGTGGTATGGCCGGGCCAACGGCGCTCGCGCCGATGAGAACCCGGAGCCGGCGAAGGCGGAAACGCCGCCCAAGGTCGCCGCCAGCCGGATCACCCACGTCACCGTCTATCCCGATAGCGCCCTCGTGACGCGCGAAGTCGAGGTGCCCGCAGGCGCGGGCGCTCTTGAGTTGGTCGTCACCCCGTTGCCCGAGCGCACGGTGAATAGTTCACTCTATTCCGAGAGTGCCGACGGCATCCGCGTGCTGACGACGCGCTTCCGCATGCGGCCGGTCAAGGAAAACACGCGCGAGGAAGTGCGCAAACTCGAAGACGAGGCTAAAAAACTGCAAACCAATAACCGCAAGATTCAGGCCGACCTGGAAGCGTGCAAGCTGAACATGGGGCTGTTCGGCAAGCTCGAAAACTTCACCACCGTCAGCACGCAGCACGCTACCGAGAAGGGCAAACTCGATAGTGAAGCGACCATCGCCCTGGGCAAATACCTGATGGACGGGCGAATGGAGAAGACGAAAGAGATGGTCGCCTTGCAGCAGCAGATGGAAAATAATGCCGAACAGCTTGAATTCGTGCAGCGCAAATTGCGTGAGATGTCGGCCGGCACCAGCAAAACGGAACGCGACGCCGTCATCGTCGTGGACAAGACGAACGCCGCCGCCGGCAAGGTACGGCTCAATTATCTGGTAGACGCGGCGGCATGGCGGCCACAGTACAAGCTACGTGCCGGCAAGGATCTCAAGGACAATGTGCAGGTCGAGTACCTGGCGGCGATCATGCAGCAGACCGGCGAGGATTGGCAGAATGTCAACCTGGTGCTGTCCACGGCGCAGCCGATGCTCAACGCCGCCCCACCGGATTTGAAGATGCTCAGCGTCGCGGTTGTGCCGCGCGGCACGCCCAAGGGCGGCAACATCGTCCGTGTTCCGCAGCCGGGGCTGAACAATCTCATGCAGCAACAACCCGCCGCGCCCAATAGTTACGGCGCCATCCCCAATCCGCAAGGGTTAGCGACGGCCGTCGATCTGGAGAACACCGCCAAGGGGCTGCGCAAACAGGCTCAGCAAGCGGATAATCGGGAACAGCGGCAGGCCGGCAATGAGATCTGGAACTACGCCGGCGCATTGGATCAGGCTCGCGACCTCGTCCTCAATCCCGACGGCCGGCTCAGCGGCAAGGGCAAACCGCACGCCGCCCAGAATGAAGGACCGAGCGTGACGTATCATCTCAACGCCCGCTTGACCGTACCGTCGCGCAACGACGAACAAGTTCTCGAAGTGGCCAAGCTTGAGATGCCGCCGGAATACTTTTACAAGGCGGTGCCGGTGCTGACACCGCATGTCTACAAGCAGGCCAACCTAACCAACAAGAGCAAACACGTCCTGCTGCCCGGCGAGGCGACCATGTACAACGGCACGGACTTCGTCGGCCGTATGAATCTGCCGTTGGTAGCCATCGGCGAGCAATTCATCGTCGGCTTCGGCGCTGAGCCGCAGCTGCAAGTGCATCGCCAGATGATCGATAAGGCCCGCACCATGCAAGGGGGTAATCAGGTACTCAAGTATGAGTATCGTATTCTCGTCAATAGCTACAAACAGGATCGTGTTAAGCTGCAAGTGTGGGATCGTCTCCCGCTGGCCGAGAACGAGACGATGGGTGTGAGCCTCGTCAAGACCAGCCCGGAGATCAGCAAGGATCCGTTATATGCGCGCGAGGATCGGCCTCACAACCTGCTGCGCTGGGATCTGGAAGTTGATCCTGCCACGAACGGCGAGAAGGCGCAGACGATCCAGTACGAGTTCAAACTCGAACTGGATAAGCAGATGACCATCGGTAGTTTCCAGAGCAAATGAGACTCTGCGGGCTGGCCAAAATGTTTATACTCGAACGCTGGCCGTTCGCTGAAAAAACAATATCAATTGCCGCGCATCCACACGGCGAACTTGTCGCCATCAACGACGAGGTGCCAGCCGCCGCCCGGCGACCAGCCGCGACGACCCAGCTTGACCGCCACCTTGTTATCGATGATCGCCGCATACAGGCCGCGACATGCCTCCTTGATGTCCATATGACTGCGCGAATGAATGCCACAATGTCTACGTAGGTGGATGAGCCGCTCGATGCGCTGGCGCATCGGCTGTCCCCAGTCGAAGAAATGAGACCAAAAAACGCACGGCGTACCGGGGTGAGTCAAAATGTAGGCGTAGCCCATACCGACGGTTTCGCCTGGGAAGTGACGCGTGCCGTCATTGTGACAGCTATGTTCGTAATCTCGGCGATATTCCGTATCGTGATTATCCAAAAATGTCACGGATCGACTCGGCCACAAACCGAGAAGACCGGCCGGCACCACGCGGCCGCCATTCGTTGAGCGGAGGCGGCCGAAGTCTTCGCTCAAACACGCTTCATACAAGAGATAGCGCGTTGGGAAATCGAATGCCGTGGTTTTGCCGCCGGTGGCGTCGATCCAACTCGTCACCTTCTGGCGGTCGCCGTCATAAAACTCGCCGACGGAAAAGGCCGGCGAAGTTGCATCGTTGTAATCGCCGATAAACTGGCCAGCGTAACCTTTCGTCAAATCATAGCGCCAACCCTGGAAGCCGATGCCCTTGAGCTTCAACAGATAATTCTTGATGGCGTTGCGAACATCTGGGTTGGTGTGATCGAGATCGCGGCCGGCCGCATGATGTTCGCCGGAGTCGGGATTGCCGGTTCCCACGCCGGACTCGTCATCCCGCGCGATGGCCGCTCGGTTGTCGGGAAATGGTGGATCCTCAAAATCTGCCCCGCTGGTGTGGACGCCGACACGATGGTTAATGACGACATCGGCCATCGCCCGCACCGGCTCCAAAGCGTGTAGGGCAGCCTTCAATTCCGCCTCGCTGCCATAAGCACTATTCAGGACGTTCCATCGTCGCGGGATATAGCCCTGCGGCGCCAACGAATCGGACGGTGGCGGAAACCACATCCAGGTGAAGCCGGCCGCTTTGACCGCTGCCGCGTTCTCTTCGAGGATGCGATACCAACTTTCGCGAACACCGGTCGCGGCATTCACGCCGCCTTGATGAGATTCCCAGTGAAATCCTTCCAGCAGAATATCACGACCATTGCCGATATAATTTCTCGCTTCAGCCGGCCCTTGGCCTTGCGGAAACGAGACGACAGCCACCCACGGTACCTTGATGTCTTGTTGCATAACTGTTGTCCGCCCTCGAGCTGTGGACGCGGCTCATCCAATGCGTTGCCGCGTGCCAACCCCTGTTCGGTATGCCTCAACCAGGGCCGCGTTCCGTTCGTAGCCCTCCCGTGCGATGAGGCGCCGTCTCCACGGCCCGATGATCTCCCACTCGGAAGTGAGAGATCGATAAAAGGTAGTAGAGCAAGCGGCGCGCCAATAGAACTTTCGCCGATCAACCGTGGCGGCGCGAGAGATAATCCGTGAATTCCTCCCCACCGAGACAATTTTTTGCTGGCGCACCTACTTCCACGCCTACGCCTTATCTGGCTTGCACGTTTTCTCTTCTCCTCTCGTCTTGTGCGATCCAATCAACAATCGGAACAGCCACGGAAGAGAATGAGAAAAATTCGGCGCATGCCGATTTTTTTGCGCGAGAGCAACCGGTGAGACGATCGCGAAACGGACAATCATCACGCATCACCCACATCTTCCCAAGTCGAGAATGTACCATTTTGCTTGCGAATCGATGGATTCTGAATCAGATGCCTCGGCGTGTGGAATTGGTACCCGGCTTCAATCGGCGATTCCTCGTGGCGAGGGGATGCAGATCCAGTAGAGTCCGGAGTCGAGTCGCGGCCTCGACGAGCAGTTCCGGCGGTTTGGGCCATTGTTCCAGGATGAGAGCGCCGTGATAGTGTCGGCGGCGCAGGCGATCCAAGAATGCGCGCACACCGGAATCGTCGTCGCGAGCCGGTCCCGTGAAAAGCGTCAGATGCCGATCAGCGTCGCCGTAGTTCTCGTGCGCGTGAACGTGAATGATGGGAACCTCGGGTGCCAGCGCGTCGAGGTAGCGAATAAAGTTGTTGCGCGTCGGAGCGCACAGATTAGCGTGGCCAATGTCCAGGCACATGCCGATTCGTCCCGATGAGACATCGCCGCGCTCGTCCAGACAATGGAAGGTTTCGTTGAAGTCCGCCGGTGTCGTGTGCGGCGTGTTCTCGATGCTGAGCCGCAATCCGGCCTCTGTCGCATGGCGCAGCACCGGCTCCAGCGACCGCGTATAAGCGTCCGGCCCCTCGTCCATGTAGAGGTGCAGATTGACGAGATCGGCGTCGATGTCCTGGGCGAAATCGATGCTGCGCATCAGGAGAGGAATGCCGGCGGCGTGCAGGGGATTGGCTTGCCAGGGCGCGTGAACGGTGAAGTACACGTCATGGGCGGCGCCAAGAGCGCGGATGCCGGCGCGAAGGGCCGCGTCGATGTCATCCTCATCCCAGCCGGCAACGCTGCCGTCGCCGTGTTCCTTCTTGTCCGCGAACCACTCGAAGGCGTCGAAACCATGCTGCAAGGCGAACTGAAATGGCTCCATCGGATCGGGGCACGAGATCGCCGTCTGATTGCCGATGCGGATTCGTTCAGTCACGATAGATTTCCTCGTTTAGTCGCGTCGCTTGGCGTTTCGCGCGAAGCGCCAAGCGACGCGGCTAAACCAATTCATGCCGCCAAGGAGTCATCGTCGCTCAGTCCCACTTGCGGGCGCGTCTGAACAACGTGAATCTCACCACCGACGATTGCTCCTTCGATGTCCTGCGCTGAGCCAAGCAAACGCTCCACCTCCAGGCCGACGCGGACGATCGAACGCAGCAGTTCGTCGCGGAACTTCGCGTCCCACACCAGTTTCTCCTGGCGATAATCGAGTAGCCGATGCGCCGGTTCTTCGGCCAAAAAGCTATCGTACAGCCCCGCGCCGGCGAAGCCTTCGAGGTCTTCACCATTGGAATCGGAGCGGAAGATCACGCCTTTTCCGTAAAGTCCCACACTCTTACCGGGGTAAGAGAGAATCTCCGGTTTGAGGTCCGTTTTGCGGCAGACGAAACCGAGCGCGCGGCCGGGATAATTGCCGACCAGCGTTTCACCCATGCCCAGCACAACCTCGGCGAAAATCTCGCTCTGGTTGCCCGTGAGCGGATTGACGGTGTGGATCACGAAGGCGTAATCGGCCGGCACCACTTGCTGAATCAGCACGGCCATTTGCAAACTATCGTGAGGGACGCCGCGCGCGCGACGAGACAGGTAGGCGCGATCGTTCCACTTCGACGCCCAGACGCGGCGGATCGCCTGCCAACTCTGCTCCCACGGAACGGAGGGCAGTCCGGCGCGTTGCCAGCACTCCAGCAGCGCTTTCCGCAGTTCCGCCGGCGCGGCCAACTTCAAAAGCGTCTCGCGCAGATGCGCCAGCGATGCGGAGGGATTGTCTTCCGTCGTCGCGATCAATGCCTTACACTCGTCGCGCAGTCCACGATTCTGTTCGTCGGCCAGCACGCGGTCGAAGACGCCGAAGGGCAGAGCGATCGACTTCGGCAAGCGAATCCAATCCGGCAATCGGCCGCGCAGGCCATTGAGATTATTCGCTTTGCCACCCACGATTCCGGGCGCGAACTGATCCTGCCCGATCACCCATCCCGAGAATGCAGAATGCAGAATGCAGAATGCAGAATGCGACTCGGATTGTCTTTTATTCTGCATTCTGCATTCTGCATTCTGCGTTTCGGCATATTCCACATCGCCGCCCGGCGTGACGCGCACGGCGAGAAATTTATCCGCCAATTCCTTGAGTCGTTGATACTCCTCGGCATCGAAGCAGGTGGCGAAGAGAACATTGGCGTTGCGCGCGCGGACGGCGACATGCGAGACGAGATCCGGGGCGTCGGTTGTCAGAACCGCCGTTACGCCATCGGGAATCTCCTCGTCGCCGCTCACCCGATCCGCGAGCAGTACCGTCGATTCCATGAAGCGCTCCGTCTGCACATCGAGAAGACGGCTGACCGCCCGGACACGGCCGGAGACGTGAGCGGGGCTGATGACCTGCCAGCCGCCGAGTCCCGCTTGCTGGCGCAAGATGCGGTCGAGAGGCCGTAGCAGCAGCGCGAGCGTGAAGGCGGGGCCACCGCGGATGACTTCTTCGCTGAACAGCGGCACGGTCCAGTTTTCGACGGCGAACGCGGCCCCCAGAATCTCGGCCTTGGGTTGCAAACGCTGATAGACCTCGCTGGTAGTCGCCTGCACCCAACGCGCCGCGCGGTCGGTCACGCTGCGCGCGTGCAGCGCCCAATCTCGCCCCTCACGCGGCCGAGCCAACAGCGCGGCCCAGTGGTCGGCGCAGAGGGACAATTCCGCGTCATCAACCGTCAGGCTGACATTCCGCAAGGCAGTCTGGACCAAATCGGCGAGAGCGTCACGTCCGAGTTGACTGATATTTTGCCGTTCGATCGCTCCACGCAGAAACTCCTCCAGCGCCAGATCGAGGAAGAGCAGATCGCGCAGCGCGGCGTCGTCTTTGGTCGCGGCCATCGCGCCGGCCAACCCTTGTCGCGCCGACGTGACGGCATTGGCCAGTACGTTCGCGGCCGGATTTTGCCAGCGCAGACCGAGGAGCGCGTCGAGCTGCTGGTTCATGCCCCGATCGAGCCGGCCCCGCGCCGCGGCGATGGCGCTATCGAGGTCCGTGCCCGAATGCACCGACTTGAGGATTTTCAGGAAATTCTCGAATTCGCCGATAAGGGCATCCTTGCGGTCACCATAAAAGGTTGGCTCGGATTTGATCGCGCGCTCGAAACTTCGCAGCCGTTCGCGCGTGACACCGCCTTGCTCAAGGGTGCGATAAAACGTGCCGTTATCGCCATTGCTACGCAGAAACGCGAGGTACGCCTGACAGATGACAACATCATCGGGCGTCGTGTTGTTGTGCAACTTTTGATGCCATTCCTCGATGAAATTGCCGGCCATTTCCTTGAGATGATTGCGATGCATAATGTGCAATATCTCATCGCGCACGCGCTGTCCCTCACCGCCACGTCCCAGCGTCGTGAGCATTTGTCGCGCCCAGAATCGGCAGCCCGATGCGGGTTGATGTCTTCGCCAAATGCCGGCCAGTCTCACCGTGAGTCGATCCTGGGCGTGACTGAGTTCGCGCGGCTTGGTGTTGTAGCGCCGCTGCCAGTCGAGTTGGCGGATGGCGCTGTAGCGCAGCCAGGCAAACAGCAGTGCCAGTGCATCCTCATCGTCCTGGGCCGTGCCAAGAAGATCGTGGCACAGGTTGAAGCGATGCATCAGCGTCCACGAGCCGGCACCTTTCTCGGCACCGACGATTTGCTCGGCCAACTCAGCGAGTTTCGGCGAGGCCAAACGCGCATCGCCCGCGCTCTTGAACAACGACAAATAAAGATCCTTGCCCTCGCTCTTGATCCAGCCCTCGTCCGGCTGAAGGAGGACGAAGCGCATGCCGCGCGGCCCCGGTCCCTCGGCGGGCTTCGGGAATTGCAACTCCAGATATTGCAGACCATCGCGTTCAGTAAACGGCGAACGCGCGGCCTTGTCATCCGCGAGCGACGTGCCTTCGGGCCGGCAGTTCTCCGGCGGCAACGTCCATTCTTGCTGGAACTGCCACGCCAACCCCCAGTGCAGTGTCAGTGGTGCAGCCGCATCGCACACCATGCGGACGTCAACGCCATCGGGCGTCTCGCGGACGGCTGTGGCGATTCGGTCGCCGCTGTCCAGCGAAACGACTTGGCGGGCGTACTCTTCCTCCGTCGCCCAGGCCGCCAGCGCCTTTTCGGGGTCAGCGCCCGCCTTACGAGGAAGAGAGACAATGAAATCCTTGCCGCCGCTCTTGATCCAGCGATTCTCCTTAGGCGCATGAACGACGAAGGCGAGGCCGCGCCACGGCCCGGAGGATGCGTCGAGGTGGATCGTCACCGCTTTTTGACCATCGCCATTCGCGGAGAAGGGCGTTTGCACGGCATTGCCACTTACGGCAGTCGTTCCGTGCGGCCAACAGTCTTCGGGCGGACGATTCCACGCTCCGCCAGGGCGTCGGCTCAGCCCCCAGTGCAGCACGCAGTCGGCGTCGTTGCGCAGGCGAATCGTCAGTGCGAGCCTATTTTCATTGACGGCCTGGGTGACACTCAAGCCCTGGGTGACACTCAAGCCATTGTCAAGCTGGGTCGTCATTTCGTTTTGCAAGGTTTCGGCCATCCTGGTTGATCCTCCGGGCAAGAGCCTTATCGGTTCACGGGCGCAGTAGACATTGAGCAATTCATGTGCCTGAGTGAGAAGTCGTTTCGCTGTAAATGAGCCGTTGGCAGCTTAGCGTATCCCAGCGCTAAGCTGCCAGCGGCTCATTTCGTTAGAGATTCTCAGAAGAACAGCTGGGTGCGGAATAGAAGCAGATCATAATCCTTGGTGAATTTATTGGCCGCCTGATCGAGGACCACGGGAGCGCCGAGAAACACATGCTGGTAGTCGAAGGTGAACTTCACGAAATGGTTTAGATACCAGTTGACACCAATTTCGGGAGCGAAAGCTCGATTCGTCCACAAGGCGGGGTTCACGATCCCACCGCGAAAGGCGGCATCGCCCATTTGCAGATCCGATACTTTGCCGAAAAGTTCGATGGCACCGGGATGGACGTAGCCATTGTAATACCCGAAGGGGTTCTTTGGCTCGACCAGGTAGCGCCGTCGAGTGATTTGCTCGCCTGTGAGAAAATACCACGTCTGGAACGACCAGCCCATGATCGGTACATGGGTCCGGAATGGGCTGTTGATATCGAGAAACTCGTTGTTGGCGTTCTGACGACTGGAGGCGAGCGGCGAAGTCACCGCTGTGGCGGCAGGAGCCGCACTGTTGGAACCGCCCTTCGGTGCCGTGGTGTTCGTTGCCGTGAGTACGGAATAATCCTGATAGCCACCCTGGATGCCGCCCAGGAACCCCCAACCCTTGTAATAGTAAACCGTCTCGTAAGACCAGAATCCTCGCGGACCGTTCTCGAACACGCCGTTATTGAATTCCAGAATGGTAGGAGACACAAAAGCGGCGGCGTTGCTGTTGGAGAGTTGGTTCATGGTGCGCAGGGCGATGGGGCTTAACGGTTGCCTCTCTTCGCCGAAATTATAAGTCCCTACCATATGCAGACCTTTGAGGTATTCATTCCCCGATTGCTGGAACGGCCGATAGTCCAGGTAAAAGAACCAATCGCGGCCGCTGTTAAAGTCCTCGAAAGAACGTCGTTGACCGTTGAACACACCGGCGTAATATTCAATGCGGCGGTCGAACAGTCGGCCGTGGGCCATGGCACCGAGCTGCCGGTTGCCGGCGAAGCTTTGCACGAACAGCGAACGCTCGGGACCAATCAGGTTGGCCTCATCAATGGAGATGTATTCGTACTGCGAAGGCGTCTTCATGCGGCCGACGCGGAAGGACAGCCACTCCGGATGCACGATGTAGTCCACGTAGGAATCCAGCACGTCGAAGGAGGCATAACCACGGTTGATCGAGGTAACGAACGTGGCATAGTCGCCGACTTTGCCTTCAAAGTACCAGCGTTGCCGCGGGATGATGAAGCCGCCGTGCAGCGGATCGCCCTGCTGGAAGGGTTCGCGCAAGTCTAACTGGCTCAGGTTGTGGAAGGTCATGCTGAAGTATTTGTCCGAGGATTGCCAGGTGACGCCGTTCTCCCGCCCGCCCAGGAAAGTGCCTGAACCGATCTTATGTTCGTGAGCCGGCATATCGGGCTGGTACGGCTCGCGGCCGGCTATTTCCGCCGTATCGTCGCGGAACCAAAAGAGACCGACTTTATACAGAGGCACGCGGAGGGTTCGCCCCGGCGCTGTTCCTGCTCCGACACGCCGCGCGCCGCCGGCGCCGCCAATTAGTCCTGGATCCTCACCTACTTCGTCCTCCGCGTTTCCACCGACTTCCTTCCGGCCGCCGCTCTTCTTCTCCGGCGCATCCGGCCCCAGATCCACGCCGCCGGGGATGCCCATCCCGTCGGGGTTCTTGGCGTCGGCCCCCAGCACGGCGGATTTGCTTTGGTTGACACTCTTGGCGTACTTCTGGATCAACGAGTCATATTGCTTCTGCAACTGCTGATTGCGCGATTCGAGGGTGCGCAGTTGCGTTTCGATGCGGTTCATCCGGTCGGTCGGGGCATCCGTTGGCACCGCGACCTCGGACAATGGAGCCGTCGCCGTCATCTCCTCGGGGGCGGTCTCTTCGGGTCGGCTTTCGGTTTGCGGAGGCTCTCCAGGCGTCTGGGCGTGCGCCGCGCTTCCGCCAGCCATCATCTCGTAGGCGGACAATACGATGGCCGTCGCCAGTGCAGAGAACCAAATCCCCTTCCGACCCATGATATGCTCCCGCTGACAGGAACCACCGACGGAGATTGGCTCTGCGCGAGCCACCTCGCTTTTTCCGCAAAATGACGTGGATGGCGAAGCGTATAACGGTGGCGGCGATGGTTTGCAAGACGGAATTGAATGAGGAGATCTCTGCTTTTTCTCTGCCTTGACCTCTATCGGGAAACCGCGATATAGCGTCCTCAATCCATGCGCTGGAGGAAGATTCCATGTCGAGACCGAATACGGCGGCTCGGATGCTGTTGGTTTATGTGCTTGGCGTGCCGGTTTTGGTCGCGATGTGCGGTTGCGGGCAGGCCGTCCGCTTTGTCCGCGAAACGCCCGACGGCGGCGTGGTTACCATGCCGATGAACACCAATCGATGGCCGACGTATTACCGTAACCAGGCTGAGCAACTGATGCACCAGAAATGTCCCGACGGCTACCGGATCGACCGCGAAGCCGCCGTCGGGATTGGACTGGAGAAACCTACCAGCAACCCTCCTTATGAGAGCTACTTCGGCTACACCGGCGGTTCGGAGGCCGAGCAAGAATATCACATCACCTTCCACGGCGTCTCGCCGGGGAATCGACCGTTGCCAAAGGCTACTTCTTCCCAACCAGGTAAACGCGGTTCCGCCCCACCTCCTGCCTCCTTGCCCGCCGGAGAAGATACGGAGGAACTGCCTCCTCCTCGTCCTCTCTCTCCTTCCCAGCAAACGCGCGAGAAAGATTTGTGAGTGCCGCACGCCAAAAAGCTAGAGTCTACAAAGTTACTTTTTCGTAATGTTCGGCGAACTGGAAGTGACTGCGCGGAGTTAGCGGGGTAAGATTACAAAATAGTAAGGAAACGAGGCGCTGGTTGACAACGCAATCTTCCCAGCGTCTGGTTCCATTCGCGCACATGCGGTATCCCTTTCGCGCCTCGATAACCCCGTGAGGGGCGAGGAGTCCGACGATTGACGAGTGAACAGAAGACGGACTCCGCTCGCGGAGGCGGTAGGGCTGCGCTCAGGGTAGAACGGCCTACTCAGCAGGAGTACGAACAATGCAAGAGATGCACGGCAACACGGCTCCCACGTCGCCTTCCGGGCGCTGGTGGCTGATCCCGGCTATTTTGTTGTTACTGATCACGGCTGGCGCGGGCGCTTACCTGGCGAAAGGCCCTTCCGCTTCGACGGCGCGCGGGGCAGAGAGTGCCAAGAAGTCCGAGGCTTCCTCAAGTGAGATTCCAGTTGAGGTCGTCAAGCCGACCAAAGGCGTGCTGGAACGCACGACCTCGCAGGCGGGAACAGCCATGGCCTTTAAGTGGATCGATATTTACGCGGAAGTCGCCGGCTATCTCAAGAATCGGACGGTCGATATCGGCTCCGTCGTGAAAAAGGATCAGGTGCTGGCCGAGATCGAAGTGCCGGAGTTAAAAGCGCGCGTCGAGCAACAGACAGCGTCTCTGGGACTGGCCCACGCGCAGGTTAAGCAAAGGAACGCTGCCATCCTCAACGCCAGGGCGGAACTGAAAGGAGTTGAGGCGAAGATCAAGGCCAGCGAGGCCAAGATGAAAAGCGATAAAGCCTATCTGGTTTTTCGGGAAGCGCAGGCCAAGCGGTTCCAGGAGTTGCTCAAGGAGCGAAGCATTGACGCGCGTCTGGTCGATGAGCAGGAGGATCGGCGTGAGGCGGCCTTCGAGGCGGTAAACGCCTCATTCGAGGCCGTCAATGCCGCGAAGGCCCAGAGGGAATCCGCCGAGGCCAAGATCACGCAGGCCGAAGCGGACCTGGAAGAAGCCGAGCAGAAAGTTAAAGTCACCAAGGCCGAACTCGATCATGCCCGCGCGATGCTCGGTTTCGCCACCATCAAAGCACCCTTCGACGGCATCATCACCTTCCGCAAGGACGGATTCGATCCGGGCACCTTCATCCGGGCGGCCACGGGTAGCAGTTCCTTTGTCCCCCTATTGACCCTCCAGCATACCGAGATCATGCGCATCGTTGTGCCAATTCCTGACCGCGATGTGCCCTTCTGCAAGCCAGGTATTTCGTCGGCTCAAATCAGCTTCGACGCCTTGCCGGAGGCGAAATTTTCTCCCTATCTCGTGTCACGTATCGCCAAGTCAGAAGATTTGCAGACCAAAACGATGCGCGCTGAGATCGACGTGCCCAATCCCAAGGGAGAAATCGAACAAGGCATGTACGGTCTGGTGACCGTCACGCTGTCCAAGGCGGAGAACGCCTTATCCATTCCCTCCGCCTGTCTGGCGGGCAAGGCCCAAGGCGGCAAGGCAACGGTCTACGTGGTCCGCGACGGCAAAGCGCATCGGGTTGCCATCCGCATCGGCTTGGATAACGGCATCCAGGTAGAAGTACTCAAAGGGCTGGATACGAACGCCGACGTGATTGTCAATCCTCCCGGCGACCTCGTCGAGGATGTCGCCGTCGCCATGCGGGAAGCGGAGAAACCCAAGGCGTCGTCCGCAGGGCATTGAGGAGTCTATCAGCCCGGAGCGCCAGCGACGGGGTTCTTAACGCCAGCGACGGGACGCAAGAACCCGTCGCTGGCGCTCCGGGCTGGTTACTCATTCTCTTCGCGCTGTTTTAATTGGAAGGATCATCCATGAACGGGCTGATTCGCGCTTCGCTTAGCAATCCCTACGCCGTCACCGTCTCGGTCCTCAGTATCGCCCTCATCGGCATGCTCATCCTCGTGTTCGGCATGGTCCCCGTGGATATTTTGCCGGTGTTCAAAAGCCCCGCCGTGCAGGTGCTGACCTTCTACAACGGCATGCCCGCCGACAGCATCGAAAAAGACATCACCAATCGCATGGAACGATGGACCGGCCAATCCTCCGGCGTCAAACTCCAGGAATCGCGCTCGCTCATCGGCTGCTCGATCATCCGTAACTACTACGACGAGAGCATTGATCCCAACGGCGCTCTCACCGAGGTTAATTCGCTGGCCTCCGCCGCCATCCCCAACCTGCCGCCGGGAACGCTGCCTCCTGTCATCCTCAAATTCGACCCCACCGGCACCACGCCCGTTTGCATCATCGCCCTGGACAGCAAAACGGCCGACGAATCCGCCCTTTACGATGTCGGCCGCTACGAAGTCCGCAATATGATTATGGCCAACAAAGGCGCAGTCGCGCCGGTCGTATACGGAGGCAAGGTCCGCGCCATCATTGCCTATCTCGACCGTACCAAACTGCAAGCTCGCAACCTCTCGCCGGTGCAGGTCATGGACGCCCTCGATTTGTTCAACATCTTCCTGCCGACCGGCGACGCCAAGTTCGGCACCACCGACTATGCCATCAATTCCAACTCGATGTACGAGCGGGTGGCGCGCATGCGCGACATCCCCATCAAGATCGAGAACGGCAAGCCGATTTTCCTGGGCGACGTGGCCGACCCCAAAGACGCCGCCATGATTCAAACCAACGTGGTGCGCGTCAATGGCCGTCGGCAGGTGTATATTCCGGTTTATCGGCAAGTCGGTTCCAGCACGCTGAGCGTGGTCAACACGCTCAAGGGCAACGTGGACGATATGCACGATCGCTTAAGTCGCACGGATGTGAACCTGAAATTGGTCATGGATCAGTCGGTGTACGTCGAGAACTCGATCGAGAGCTTGGCCACCGAAGGGATATTGGGGGCGATTCTATGTTCGCTGGTGATTCTGCTGTTTTTGGGTGAATGGCGGATGACGCTCATTGCGGTGCTGACCATTCCCGTATCGGTGCTGGCGGCGGTCATCGGCCTGTATGCCTTCGGTCAAACGATCAACGTCATGACGCTGGCGGGCTTATCCCTGGCCATCGGGCCGCTGGTGGATAGCGCCATCATCTGTCTGGAAAACACGCATCGCCATCTGAGTTTGGGAACGAACCCACGCGAGGCCGCCTACCTGGGTGCCAGCGAGGTGGCCATGCCGGAACTGGTGGCGAGTTGTTGCACCTTGCTCGTTCTCGCTCCGCTGGCCCTCATGCCGGGACTGGGTGCTTTCCTGTTTCGACCGATGGCCTTGGCCGTCGCCTTCTCCATGATTTTCGCCTACATCTTGTCCCGCTCATTCGTGCCGACTCGCTGCGCGCTTTGGCTGCGGGCGCACACCGTACACAGCGAGAATACGCCGGCGGTTCGCCGCGGCCTCCTCTCGCGAGGTTTCGCCCGCTGGGAGGCGGGCATTGAGGCCGGCATTCGCGTTTACGTCCGCCTGCTCAAGCGGGCCATGCAGTTCCGTGTCACGGTAATTGTTGCCGCCTTCGTTCTCTTCGTCGCGGTCGTCGTCGGCCTCGGCTATCAACTCCGCCGTGAGTTTTTCCCCGAAGTCGATGCCGGTGCCTTTGAGATGTACGTCCGCGTGCCCACGGGAACGCGCATCGACTTGACCGAAAAGCAGATCGCCAAGGTGGAAAATATCGTCCACCAGACGATCGGCGACGATGTGGAAACGGTCATCAGCGAAATCGGCGTCGTGGCTGACTGGTCCGCCGCCTATACACCCAACGCCGGGCCGATGGATAGCGTTCTCCGCGTTCAACTCAAGGGGGAGCGTCACGAGTCGGCCCAGGAGTATGTCCATCGTCTCCGCGAGGCTTTCGCCAAAGATCCCGCCTTCGAGAGTGTCGAGTTCGCCTTCGACGCCGGCGGCATGATCCGCAGCGCCATGAACGAGGGCAAGTCCACACCCATCAATGTCCGCATCACCGGCAAGGATTTGGGCGTCGCCCACCAGATCGCCGCGAAAATCAAGCGTGAAGTCCGCGACATCAATGGTGTCGTCGATTGCCGTATCATGCAGCGGCTGGATTATCCGCAGTACGTCATCAACATCGATCGCACCAAGTCGGCCGATCTCGGGCTTACCCAGGTCGATGTCATGAAGAACATCGTCTCCTCCGTCAACAACAGCATCCAGTTCAACAAGAAGAACTTCTGGATCGATCCCAAGACCCACAACCAGTATTACGTGGGCGTGCAGTATCCCGAAGAGGAAATCAAATCCCTCGACACCATGATGGACATCCCCATCACCAGCCCCAAGCAGCCCAACCCCATTCCCCTGCGCATTGTCGCCAAGATCGACCGCGACACGGTTCCCGCCGAGGTGACGCACACCAACTTGGCGGCGACGATCGACCTGACCATGAGCGTCTACGGCCGCGATCTCGGCCACGTCTCCGAAGATGTCACCGCGGTCCTCCAACGCTTCGGCCGGCCATTAAGAGAAGAACATAGGTGGATGCCCAAGGGACTGCCGAATAGTATCCGCTTCTCCGAGAAGAAGGGAGAATGGGCGCCGTACAATCTCGATGGTTCGGGCGAGACGATCGGCGGCAGCAAGATCATGCTGAGCGGCGAATACTCCAAGATGCAGGACACCTTCACCAGCCTGGCGTTAGGTCTGGCCGTAGCGTCGGTGCTGATTTACTTCCTGATGGTGGCGTTGTTCAAGTCGTGGATGACGCCGCTGGTGGTCATGTCGGCCGTGCCGGTCGGCCTGGTGGGAGTGATCCTCATCCTGTTCGTGACGGGCACGGCCCTCAACGTGCAATCGCTGCTGGGCATGATCTTCATGGTCGGCATCGTCGTTTCCAACACGGTGCTGCTGACCGATTTCACGCAGCACATTCGCACGCAAGAGGGACTGAATCCGACGGCGGCCATCGCCAAGGCCGCCTCGATCCGTGTGCGTCCCGTAGTGATGACGGCGTTGGCGGCATTCTTCGCACTCTTGCCGATGGCTCTGGGATTGGAGCGCGGCAGCGAAGCGAATACCCCACTAGGTCGGGCGGTCATCGGCGGCTTGCTTGCCGGTCTGGTGACGACGCTGTTTGTGGTGCCGTGCCTGTATTCGCTGGTCATCCGAGACGCTGGCCTGATCGCGTTGCCCGCCGACGGCGCGCGACCCCATCATGGAGATGAAGGGCAAGCAATCACCGTGCGGCCGCATTGATTTCCGCGCTCTGCCAGCCCGCAGCGCCAGCAAGGGACACTCCTTCCCTTGCTGGCGCTGCGGACTGGCAGAGCCTTGCGCGCTTCACAACCGCACCGGCGACACAAAACCCGCCGGCTTGACCGCCAGAAGCGAACACGTCAGATCCGGCAGGATGCGTTCCGCCGTGTTGCCAATCATCACGCCGGGAATCCCACTGCGGCCGATGGTTCCCATAACCAGCAAATCGATCTTGTGTGTTTGAATGTAACCGAGAATCCCCTCGTCCGCCAAGCCGCCCATGTCATCGACCAAATGGACCTGCACGCCGGGCGATAGATCCTGGGCGCCGGCGCGATTAACCTGGGATTGCAAGGCCTGCTCGGCCCTGTGCCGCAGGTCGCGCCGATACGCCTCCTCCTTGGCATCAGGCAAGCCGGTACTCCAGATATGATCGAGTGGAAAATCGACGACGTGCAGTAAATGGATGTTGGCCGGCGTGACGCGGGCGAGGTTGACGGCAAGGCCGAGCGCATCCTCGGCGGCCGGAGAAAGATCGCTGGCGACCAGGATATTTAGGGGGGTGGGGATGCCCTCGGGCTTGGCCACCCAGACCGGACAGGGACAGCGGCGGACCAACTTGATGGCGGTGCTGCCGAAGATCATGCGGCCCAGCCCCTTGCGATCGCGCGTGCCGACCAGAAGCAGGTCGTGCTTGTCGCGCAGCACTTGGCGGATGAGTTCCAACCAGGAGCCTCCCAAGGCGAGTTTCTTCCCTGCCTTGATTCCCTGCGTTTCCGCCTGCCGAACCAGATTGTCGAGGATGGTCCCGGCGGCCCGCTCCGCGGATTGGGTCAAATGCTGGCGATCGGACTCGTCCAAGTACGGCAGCGATTCCGTGGTGAGGTTCAAGGCCGCGAAGAATGTCAAGCGTGCGTTCATCTTGGCGGCCAGCCAGAGGGCTTGCTGCACGACCGCCCGAGCGACGACCGAGGGCTGATGGCTTGTCGCGTCATACTGCGCCAGGTCAACGCCGACCAGGATGTTGCGAAAAGGTTGCATGAGGTGGCTCCTTGAGAATCGACGCCGAAATACCTTCCCGTGTCGTTTACGTTTCGCAAAACGTAAACCCCCGCTACGCTGCGCGTCGCGGTTACACGGGTATTTCGGCGGCTCCCACTTAACTATACACGGTCAGCGGCAACAGGGCGGAGGCGGCGGCTTGAGTCATTCTTAGACGTAGGGCAAAAATGTGGGCCGCTTTTGCTGATTGGAACGACTCTGCCGAACCGATAAGCCAATACGTTCCGTGGATCATAACGATTGTTCCTTACAAAGCAGTAAGTCGATGAGCGAACGGCCGGCGTCAGCCGGTTGGAGGTAGTTGAACCGGCCGGCTGACGCCGACCGTTCGCCATCTCCGTCCTGCTATCTTGCCCGCTTCACCGCTTCGATCGATGGATCGGTTGGGCGGTCCGAGTGCTTGCGAGGGGAAAAAATGAACGGTTCTCACTGCGCTCGCTTTTGCCGAACCGGATTATTGGCGGCCTGGCTGTGCGGAGGTCTAGCGGTCGGCGTGGCCGCCCCGCCGGACAACGCCGACTCGCCGAAGGAGGGACCAAATCTTCGCAGCGACGACCGGCTTCCTCGGCCGCGGCGAACGGAGAGTGCGCCCTCGCCTCGCAAGATCAAGGAGGGCGAAGTCGAGGCTCGGCTACCGCAGGCGCCTCCGTCGATTTTGCCGCCGGAAGCGCACGGCATCGACTTAACGTGCGTCCTTAAATTGGCCGGCGTTGACAACCCGGACATCAACATCGCCCGGCAGCGCGTGATTGGGGCTGAGGCTCTGCGAATGGCCGCCTTCGCTATGGTCTTGCCCAACTTCAATGCGGGCGCGAATTATGACGCCCATACCGGCCCGTTGCAACAATCCAGCGGTAACATCCTCAAGGTGAACCGCAATGCCCTGTACTTTGGCATGGGTGCCGGTGCCACCGCCGCCGGTACGGTGCCCGTCCCCGGCATTCAGTACGTCATTAACCCTTCCGTGGGCGTTTTCGGCGCGCTGTCCGTCATGCAGACGGTTCGCGTCGCCCAGTTCGAGAACTTGGCGGTGCGCAATCAAATATTCCTGCGCACGGCGACGGGATACATGAATCTGCTGCGCGCCGAAGGGCGGCTTGCCATCGCCACCAAGAATCGCAGCGAAGCACACGAGATCGCCCGTTTGACCGCCGTGTATGCCATCACCGGACAGGGCAAGGAGTCGGATGCCGACCGAGCCGCCACCGAGCTGGCACACCGCAACAGCGATGTGGTGGAAGCCGAGGGAGAAATCCTGGTCGCCTCGGCTCAGTTGGCTCGCTTGATCAATGTGCCGCCGACGGTGCCGATGCGTGCCCTTGAGGGCTGGGAAGGGCTTGTGCCTCGGTCCATGGTTCCCGACCCAATTCCGTTGCAACAACTGCTGCTCATTGCTCTGGATCAACGGCCGGAGTTGGCGGCGCGGCGCGCGAGCATTCGCCGAGCCATCCTCCAACTATACAACGCCAAGCTCTTGATGTTTTCGCCGACCATTCTCGCCGGCTACAGCGCCGGCAGCTACGGCGGCGGCAGCAACTTGATCGGTCAACCCGGCGGCTTCCAAGGATTCGCCGAGGCACGCTTCGGCAGCTTCGCTCCCCGCGATGATATCGATGTCGTCATGTACTGGACCGCTCAGAACATGGGAGTGGGCAATTGGGCGAGGATCAAGGGCCGAGCCGCCGAGCGGCGCATTGCCGAATTGGAGTTCGTCCGCGATCTCAACATGGTGCGCGCCGATGTGGCCACCTCCTATGCCCGAACCCACGCGCGCTTCGCCCAGATTGCCATCGCCCAACGCGGCGTGGAATCGGGCATGAGAAGTTACAAGGAAGATCTCGACCGCATCGAAGGCGGCATTGGCTTGCCCATCGAACTGCTGAACAGCTTCGACCTGCTCGCCGCCGCTCGTTATCAATATCTGGAATCGCTCGTGGCTTACGATAACGCCCAGTTCGCTCTGTATGTGGCGCTGGGTCAACCACCGGCGAATAACCTGGCACGGGAGATTCCGACCGATTTGG
>DATNCY010000137.1:0-3205 GCA_035553375.1 Gemmataceae bacterium
AATCATGATGAAGTCGAAGGCGGCGGCATCCAGACCGTAGCGGTGCAAGTCCATCAGCGAACCATCGCCGCGCCCGTCGTTGGAGATGTCCGTATGGCGGTGCATGTCGCCGCGATAGATACGGTAGGCACGCGCGCCGGCTTCAACCTTGTAACCGCGAATGCGCGCCACTTGCTCCGCCTCGCGCGGATGAATGCGTTTCACGGTCGCGGTCGAGAGGCGCAGGTCGCGCAGGGCGGCGGCCTCGGCGGGCCGGCCGGCGCCGGACAACCGGCTGACGGCCACGCTCAGATTGCGCTCCAGCATGGCCGGCGGCGTCCAAACGCGGTTATCGCTGGCGTAAGCGAAATAGACGCTGCCTTTCGGATCGCGCTGTGGTGACAACCGCATGTCATTGCGTCCCGCTGACGCCGGCAGTTCGATAGCCGTCGTCCAGCGGTCGCCGAGAAAAGCTGTGGCGTACACGTTCCAGCGCGCCTGGATCGCCCAATCATCGACGCGCGGATGACGGCAGGTGCGATGACGGAACGCCAACCACATACGGCCCTCCGTATCGCCTTGCAAACACGGCAACTCGCTGAACGTGCGCAGTTCGGCCGGCAGCGCTTGCGTCAGATCGGCGGCGGGTTCACGCCATTTGCCTTCGACCAAACAGGCCACACGCAAGCGGCGATCGTGATACAGGCGCGTACCGGCGTTGTCGCGCACTCGATAGCCGGCGTCCTTGCCCCATTGCGGGCTGGACTGGTCCCAGGCGACCCACAATCGGCCGGCGCGATCGCAGGCCAGGCTCGGATGAGCCTGAAATACCGGCGATTTATCGGGACAGAGAATCTCGCCGAGTTTCGGCGCTGGCCCGCCGGACAGACTGCGGACGCGGATGCCGTAGTCGCCGGTTTCATAGGTATCCCAACCGACCCAGATGCGATCGGATTTCGTATCGGCGGTGACGACTGGATTCCAGTCGTTGGCCTTCGCCGTGCTGACGCGGATAGGATCGTGCCAGCCATCGCCATCGGCGCAGCGCGCGAAGATGTCGGCTTGGCCCTCGCGGAAACTTTGCCAGACCAACCAGGCTCGGCCGCGCCCATCGGTGGTCATCGTGTGCCAAATATCCGGGCCGGCGGTGTCGCTCAAACGCACTTCCTCACCGAGTTTGCCTTCGCGGTACGGTCGAGCGAACAGATCCCAGTTATGTTCGCGCTGGCTGGCCCAGACGATCCAGAGCGTATCGCCGTGCGTACTGGCGAGGGCAACGCGGAAGTGATCGCCTGGCCCCGCCACTTCCTTCGGCTCCGACCATACGCCATCGGGACCATCGCGCTCGACGAGCAGGACGCGGTCTTTCTGTTGGCGATAAGCAACCCAAGCGAGATATTGTTTGTTGGTTTTGTAGCGCACCCAGAAGGCGGGGTAATCATCTTGCACGGGATTCTCGGCTCTCGGCGGTGCCGCCGGACGCAGCACGCTCGTCGCCGGCAAACGCTCGATGCGCACCTGATCGTCGAGAAAGGTCTTGGCCTCGCCGAGCAGGATGTCACCGGCCTTGAACTTGATTTCGCCGGCCTTGAGGGTGAGCGTCAGTGTCGGCGCTTCGCCGCGCACGGTGAGCGTGACGCCGTTGGGCCAGGGTTGTTCCGCCGGCGTCGTTGGCTTGCCGGTGGGCGGAGCGATGGGGAAGCGCTCACCGGGGACGATGTTATTGTGCGTGCGGCATTTCCAGCCGCGCACGCCCTCCACGGCGTCCTTGCCCTCGAAACGCCAGCCGGTGAGGGCCGACACCTCGCCACCGTCAATGGCGACTTGTCCACTCCAATCGCTGGGCTGTTTGTCCTTGATCCCGAGGGTGATACGGAAGAGATGTTGGGGCGGCTCCGCTTGCTTCTGCGAGGCGGCCACGGCAATCATCAGGATGACGGCAGCGAGGGCGACAGCGTAACGGCGGATACGTGCGGACATGAAAAAGACTCCCCGGCCAGTCAAAGGAGAAGGCCAATACGACGGGAGTCATTAGAACGCTTGAAGTGAGACAATGCAACGATGTAACGGGCAAGTGACTCACTTCGGCAGGCCGTAGAGGTAATGGTCGTGCTGGGCCGCCAAATCCGGACGAGAATCTGGATTATCGGGGAAGAGGTCCGCGATTTCCACCAAGGCGGCCAGCGGCCTTTCGGGAGATGGCGGCGCGGTCAGCAGCGTAAAGGAAATCTCCACGGCACAGCCAACGGGCAGATCGACCGGATTTTCGAGTACGAAAGCGCGGCCATCAAAGCGAGCGTTGACCGTGGTCATGGGAGTCTCCTTTCTCTCGATTAGAGCGGACAACTATCCCAAATGAAAAGTGGCTCGTAGTTCGCACGGAGAGACATGGTTGGCTTGCGATGGTCAGCGGCCGGTCAACTTACCCACGGCTGGCGATCTTATACTCAGCGAGGCCGCGCACATATTGGGCGAACGGTACCAGTTCAGAGTCGCCGTCCACCGACACCGGCGGGTCGTCCGAGCCGTCCAAGGCGACGAACGCCTGATACCCCGTGTTGACCCGGCGGGGGCCGTAGAATTCGACCACAGTTATGGCCCGTCCGAACTCGGCCAATAAGTCGGCTAGCGGCACCACTCCGCAGGCATTGTCGTCGAGGGTCAGCAACTCCTCAGCCCCCGCAAGGGCGTACCACTCCCGCAACGCCGCCGGCAGCCGGCGACCGCTGGCGGCCTCCGCCTGCGTGATCCGGCTCACCGCATCGGGGTCTAGCCGCGGTGTGACGCCGAGCATCTGTAGCGCATCAGCGTGATACTGGAGTCCGGCTGCTTCACCCATTCGCGCCCCTCCTCTTCGGTCGGGTAGCAGGAGAGCCTTGCTGCTGGCAGTCGTCGTGTCGGCTCGCGCTCTCCCGACCGGAGATTGTTCTCCGAGGTTACCGTTGTCCCCCCAGGCTTCGTACCCGACCGTTACCAGCCGGGCACGCTGAGGTAGCAGACTGCGGACGGAACAGCAGGTAACGTCTTGGTGCATCCATATCACAAAGCGTTACAGATCATTCCGATGCGACGAATCGCACCAGCGCTTTGTTCGTTTCCTTGCAGGGAGTACCCTGCGCCACAGTGCCAGGAACTTGGGGTCTCAGCCGCCTATCCTAATCCACACGTCCGGTGTCGATGCCCGTTACGTTTCTGGTGCTACGAGCCCTCGCGCTCAGCCCGCTTG
>DATNCY010000138.1:0-5298 GCA_035553375.1 Gemmataceae bacterium
ACCTCGCTCTCTTTGTTCCCCATGTCGCCGAAACTGATGGCCTGCGCGGGGCAAACGGCCTGGCACGCGGTCATCAAATCGCGGTCGGTGATGCGCCGGCCCTCCTTCTCCGCTTCGATGTCGGCGGCGCGGATGCGCTGCACGCAGTAGGTACACTTCTCCATGACGCCGCGCGAACGCACCGTCACTTCGGGATTGCGCATCAGCTTCAAACTGCCGGTCGTGAAATCGGCATAGTGCAGGAAATTGAAACGCCGCACTTTATAAGGGCAATTGTTCGAGCAATAGCGTGTGCCGACGCAGCGATTGTAGACCATGTCGTTGAGACCATCGTGACTATGTACCGTGGCACCGACGGGACAGACTAGCTCGCACGGTGCTTTCTCGCAGTGCATACACGGTACGGGCTGGAAGTGAGCCGCCACATGATCGGCAACCATCGGATCGCCGGTGTAATAGCGATCGATGCGCAGCCAGTGCATCTCGCGGCCGCGCGTCACTTCCTCCTTGCCGACGATGGGGATGTTGTTTTCCGACTGGCAGGCGACGACGCAGGCGCTACAGCCGGTACAGGTGGTCAAATCAATGGCCATCGCCCATTTGTAGTTCTCGTGAACCTGCTTGCCCGGCTCACCAAGCTGCTTGCTCGCCTCTTCAAACTGCTTATCAGCGTCTTTGTAGAGCGTGAGAGGGATGAGTCGCTTATCGGGTTTTTCTTCCTTCAGTTTTTCTTCCGCATGTTCTCGCGGTTGGGGACCGGGAACCTGGGCCAGCACTTCGGGCTTCTCCTCTTCGGAGGCCGTCAAATCGTGGGCGAATTGCGGATGATTCTTGAAATGTGTCAGGGAAGTGCCGCGAATAGGACTGCGTCCCGCCATGTTGTGGTGCATTTGCGTGCAGGCCAGCGTGTGTTCCCCGCCGGCGGAATGGACATCGAGACCGCCATCGAACCACGGGGCATCCTTGGTGCGCAGCGCGTAGGCGTTGAAACCGACGCCTTGAGCGACATGGCCGGCGTGCGTTCGACCGTGGCCGAGGTGGATGGTGATCGCGCCGTCGGCGTGACCGGGCTGAATCCATACCGGCGTCTTGAGTTTGCGGCCTTGGTAGACTAGCTCGACCATTTTGACGAGGGCGTGGCCGTGTTCGCCGCCGGTGGAACCGAAGTTCGAGGAGGAATCTTTGACGTACTCGAGACCGACGCGAAGCCTCTCGGCTGTCTCTGGACTCACGAAGGCGGCGTTGTCCCAGGTGAGCTTTGTCACCGGCTTGGGCAACTCTTGCAGCCAACCGTTGTTGGCGAAACGGCCATCGAACAGCGTCGGGTCGGGACGGAAGACGATTTCGATATTGTCGCCGCCGCTGGCGCTGCGGGCTGGTTTTGCCGCCTTCGCCACGCGCTCCGCCCAGCCCTGACGCAACGCGCGTTTGTCGGGCGTAGGCGTGGTGTCGGCGATAACGCCCTCTTGCAGTGCCTGCTGCCAAAACGATTCAAAATCGCCGGAGCGATTATTCTTTTTCCACCACTGATGCCAGTATTCGCGGACAATTTCCAATCCCGCGCGTTCGGGTGATTCGCTGAAGGCGGCCAGCAGTTCGTGAGCGGAGCGACCGCGATACAATGGCGCGATCAGCGGTTGAATGATGCTGACCGTGCCATCGTAGGCGCGCGCGTCGCTCCAGCTTTCCAGATAATGCGCCTCCGGTATGTGCCAATCACATAGGATCGCTGTCTCATCCTGATAGAGACCGAGATGGATGCGCAACGGCACTTTCTTCAGACGCGCGGCGAAATCCAGGTCCACCGGCGCGGTGTAGACGGGATTGCCGCCGAGGAGAACGAGCATTTTGACTTTCTGATCCGTCATGGCCTCGACGAGTTCGGCAATCTCTTGACCGTGATCGACCGGCTTCGCCTCAATGGGCGCGGTGTACAGCACCGTCTCGCCGATGTTTTTGAGCGTGTGATTGATGGCGTGAACGAGCGCGTGCAAACTGGCTGGCTGCCCATCGCCGGCGAGAACGATGCACTTGCCTGGATGGGCTTTTAACTCTTCGGCGAGCGGTTTCAGCCAGCGCCTCGCTTCGTCAGACAGTTCGCCACTCGACTTCGGAGCCTCCGCTACTCCCAATTCCGCAGCCAATGCTTGCGCGAACGGCTCAATCCGCGAGGGCGGCAGGGCGATGCGATGATCGGCGACGCCGCCGGTGTTGCTCATGGAACACTCGACGACATAGAGCCGATTCATCTTCGCGTCTTCCGGCTTCGTCTCCTTGTCTTTCGTCTTCGTGCGCACGCGGCGGCGCGTACTGTAATCGTGCGTGTAGCGCAGCGTGCCGGGACCGGCAAGCAAGAAGTCGGCATCCAGTGACAACACGATGTCAGCTTTCTTGAAATCGTAAATCGTGTTGACGCCTTCTCCGAAGGCCAGCTTTGCTCCCTCTAACACCGTTGAACGGCCGGCCGGCTCGTACTGATACCACTTCGCTTTTGGGAAATGGTCCTTGTCGAGCAGTTCTTGAAGCTGAGCGAACAGTGTCGGCGACGTGACATTCTCGGTGAGAATGTACACCCCCTCGCCGTCCTTCGCTTTCATCTTCTCCAGCGCGCCGCGGATGGCCCCCAATGCCTCATTCCAGGCGCGCGGCCGGCCGCGATACGTCACCGCCTCCGAGCGATCGGGATCGTATAAACCGAGGATCGATGCCTGCGTAAGCAGATCCGTGGTGCCGAAGCTGCCGCGATCAGGATCGTAGACGCCCTCGATTTTGGTTGGCCGTCCTTCGTGGCTCTCGACCAATACGCGCGTGGCCACGCCTGCGAGGGGCATAGCCGTGGCGAAATACAGCGACTTGCCAGGTACGATCGCTTCAGGTTGCCGCACATACGGCATGATCTTCTCGCGCGGCGCCGGCTGTGTCGAACAACCGCTCAGCCCCGCCAGTGCCAGCGACGCCCCCATCAGCATGAGGAAACGCCGCCGCGTCACCGGATTGGTCCACTCCGATGCCTGTTCGGGAAACTCGCGGTAGAGCATCTCGCGGAACTCAGGCGTATCCAGGAATTCCTCCAGGCTGCGCCAGTAGCGCGGGCCGGTTTGTTCGGCGAGGGGTGGAGGCGTCGCTTCTGAGTCAACAGGCATGATCGTCCTCATCGATGGCACGTCGAGCAACTCGTTAGTTCGTGCGGTGTGCGGATGCCGTATTCCTTCACCAGTTCCTTGCCCGACGGCGTCTGCTCGTTGGGCTGCCAGGCCATGTTGAAGACTTCGGATTTCGGTCGCACTTGGTCTTCGGGATTGCGATGGCACTTTAAACACCACTCCATCAGCAGCGTGTTTTCCTGATAGGTCAGCGGCATTTCGTCGATGCGGCCGTGACACGAGACGCAGCCGACGCCCTTGGCCACATGAATGCTGTGGTCGAAGTAGACGAAGCCGGGCAGATTATGAACGCGCTCCCACGGGATCGATTTGCCGGTGCGATAGCTCTCGCGCACGGGTTCGAGCATGGGACTGCCGACCCAGATTTGTTGATGACAATTCATGCACGTCTTGGTCGGCGGGATGCCGGCGAACGACGAGCTTTCGACGGAGGTATGGCAGTATCGGCAATCGATGCCGAGTTGACCGGCGTGATGGGCATGGCTGAACGGCACCGGCTGAACGAAGGCGAGGTGCGACTCGGTGACATAGGAGGAGCGATAGAAAACGGCCGCGAACCAGCAGAGGCCGGCCGCGATGAAGACGGCACCAAAGATTGTCACCCGTGAAATGGTGTTAAAACTACGGTGAAAAATCTGGGGCATCGGCTTCACCTCACCCAGAGCCGGGGCGTCTCGCCCCTGACACTCCCTTGTCTCTCGACCCACCTGCGCAGGCGATCGTCCCCGCTAACTGATGTATAAACTCAGCCGGTAAACCGCCACCGGATGGGAGACAAAAGGGGCGTGCAAATGAGATGCCAAGAGCAAGCGGCCGTAAGCGCCGGCGCGGATGCCGAGAAATCAAGCGAGTGCGGCAAAACAAGACCATTTCGAGAGCAGAATCATTCCCGCTTGTGAGATAAGCACTTCCAGAGGTGAGAGGCCACCCTGCGTTTGCCAGCCCGCAGCGCCAGCAAGGGAACTCCCTTGCTGGCGCTGCGGGCTGGCAAAATTCATATTCGCGGCGGACATAGGCAGCGCTCTTCGTATCGAGTAGCATGGGGACAACTTCTTTGAGCGAGAGTAACCATGTTCAAGAACACCCCCTACGCGCTGATGAAGTTCGTGGCCAAGGCCGCCCTCAATGTGGCAGGCTTCGGCGTGGCCGGCGATCTCGCCGTCGAGGTGCTGCCGGAAGTGGCCCGCGATGTGTGGAACTGGTGGGGCAAGGACCAAAAGCCGGCGGAACTACAAGCGCAGGTCCGGCAAGTGGCCCAATTGACGCCCACCGAAGCGCGACGGCAAGCCGAGTTGATCGTCGCCGAGGAAGCGGCCGGACAGCCCGAAGGAGTGCGCAAAGCACTGACGGCGTATCTCGCTCAGGTGCCGGTTGCCATCCGCCAATCGCAGCGCTGTCCCGCCGATCCTAGCGGCCGCACCCTTCCCTTCGGCCTGTCGCTCGTCAAGTCCGACGATGTGCTGCAACTGTTGCCGGCGCGGATGCCGCGCTATCAGCCCGGCGATCGTCCAGCGGGCATCGGCGACTGGGAACTGGAGGAACTACTCGGCATCGGCGGTTTCGGCGAAGTATGGCGAGCGCGCAATCCGCACTTGAACGATCCCGTCGCTCTGAAATTTTGTCTCGATCCCCAGGCGGCGCAATGGCTGCGGCACGAGGCCGCTCTGCTCGGCCGCGTCATGTCGCAGGGCCGGCATCCGGGCATCGTGCCGCTGCTCGATACCTACCTCAATGGCGATCCGCCGTGTCTTAAATATGAATACGTGGCCGGCGGCGATCTATCGGGACTCATCGGCCAATGGCGTCATGCTCCACCGGACGATCACGCCGGCGCGTGTACTCGGCTGATGCACGAACTAGCGGACATCGTGGCGTTCGCGCACAAGCTTCATCCGCCGATCGTGCATCGCGATTTGAAGCCGGCCAACATCCTGCTTCAACCGGGCGTCGATGGCGCGGTGAAGACCCGCGTGGCGGACTTCGGCATCGGCGGCATCGCGGCACGGCAGGCGTGCGAGCAGACGACGCGAGGTGCGACGCGCGGCGCGTATCTAGTGACGGCCTTGCGCGGCGCTTGCACGCCGTTATACGCTTCGCCGCAGCAGCAGCGCGGCGAAGCGCCCGATCCGCGCGA
>DATNCY010000139.1:0-6325 GCA_035553375.1 Gemmataceae bacterium
ACAGCCGGATCGCCCCATCCGCGAAGGCCACGGCCAGACGCCGGCCGTCGGGATGTCGATCGAGATCGCGGGCGTTGTTGGGCAGCGTGAGACGGAAAAAATCCTGAGCGTTGTCCGGCTTCCAGAACCACAAGACGCCACCGTTGCCGCCGCCGACGCCCGCGATGAACCCGGCCGGATGAATAACCACGCCCCAGGCGGTGCCCTGGAAGTTCACCTTGGGACGCAGCAACACCTTTTGCTTGCCCGTCGCCCAGTCGAACAGCACCACGATCGGCTTGCCGACGCCGGCGAAGGCGTTGCTCACGTCGGTGATGCCGGCACAGGCCAGCAAGCCGCCGTCGGCGCTCAACGCCATGCTCCGCACGCCGCCAATATCTGCCATGAACGTCGGATCATACTTGCTGAGGATCTTGGCGTCGAGTTCGCGCTCGACCTCACCCTTGGCTAGATTCCACACCTTGACGATGCCTTTGAGATCGGCGGAAACCAAGTGCTTGCCGTCGGGGTGAAAGGCGATGTTGTAAACGTGGCAGATGTGGCCCACCAACTCGCGGACGAGTTTGCCGTCAGGGATCGACCATAGTTTGACGAGATGATCGTTGCCACAGGAGGCGAACATTTTGCCATCGGGACTGACGGCGAGGGCGCGGACCCAGCCGCGATGCGCCTCAAGAGTGCGTATTGGCTTCGGCTGCTCGGCGTCCATGGGCCAGATCAGCACGCGGCCGGCGTAATCACCGGAAAATAACAACTTGTCTTTTGCAGCGAACGCCAGGGCACGTATCCAACTCTTGTGGCTGGCCAACAGCGTCTTCTTGGCGCTGTCGAGTTGCCAGCGGACCACGCTGTTGTCCTGACAGCCGGCGAAGACGAACTGCCCGGACGGATCGAAGCGACAGCCGAGCAGCGGGCTGGCGTGCTTGTACTCCTTCAGCAAGTGCGTCTTCGCCGGATCGATCTTGGGCGACGAGCCTGGAGCGCCAGCGACGGGCGGCGGGGTAGCTGTCATGCCAGCACCTCCGTGATGGGAGTGGCCTTGGGATCGGCGATGGCGATGGGCCGTTGGTCGATGTAGAAGTTTTTCTTCGAGTCGAAGCCGAGGGCGCGAAGATAGGTATGGAACAGATGACCGCCATTCACCTGCCGATCGGCGACGGCGGTGCCGCCGGCGTTGGTCTTGCCGCTGGCGACGCCGCCCTTGATGCCGCAGCCGGCCAGGGCGACCGACCAGGCGCGTGACCAGTGATCGCGGCCGAAATTGCGATTGATGGTCGGCGTGCGGCCGAACTCAGACATGACGATCACCAGGGTGCTGGACAGCAGACCGCGTTCGTGCAGGTCTTCGAGCAACGTGGCGAACGGTCGATCGAACTCGCCAAGCTGCTCGATGTGGAAATCGAAGTTTTCGTGATGGGTGTCGTAATTGGAGTGCGAAACCTTGACGAAGGTTGCCCCGCCTTCGAGTAGGCGGCGAGCCATCAGACAGTGCCGGCCGAAGTCGTGGCGGCCATAGCGATCGACGACTTGCGGCGGCTCCTTGCTGATGTCGAACAGGTCACGCTTGCGCATGAGCTGGGCGGCCTGATCGTAAGACTGCGTGTACGCCTCGGTTTGGGCGGTGCGGCGTGAGCGCTGGAAACGCTCATTGGCGTGGGTGCGGAACGCATGCCGCTGCTGATCGGCACGCTCCGTCAGCGTCGTGGGACGAGCAAGGTTGGCCGGAGCATGGCCATCGCTGAGGGCGATAGAGGCGTAGCGTGGGCCGAGGAAGGCGGCATCCTCGCTGTTGACGCCGCCGTTGCCGCGCGGCGTGATGTGGATGTAGCCGGGCAATGGATTGTCACCGTCGCTGAGCAGCTTGGCGCAGACGGAGCCGAGGTGCGGCCATTTCATGGCCGGCTCCTGTCGCCGGCCGGTGTGCATGATGTAAGCGCCCTTGCCGTGGTCGTCCTCGGCGGTGTTGAGGCCGCGAACCAGGGCGAGGTGGTTCATCTGCTTCGCGGTGTGCGGCAGTAGTTCGCAGATATGAATGCCGGGCACGGCGGTCGAGATAGTCTGGAAGGGACCGCCCGTGCTGGTGCCGGGCTTGGGATCCCAGGTTTCCAGCTGGCTCGCTCCGCCGCTGAGCCAGATTACAAGGACCCGCTTTTGTCGTTTGTCCAGTTCACGAGCGACGGCCGGGCGAATGAATGAGCCGAGGGTAAGCGCCCCCAGCGTGCCGGTTGTCATGCCGGCGAGGAAGTTCCGTCGAGAAATCGTATGTTCCGCCGAGTTACATGCGTAGGAACACCACATGAGTCCATCCCTCTTGCGACGAGCGTTTTGCCAGCCCGCGGCGCCAGCAAGGGAAAAACCCTTGCTGGCGCTGCGGGCTGGCAAAACCTGTCAGTGATTAAAGCGAAACTCCGCCGACGCCAAAAGCGCCCAGGCCATATCTTGTAACGCCGCCGCGCGATCGGTTGACCGCGAGGCCAGAAAATCAGCTACTTCCTTACGTTCCTCAGCGCTGGGCAAGCGCGTGAACACACTCACATATAATTCTTCCGCCAGCGCATCGGGGTTCATCAACCGCGTGAGGCGCTCGATCAAATTGCCCGCTCGCGGTGTCAACCAGCCGCGCACGGTTGGGCCATTGGCCAGGAACAACGCCTGATCGAGCCGCGCGTCGAACTCCTGCGCTTTGCCGGATGGACTGGCGAACGCCTTCACGATGGGAGCCGCGCTGCCAGCGACGCGAGTATACACGGCGGCTTCCGTGGCCTTCTTGCCCAACGCCTGGCGCTCGGCGTCGGTCAGGCCGGTCGCTTGCAGAAGGCTCCACGCCAGTTGCTCCGGTGTCAGCGGTTTGAGCAAGGCGACTGTGTAACTCTTCGGGGTAACTTCCTTGATCCCGGAGGGCAATTCGCTCGAACGCTGATAGGTCTGGCTCAGAGCCAACTCACGGAGAAAGCCACGCATGTCGAACTTGCGCGCCGCGATGTCGTCGGCCAGCATCGCCAGCAGTTCGGGGTGCGAGGGCGGATTCGCGGAGTAATCCATGTCGAGCGGATGGATGAGACCGCGACCCATCATCAGCGCCCATAAGCGATTGGCAATGTTGCGTCTGAAGGCCTCATTGTCGCCGCGCGCCAGTGTCGGCCCGAGCAAAGCACGGCGGCTGAAACGCGGCACGGCCCGCCCCTTGGCGACCGGGGCGATGAGGTATTCCTTGCCCTTCTCGACGGCCGGTTCCTTCAACGGCGGCCCTTCCGGCAGACGCGGCCCCGTGTGCTTCGTCACCTTGGCCGGGTCGAACACCGATTGAAACGTCACCTCACCATCGGCCTTCTCGGACAGCACCGCCATCTTCACCTTCGGATCGACGACGATCGAACTGCGGCTGAGAAAAGCGAACAGACCGTAATAATGAAGCTGTTTGTAATCGTCGATACGCGGGTGATCGTGGCACTGACAACATTGCAGATTGGTGCCGAGAAAGAGCCGGCTGATGTCGCGCGTCAACAGGTTCGGCTCGGCCTCGCGGTCGAGATAGAATTTCGCCGCCGACCGCTGCTTGCTGTCGGCACCGTCGCTGGACAGCATCTCGCGCACCAGTTGATCCCAGGGCTTATTCGCTGCCACCGAGGTCCGCAGGTATTCCAGCCACGGAGCGCGCGGCACATGCTTGTCAGGCCGGCGTTCCATGAGCATGACATCGAGAACACTGGCCAGGTAACGCGCATGCTCCGGACTGGCCAACAATTGATCGATGAGCTTTTGGCGTTTGTCGGGCGTGGAATCCTTGAAGAATGCCCGTGCCTGAGTCGCCGTGGGGATGACGCCGGTCAGGTCGAGATAGATGCGGCGGAGGAACTCGGCGTCAGAGGCGGAGCCGGCGGCGCGGCGCGCGAAGTCTGGTTGCCCGGCGGCGATGGCCGTATCGATTCGCTGGTGCAGAGATGGCTCGGCCGACGCGGCCACCGGCGAGAGCATCGGCAAAACCAACAGGCAGGACGCGAATCGGAGAGAGGCGGGCGTGCGGTGGGGTGACATAAGGCTTCCTTTCGCACGGTGGGTAGGCCAGGACGGCGCGGCAGGCGGACTCTTTACTGCTACCCCTCCCGAGCGATGAAGTCAAGCATTTTTGCCGCGCGTTGCAAGAGACACCGGTGCCGGCTCGTTTCATTTTCCCTTTCCACCCGCACGGTGGGGCACTATGATCGCATGCAGATAATCCCCGCCGCGGGGTCTTGGCTCGCCTCCTGCCTCCTTGTGAGAACGCAACATGAACGCTTCGTATTATTTCTCCTTGTGCATGCGTATATTCCTCGGTGTCGCCCTCACCCTGATAGGGACCACCAGCGTCCGGGCGCAGAAGCCGCCGGCCATTCCGGTCAATCCGCAGGCGCCGACGCTCAAGCCCGCCGTGCCGCTGGGCATGCAGCGCGGCACCACGCTCGACTTGACCCTCACCGGCACCAACCTCGCCGAACCGACTGGCCTGTGGACCAGCTTCCCGGCCAAAGTCACCATCCCCACCGAAGGCAATAACGGCAAGGATAACGCCAAATTGCTCGTCCGCGTCGAAGTGCCGAAGGACGCCCCCATCGGCTTTCACGCGATCCGTCTGGCGACGCGGCGCGGCATGTCGAACCTGCGTTTGTTCTGCATCGACGATCTGCCGCAGGTATCGGAAGTGAATACCAACCGCGCGACGGCCACGGCCCAAGCCGTGCCGGTGCCGTGCGTCGTCGTCGGCAAGGCCGACGCCGAGACGACGGATTATTTCAAGATCAGCGTGACGGCCGGCCAGCGTGTCAGCTTCGAGATCCTCGGCCGGCGACTGGGCAGTTTGTTCGATCCGCAATTGCAACTCCTCGACGCCCACACCGGCCGCGAACTGCCGGGCGCGTACAGCAACGACGCGCCTGGCTTGCAGACCGACGCGCGCCTGACGCACACCTTCAAAACGGCGGGCGATTACCTCGTGGCGGTGCGCGATGTCAGCTATCGCGGCGGCGAGGATTTCCACTATCGGCTGCGCATCGGCGATTTCCCCTGCGCCACCACAACGCTGCCCTTGGCCGTCAAGCGCGGCAGCAAGGTGGCCGTGCGCTTCGCCGGCCCCACCGTCGAGGGCGTCGCTCCCGTCGAAGTGACGGCGCCCACCGATCCGGCCGTCGAGTTCCTCGCAGTCGCGCCGCGCGGTGCCAATGGGTTGCACGGCTGGCCGGTCAACCTGGCTGTCTCCGACCTCGATGAAACACTGGAAAAAGAGCCGAACAACGAGGCGGCGAAGGCCAACCGTCTTGCGGTGCCGGGCGCGATCACGGCCCGCTTCGAGCAGAAGGGCGATGGTGATTCCTTCGTTTTCACACTGAAGAAGGGTGCGCGTTCCCTTATCGAGGCGCACACGCACGAACACGGTTCGCCGACCGAGGTGTACATGATCCTGCGCGATGGCAAGGGCACGCAGCTCCAGGCTAGCAACCCGACGGCGGCGCCGCGTTTGGACTTCACACCGCCGGCCGACGGCGATTACACGCTGCATGTCGAGCATCTGCACTTGTGGGGCGGACCCGATGAGGTCTATCGCGTCACCGTCACGCCGTTTGAACAAGGCTTCGATATGACCGTGGCGCTGGATCGCTTCAACGTGGGGCAGGGCGGCAAATTGTCGATCCCCGTGCTGATGCCGCGACGCGACTTCGGTGGGCCAATCGAGATCAGCGTCCTCGGACCCAAGGGCATCAGCGGGAAACTCGCCGTCGCCGCCGGCAAAGCGCCGCCGGCCAATCAGCCCATCGGAACGCTCGTTGTCAACGTGGCGGACGACGTGCCGGTAGGACCGTATGCGTTTCAAATCCAGGGTAAGGCGACCATCAACGGCAAGGTGGTGACGAAATTGGCCAGCGTGCGCACGGTCGTCAGCCAGGGAATGGCCAATCTGCCGCTGCCGCCGCGCGGCACGTTCGCCTCGATCGGCCTGGCGGTCACGGAGAAACCGCCCTTCACGCTGACCGCGAAGCTCGATGCGCCGTCGTACATGCCCGGCAAACCCGCGACGTTGACCGTCACCGCCGTGCGCTCGCCCGGCTTCAGCGCCGAGATCGCGCTGAGTGCGGCCGGACTGCCGCCAGGTGTTACGGCGGCGCTGAAGAATATCCCGGCCAATCAGAATGAAATCAAGGTGCCGCTGACGCTGACGCCGAAAGCGAAGATCGGCAAGGCCGCGCTCCTCATTACGGGCAAGGCCAAGCACCAGGGCCGCGACATTTCGACGACGACACCCGCGGTCCCGCTCACGATCAAGAAATGAACGATAGAACAGATCAACAATAGA
>DATNCY010000140.1:0-6634 GCA_035553375.1 Gemmataceae bacterium
GGTATAGTGGTGGTTGCGCATGCTTCCCTCCAGGAATGAAATCGTGACAGAAGTTATTCTCTGGAGGGAACATGCGTTTGTCTTGTCTCATCAGCTGCAACTTGGATCTACTGGATTCCCTTGCTGGCGCTGCGGGCTGGCAAAACTGGTTCTCCGAACTGAGTTGGAAGCCAATGCACAAACCACCCCTCGGCTCCGGCCGACCTTCCTTTCACGGCTCGTTTCAGCACGTTCACGAGGATTCGACGACCGATGATCGCCAGCAGATCGGCATTGAGCAACTGGCGCAGCAAATCCGCGAGACGGCCGACAAACTGGTCCGCGACGGTGCCACGCGCGGCGATGTCAAGCTGCTCAGCACCGCGCTGAAGGAACTGCGTTACGCCTTGAAAATCCTCACGCCCTATCGCCATTTGCGCAAAGTGACGGTGTTCGGCTCGGCGCGTCTGCCGGCGAGCAATCCGGCTTACACCCAGGCCGTCGAGTTCAGCAAGCGCGTGGCCGAGGCCGGCTGGATGGTCATCACCGGAGCGGCCAGCGGCATCATGGAAGCCGGTCATGTCGGTGCCGGACGCGAGAAGAGTATCGGTGTCAACATCCTCTTGCCCTTCGAGCAGGAGGCCAATCCGATCATCCGCGGCGATTTGAAACTGATGCACCTGAAATACTTCTTCACGCGCAAGCTGTTGTTCGTGAAGGAATCCGATGCCGTCGCCCTGTTCCCCGGCGGTTTCGGCACGCAGGACGAATGTTTTGAAGTGTTGACGCTGGTGCAGACGGGCAAGAGCCAGATATTTCCGATCGTCATGGTAGACGAACCCGGAGGCGACTACTGGGCGCGCTGGCGCGAGTACATCACCGACGAATTGCTGGAGCGCGAGTTGATCTCGCCGGCCGATATGTCGCTGTTCAAGGTCACGGATTCGATGGATGAGGCGGTCGCCGAGGTGTTCAACTTCTACCGCGTCTACCATAGCATGCGCTACGTTCACGGCGATTTGTTGCTGCGGCTGCAACACCGGCTGTCCGATACGATGATGGAACGCCTCCGCGACGACTTCGCGGATATTCTCGTGGCCGGCACCTTCGAGCAGACCGAGGCACTGCCGGAGGAGGCCAATGATACGCACATTGCCACGCTGCCGCGTCTGCGTTTCCGCTTCGACCGCCGCAATCTCGGCCGCCTGCGGCAGATGATTGATGTGATTAACCTGTCAGGTAGTTGATCGCCTGAGTCATATCGACATTGGCCTGACTCGCGGCGCAAGCAAAGGCGATTTCCCGGCTTCGTCCAGGATCGCCCTTTGTGAACATCTTCTCTCCGCCCCCGCTTTCTCGCGCGATTACGTCGAGTTCCTGTCATCTCCCTTTCCCCACCTGCCGATAACGAGTTTTGGGGAGTCCGTCTGGATCCCAAACTCGCCGCCCTCACGCGGTCCCTACCACCTCTGAATCCCGCAGCCTCGAATGACTCACAAGCCCGAAGCGTTAGCGACGGGTTCTCGATAACCCGTCGCTAACGCTTCGGGCTTGTCGGCAAAATGTTAGTGCCTCTTGGGGACAGAATTCAGAACAGAGGAGACATTCATGTCCACGTCTGGTTTGGGGTTCCTGCCGGCCGGTTCGGGGGCGATCTACAACGATGAGTGGCGCGAACAGCTGCGCCATTACTACGCTAGACGGGGCGATGGAAATTATTGGGCATTCAATTTTTCCAAAGCCTGGGCCAAATTTCAGCGCGGCGTGCGTCAAGAGTCGGAGATGGCCGATCTGGTAAGTCACTGGATGGATTTGAAGGGAGCGCGTGTTCTCGTCATTGGCAGTTACCTGGGATCGGAGGCCATCGCCTACGCGCTGCGCGGGGCCGAAGTCGTCGGCATCGATCTCGACGAGGACGCCTTGAACCTGTCGCGGAAACTGGCGCAGCAGCACGGCGTCTCGCTTCAATTATTCGCCTCCGACGCCGCCCACACCTCATTCCCGGATGCCTCCTTCGACTACATCAGCTGCGCCCAGGTGTTGGAACATCTTCCGCCGGAAATGCAGCCGCGCGTTCTGGCCGAGATATGGCGACTGTGCAAACCGGGCGGGCTGTTCTGGCTCGATACGCCGAACCAGCTGGCGTTGCGCGATCATCACGACACCGGCTTGCCGTTGATCCACTGGTTGCCGCGTGCGTTGAAAGTGCCGCTGGCGAAAATGTTAGGCCGAGCGGTTCCCGGCGGCGAACCGGCGTTCGGCAATCAGCCGGTCTACCTGCATTACTATCTGAGCTATTTCGGCTTGCAGCGCCTTCTCGGCGGTTTTGGGCAGTTCGAGATTTTGTCGCGCTATCGCGGTTATGCGGGAATGGACCATTACTCCGCGGTGCGCCGGCAACAAGGACGAGCGGGTGGCTGGCTGTTCCCTTGCAAGGCTGCCTTGCTGCGCACGCTGCTCCATTGCTGGAACTGCAATTGGTTCTCCGGCATCCGCCTCATGATCCGCAAAAAATAGCGAGACAAAGCCCTGCCAGCCCGCAGCGCCAGCAAGGGGTAAGTCCTTCCCTTGCTGGCGCTGCGGGCTGGCAATCGAAGGGAGATTGTGCCATGCCGCGCGAGTGGGATCGGTGGACGAAGATTGCGGTCGCCGTCTGGGGCGCAATTGTCCTGGTGGTGTGCATCCGCGGCGTCGTCCAGCCAACGTCGCACACGCTGTACCCCACCTACGCCCGCGCCGGCGCCGAGTGGTTGACGAGAGGAATCGTCTACCACGACCACTGGACCGCGCCCTTCGATCAGTATCGCTACAGTCCGCTCGTGACGGCGTTTCTTGCTCCGTTGAGCGTCCTGCCGATGAGCCTGGGTAGTGTCCTGTGGCGTTTACTCAATGCTGGCGTCTTCCTGGGCGCTCTCGCCTGGTGGCTGCGTGTCGCGGCTCCTTCGCTCGCGGTTCCGCTTACCGCTCGGCATCGCGCGATTCTGTTTCTTCTCGCCGCCCCGCTGGCGCTGAGCAGTCTAAGTAATGGGCAGCCGAACCCGCTCGTGATTGGGCTGCTGCTGGCGGCTATGGCCGCTTCCGCGCGCGAACGCTGGACCCTGGCGGCCTTCTGCATCGGCTTGGCCACCGCATTGAAAATGTACCCCATCGCAGTGGGTTTGCTGCTCGCGGCCGTTTATCCGCGCCGCTTCGCGCTCCGTCTCCTACTCGTACTCGGCTTCCTGGCCGTGTTGCCGTTCTTCCTGCAAAACCCCGATTACGTCGCCGATCAATATGTCCATTGGTTTGCGCGTCTGGGCCATAACGATCGCAAGTTTTGGCCGTTGGAGGCAGCCTATCGCGATCTATGGCTGCTCTGCCGCGTGACGCATCTACCCATCACTCCCCGGGCCTATCTGGGAATACAACTCCTGACGGCGGCCGGATGCGCCGTCCTCTGCGTGGCCGGCCGCCTGCGCGATTTGCCGCGAACGCATGTGCTGCTGATGGTGTTCGCCCTGGGCAGTTGTTGGATGATCCTGTGCGGTCCGGCCACGGAATCGTGTACCTACGTGCTGCTGTCGCCGGCCCTGGCCTGGGCGGTTCTGGCTGCCTCTCTTCAACCCGGCGCGGCTGCGCTTCGTCTGCTGCCAAGGCTGGCGTTTGGGTTGCTCCTCGGCGCTGTCCTGGCGGGAGCGTTTCCAGGAACGGCGCGCGTTCACGCCCTAGGCTTTCAACCGCTGGGAGCCTTGTTGTTATCGATGAGTTATGAGATCGTTTTTGTAAAATTATTAACACAGCCGCGAGTAACGCGGAAGGAGACGATCCTGAACCGCGCTGCCTGAAAGATTCTCGTCTTGTCGATGCCGCGCTCACGCCTACATCAAGAAACAACTAGCCCAACACCCTGATGGAAGGAGATGGTTATGCGAAAGCAATTGGCGTGCGGTATCGTCCTGAGTGTGGTCGTCGCGGCGTTCTTCACGCTCAGCGGAATCGAGCGCACGGAAGCGGCGGAGGAAACGAAAGGGATGGTGTCCCACGATGTCTACTTCGCCCTCAAGGACAATTCAGCGGCGGCGAAGAAGAAGTTGGTGGATGCTTGCAAGAAATACCTGTCCAAGCACCCCGGCGAGGTCTTCTTCGCGGCCGGCACGATCGCCGAGGATTTGAACCGCGAGGTCAACGATCGCGCTTTCGATGTCGCCCTGCACATCGTCTTCAAGGACAAGGCCGCGCACGACGCGTATCAGAACGCCGAGCGCCACAAGCAATTCATCGAGGAAAACAAGGACAACTGGAAGAAGGTGCGCGTCTTCGACTCGGTCGTCAGCAAGTAGAGCCTAGCTCGCTTCGGCCCCCACGCGGTGTGCCTGAACCACTTCTGCGATAGTCTGGCGCAGAAGTGGTTCGCCACCGAACGTCATACCGAGAGCGCGGAGTTTCTCCGTCACAATCTGGTTTTTCGGCCCCTTATTAAGATCCGCGACGGTGCTTTTGCTTCCTGTCAATTCCTTGGCGATCCGGGCCACTTCTTGCTCGGCGATATAGCGATCGTAACAATTGAACGCCTGGCCGCTGATAGCCTTGGCCTCGGCATTCAAAAGGATGCCGATGGCCTTGGCGACATCGGCCGCATGCACTTCTTTGCCGCCGCGCGCCGTCTCGATTGCTTCGCCGCGCAGCACCTGGCCGACGAGATCGAACCAGCGACTCTTGCCGGCCGGACGCGCCAGACCATAGATGCCGGTCGGCCGCAAAGCGCAGATCGGCCACCCTTCGCCGAGTCCGAAACTATGCACGAACTTTTCCAGCGCGCCCTTGTGTGCCCCATAGTGGCTCTTCGCCCACAGAGGATGCGCTTCGTCCAGCGGTCGATCACCGAGGATGACCTCGTGGACGGCGCAGCTGGAAATGAAAACGAATCGAGCCACGCCCGCCGTGTGCGCCGCCTGAAACAACCGCAGCGAACCCATGAGATTGGCTTCGAGGAATGCTTCGAGATCGTCGTTGCCACTGATACGAAAGCTGCCGCGTCCCTGCCATTGCAGGGCGGCATGAACCACGGCATCGACACCGCGAACCAGCGAAGCCGTCGCCGCCCGGTCGTCGAGACTACCGGGCAGCCATTCGATGGCGTGCGCGACATCGTCGAAACCACTGCGATCACTGCTGGGGCGATACCAGCAGCGTAGTTGATGGCCGGCCTGCGCCAGATGATGAACCAGATAGCGGCCGAGAAAACCCGTTGCTCCCGTGATGGCAATGCGCATGAAACTCTCCGCGTTCACGCCGCGCCGCTGCATGGCTCGGATGGAACGCTGTTGGTGATTGGTTGGCGACCTAGCGCTTGCAATCCACGGACATGCTTGCAGACGTGGGGTGCATCCTCGCCTCGATAGACGGCGTCGGCGCAGGTGCAGTGCCAGCGCAGCGTCCCGGCGGATTCTCGTTCGAGGGCAATCTGATAGGACTGCCGGCCGCCGTCAACGTCCCAGAGCAGGACGCAGCCTGGTTCGGCGGGATCGGGGTTGCGATAGGTAAGGCGATAACAATAGGCGCTGGGCGCGCGTTTGCGCGTTGGTCCCGGCAAGGAAGCGAATATCACCCCGGCGGCGAGCAAGCGGTTTGGCACAGAAGAAGTCGGTCGCATGGCCTCTGTCTCAAGAGCAGTCTCTTCGTATTTCCCTCTTTAATTATACCAATCAGCAACCGCGCCTCCCAAGGTCAGCAGACGGTTATTCAGCAGGCAGCGGCACCAAATAAATAATGTCCTCGCCAAACCGCGAACCGAATGGCGCTGTACTTTGCTGCACGCCGCCATCATCGCGGCCATCCTCGCCGATTGCCCAAAGAATGCCCTGTCCTTCGGGCACCCAGCGCGTCGGCGGAGGCGCGGGGACGAAGGGCATCCCACCGGCCATTCCCACGCCGGGCGCGGGCGGTGCGCCAGCCGCCGCATTTGCGCCAGGGGCATCAACTGCGTCCGGAGCGGGCCAACCAATATGTTCGCCCTTCGACAGACGATAGCGGAACGGCCGACCATCGAAGGGATCGACTGGGATAGCCGACAGATAGCGCGGCACCAGCACATCAAGCGTCGCCGCCGGCTTGCCGGTTTCCGCCTGATACAGCCGCAGCGCTACCTGGAGTTGACTGGCGCGCAAGCGAGCCACCCCTCGCTTGCGGCGAGTCAGGCGATCCGAAGGGACGCCGAAAACGACCAAGGCACCACCCCATTCGCGGACGTTGAGACGTTGGTGCGGATCGCCCTGGAACATCACGCGCAGGATGCGGCGATGCCGTTCGTGTTCCCACGGGAATAGCCAGGCCAGGACAGCGCCCTGGATCTCGGCTTGTCGCATAGGGTCGTCCCTTTTCCCGCGATTCTCGATGCTCATCTCCAGCAGCTGCGCGGGCGTTTCTTCCAAGGTGTTCAGGGCCATGAGGTATTCGCCCTTCAGAGGCTGACGTTCATCCGGCAACTCGGCCTCGTACCGCAACAAGGTTCGCAGCACGCGCTTGAGGAGTTCGGGATGCCCGCGCAGTTTCTCCAGCCAGCGATCGAGACCGGATAGCCAGACGCTCTCCGTCGCTCGCCCGACGAGAGCCGAAATGAGGACCGAGTCATGTTGCAAGGTCCGCGATACGGCCAGGCCGATTCCGAGGTTGTCGG
>DATNCY010000141.1:0-42390 GCA_035553375.1 Gemmataceae bacterium
GGCATTCCCCCCTCACCCCCAACCCCTCTCCCCCGAGTACAGGGGAGAGGGGAGCAAGACCACACAGTAGCATTCCCTGTGCGGGACTCAATAGCTCCCGCTTTTTCCATTGCGGCCTCTCTCGCCTTCGTCGATCATGGATACCGGCAAGTTTCCTTTTCTTTGCGCGGAGATTCGCATGTTCACACGCCGGTTGATTGTCTTGGCTTTCGCTCTGTTTCTGACCCCGATTGGGCTGTGCGCGGAGGAGGCACGCGGACTCGATATTTATTTCATCGACACGGAGGGCGGCGCGGCGACGCTCCTCGTCACACCACAAAAAGAGTCCGTCCTCATTGACTGCGGCAATCCCGGCGGGCGCGACGCCGAGCGCATCCATCGGGCCGCCACTCGCGCCGGTCTCAAAGCGATCGATCACCTTATCATCACGCACTGGCACAGCGATCACTACGGCGGCGTCGGCCGATTGTCGAAGTTGCTGCCCATCCATCACTACTACGATCGGGGCATCCCCGACAAGTTAGCCGACGATCCGAAGAACTTCCCTCTGTTGATCGCGGCCTATCGCACGGCCACCGGCGGCAAATCGCGCACGCTCAAGCCGGGCGATGAAATCACGCTGAAACAAACCAAGGGCGGCATACCCCTGCGGCTTCTTTGCTTGTGCGGCGGTGGCGTCGTCCTCCCCGACAAAGACGGCGTTGCCGAGAATCCGCTGGCGAAGGATATCAAACCCAAGCCGGCAGACACTAGCGATAACGCCAACAGTTTGGGCTTCCGGCTGAGTTTCGGCGGGTTCCGCTTCCTCGACCTCGGCGATCTGACCTGGAATATCGAACACAAGTTGGTTTCGCCTACCGATAAGGTCGGCAAAGTAGATGTTTATCAAGTCACGCATCATGGCCTGGACATCAGCAATAATCCGGCCCTGCTGAAAACCGTGAGTCCGCGCGTGGCCGTTTTCAACAACGGCGCACGCAAGGGCTGTCATCCCGCTGTCACCACTACGCTGCGGCGATTGCCGGAAATTCAGGCGATTTACCAGATGCACCGCAATTTGACTGTTGGCGGTGCGGAGAACACCGATCCGGCCTTCATCGCCAATCCCGATGAGAAGTGTCAGGGCGAGTCAATCCACTTGGCCATCGCCGCCGATGGGCGGTCGTACACGGTCACGGTGGGCAGCAAGGGCAAGCCGCGCCGTTACGAGACGCGCGCGGCCAAATGATGGATGCGGAAACCTAAAAATAGTCTCTCCACCACGGTTGATTCTCTCGTCCCGTCCGTCTGTTTATCAAAGAGTAGGTGCCACGAGCCGAGCGGCACGCATTGAGGCAAAGTCCGGCTCGGCTCGCCGGACCTACCGCCAGTAGGTGCCGCGAGCCGAGCGGCACTATTGAGGCAAAGTCCGGCTCGGCTCGCCGGACCTACTGGCATCCTCTGTCCGGCTCGGCTCGTAAAGTGGCGAACTGGACAGCACGCCAGGTCGTTCGTTAAGCTCATAATCAAACGATTCTCTACATCAACGTGCCACGAGGTCGCTCATGCCAATGGATCTTCACATTACGGTGGGGCCTGACAAGGGAGAAGTATTCCGGGTCTTCGAGAACGAGCCGTTGCTGATCGGCCGCAGCCGGCACGCCTACCATCGTCTCAGCGACGTGAAGGTGTCGCGCGTTCATTGTGAGGTCGAGATGGAAGATGGTCAGGTACATATCACCGACCTGGACAGCGCCGGCGGCACGTTTCTCAACGGCACGCGCATCCATGACGAATACATGCAGATGAACGATGTGCTTCAGATTGGCGATACGCAACTGCGTCTAAAAGGCGCCACGCAGACCGCCGACGCCACTCGCCCAAGCGGCGCTCCGCCCAAGCAGACCGTGCTGACCGGCGAACGCTTGCAGGATCTCAGCGGCCAGACGCTATCGCACTTCCACGTTGGCAAACTCCATGCGCGCGGTCAGTCCGGCCTCATCTTCGAGGCCCGCGATTTCAAGGATGATTCCGCCGTCGCCTTGAAAGTCCTTTTTCCCGCAGCCACGCGCAACGCCAAGGAACTGCGTCGTTTCGTCCGCTCCATGCGTACCGTCATGCCGCTGCGCCATCCCAACCTTGTAACCATGCTGGGTGCCGGCAAGAGCGGCCCCTATTGCTGGGTGGCGATGGAGTTTGTCGAAGGAGAAAGTCTGACGCAGGTGATCCAGCGCATCGGCGTGGCCGGCATGCTCGACTGGCGGCACGGCTTCCGTGTCGCCGTCCATCTCGCCCACGCTCTCGAATATGCCCACGAAAATCAGATTATCCATCGCAATCTAACGCCGCAGAATATCATGGTTCGCAAGGCCGACAAAGTAACCAAACTTGGCGATTTGATGTTGGCCAAGGCGATGGAAGGAGCGTTGGCGGAGCAACTCACGCGGCCAGGCGAGATTCTCGGCGATCTGCGTTACATGTCGCCGGAGCGGACGCTCGGCGGCTCGGATGTGGATGGCCGCTCCGACCTATATAGTCTCGGCGCACTCGTCTACGCGATGATGACCGGACGGCCGCCCTTCGAGGGTGGCTCGCTCGTCGAGACAATCATGAAGATCCGTACCGGCGTGCCGATCAAGCCCAAGCAGTTCCAGATGTCCATCCCCGATCGCTTTCAGGGCATCGTGCTGAAGCTGCTGGAAAAACGCCCCGAGGACCGATTCCAAACGGCCACGCAACTACGGAAGGAACTCGACCGCGTCGCCAAATTCTCGAATGTTTCGAGCTAACCACTAAATAAATCCGAAATCCGAAATCCGAAAGAAATCTCAAATCCCAATTCGCAAACTCAAAACGTCTCGCTGTCCTGATTCGGTTCTCGGATTTTTTGGGATTTGTTTGAGATTTGGATCTGATTGAGATTTGGATTTTTTTCGGATTTCGGATTTCGGATTTCGGATTTCCCGCGCAGCGGGAGCAGCGGGTGAGGTGTTTCATGTTTGCTCAGCTTGAAGTGATCGCCGGAACGGACCAGGGACGGGTGTTTCCACTCTCGCCGGGCATTCCGCTGGTGATCGGCCGCGGTCGGCAAACCGTGACACGCCTCAATGACTTGCACGTCTCGCGCGCTCACTGCCAGGTTGAGTTCCATGCGGCAGGTGTCGTCATTAAGGATCTTAACAGCGTCGGCGGCACCCTCGTCAACGACCACGCTATCAGCGAACACATTTTGCATCCTGGCGACATCATTCAGTTGGGCGAGACGAAACTGCGTTTCCAATGCGCCGACATTGCCGACCAAAACACTCTGCCGCCCGAGCGTCCCGGCGCGCATATCCCGATGGCTCAGCCCATCGACGTTTCGCCTTCGCCGCGTCTGGATAAACCAGTGACCAACATCCATGCCTTGCCAGCCGCCATTCCTATACCGGAAGCCTTATCGGAGGCACTGCCGGTCGCCGAGGTGCTGCCGGAGGCAATCCCACTTCCGCCTGTCCCCAAGGTGCTGGCCGGCGAGCGTCTCACGGAATTGAGCGGATCGATCCTCGCGCATTTTCAGGTCGGCGTCGTGTTGGCCAAGGGTAAGTCCGGCGTGGTTTTTCGCGCCGTCAACTCGAAGAACCGACGCACCGTGGCGCTCAAGGTTCTACGGCCTGAGTTCGCTCGCGATGAAACCGATGTCCAGCGTTTCATCCGTTCGATGAAGACCATGATGCCGCTGCGTCATCCGAACCTCATCACCTTGTACGGTGCAGGCAAGAAAGGACCGTATTGCTGGATCGCGATGGAGTACGTGGAGGGCGAGAATTTGTCGCAGGTGATTCAGCGTATCGGCGTGGCCGGCATGCTTGATTGGCGGCACGGCTTCCGCATCGCCGTTCACATCGGCCGCGCTCTGGATTTCGCTCATAGCCGGCACATCGTCCATCGCAATATGACGCCGCAAAACGTGCTGATTCGTGAAAACGACCGCATGGCTAAACTCGGTGACGTGATGCTGGCCAAGGCGACCGAGGGCAGCATGGCCCAGCAGATCACGCATGCCAACGAAATGCTTGGCGATGTTCGCTACATGTCGCCGGAGCAGACGTTTGGCCCCGACCAGATGGATAACCGCTCCGACATCTACAGTTTGGGGGCGCTGCTCTACGCGACGCTGACGGGCCAACCGCCCTTCGAGGCCGGCAACCTGATCGAGACGATCACGCGGATTCGACAAGCGCCGGTAGTGATGCCGAAGAAATATCAGATGTCGATCCCCGACGCTTTCCAGGCCGTCATTTTGCGGATGCTCGCCAAGCGTCCCGAAGAACGCTATCAGACCGCCGGCGAACTCGTGCGCGAACTGGAGCGCATTGCCAAATACCAAGGAGTAACTTTGTGACATTCCGACCGTAAGCGGCCTAGCGCTCCCCGATCATCTGTCCCTTTGGATAGACCGCGATCGGCGAGCCATCGGCGAACACCGTGGACATCGGCGTCGCCTTGGTCAACAGGCTCCATTCCGGGCCATAGACGCTTACCCAGTCGAGTTCGATGTGGAACGACTGCACGGGGAACACCTGCCAGGCCGGATGCGTCACCTCATAGCGAATGACCCGACCGCGCCGCGTGATTCCGTATCCCCAGCGATGTTCCTTGAAAAAATGTTCGTCGCTGCTCTCGTTGGGCACAAAGGCGGGTTTGCTTCCTGTCACGGATAGAATGTGTTCGCGGCCAGCCCAGCCAAGCCGATACTCCACACAGCGACGATCGGCATCGTCCTGACAACGACTTGTCAGCGGCGCGATGCGATACGGTTCGTTGTAGATCGTGCGCGCCAGCCAGGCGACGAGACGCGGAGAGACAAACTCACGCACAAACACCACGCCGCGTTCGCCACCGTGCCGGACATAGAATCGCAAATTCACTTCCGGGAAGTTGCGATAACCCGGCCATGATACGCCCAAGACACGCGTATGGAGGAACTCGAAAGCGACGAGACTGACGAAAGCGTTGCCGTCCCGTGTGTCCAGTTCGAGACCAGGCGGCAAGCGCGGTTGTAGCAGCGATGGCGGCACGGCATAAGTGGCGAGAAAGAGATTTCGCCATTCGGCGGTCAGGAACGGGCGTTTCATCACGGTTCTCCGAGGTACTGAGTGTATCCGTCTACTTTGTTGACCGCAAACGGATTCATTTCATCACCCAATAGAGAACCTAAGAGGCACTCTCGTTTTGGCGCAGCCCTCCCGCATTTTGGCGAGCCTCCCGCGTGAGCGGGGGGAGTTCGCTGCATCCTCCCCCCGCTCACGCGGGAGGGCTGCGCCATTTTGTTCGTGCCTCTAAATTGAAACCATCTTTCAAGACTTCGCCTCCTCGCCTCACGAATTGGCTGGCAGCGACACCGTGACCGTGGTGCCCTGCCCAACTTTGCTGGCAATGGAGATTCGGCCGCCATAAGCGTTGACAATTGATTGACAGATACATAGCCCCAGGCCATTGCCTTCGGTGGGCTGCGCCCGCTGGCGCGACTTGTCGGCGCGGAAAAAGCGCTCGAATACATTGGGCAAATCTTCGGGGGCGATACCGACCCCGGTATCGCTCACGCGCAGTTCCACCTGCTCCGAGTTCGGCGGGGCGCTGAGTTCCACCAGCGCGCTCCCGCCGGGCGGAGTGAACTTCAAGGCGTTATCGATCAAGTTGTGAATCACTTCGCGGAGATGCACGGGGTTGCCGCGCACGGTGACAGGGTCGGCCGTCTTGCTCCGCAACTCGACATCGCGCTGCTCGGCGATGCCCTGGAACATGTCCACCGCTCGACTCGCCAATTGGTCCAGCCGCACGGGGCTTTCCGCCTGAAGCAAGCCGGCGTCGCCCTCGGCAAGCAGCAATAAATGGTTGATGAGGCTCGCCAGGGCGGCGCACTGCTCGACCAACTCGGCGAGCAAATCGCGATACTCGATCGGCGTACGATCGCGCTCCAGCGCCACTTCGACCGAGGTACGCATGGCGGCCAGCGGCGAACGCAGTTCATGCGCGGCATTGGCGACAAAGACACGCTGCTGCTCCAGATGAGCAGCCAGGCGATCGAGCATGCCGTTGATCGTCGCCGAGAGCCGATCCAGTTCGTCGCCGCTGCCGCGCAGAGGAAGACGCTCACTCAGGTTGTCCGGATGCAGACGCGCGGTTGTGTGCAAAATGGTGGCCAGGGGCCGAGTGGCCCGGCCCGCCAACCAGTAACCGATCAACGGCGCGGCCACCAAAATAAAAGCAAACGCTACCAAGATCATCTCGGTCAGCCGCCAGATGTCCTTATCGATCTCATCGCGGGTCGCTCCGACCCGTACCACCATAGCGGGCGCGCGGGCCACGGTGATGGGCCGTTGCACAAGGCGAATCGAACCCCGATTGTACGGCCCAGGTACGACCGCTTTAACCATCGGCATATGAAGTTCGGGCGCTTTCTTGCTGGCCCAGATTTGCTTGCCATCCTCGGCCGAGAAGATGCGGACGTACCAACCGCGATCGTTGAGGCTATCCGCCTTCACCTGCAACTCGGCCTCGATTTCTTCCCAGTCTCCCCACGAACGCTCGATGATGCCGCGCACCTCTTTCACATCGCTTACCAGCGCCTTATCCAACTCGGTCAACAAGGTCCAGCGCAGGCCCTCGCGCACTCCCCACAGGCTGGCTGCGATGAGTACCAAGATGGCGATGGTATTCCAGAAGGTCAGTTGGAAGCGGAGGGTCCGAAAAAGATGTTCAACAGGCCCGAAGCGCATTAGCGAAAACTCCCTTGTTTTTGAGGCTTTTTGCAACACAAACCTCCCATTTTAACCCCCATTTTGTTGCAAATCACTGTTGCAAAAGACAATTCAGGTGGCTAGAATAAAGCCATCGTTTCTTCATCGTGGGAGGGTTGCCCGATGCCGGTTCGTGAACTCATGACTTGGATTCCTGCTCAGCGCCGGTGGACCAAGATGTATTGCGGACGGCGCTATTATATCTCGGCTCGCCATCTTGGGACGGACGAAACGAAAGAGGCAAGTCTGCAAGCCGCGAACCAGTGGTGGAGGGATAAGCAAGCGGAACTCGACATTGCCTTGCGTCCGGCCCGAAAGCCGCAACCGATGGAAGATATTGCCGCCGCGTCTCTCGGCGCGCCTGCCGATGCCTTCGCCGATGTCCGCCGTCTCTTGGAACAGGCTCTCCTACGCGAAGAGGCAGCGCGGCCGAAGGGCAAGCCGATCGCGCCGCCCGCCGACGATGAACCCGTCGATGAAATAGTGATCGACGCACCCGACCCTGATGAAGCCGAGACGATCCGCCGGCGTGAAGTGATGGGATTGCTCGAACGCCTCTTATTCGGCGCGGATACTCGGATGCCAGAGACGGCCGCCGCCCAGCTGCCGCCGGCCCGCGTCCAGCAGTTTGAAGACGCGGTTAAGGGTATTCGTGGGGACTCACCTTCGCGGACGAAAGATAAGACTTGCGGGGAAATGGTCCAAGAATATCTCGCCAAGCAAAAAGTTCGCATCGGCGTCAAGCAGGTTTCGGCAGACAGGTGGAACGGAATGAGGTTTGGCCTTTCTCACACTATCGCCTTTTGCGGCCCCGATGCCGCAATTTCGACGATAACGGCGGAGAAATTAGAGGGGTTTTATTACTTCTGTCTGGCGAAGATCGGCGAAAAGGAATGGTCGATGGCCACCGCCCGCGATGTTTTTTCCACGGGCCGCCAGTGGATACGCTGGCTATGCGGGAGAGGCGTTATACCAACTCCCCCGAACCTGTTGGATAAAAACTTCCGCTTCGGATCGACACTTAAGGCCATCGAAACATGGACGGTAGAGGAAGTGAAATACGTTATCGGTGAAGCGCCCGACAAGCTCAAACTCGCATTGCTGCTCATGGCCAATATCGGCGCGACACAGATTGACGTGAACGATCTGCTCGATACGGAGGTTGACTGGCGAGAGGGAAGGATAACCCGCAAGCGCTCCAAGACAGGCGACAAGTCCAGAACTCCAACAGTCTGCTACAAGCTCTGGCCCTCCACATTCACCCTCTTGAAACAACATCGTTCAGGCGCGGAGCGTGTTTTGCTCACAGCAAAGGGCCGGCCTCTGATTCGCAAATCCATAGTGGGCGAAAGGATTTCAAAAACAGACGTGTTAGCCGGCTGTTACGACGCACTTAAAAAGCGAATCGGCTTCAAAAAACCCATGAAATTACTACGGAAAACATCAGCCACTATGCTGGACTCCGATCATCGATACGAGCGATTTTCAACATTGTTCCTCGGTCATGCCCCCACTTCGATCAAGGATCGTCATTACGCGGCGCCCCCTCAAGCCTTGTTCGACGAAGCCGTCCTATGGCTCGGTCAGCAACTCGGCCTGGCCGACTGACGCCGCGTTGTCACCACGGGGAACGGCAAGGGGCACGCCGGACTATCCCGGCATGCCTGTTGCGTTGCATTAGCGTGCGTCTGCCGCGTTCTATTCGTGCAACCGGCCCGATTGGCCTGATCGCTCCCTAGAGCGGTCCTACGCGATCGTAGGCGGTCTGCTCGGCAACGTGTTGCTCGAACGCATCTTCGGGGATCGTGGCGATACGTTGCCAGCGGGAAGAATCAATTTTAGACAATCCTTGTCTTTGAAGTGTCATCGCGTTACTATTGCTACCTCCCAACTCTCCATTTCTTCGCATCTCGGCAAGCAATTCCCCCAACCGCCTCTCGGCGCGCAATTTCAATTCCGCCGCGTCCAGCATGGCGGATTCGCTATCCCCGTGCTGGCGCCGTCTGGTTTCGCCACTTACGCCAAGGGTCTATCTTCTCCACGAGGTGCGCGTACTTCTCCGGCTCGGCTTCCGCCGCCGCAACAATCTCCTTTGCCTTGCGGTAGGAGTCCTTCCTCATGCCGACAGCTTCCGCCGTGCGAGTGTCCGAACGCCGGGCGTGAGGCTCGGAACCTTCGTCTAAGTTAGACGAAGGTTTTTTGTTGCCACGTCCACCAACGCCGTCTTCGCTTTTGCCGGCCTCCTTCCTCTTCTTCGCCTCTTCTCTCTCCATCGCCTCAATCGCCGCCCCCATCGCCACGGCCTCAGAGGGGGAAAAGGCAACGCGGCCTTCGCCTTTTCGTAAGTCTTGCCCGACATCCCAACGGCATCGCCAACCTTGTCGCGGGTCCGGCCGCACTCTGAAGCTTCGGGAAAGTTTCCCGAAGCTATCGGCTCCTTTCCGCGTCCGTAGCTTTCGCCTGCGTCCGCCTGTCGCTGTCTGGCCAGCGCCCGCTCAGCTTCCTCCAGCGCCCGCCCCATCTCCTTTAGCATCTGCCTCTTGCCGGCTGCCCCGCGAGAGGGTGGCAGAATTGCCACTGGCGAAGAGGGCGGAAGGGTGAACCGCTCGCTGGATGGGTTGCCGGTCAAGATTTCTTCTTCGTCCTCTTCCTCGACGCGCCCTTCGCCGGCTTGACCTCGGGCGCCGGATCGCTCTTGGGTGGCCGCCCCCTGCCTGGCTTGTCGTCCGTCGCCGGCTCGATGGTGAACGCGGTACAGTCCACGCCCAACGCTTTGCAGAGCGCGAGGACGGTATCCCACGTCGGCCCCGAACGGCCTTGTTCAAGATCGCGGACCCCGCCCAGCTTCAAGCCGGCTTTGTCGGCAAGTTGCTGTTGCGTCATACCGGCATTTTTCCTCAACTCACCGAGCCGGCCAGCAAACCATTTTGCATCCATTCGCCATCTCCAAAGTAGGCAACAAGTTGCTCAGAAAAATACGGGAGTTCCCGTTGACTACATACGGGACTAACCGTATTATATCAGAGAGGGGATGGGAAAGCAAACTGAGATGCAAGGGGGAATGCGATGCGATTCATCAAGCCGGCCGTGTGTGAGAGCGAGCTACTTTGCCAGCCGATCGCGCCATGCGAAATCCTGCGGGACGGATGCCCTGGCTCGATGGTCATCAACGGGACGGAATACGCCGTCTCGATCCTCGGATACCTTCCGCCGGCGCCGGCCGAGCCAGTGGTAGACGGGTATCGCTTCACCAAGCGCAACGGCGAATCGCATGACCTCTGCCTCGTCCGTGGCCGCCTGGAATGCACTTGCGGGGATTGGTTGTGGCGCCGATCCTTCCAGAACGCCGGCCCACTCGCCGACTGCAAGCATTGCCTCGCCTGCAAGCGGCACTTGATGGCGCCCCGCGATCAAGCGCCCGCCCCTGTCTACGCGGCCAGCCAGTTCAACGACTTTGACGATCCTTGAACATCAACAAGCCGGCTCGTCGGGGTGGCAAAGTTGCCACCCCGACGAGCCACGCAACGGAGGAAACCATGTCCGAACAGCTGACGAATGCCCCATCGAAATCCGATTGGAACCGCGAACGAGAGACCGAGACCATGATCGGCTACAACGGGAGCGAGCCGTTGCTGAACACGCTGGAATCGGCTCGACGCGAGGGAACGCGGAAGTGGGAATGCTTCGGGCTGGTCCTGCCTGAGACGCCGGCCGTCCGCGAGTGGCGGGCTGCCTGACCGAGGGGCTTGCGGGGTGGCAAAGTTGCCACCCCTCGGAAGAGACGGGGAGGATTTTCGATGATGCTTTTCCCCGAAGATGTGTTCGCCCTGGCCGCGTTGCTGGCGATTCTGACGGCCGCCGCAGCGGTTGCTGTGTACCCGTGGGAGGTTTGACCGTGGAACTGTTGGTGTGCCTGGCGATGCTTTTCCTGATTACGGAGGGATGATTATGATTTCTGAGACAACGACGATCCGAAACCCGTACTACGGTCCACATGGGATGCCATTTGCCGTGCGCGTCGAGCATGCCCATTGCGTCACGCTGGCGCACTTCTGGACGGAGGCGGAGGCTTGGGAGGCGCGGGATACGGCCCTTGACGATGGTGCCGTTTCCGTGCGAATCTTCGGCCTTCCCACTCGCGGGTATGCCGTGATGCCGGAAGCCGCTGCCCTGGAAATCGAGTAGACTTTATCGCCTATGCCGGCGCCGGACATAGCCGCCGCCTGAAAGCAAACCCGCCCCGCGAGCCGTGATGCTCGCGGGGCGGGTTTGCTTAATTGATTGCCTTCTCGGTGAGGATGCGAGCGCGGGCGAGTTTACGCCGGCGAACGAGACTGTTCGGCTTCTCGTTGTCGGCTTCGAGCCACGCGAGCAGCGCGGCCCGGTAGTTGAGCAATAGGCAAGTTGATGCCGCTCTCTCGGCTTTCAGCAGGTGGATATACGGCACCCCATGCACGTTACACGCCGGCGCGTCAGATGACATGATTTGACCCAAGGTAAGCCCTCTTTTTTACAAAACATCACTCGTTACAAGACAGTGCCGCCGATCTTTCCTTCACGCAAGGAATTGCCCGGGCGATGATTCGCCGTAGACGACGGTATGCTGTAGCATGGTCGATCTTCAGCCGCCGCGCGGCCGCTGCTATGTTGCCGCCTTCGATCCTGGCCGCTTTGAGTAATTCATCTTCCCCTGGCTTGAGGACTCGCCAGGGCAACACCGTCCTTCCTACAAGCCAATTGAAAATCCACGCCGGAATACAGGCCGGGTTGCTGATTTCGCCACACTCCCCCGCTTTCTCTATACGTCGAAAGAGTCGCTTAAACCGATAACGAAGAGCGTTTTCCTTGCATCCGACCATTCGAGCAACGGCAGCAACATTACCGTCCTCCTGAAGGAAGAGAGTCAATAGCTCACGCTCTTCCTTCAGGTGGATTCTATCGAGCAGGTTTTTAACCCTGAGAACGGCGGCCTCTTTTGATTGAAAGCGTTCCTCGCCCTCGACATGACCAGCCAAGTCATCGTGAACAGAAACAAATCGCGGAAATGCTTTGGTTGTCCGCTGCTGCCTAGCATTTTCACGATTATATTCCAGAACGCTCATCCCGCAAAGCGATGCGCGACAGTAACCCCGCATCGCAAACAAAATCCTAGTTATCGCAAAGTCCCTCAGAGTCATCCTGGATGGGTCAAAGCGGTGAGCGGTTGCATGCAACCCAAGAAAACCTTCATTCATCATCTCCTCAATCGGAGGCGCTGATTTTCGGTAATCGTAGCGCTTCCACACTGACCATGCCAACCTTCTGAGCAAATCCACATCTCTCGCATAGCCCAAGATTTCTTCAGTGTAATCCTTACAACCAACACTGTCTTTTTCCAATGTGTAATATCTCGTCTCGTTAACCATTTCATACCTCCTTTGTCTTTAATTACCCTAATCAAAGTATACATCACAAGTCAAGGGGAAAAATCGCCGCAACTTGCTTGATACGCAATACTTGCAAGCGTATTGCAAGCGTTTGCATGACTCGCTAGACTCGCTATACATTGCATGGCTTGTAATTAGCAAACAGTGAATGAGATACAACACAAAGGGGGCGTATTGGGTTTATTCCAATACGCCCCCTTTGTGTTGTTGTGTCCAGGGCGACAACTTTGCCACCCGCGAGAGACGGCTACGATCCCGGGAAGAGAAGATTGGAGAGGCCGCCGGTTGCGTTGGCAAGGCCGTTCTTGCCTCTCCGCATGATGTCTCCCGGCGACGGAATCAGACTGCCGATCTTGTCGAGAATCTTGTCCACCGCCTTGTCGATCAACTTTTCCAAGTCCTGTTTGCCGTCGCGGATTCCCTTCAATTCGCCAACAGCTTCTTCCAGCCATTGCGACTGGCTCTTCTTCGTGTCGTCTTCTGCCTTAGCCCCCTGGACAGCGGCGAGAGCAAGATCGCGGCCGATCTGCTCGAACCCCTTCATGCCGACGCCTTGCATCGCCCCCGTCGCTCCATGCGTTTTCGGTGTCAGGTTCTTGATGAGTGAGTCGAGAAAACTGTCCGCGCCGAAGAACTTGGCGATATTGCCGACGAAAAGGAGTATGTATTTCGTCATCTGTTGCAGGGCGTTGACAATCCCATCGGTGACACTCTTCAAATCGTCGCCGCCCGTCAGACTACCGATGAACGCCGTCACGGTGTCCACCAGAGTGTTGAACACGGTCATCATCACATCCATGTGCTGAGTGAGCGCGTCCATGATCGGCGTGAGAATGTTCATGGCCTTCGTGAACGGCGCGAGAGCCACGTCCACCAGAGCGGACGCGATCTTCGCCAGCCCATCGAACGCCGCGTACACCGGACGCAAGGCGTTGTCGATGAGCTTCACCACGGCCACAAGACCTTGGAAGACGCCGACAACAACCTTAATTACCGGCTCAAGAATAGAGAAGAGGATTTTGAGCGGCGCGAATGCCAGTTCAATGGCCGGCCCGACCAGGCCGGCGACTGCGGCGAAGGCGTCTTGCAGGGTGTTGATGACCGGCAGGAATTGCGTGAACATATCCGCCGCCGCCTTGACGACGGTAACGAGTATTCCGCCGATAACGTCCGTGGCCTTTTCCACGACGGGGCGAATCATCTCCATGATGGGTAGCAATTGTCCGGCAACCATATTCATGGTGCCGGCGAGTTGGTCGAACATGCCTGCGAACGCGGTTCCGATGGTCGCGTTTAAATCCCTCATAGCCTGATTGAAGGTGATGAGTAACGCCGGCGACAGTGCCTCGACGAACGGCATGACCTTTTGCGGGATGTCTACGATTGCCTGGACTGCACCCGCGACGACGCCGGTTAGCTCACCGAGGCCAGGGACTACCATGTCCAGCCCCTTGGCCATCCCCGCTACGCCGGACAGCACACCCGACACGCTGCCCGTCAGTGCCGAGAAGCCGGCTTGCAGGCCCGACGTGGCCGCCTTCATGCCGGTGACGAGATTGTCCATCCCGGCTAGGACGTTGCCGCTGTTGCTCGCCTCTTGCGGCTTGGCGACTTGGCTCGGATCGCTCTTGTCTGAACCGGATAGTTCGCCGAGCTTAGCGGGCGATAATTTCGCTTGTGCTGCGGCGGCAAACGACGATAGCCCCGCCGTCAGTCCGTCCAATGCGGTCAAAAACGATTCAATGTGCGCCGATAATTTTGGGAGGGAGCCGGATTGATCGTCAGTCATGGAGTGATCCTTGAAGTGCGGTGCCGGCGTGTGCCTGCCTGTGCAGAATTGGTGAAGGGGAAAGAGAATTGGTGAGAAGATAGAGCCGCTCTACTTCGCCGCGTCCCGCGCTGTCTGCGGGCATCGGCTCAGCGCGCTTTCTGTGATCCATCCGAGACTTTTGCACAGATGGCAACCCGGCTTGATCGCGGTCACGCAATAAGGACAAGCCGAGTGTGGTTTCCAGTGCTGCAATTCCTTGATCGCGTTGGCAACGTCAGGTGAGCGGAAGTGTTCGCCCTCACAACGAAGATGATTTGAGCGGAGCAATTCGGCGCCGGGTTGTGTGGCCAGTGCATGGATGCGTTTCTGCGCGTCGCGTAGCACCTGGACTATCGCGTCCATCTCAGCGGCCGCCGCGTAGATCGTGGCCGCGTCGTCATCCGTGGCGGCTGGCTCAGCTTCCGTGGTCGGCTTGCTCTTGCCGATGTTGGCGACGTTCATCTTGCGACCATCGGAACAGACGCGAATCTCCGGCGCGGGATCGGCACTTCGTTTTTCACCAAGCGGGATCGACGCTCCGGACTGTTCGCTACCACTTCGTTTTTCACGAAGTGCATCAGCCTTATACTCCGCGATAGTGTGCCGCGCGAGACTCTCGCTCACACGGCAACGACGGGCGATCATGTTGACGGACATTCCCGGATCGAGCCGGTATGCGGTCAACACGGCCCGCCGTTTGTCTTCGCTCGTTCGCCTCAGTCCGTGTTCCGCATTGGCACCGACCGCGAACCATAGGGCGTCGCCGTGGCCACCCGGATGGACATCACAAGGCAATTCGGTACAACCGGCTTCTCGCGCGGCCTGTAGGCGATGATTGCCGTCCGCGAGGTAGTACGGCCCCGGATCAGCGCCGAACACGACAAGCGGAGGAAGCGCCGCCGGCCATACGCCATCGTCGCCGAATAACTCGACAAGATCGTCAACGTGCGCGCGGTTCGTCTCGGCCCGCACTTGAAGACCATCGGCGGATATTTGAGACGCGAGAAGTGTCTTGTTCATCTGTATGAGAAGTGAGGCAACGGCCGACATTGGCCGACCGTTGCCCGTAGAGGAAGGGAGGAAAGCGCCTGCCCGCGATCTGAAAGTGAAGGGGGGGGTTGACCGCAGGGGATTCAGGCGCGGACATGACCGGCAATGGCCGGCTGAAAGGGAAGTGATTTCAGCGGGGTGGCAGAATTGCCACCCCGCGAAGCCGCCGGCGTAGGACCGGACACCGGCGGCAAGGTTACTGCTTGATTTCGGTCACGATGGGCAGGGGCGCGTTGCTGTCCAGGCGCAGGACACCCATCTCGTAACGGTAAATGTCCAAGGCTTGCTCCTGGTTTTTCGCGTAAACCTGGACAAGCGGTTCGCCATCCAGGTCCACGGAGAAGAGTTTCAGCCCCTTGGTCGCGGCGGGGTCGGGGACTTGGTTCGTCTCCCACGCCATCAACTCGCGGGGATCGCGTTCGACGATCGCGCCGTTGGCATCCAGTGACGGAGCCAGCATCAAGCGACCCGCCTTGTCGCGCGGAGCAACCGGCCCGATGATCCGGCGGCTGGCCGTGCTAACGGGGCGTGCCGGCTGACGCGAACGGTTCTCGACGATGCGGCTGTAATTCAGATGCGATTCAGTGTTCATTCTTCGTACTCCTCAGAAACTGAACGCGGCCGGCAACACGCCGGCCGCAGAACGCGACTCAGTTTTCGACGGGTTGCCAGCCGGGTTTGCTCGCGGCCAACGATTCCTCTGCAGCCACGACGCCGGGAAACAATTCGCTGACAGCGCGGCTCAATTTGGCCTTCGCCTCGTCCAGTGCGGTTTGTAGCTCGGCTCTCTTCTTGGCGAAGATCGCTTGGACTGCCTCACGGTGTTCGATACCGACGGCTATTTCCGCCTCTTCGAGCAGACTGCGCAAAATCTCGACACGGCGACGCGCGGCCTCAATCGCCAGCTGCGCGGATGGCAATTCGGCTTCGTGGTCCTCGACAGCGTTGGCGTCGCCACGGACAAGCGCGGCCGCGATCCGCTGCCGGATGATGGCCGGCTGTCCCTCAAGAATCGCCAGCCGACTCCGCGCGGCGTCCAGTTCGGCGACGCGCTTGTCTCGCTCCGCCGTTAGCGCGGTAGGCTTCGACCGTGCAAGGGCGGAAGCGTTCGACAGTTCCGCGTAGACCTTGCGGGCGGCTTCGTGGGACGCATCAACCATACGCTCCGCGCCATCGACGATGAAGTTCAAGCCGTCGATCCAATCGCGGCGAAACGCGCTCAGCGGCCGCGCCAGCGCCCGGCATTCGATGAACTTAAAGTCCACATTACCCATCTCTAATTCCTCATTTCAAAAGTGATGCAACATCTCCCAAGTGTCCGATCAATGCGGTTTCGGTGTGGGAACCCAACGTCCGCCACCAGCCCGGCACCGCCGGCGTTTCTTTCGGCTGGTCAGCTTTTGCTGTTCAGCGATCCGGCGTTTGATTTCTTTCGCAAGGTCAACGACAAGCAAAACCATCTCTCGTCCTCCCTTTCAGTGAGACACGCAGCGACGGCAACAGCACATTCCGCTCTTGTCGAACACACATTGGCCGGCCGACTCCTTGAGGCCGACGGCCCGGCTCGGCTTGCTCGTCGCGCGGCCCTCGGTCACACGGGCACGGCACGCTCGGCGATGACTCGCCTTGCGTTCCTCGGCCTCTTTCCAGAGTCGTTGGAACTTCCGCGATGCCGGCGTTGATGCGTAGCCGACGCTGCGACGGAAATCAGCCGCCGCCTTCTCCGTCTCGCTCAACACGAAGAGGATGCGTCCTCCCCCACGGACAATCCCGCCCTCGGCAGGCGCTTCGTCGGCAGCAAGCAAGGCGCACAGTTTTTCCATTCCAGACATCACAAACCCTCTTCGGTGGTCTTCGCGGCGGGCACATTGCCGGCCGCGTTCAGTTTCTCGATTTCGCGGTCGCAGATGGCCGCGAGGTCTTTCCAGAGGCGACGATAAATGCCGCGCGTCCTCTTGGCGTTCGCGCGGGCTTCGTCGCCCTTCTTCTGGTAAAAGGCGACACTACTCGTTCGGGAACCCTTTGATCTCGTTGTCATAACGACTCCTCTGAAATAATTCCGGGCGCTCCCGGCGAAGCGCTTCCCAATCCGCCTTCACCTGTTCAAGCTCTCGCTCGGTGTCCACTTGGCGCCGAACCCGCAAGGTCATATCGAGCAACCGGCCGGCGGCACCTAGCACGATATTTTCCTGACCGGATCCAAGCAATCCAGCCAGGGCGTCAATCGCCTTGCCGTTCGTGGCCAGAAGCCGTCCCTGCGCGTCGCTGAGCATGGAATCCCGGAGCCGGCGTACCATCGCCTGGAAGTCGTCCCGGCGATTCCAGCGGCGAATGGTGCGTTCGCAGACGCCAGCCACGGCAGCAACTTCGCACGCCGGACGGCCCGACGCGGCAGCTAATGCCGCAAGGGTGAACCCGTCTCGGATCGTGACGTTTTCGGACACTGTACTAGCGCTCTCGTTCTGGACGTGGGACGTGGTCGCCGATGGTCTGCTACTCTGCTCGACGAAGAGGATGAGGAATGGGCAGCGACCCCGATGATTCCCTTCCTCGTCGTGCGAGGCGTTATACCGTCCCTGCCATGCGCGCCGCCCTCGGTGGCGGGCTGGTGTCGGGAGCGTCGGCCGGCTCTTCCATCCAAGACGGGGTGAAGTCGGGCATTGTCGCACCTGAGACGTATTGTTTTTGCTCCTCAACAAACACGTCCGAAGTGCGACAAGCCAACCTTCGATAGAACTCCTCGACACGCCCCGGATCGGCATCCGGCGCGAATATCCAGCTGACGCCCACGGCCCCACCCTTGAGCCGGCGAAGCTTGGCCTTGTACTCGACGGCCAACGCCTCGACCGCTTCGTCATTCAGCTTGATCTCGACCGGCTGATACTTCGCGTCTCTCTTCGTAGCCGTCCTTTTCCACCGGCCACACCATGCCGCCGCCTGATGAACCTTGTCGGCCCGCTCGATTGCATCGGCCGCCATCCCACAAGCCGCGTTCGGCGTCATGGCGGTTGTCCCCGGGAATGGTTTCGCGGACACAACCAGCGTCAATCCGGTGTCGTGACGAACGCGAACGTATCCGGCCCGCCCGCAATAACGCTCGACGGTTCGGGACACCGAACGCCAGCGGCGCCACGGAACGAGGGCGACGTGGACGAGGGCGGCGCCGGCGTGTAGTATCACCGCGCCGGCCTGGCGGAGATTGCTAACAGCCTTTCGTCGCCGGCAATCCTCGCAGTCAATTCTCTTGCAGAGGTAGTTGACGACGAACCCTTTCCCCCGCGTGCTGGTTGTGTCGCGGAAAGCGCCCTTCATCCGAAGGCAAGCAGGGTGACGCGTACAACTCCTGGCGTTCTGCGCGTCGATTCGGCGGGTAAGATCGCCCAGCGCCTGAGCGCGGGATGCTTCGTCGCCCATCTCGGCCACGGACAGTAACCGGAACGGCGCCACGTCCGCCCCGGCCGCAAGCTCGTCTACCGTTCGGGGAGAAAAGAGACGTGGATTGTCCGCGAAATGAAAATCAGGCTTGACGCACAAGGCATTTGCTCCTATAATCCGGTCTGACGCACATTGAACGCCGTACAGGGTGGCACCTGTGCGGCGTTCGTCATTTCACGCCTTGGCAGATCGTCGCGCGGCCTTCTTCGTGGCCAGCACTTGCCGGACTCGCTCGACATCTTCTGGCATCCACACGTAGGCGCCGCGGCCGCCGAGACGCAATGGTTCGGGAACAAGGTTGTCCCGAATGAGCGAATACAGCATCGCGTAATTGACGCCCACCTCACGCGATAGTTGCAGGGTTGACTTGCCCGCCATAATTTCCTTCCTCTCACTGCTCAAGGACAATTGAGAGCCTTCTATAGTAAATATCCGGTTTTTCGCCCAAAAACAGAAACGGGGCTTTGCGGAATTGTCGCCTGTTCAGACGTGAACAGGCAAACAGATCGTGGAGTTTAACGATTGTAGAGATTGTGCCGGTTGTAGGGATTGCAACGATTGATCGTCTCATGGTGGCAGAATTGCCACCCTGAGACGATCCAGGAATATGCTACCATATTGGTAGGAATTGTCAGATTCTGACAATTCCTCCTTGGGATGTCTCAAATCCAGCGACGGGAAAGAAATAGTTAACAAGTGTGTACCAAGTGGCAATTCTGCCACATGTGAGAGAAAAATGAGAGAAGAGAAGGCGTCTCGGCCTGCCCTATTTGTGGCAAGAAGTGTAGCTAGAATTGTGGCATATTTGTTGCAAAAATCATCGCCACAAGTTGCTTTCACGAATGGTTTTGCGCCGATAATGCCTCATAAAATCCGCTCTGGTGTTCAACAGGCCCGAAGCGCATAGCCTCGCCCTCGCACGGTCTGAATGATCGAAAGAGAATCATCGCGGTCGAGTTTTTTGCGGATGCGGTTGATATGCACCTCAATGACGTTGGTGGTCCCTTCCCAATCCGTCTCCCACAAATGTTCGCACAGCATCTTGCGCGTGACGACCTGGCCAGCGTGACGCATCAGCAGTTCGAGGATACTGAACTCCGTGGGCGTCAAATCGACCTCGCACTCGCCCTTCTGCACGCGCCGCGTGGTCAGATCGAGACAAATATCGCCGATCGTCATGACGGCCGCCGGCCGATCGGCCGTTCGGCGGCACACGGCCTCCAGGCGTGCCATCAGTTCGGAAAAGGCGAATGGTTTGACCATGTAATCGTCGGCACCGGCCTTGAGTCCGGTGACACGTTCCTCGACCGCTCCCAGCGCGGTCAGCAGAAGGATCGGCGTCCGCACGCCCCCCGCGCGAATCTGTCGCAGCACATCCAGCCCCGGCAGACCAGGCAGCAGCAAATCCAGAATAATGGCATCGAAGCGTTGACTGAGCGCCTGTTCGAGTCCGTGCTTGCCGTCTTTGACCCAGACGCAGGCATGCCCCGCTTCGACGAGTCCCTTGTTCAGCGATTTGCCCATTACGGGATCGTCTTCCACCATAAGAACATTCATCGCCGCAATACCTCATTGTCCCTGTCAGTCCGTGTAGCCACAACGCTCACGTTTCGCGCGAAACGCGAGCGTTGTGGCTGCACGAAGGGATTCATGGTCACGCACATCGGCAGGAATCTATTCATCTATTCTAACCGGAAGCATCTCCGCGCGTCAAAGAAATCGGTTCGGCGTAGCGCGTTCCTCGCCCCCTACGAATACGGCCCAGCCACTCGCTACGCGATCCACAGATCGCTGCACGCCTGCTCGTAGCTCTGCTCCAGGTCGAGCGGCACGACCAGATTCTCGGCCAGCCACAACGGCAGCGTCGGCAGCGGTTGCCCCAAGGCCAGGACATGCGACCAAGCCTGTAGCAGGGTTCGCTTCCCCTCCTTGATCCAACGACACGAGGCGGCGTAGAGGTGGGGAGGCTCGCTGCCCAACGTCGGATCGCTATGCCCGATCAAGGTTAATAGCTCGGCGTAGAGATTGAAGCGGCGAACGGTCACCAGATCGACAATGCTGACCGCCACGCCCTTCTGAAGCAGCGCCGCGCACTTGGCGACGAAGATGTTGCGGTGTTCGGGCCGGTCCTTGTTCGCTGGGCTGACGATTTCGATGGCCGCGACCAGATGCCGGCCCCGCTTGGCGTCGTACACGCGGACCTCATACTCGTCGTAGTCCGGCAACGTCGTTTCGATGGCCACACTGGGCCGGGGCGGCGACCAAACAGCCGTCGCAACACCGCCGTTGTCGTCGCCCCTGGCGGCCTGCGAGACAAGCTCCTCTTTCTCGAACGCGGCCACGTCGATTTCCACCTGCGAGCCGGAGTGAAGCCGGGGCGCGGCTTCGTAGCCAGCCGGGAGTTGCTTGCGCAGGTGTTGCACGATGACCGCCGGCCATTGCCCGTGAAGTTCTTCCCAGGAGTGAGCATTGTCGAGCGGCGGGCGGAAGTGATCGCGTAATGGCATGATTGGATTCTCCTCGTCCGCATTTTACCCGACACCGTTTGCCTCACCACAGCGAAGCGATCCTCGAACGTCTCATACCCCGAACCGCTTCATCGCCTCCCGGTTCAGTTCGATGCCCAGACCGGGACGATCAGGGATGGGTAAATACCCCTCCGCATCGACGCGGAACGGTTCGGTGACGATCTCGTCCAGATAGGGCGACGGTGTCAGGTACTCGACATACCGCGCCACCGGCATCGCGGCCGACAAATGCAGATCGGCGGCCAAGCCAATCGCCGTGTTCCAGCCGTGCGGCACCCATTGGATGTTGTGTTCATACGCCATCCATGCGATGCGGCACGCTTCGGTCAATCCGCCGCACTTGGTGCAATCGGGCTGGATGATGTCAACGGCCTGGCGTTCCAGGAAAGGACGAAAACTTTGTCGTCGCGTCAACACCTCGCCCGTGGCGATGGGCACCGGCGAATGACGTCGCAATTCGATGTAGCCTTCCAGATCGTCCGGCGGCAGCGCCTCCTCGAACCACACGATATCGTAGTCGGCCAACATCTTGGCGGTTTCCAGCGCCCACTTGTAGCCGTGCGGCCAAAACTGTTCGCTGCCGCCGGCATCGACCATCAACTCGACATCCGGGCCAACCGTCTCGCGGGCTGTCTTGACGAGCAATTCATCGGTGCGGCGATCGCGGCGGCCGAACGGACGCCAACCCAACTTGATCGCCCGAAAACCACGCGCGACGGTTTGCTGAAGCGTCTGACACAGCGGTCCCGGCTCATCGAACAGGATCGAGCCATACGGCTTGATGCGATTGCGATAACAGCCGCCCAGCAAACGGCTGACCGGCTGCTGACAAATCTGTCCCATCAGATCCCATAGAGCGATGTCAAGGCCGCTAATGGCATGTTCGACGCTGCCGCCGCGACCTTGCCAGAATGTCGCTTGCCGTAATTTCTCGGTGACGCGCGCCGGTTCGTCGGCGCGTTCGCCGATGAGGTGCGGCCGCAGCAGATCGACGGCAGCAACCACCAGGCTCTTGCTCGTCATGGCGCTGCCGACACCGATCAGCCCCTCATCGGCCACGACTTCGAGGAGAGTATTAAGATCTTCCTCCGGCTTATTGCCCTGCGGCCAACCGCCGTCCACCGTGCCGCCCGACAAGCCCGTAATGCGCACATCAACGATCTTCATTCGCTTTTTCTCCTCGTTCGTCCCGGTCCGGCGACTTCCTCCGCATTGGCGTTGCGAATGCGATTGTCTGGGCCAACCAGGACAATGCGCGGCCGATGCGTGCGTGCGGCGGCATCGTCGAGTTGGGTGAAGGTGGCCACGATGACGAGATCGCCCGGCTGGGCGAGGTGCGCGGCCGCACCGTTGATACACACGACACCGGAACCGGCTTCGCCAGCCATCGCGTAGGTGCGCAGCCGCGTGCCGCGCGTCACGTTCCACACATGCACTTCCTCGAACGGCAGAATATCCGCCGCCTCCAGCAATCGCGCATCGAGCGTTACGCTGCCTTCGTAATCGACATCGGCATGCGTGACGGTGGCGCGATGCAATTTCGATTTCAACATGGAACGACGCCCCAAAGCGACGCCGTTGGATAATACGAGCATAGGAAGCTCCTTGCCATCAAATAACGAACCCATCTCCATTCTATAGCGAGCGGGGTTGCGTAAGCGCCCCGAGATCAGACAGCACTCGGGGCGCTTACGCAACCCCGCTCGCTATAGACTCACGAAGCATTGCCAACATAAGGAGCATTGGAGTTGATTGGGAAGCCGAGTTTGTTCGTCCGGATGTATCCCGCAGCGTCGGCCGGCCAGCTGGGGTCCGAGGGCACATAATTGAGATTCAGCGTTTCAATGTGGCCATCAAGGAAGGCCATATTGGCCACGTTGGTATGCCGAAAGTGCGTCAGCGCCTGATAGAGTCCAAACGGCCCGTTCTGCACCAACGGCACCGGCCCGACGATGGAATCCGATTCCTGCATCGTGCAGGGACCGCCGGAACAAACGAGCAGGGCCGAATCGCCGAACAGATACGTGGTACTCGTCGATTGGATTTGCACCATGCGCAGATTGTTCAGGGCATTGTTGTAGCCGTAGCCGCCGGTTCCCGACGAATACTGGAAGAAACCCGGCGGCGCGTTCAGACTGGGGCAGGTCGTCACCTTGGTATTGTTCTCGTAATAGGGCGTCAGCACCCCTTGCATCGGGTCGAGAGTCGTGACGAACGTGTTGGGGTCGGTATTGGCCAATCCAAACCACCATTTGGTCGCGTAATTCGGTCCACCAAGATAGATGTAATTCGGCGGCAGCATTTGCTGAGCAGATTCGTAGTTGTGGACGGCCAGGGTCAGTTGCTTGAGGTTATTGCCGCACCGCGTTCGCGCGGCAGCCTCGCGGACTTTCTGTACCGCAGGCAGCAGCAAGCCGATCAGGATGGCGATGATGGCGATGACGACGAGCAGTTCGATCAGCGTGAACGCGGACGGACGACGGAGGGAAGGGGTGGAACGCATGGAAACAGTCCTTTTCTGCCGGCACGGGCACAGAAGACTGCTTCGGCTTGTTAGCGGGCAAGGGTTCGTCGGATGGCGACAGGGCCTGCCCGGATGCTTGGAGCCGAAGCATCGGAACATAACCCTCGGCAGGCAGGTCTTCTGGCTTACGGCTCATGAAGCAGCTTGACAATCTGCTTCGCGGTCCCGAACGGCCTTCCCGCGTCCGGCGTCAGCGCCGGCTTGCAGTGGCTTATCCTCGTCTCCCCTCGCCTCTCCGGGGAGAGGGGTTGGGGGTGAGGGGTTCGGAGACCTGGCCGATCACAGCGGCGGCCCCGCAACGGATTCGCACCGTTTTCCCTATTGTCTCCCGTTTCCGGCTGCGGAAGGAGAGAACCTGTCGAGACAGGTAGATAACCCTATGTTCCGGCGCGTGCATCGTCCAACTTTTTTCCAGCCCCTTGCTTTGCTTGCCCGCCAACCGCATAATCGCCAATCACTGGTATTCCCCGCTTCGCCTCATCTGTCACCGGAGATGCTTCCATGCGCCGTGCAATCGTTCCCTTGACCCTGGCCATCCTCGCCATCATGTTCTCCGCGGCTCAGTCCGCCGAAAAAGACATACCGGAGGGCTTTGCACCGTTATGCAACGGCAAGGACTTGACGGGCTGGAAGGTTTACGGCGGCAAGATGGAATCGTGGGGTGTGGACAAGGGTTTGCTGTTCACCACCGGCAGCGGCGGCGGTTGGCTGTTGACCGACAAGGAATATAGCGATTTCGAGCTGCGCCTTGAGTATCGCTGGGAGAAGGCTGGCGGCAACAGCGGCGTGGCGCTGCGCGCTCCGCTCACGAATGCCGTCTCGACAAAGGGCATCGAAATCCAACTCATCGATGATGCCGGCTATGAGAAAGTCCACAAATACAAGCTGAAACCGACGCAACACACCGGCTCGATTTACGATGTGGTTCCGCCTTCCAAGCTGCCCGGCAAAGGCGCCGGCGAATGGAACAAGATGCGTATCGTCGCCAAGGGACGCAAGATCACGGTCGAACTGAATGGCGTGACCGTCACCGATGCCAACCTCGACGACTACAAGACGCACACGGAAAAGCATCCGGGATTGCTGCGTCAAAAGGGCCATCTCGGTGTGCAGAGCCACGGCGGACGGGTTGAGTTCCGCAATCTGCTCGTGAAGCCGTTATGATTGTCCGTAAGTGTTATTTCGCCGCCAGTTGACGCAGCGATTTGCCCTTGTCTTGCAGACGCGAACGCATCTCCGGATCGAGAGCTTCCCTCATCAGGCGCTCGTACTCGCTGGCGGCGAAGTGCAGCGCCTGACGGTGTTCGTCGGAAGTCGATCCTGCCGCGAGATAGCGAAACACGAGCGGATCGCGCGGCGGCACGAATCCGGTACGCGCGATCCGATTTTGAATCCGTATCGGCGTCGTATTCCAGGTCGAAACCAGATCGTCGAGCGCTTGTTCCTGTTCATCGAGCGACGAAGCCACGACCCACTTCATCTGTCCGTTCTTCTGCCACGATTCGATTTCGATGGTCTGATAGCCGGGGCGATAGAGGCGGACCTTCATCGTATGGTGCGTTGAGCCATCCAGAATGAGCGTGATGCAGTTCCAGATCCATCCGTAATCGACGCCGACTTTCACTTGCGGATCAAAACTGCCGTCCCGATGAAGCGGGATGGGATGGAGGACGTATTCATCATTCTCCGCGAGATCGCTGGAATTGTCGTCGTCGGCCACGTCCACGCGGAAGGCGTGGACCTGATAGGACGCCGTGCCGACGCTCACGGGCGCCACATAGGAAACCTTGGGGTAGGCGTAACCGATGGGGATGCACCCCGTCGCCACCAGACAGAGCAAGCCGCAAGCTCGCCATGCAATCCCCGCAACGGGAGGACACCGCCGCATGACCCCCTCCTTGGCATCGAAACTGCCTACATTGGATGGCGGCGTCTATAGCGAGAAGCGAAAACGCTTGCAAGACGAACTGACACAACAAGCCCAACAAGCCCGGAGCGCCAGCGACGGGTTCTCGCGACGGGAGAACTCGTCGCTGGCGCTCCGGGCTTGTTAAGCCGTTTCGTGTCGCTGAAACTTGATCGCGCCGCCGACCAGTACGGTATCGGCCCGGCCGCGCACCTGCCAGCCGGCGAACGGAGTGTTACGGCTCTTGGAGCGAAACTGTTTAGGATCGATGGTCCACTCGATGGCTGGATCGAGGATCGTCACATCCGCGACCGCGCCCGCCTTGAGGGTACCGCGTTCGATGCCGAGTACACGCGCCGGCTGAAGGGTTAATTTCTCGATGAGTTGCGGCCAGGTCAAATGTCCCGGCTCGATCAAGGCCTTGATGCACACAGGCACCAGCGTTTCCAGGCCGACAATGCCGTTGGGCGCCTGGGCCAATTCGCGCATCTTCTTTTCGGGCGCATGCGGCGCGTGATCGGTGGCAATCACTTCGAGCGTGCCGTCGCGCAGTCCGGCCAGGATCGCCTGCACGTCGTCCTCGGTGCGCAGCGGCGGCGCCATCTTGTAATTGCTGTCGAAGGTACGTAAACAGGCGTCGGTCAGCGTGAAGTGATGCGGACAGGCTTCGCCGCTAATGCGCACACCGCGCTGCTTGCCGCGGCGGATCAATTCGACGCTGCCGGCCGTGGAGACGTGCAGAATATGCACGCGCGCGCCGGTCAACTCGGCCAGGGCAATCTCTCGATAAACCATGACCTCTTCGGCAGCGGCCGGCATGCCGCGCAGCCCCAAACGCATGCTCTCGAACCCTTCATTCATGACGCCGCCGCGCGTCAGATCGAGATCCTCGGAATGGCTCAGAACCGCCTTGTCGAACATGCGGCAGTATTCCATCGCCCGCCGCATAATCTCGGCGCTGACGACCGGCGAACCGTCATCGGTGAACGCGACCGCTCCGCCCTCGACCAGTCCGCCAATCTCGGCCAACTCCTTGCCTTCGCGTCCCTTGGTGATCGCGCCAATGGGAAAGACATTGGCGTTGCCGGCGCGCTTGGCTTGCAGGCAAACGAACTCGGCCGCCGCCTGGCTATCCAGGGCTGGCTCGGTATTCGGCATGCACGCCACGGAGGTGACGCCGCCCGCCAGCGCCGCCGCCGTGCCGGTACTGATGGTTTCGTCTTCCTCGCGTCCCGGCTCGCGCAAGTGGACGTGCATATCGATAAGACCGGGACAAACGATTTTCCCCGTGGCGTCGAGAACGCGGTCGGCTTGCGTTGACGGATGCGGTCCCACGCCGAGGATGTGTTCGCCGCGAATCCACAGATCCGTGACTTGGTCGATGTTTTGCGAGGGGTCAATGACCCGGCCGTTGGTTATGCGAAGAGTAATCATAACCGACTATTCTATGCAGACGCGGCCGCTGGAACAGCCACTCCGCAGGTTCGTCCAAGCCGCGACCGTCAGGAGTGGCCAGCTTAATGTCGCCTGACACAATGCAACCGCACGCTCGCCCTCACCCGCGAGGAGCGATAAGATTGTAGAGATTCGATGCCATCCCTACCTCCGGATACTCGGTAGCATGAGCGCGACGATTGAGTTGACAGACATCGGCAAGAGTTTCCCCGGTGTCGTCGCGCTACAAGGGGTGAATCTGATTCTACAACCCGGCCGCGTTCATGCCCTGGTCGGCGAAAACGGTGCGGGCAAAAGCACCCTCATCAACATCCTCGGCGGCAGCCTTGCTCCCGATCACGGCGAAATTCGTCTCGCCGGTCAGCCCATTCGCTTCGCCGACGCCCACGACGCCCATCGACTCGGCATCGTCACCGTTCATCAGGAAGTCGATTTGTTCCCCGATTTGAGCGTGACGGAGAACATTGCCTTGGAGCAGGGCATGCCGGCGCGGCGCTGGGGCTGGATTGATCGCCGCGAGCAGGCTCGCCGCACTCGCCATGCTCTCGATGGCATGCGAGCGGAACTGCCGCCCGACATGCTCGCCGCCGGACTTTCGCCGGCGCAGCGGCAGTTACTCATTCTCGCCGCCGCCCTGGCCGAGCGAGCGCGTCTGCTGATTCTCGATGAACCCACGAGCAGTCTGTCTGCCGCCGAGACGGAAGTGCTGTTCGAGCAGGTGCGCCGCTTCCGTTCGCAAGGAACGGCCATCCTGTACGTCAGCCATCGCTTCGAGGAGATTTTCGCCCTGGCAGACGAGGCGACGGTGTTGCGCGATGGCCGGCGTGTATGGACGGGAACACTCGCGGAAACCTCGCCGGAACAACTCATCCATCACATGGTCGGCCGCGATCTTGACACGAAGCCACGCAGCGCCGGCATCGCGGCCGGGCCGGTGCGCTTGCGCTGTCGCAATCTTTCGGCCACGGATGGCACATTTCACGATGTCAGCCTGGAAGTTCATGCCGGAGAGATTCTCGGCTTGTACGGCTTGATCGGAGCCGGCCGCAGCGAATGGGCGCAGGGCGTTCTCGGTCTGCGTCCGCTGGCGTCCGGCGAAATCCAGCTGAATGATCATCCGGTGACGCCGCAAGGACCGGGACCGATGGCGCGGCAAGGGCTGGCCTACGTCCCGGAGGACCGTCTGCGCCAGGGGCTATGCCGTGGCCTCTCGATTCGCGTGAACCTCGTACTGGCGATGCTTCGACAGTTGGCTGTCGGCGGCCTGTTGATGCGCCGTCCCGAAATACGCCGCACACAGGCGGCCGTGCAGACGTTGGGCGTGCGTCTGCGTTCCATCGAGCAGGCCATCGGCACGCTGTCGGGCGGCAATCAGCAGAAGATCGTCGTTGGCCGATGGCTGGAACGACAACCAAACGTCCTCATCCTCGACGAGCCGACGCGCGGCATTGACGTGGCGGCCAAGGCGGAGATTCATGCACTTATCCGCCGTCTCGCCGCCGAGGGCCGCGCGATTGTCCTCATCAGCTCGGATCTGCCGGAAGTGCTGTCGCAGAGCGATCGCGTGGGCGTTTTTCGGCAAGGCCGACTCGCCGGGCTGTTCGATCCGCGTCAACACTCGGCCAACGAAGTCGCCGCCGCCGCGCTGCCTTCTTCGGAGGAAATCCGAAATCCGAAATCCGAAATCCGAAAGAAACACGAAACCGGAAAGTCAAAATCCGAAACAAAAACGCAGTTCGTTTTGCGTTTTGGTATTCGCATTTGGGATTTCTTTCGGATTTCGGATTTCGGATTTCGGATTTTGCCCTTCCGTGAGGCTGGCCTGTTCGTTCTGTTACTCCTCCTGTTTGCCGTGCAGTTCTGGCACAGTGGGCGAATTGGCCATCTGCCCTCGTTGGCGACCGACGCGGCTTTGCTGAGTTTCTGTGCCCTGGGCGCGATGCTCGTTCTTCTGGTCGGCGGCATCGATATTTCGCTGGGATCGCTAATGGCCCTGAGTGCGGGCATCGCCGGCCAAATGTGGGAGAAAAACTACCCGTTTGCACTGGTATTATTGACTGGTGTGGCGGTGGGTGGACTCGGTGGATTCGTCAATGCGGCGGTGAGTCTGATCGGCCGTGTTCATCCCATTGTCGTGACACTCGGTACACTCAGCTTGTATCGCGGCATGGCGCTATGGTGGTTGACGCAGGATGTGCAAATTCCCGGCGCGACGCGCAACCGTTTTGTCGAACCGATCGCGGGTTTGTCCGCACTCGTCTGGCTCGGGCTTGGCATCGCGTTGTTGACGGGCTTCTTCCTTCAGCGCAGCGTCCTGGGCCGGCAAATGGTCGCGGCCGGCAGCAATCCGTCGGCGGCGACGCGGGCCGGCATCTCGGTTTCACGAACCTGGCTGGCGGCCTTCACGTTGCAGGGCATGCTCGCCGGCCTGGCGGGATTACTATATCTGGCGCGTTCCGGCCAACTACAAGCGGTCAGTTACGAGGATACAACCTTGCAAGCGATTGCCGCCGCGGTGGTCGGCGGCGTCGCCATCACCGGCGGACGCGGCACGGTTCTCGGCGTCGTGTTGGGCTGTCTCTTTCTGGTCGCCTTGCCACCGGCCTGCGAATTTCTGCATATTCCCACGGTTTGGCAACGAACTCTCGTGGGCGCGGTCATGGTCGTGGCCGTCACGCTCGACGCGCTCTGGCGACGGAGGCGAGTATGAGTCGATCCCTCGCTCGATTGCTGCTGGAACATTTGCCCTGGCTGCTGGCCGTGGCAATCCTTACTGTCATTGTGTTGTATGTGCCGGGATTTCAACATCTCGATTACTGGCTGAATCTGAGCGAACAATACTTTGCGCCAGCGGTGCTGGCGCTGGCCTTGACGCCCATCGTCCTGACCGGCGGCATCGATCTATCCATCGGCTCGGTGACGGTCTTCGTCAGTGTGGTCATCGGCGTGCTGCTGCGCGATGCCCAGTGGTCGATCCCGGCCGCGATGAGCGCGGGTCTGCTCGCCGGCTTGCTGGCGGGGTTGTTTAACGGCGGCCTGGTGACGGCGGGCGTGGTCCCGCTGGTGGCGACGCTGGCCACACGCGAGCTGTTTCGCGGCTTGGCGTTCTCGCTCAGTGGTGACGCACCGCCGACTCGCTTGCCGGCCGAACTGGTTGAATTCTGGGACACGCCCGTTCTCGGCATGCCGCTGCCGCTGGTAGTGATCGGCGTACTTTTCGTCGTGACCTACGTGTTCGCTCATCACACTTGGGTTGGCCGGGCGCTATATGCGCTGGGTGACAATGAGGTGGCCGCGCGCTTCGCGGGTCTGCCGGTGCGGCGCATCAAGTTGGCGATCTACGCGGCTTCCGGCGCGCTGGCGGGATTGTGCGGCATGGCCGTGGTGCTGCGCTACGGTTCGGCCAAGGCCGACGCGGAAAAATCGCTGGAATTGACCGCCATCGCCTGCGTCGTACTCGGCGGTATCCGCATCACCGGCGGGGCGGGTCATGTGGCCGGCACCCTGCTCGGCATCCTCACCGTAGCGGCGTTGCTGGCCGGACTGAATGCCGTGCCGCCCAATGGGCGCGACATGGTGCTGGGCGTGCTGCTCATCGGCGTCGCGGTCAGCAACGAGGCGTCCAGCCGTTGGGCGGCTCGCCATGCCCTCGCCTCTTCGTAAAACAAGAGACAATTGCCCTACACGCCGCATATTACGGCAGCACGAAAGAACCTCACTAGCCCGGAGCGCCAGCGACGGGTTTCCGCACCCCGTCGCTGGCGCTCCGGGCTAGTGAGTGATCTTCTTTCGCGCCAGGGTAATATGCAACCACTACCGAGGAATATCATGGCTCGTCTGCTGCTCTGTCTTGTTTTGATGCTGCCGCTTCTTGGTTGCAGCAATCGTTCCGGCCCTCGTCCCGTCAAGGTTGCCTTCATGCCGAAACTCATCGGCATCCCTTATTTCAATGCCTGCAAACGCGGTGCGGAAGAGGCGGCGAAGGAGTTGAATCTCGAATTGATCTACAACGGCCCGACGGAAACCGACGTGACCAAGCAGATCGGCATGATCGATCAATGGACGGCGTCGGGCGACATCGACTGTATTTGCGTGGCCTGCAATGATCCCGATCAGATTGCCCGCTCGCTGCAAAAGGCTCGCAATAAAAAAATCGCCGTCATCACCTACGACGCCGACACCAAAGCCGAAGCCCGTGACTTCTTCGTCAACATGGCGACCTATGACAGCCTGGCCCGGCTCATGGTCGATTCGATGGCCGAGCAATTGACTCCGAGAGGGAGCGGTAAAGTCGGCATATTGACCAGCAGCGTGCAGGCACCCAACCAAAGCGAATGGGCCAAACGCATGAAAGCCTACGTCGCGGAAAAGTATCCTCATATGACGCTGCTGCAAGAATCGGAACACGGCGAGAACCGCGATTTGGGCATCACCAAGGCGCGGGCGCTCATCCAGGCCAATCCGGATTTGAAGGGCATCATCGGCCTGACCTCGGTGGCGGTGCCGGCCGCGGCAGAGGCGGTGCGGCAAGAGAAACAGCAGCGCGATCTCGACATCAAAATCGGCGGCGTGTCCACGCCGCGCGATATGCGCGATTATATCAAGGATGGCACCGTGCGCGAGTTCATCCTGTGGAACCCTGTCGATCTCGGCTATCTGGCCGTGTACGTAGCCGACCTGAAACGCCAGGGAAAGATGCCCGACAACGGCACGATCAAGGCCGGCCGACTCGGTGAGATTCAGGTAAAAGATCGCGAAGTGCTGCTTGGCGAACCGATTCGCTTCAACAAGGATAACGTGGACAAATACGACTTTTGATTACCGGTACGCCGCGCCCACCTGCACGACACGATCGACACGGCGAGCATGGAGACAGCCCGGCAGATCCACGGCCGGACTACCCGCGAAGACGACATCCGCCAAGCGCTCCCAGGCCGCGTGATCCATGCCGCTGAGCGGCCAACCTTCACGCGCCCATACCGCACGAAACATCTCGCGCACCCGATGACGTGGGGCTGTCAGCAAGCGCGCGCGATCGAAGATGAGCAGCACTCCGGCGCGGGGCAGTTCCGCCTCGGACAACAGCGCCAGCGCGGCCGCTTCCTCAATGCAATAGGCGGCATCCGCCTGTTCCGCGAGTCGAGCCAGTACGCCGACGATGGCCGGATTGTAGGACGCGGCGAGATGCGGCAGCAGTTCATGACGAATGCGATTGCGGGTATACGCTAGTTCGCGGTTCGTGCTGTCCTGGCGGTACGGTTGAGCCAACTCTTGAAGATACGCGACGATCTCCGTGCGGGTCGCCGTCAGCAAGGGGCGGATAAGCGTCAAGCCCGGCTCCAGTTCGCGCCGGGCCGCGATGCCGCGCAGACCGCGCAGGCCGGTGCCGCGCAACAGACGATGCAACACCGTCTCGGCCTGATCGTTGGCCGTGTGTCCGGTGACAATCCACGAGAGGCCGTGCGACCGCGCCACCTCGGCCAGCCAGCGATAGCGCTCACGCCGGGCCAGCGCTTCGAGGTTCTCGCGCTCGGCCCGCGCCTGAGACGCAATATCCAATCGCGCCCGGTACAGTGACAAACACGGACGACCGGCCGCCGTCAATCGCGCATGCAACTCGGCGACGAACGCTTCATCGCCGTCGCTTTCGGAGCCGCGCAGCTGATGATTAAGATGGGCGAGGACAAGGGGCATGGGCGCACGCGGATCGCGCGCGGCATCCAGCGCGAGCAGCAGTGCGACGCTATCTGCGCCACCCGAGACGGCGACGACCACACCGGCTGCGGCGTCGGCACGGGAGCGCAGACACTTCCGCACCATGCCGACAAGCCGGCGTCCGCTGTCCGCTGTCCGCTGTCCGCTGTCCGCCATAAAATACCTGTTTGGTTCCTTGGAACTACGGGACAAACCCTGCCAGCCCGCAGCGCCAGCAAGACAGGATTGCCAGCCCGCAGCGCCAGCAAGGGAACCCTTGCTGGCGCTGCGGGCTGGCAATCAAGGGCCAGTGAATAGCTGATAAGGACAGTTTATGGCGGAGCGCGGACACGGAACAGCGAACGGCGGCTCCCGCTTTTTCGACCATCTTATGGACCTGTGCGAACCCGTTCGGGTTCTCCGTTTTTTGCTGTCCCCGCTAACGCGCTGGGTAATTTGCTGGTTCATTGCCCTGGGCGCGGCCGGCTTTGCCGGCGACATGGCCTGGACGTGCTTCAACGATGCGGAACGCGCCGACGGCAATTGGGGCCATCGCAGCATCGATTTCGGCGGGCAATGGCTCCTGGGCCGTATGGTCGTCGAAGGGTACGGACGACAACTCTACAATCGCAACTATCTTCGCGTCGTCGTCGAAAAGAACTATCCGCTCGGTCCCGAGAGTAAAAAAGAGGAAAGCAGCGATGCGAAATGTCTCCTCGATTGGATGGCCGGCACCGACGATACTGCAACGATGGGGTCGTTTCTCGCACCGCTGGCCGGAGGAGACACCTTCGGCGAGTTGACTTTGCTGGCGGCTGGGGAAGAGGTATGGACCCCTCAGCGCCTTGAGAGCGTGAACCATCCGCGGGGAGGCTCGCTTTATCCGCCGGTGCATGCGCTGCTCTTCGTCCCGTTGGCCACATTGCGACCGCCGATCGCCTACCGCGTCTTGCAGATGTTGATCCTCGTTCTGGTCTTTTTCGATGGCTGGGTGATTCAGCGCATAACCGAGGGCCGCGTGTGGTGGCCGGTGGCGGCGGTGTTCGTCATGATCTTTCCCGGCTTCGGCGGTTCGATCAATCTCGGCCAAAATGCAGTCCTCAGCCTGACGATTCTCCTGGTGGGCTGGTGGCAGTTGATGCGTGGCCGGCAAGGGGTGGCCGGCGTGTGCTGGGGATTGCTCGCCTTCAAGCCCGTCTGGGCGGCGTCGTTTTTTCTCGTGCCGCTGTTGACCCGCCGTTGGCGGATGGCCGCGAGCATGGCCGTCACGGGAATCGTGCAAATCCTCCTCACGCTTCCGCTGGTTGGCTGGCAAAGCTGGCTCGACTGGCTGCACGTCGGACGGGCGGCGGCGGAAGATTACACGGTGCAAGAAAACTGGATCTACCTCAGCCGTGATTTGCTAGGCATTCCGCGCCGCTGGCTGCTCACCTTCGAGAAAAGCATCGCCATCTCTCAACCGGAAAATCAGTCCTTGGCCACGATTCTAGGCTGGAGTCTGTGGGCGGCCGTGCTGATTATCACGCTGCTGATTGTATGGCGGCGTTGGCGACGGATGAACGCCGCATCCGGGCCGGTCGCCGCCTTCATCCTGCTGGGGGCATACTTTAGCTGCTATCACTTCATGTACTACGATGTCTTGCTGGCCGGCTTACCCGTGCTTCTACTTTTCACCGAGCCACGCCGCTACTTCCAGGCCGTATTCTGGCCGAGGCGTCAAGAACCCTTGTCGCCGGAATTGCAGCGCTATTATCAACCGGCCTTCGATAATCTGACACCGCCGCCGATGCCGTTGCTTCCGGAGGGCCGGCGCGCCCGTTGGGTATTGGCCCCCCTGCCGCCGCTGTTATTGTTGTTGATTGTGATTCTACCGCCGCTCAGCAACCTCTACGATCCGCCCAGAGAGCTACCACCGGGCGAAACCGTTGGTCTGCTGCTCCTGTGGGCGTGGTGCGGTTATCGCGTGATGAGGGATGAGAGGGAGACTACCGCCGCTTGTGATTTAACGCTCGTCGCCCGGCCGCAAACCGCCCAACTCGCGGAGCTTGGCACCGATGTCGGCCGCGCGCATGAAGGTTTCGCCGATCAACACGGCGCGGACGCCGGACGCCTGTAGACGCTCGATGTCGCCGCGCGTGCGGATGCCGCTTTCGCTGACCAGGCATACGCCGGGCGGCAGCGCATCGATTACATCGAGCGTGTGTTCGAGGCGTGTCTCGAAAGTACGTAGATCGCGGTTGTTGACGCCAATCAGACGCGCGCCGCTGTCGAGAACACGCGGGAGATTCTCGCGGTCATACAACTCGACGAGAGCTTGCAGGCCTAGTTCGGCCGCTTCGCGCAGCAGACGCGGCAGCGCGGCCTCTTCGAGAATCTCGGCGATCAAGAGGACGGCATCCGCGCCGGCCGCACGGGCTTCGAGCAGTTGATAGCGCTCGAGAATAAAGTCCTTGCGCAGCAGCGGACGCGACACGGCGGCACGAATGGCGGTCAGATAGTCGAGATGGCCCTGGAAGGAGGGTTCATCGGTCAGGACGCTGATGCAAGCCGCTCCGTTCTGTTCGTAGATGCGGGCGATGGCGACCGGATCGAAATCGGCGCGCAATAGTCCGGCCGAGGGTGACGCTTTCTTGACCTCGGCGATGATGCCGACATCGGGACCGCGTTCGAGGGCGGCGCGAAAGTCGCGCGCCGGCGGAGCCTGGGCCGCTCGCTTCTCCAGTTGAGCGTCGGCTACACGGCTTCGGGCGGCGCTGATTTCTTGACGCTTGTAGGCGACAATGCGTTCGAGGATGTTGCTCATCGTTCCGCTATCCGCTATCCGCTGTCCGCTATCCGCCATAAGCTGTCTCTTATGGGCTATCTCTGTACCAGCATCGTCTATCGACCAAAGGAACATCTTATGGCGGATAGCGGACAGCGGATAGCGGATAGCGGACAGTGGACAGGCCCCGAAATCTTCGTCAGCGTCTTCCTGGCGTGGTTTTTCTGGCCGGCACTGGTTGAGGCCACGTTACAGGGCATCCATTTCTATCAATGGTTCTACGGCCCGGAATTGGTCGCCGTGGCCGAATCCAAGGATAGCGATCCAGCCGAGAAGCAAAAGACGCGGACACGCATGACTCTTTGGCCGATGGCCCTCGCCGCTCCCTTGCAAGTGCTGACGTTCCCTCTCCTCTTTGCGGCCCTCAGCGGCACCCGTCCAGAGCAGCTTGGCCTTACCGGACGACGTTTCGGCCGGAACTTGCTGGCCGGCGTTGTAGGGATGGTGGTGCTGACGCCGGTCGTGTTTGGCATCTATCGCTTCGTGCAATATCTGTATGCGCGGTCGGGTCAGGGGGTGGAACAGCACGCCCTGGAGATTGTGGCGCGGCAGTCGTTGTTTCCGAGCGAGTGGGTGCTGCTGATTTTCACCGCGATGGTGGCGGCGCCGGTACTCGAAGAGTTGGCCTTTCGCGGTGTGCTGCAACCGTGGCTGGCGATGCGTCGTTGGGGCGGCCATGTGGCCATGCTTGGAGCCTTCGCGCTGGCGGTGCGCTATCGCTGGGAGCAAATAAGCGCGGCCTGGCCCGAAGGACTGGAGCCGATGCTGACGGCCGCCACACCGGCGCTGTTCGTTCTGGGGCTGCTGCCGATTTATCTCTTGGTGTGGTGGCGCAGCCGGACGCCGCTGGCGACGGCCCTCTTCGGGACATCGGCACTATTCGCATGTGTTCATGCGTCGGTTTGGCCGACGCCGGTGCCGTTGTTCGTGCTGGCGCTGGGGCTTGGCACGCTGGCTCATCGGACGCGAAGCCTGGTCGGACCGATTGTGTTGCACAGCCTATTCAACGGCGTCAGCTGCATGCAGTTATTGATGGATAAAACGTACTAACCACAGAGGCACAGAGACACAGAGAAGGCAGAAATAATTCTGTTGTCTTCTCTGTGCCTCTGTACCTCTGTGGTTAGTTATTCTTAGATCGGCAACTTGATCACTTCCGCAGTCGCACGATCCCCAGCTCGATCGACCTCAAGTACCGTACCGGGTTCCTGATGTCCGCGACGCACATAGGCCAATCCAATCGCCGTCCCCAGACGCGGCGAATGGACGCTCGAAGTCACCCGGCCGACTTCCTTGCCCTGCGCAAAGAGAAGACTTCCATGCAGCACGGGTTCGCCCGATAGCTTAACGCCGACAAGACCACGGTTGACCTGACCGCGATCGCGTGCCATGACGATCGATTCCTGACCGAGATAACACCCTTTTGTGTAGCAAATCGTCTCGGCGATCCGTCCGACCTCCGGCGCGAAGGTGGTTTCATCAATGTCGGTTCCTTCGCGCGGCAGTCCCGCCTCAATGCGGAGAATCTCGCACGCTTGCCGTCCCGCCGGCCGCGCTCCCGCCTGCGTCAACCGCTGCCAAAGGCTCGCCGCCTGATTTGCCGGACAAACAATGACATAGCCGGGCAACCCCAGCGCATCGTGACGGCGTAGCCAGCCATCCGCTTCGCCGTCGAAGCGAACCGCGAGGTGCCGTAATGGTTCCATGGGTGCAGACACATCGGGAAGAATCTGCCCCAACATGACCGCCGCTTGCGGGCCGGCGAGGTGCATCTGGGCGTACTCGCGCGTGTGGTTGGCGAATTCGACTTGCTCGCTGATAAGGTAATGGTCCAGATGGTGGATCACTTTGTCCGCCGCGCCGGGCGCGACATCGAGCGAGAATCCAGGCGGATCGACGGGCGAAGCATGGCGATACATCAGCAGGTAAGCGATCACCTTCGCTTTGGTCGTGGTCAAAAACGCCTCGCAGCCACCGCCCGGAGGCAGACGAAGTACATCGTTGGTCGAGAGATTGTGCAGAAAACGCGCGGCATCGGCTCCGTTGACCTCGACCTTGCCGTGATGCGATTCATCGACGAGTATGGCTCCGTTGCGTGCTTGGTTATACTCCGCCACGGGATCGCCGAAGTGAGCGGGCACCACGAAACCCGCCTCCTCAAGGAAGACGGCTCCAGCCGCGGCAGTCTGCTCATAGAGGGGTGTATGTTCGACCATGATAATCTCCCTTCGCCTTGATGCTTTGCAAGATGTTTTCCATTATGACTACGGAACGGCGCGAGAAAAGTTGAGTCGCCTTCGGCGACTCGATCCCGCGAGAACCTGGAAACCATCGGAAAGAATACCATGAATCAACCGCATCCCCGCATTAGTGTATTTCCCAAATGTTATTTCGATGATCTGTACGCGGGTCGCCGCGATTATCTCGAATGGCTGCGTCAGGCGGCCACGCTGGGGGCCGAGGGCGTCGAGCATTACGACGGCTTCTTCAAAAGTCTGGATGAGGCTGGCGTCGCGCCGGTGCGGCGGACGCTCGAAGAAACGGGGCAGATTTCCTCGCTGTTGTGTTTCTCGCCCGACTTCACGCACCCCGAACGCGCCGAACGCGCTCGCCAGGTCGAGCGGCAGAAAACCGCCATTGATTTATGCGTTGCCCTTGGCATTCGCCACTGTCGCACCCTCAGCGGTCAGCGCTATCCGGAAATGACGCGGAAGGAAGGCATCGAACGCACCGTCGAAGGTATTACTCGTTCGCTGCCCTACGCCGAGCGTAAGGGCGTTGTTCTCTGTATGGAAAACCACTACAAGGACGGCAACTGGCAGTATCCCGAATTCGCTCAGCCTGAAGACATCTTTCTCGAAATTATCGCACGCATCGATTCACCTCATTTCGGAGTGCAATACGATCCTTCCAATGCCACTGTGGGCGGCTTCGATCCAGTGGGTTTTCTGGAGAAAGTAAAAGATCGCGTCGTGTCGATGCACGCCTCGGATCGCTATCTCGCTCCGGGCGCCACGCTCGACGATCTCCGCCAGACCGACGGAAGCCTCGGCTATTCCGACAAGCTGCGTCACGGCGAGACGGGTAAGGGGTTGAACGATTATGACGCGATCTTTCGCATCCTGTCCGGTGCCGGTTTCGCCGGTTGGATCTCGGTCGAGGACGGCATGAACGGGTTGGATGAACTGAAATGCTCGGTTGAGTTTCTCAAACGGAAACGAGCGGAATACTACCCTGTTTAGGGGCGGCTCGCCGAGCCGCGCGGTTCGATAATCGACGCTAAATAGGAAGGTTAACCCTTGACACTCTTTACGATAATCTCGCCTATTGTATTTGCACGTTAATGTTCTAGGATGGGAAATAACTGTGGCTTCATCGCGGAGGCGTTCCATCCTTGATTGGAGTTCAAATTATGGCAAAAAAACAAGTGGAAACCGACCAACCTGTTGAAAAGTTGACCAACAAGGCGGAGGCCGTTCGCCGCGCTTTGGGTGAACTTGGCGATGACGCGATGCCGACGGAGATTCAGCAATTTATCAAGGCTCGCTTTGATGTGGAGATGACAACCAAGGTTATCTCCGTCTACAAGAGTAAGCGGGCGAAGAAAAAAAGTAAGGGCGACCGAAAATCAGCGGTCGAGCAACCTTTGGCCGAAGGTAATGTTCAGGATGCCATTAGCCTTCGCGATCTGCGTTCGCTCAAGGAATTAAAAGAGCGTCATGGCTCTTCCCGGCTTCAAGAGCTTCTCCAGTTGGTTTCTCCGTGAGGGAACCCATGGATAAGGGACGGAAGCGATGGCTTATCCGGGTGGCCATTGTACTCGTCATTGGCGCTGCCGGGCTGTTATGGGCTTTGGGAGAGCATTCGCGGACCCTCGTGATCGAGAATCACTCCGAGCAAACGGTCATCCGCCTGGAAGTCACCATCGCCGGGCAGCTCAGCACTTTTCGCGATGTGCGGACAGGGGCCGTGGTGAATGCCGAGTGCAAGGCCAAGGACGGCGATCGTTTCGTCGTGGCCGGCCAACTCGCCGATGGCACGCGAATCAGGTCCAGTGGCCTAATCGGTGAGAGCCTTCACTTTCTCATCCTCCCCGGTGGGGAAGTCAAGTTTCGCCCGAAAAGCAAGAAGCCTTTTTGACGATGGCCGATTGCTGGGGTGGAACTGATCTCGCCAAGTGACGATCATGATCGATATCCTGTTCGGAGAACAGAACGCCTTGCTGTTAGAGTTCGAGCGCTGCTTTCAGACAGTCGGCGAGTTGGGGTTTCAGAGCGTCGGACAGGTGGCCGATGATCTGCTGGATACTATCCTGATCGACCGTGAAAAGGTTATTGCAGGAGACGAGCGACGGGAAACTCAACCCCGACGAGGCTCCGTCTGCGGCTTTGGGATCGATGTACAGGTGACTTGGATCGCCTCTCCGCCGTGTATTACTCGTTATCATCGCGATCACGGTCTTGCGGATTTTTTGATTATCGCGATCGTTCTGCACGACCAAGGCGGGGCGAACCTTTGCTTGCCCCGTGTCCGTGAAGGGGAAATCGACGATGACGACATCGCCACGGCGGATCATGGCTTTCTTCCATATTTTTGCTGGTAGAACTCCAGCGCGGGGTCGTCCGCGTCTTCCTCGCGCATGGCCCGCTCCACGAGCGCGGCGACCTGGCGCATGTCCAATCCCTCATCTTCGTCCAAAAGACGACGGAGACGCTCGTAGACTTCAGCCGCGATAAGAACATAGGTCTTCCGCGTTCGTGGGTCGATAAACTGCGGTTCCGTGCCGCCGTCAACGGCTTGCTGTTGTTGTGCGGTAAGTTCGATCATATGGGACTCCTCTGGAATCATGCTATCCGTAAACGAACTCCTCCCACAAGATCGATAGCGATGATGTAGTTGCTCCCTCGTCGTGGCACGGTCTCCCAACCGTGCCACAACAGTATGAGTTGTGAGGAACGACAATTCCGTGGGCACAGGTTGCCTCATTGCCCTCGCGAGGAATCGTCTCATCCGTGAGATTATTTTGTTGACTTCTCAGCCTCACGGACGCTACGATTCCAGTACGAGAGGAGACGGACTATGAACGTACAGAAGTGGCTTGAGGCTTTGGATAAGCAACGGCGGGCGTTGAAAATGTCCCTACCCGTTCTTGCCGAGCGAGCCAAATTGTCCAGGGCGACCGTCTGCCGAATTCTCAAGGAGAAGCGGACTTCGTCCAGCCTGGAGAGTGTGTTGGCCATTGCCAATGTCTTAGGGGGCGAGGTCGAACTCCACATGGAGGATCCGGAGAAGTTGGTCGAGCGACAAATTCAGAAACGGGCGAAAAAGATCGTCCGCATGGTGCAAGGGACGATGGCACTGGAAGGACAAGGCATTACCGATCCGGATCACATCGACCAGCTTGTAGAGATGGCCGCCAAGGAAATTCGGGCCAAGCCGCGGAAACAACTGTGGGTGAGACAATGCCGTTCTTCCAACCCATCCCAGGCGAAACACCCCTCACCGATGTCTCCGAATTGAAGATCAAGAATATCGTTTACCGCAGCCAACTGAATAAGGTCGAGTCCGCCAATATCACCAAGGCTCTGTCGCGGTACTTCGGCGGCCCTCTTACCCGCAAAGAGGCTCCCTTCGATTACGTATGGTTCCTTCGTCTTCATCGTGAGATGTTCGAGGATGTATGGGGATGGAGAAAACGACAATTCCGTGGGCATGGGTAGCCCTCTCCCTTCTGGGGTCCATTCTGGTATAGCTAAAGGGAACGGAGCCTGTTCCGCGCACTCGCAGGGAGGAGTCGCTTGAAGATTGTCGCACTGACCGCGTATCAAGTCCGCATCCCCTTACGCCGACGCATCCGCCATGCCTCGCACACGCGCACGGAAACGGATAATCTCGTCGTCCGCTGTGTGCTGGAAGACGGCACGCAGGGCCACGGGGAAGGTGTGCCGCGCGATTATGTCACCGGCGAGACTATCGATTCCTCATTCGATCTGCTGAAACGAAGCGATCTCAGTGGGCAGCGCGAAGACTGCCGCGATTTCGAGCAGGCGGTCGCGTTCGCCGAGCGGTTGCGACTGGCACCGGTGGCCGGCGATGAGCGGGGTTGCGAAAGCAACGCCGCGCGCTGCGCGGTCGAATTGGCCGTACTCGATGCCTATGGCCAGCACTTTGGCCGGCCCGTCTCCGAAATCGTCCGATTGCTCGCGCCGGAGATTCATCAGCCGCAGACACATGTGCGCTACAGCGGAGCCATCACGACGGCACGCGGCAAAAAGACGCTGATTGCCATACTCGCTCTGCGTATCTATCGTTTTCAGCAAATCAAAGTGAAGGTCGGCATGGAAGGCTACGACGATTTGCGCCGTCTGCGCGTCATCCGGCGATGGGGCGGGCGCAAGGTCGATCTGCGTCTCGATGCCAATGAAGCGTGGACGCCGGCCAATGTGGTCGAGCGCATTCGCGCTGTGGAAGCGTTTGGGATTAGCTCGATTGAGCAACCCGTGCCGCATGCGCAAGCGTCGGTTCTACGCGACGTGCGCCGGCAGGTGCGGACGCCGATCATGCTCGATGAATCGCTGTGCAGCCGCTTCGACGCCGAGCGCGCTGTCGAGGGACAGACCTGCGACCTGTTCAATCTGCGGTTGTCGAAGTGTGGCGGATTCATTCCGTCGCTGCGTTTGGCTCAGTTCGCCAAGCAGCATGGACTCGGCTGTCAACTCGGCTGTCAGGTCGGTGAGACGGCCGTGCTATCGGCGGCGGGACGGCACTTCGCCACCAGCGTGGCCGGTCTGCGCTATCTCGAAGGTTCCTACGATGGCCATCTAGTACACGAAGCGCTGGCGACGAAAAATATGACCTTCGGTTGGGGCGGCTGGGCACCGGCGCTGGCGGGGCCGGGGTTGGGTATCACCATCGATCCGCAGGCGCTTCAGCGCGTGACGGTGCGGCAGGAATCGTTGTTGTAACGGCGAGCGGGG
>DATNCY010000142.1:0-47803 GCA_035553375.1 Gemmataceae bacterium
TTCGACCTGAGTCTCGGCGGAAGGCGTGCTGGAGGTGTCGCGAGCGGCGGCCGCCTGAAGAGGGGCAACAACCCGACTTCGCGAAACCGGCTTACGAGAGCGCCGAGACGAAGCCGGCTTGCTCGTGGAAGTTTTGCGGGAACCAGTTGGACGCAAGCGCTTTATGAGAGCTTCGACCAACTCGTCCTTGGTCATGCCATGCCAGCCCAGGATACCCTGCTGGCGGGCCAGATCGATCAATGTTTTCTTCGTGTTGGCTTGCAACTGATCGCGAGTCATGCGAAACCACTCCCACGCCTGCCCGACGCAGGCGCGTCGAAAAGATTCTGGGGAGCCATCCCTGCAAGCTACTTCCTAGAGATCCATTCCAGGGAGTGTCACGGCATCGACTCTCGCGTTTCGGTCCGCGCTTTGATTTCAACGAGGCAGGTAGAAGCACGGACGGAGTACGACAAAAAGGCAATTCTTCCGCGAGGAGGGAGGATTGCCTCACCGAAACCAAAAGCGGATTAACGGAAGCGCAATTCGTTCAACGCAAGACGAGTTCGGCGAACCGAACTCTTATCGTGAGGCTTTGGTGCAAGGCGATTTACCCTCTGGCTGGATTGATCTTAAAGAAGTATCCAAAGATTGTCAACAATAAATTAGCTTATTCTCCGCATAAAACACACCGGCAGATCCTCCGCAGGCGGTAATCTCCGCGTGGATGGACTCTCTTGCCGACTTTGTGAAAACTTACACGAATTTCAGATTGACTTTCCTTCGTGGGGTCTGAGAATACCCCCGCACGAGGAAACGGAGTCCGGAGAGGGAGTTTTTTCGGGGGCCGGCCGTCGCCGCCCTGGAGGATCTTTCATGTTTCCGGAACCAGGGGATCGCCGAGAACTGGGGCGCTATCTTGCCCTTAGCCAGATCGGTCTGGAGATGGTCGTGCCGATCATCGCCGGACTTCTCGTGGATTATTACCTCGGCTGGACCCCCTGGGCGACTATTACCGGCGCGGTCCTCGGATTGTGCGGCGGTCTGGTGCATCTAGTACATATGCTGAACAAACTGGACGCGAAGGATTCCTCGCCGTCCGATCGGGAGTCGCGGTGATTCGGCGTTTGGTGTTTCTCGTGGGCGGTTGTGCCGCGTTCGCGCTGCTCGTCGGCCTGCCGGCTCGTCATCTGGGCGGCGGCGATGCAGCCGTCGTCTTCATCGGCACGGCTCTACTGCTGTGCCTGGTGCCGGCGATTGTCACCCTGTTGTGGGGCGAACGGGCCTTGCATCAGACCCCGGACAAGCAATTGATTCTCGTCCTGGGCGGAACCGGCGTCCGTATGTTCTTTGTCCTGTTGTCGGGAGGGGCACTCTTTCAGTGGGTTCCTTACTATCAGGGGCAAGCGAGTTTTCTGATTTGGTTGCTCGTTTGTTATTTGTTCACTCTGGCATTGGACATGATGTTGTTGCTCGTTGGGCGACCCGATAACGCGGGGATCGGGCACGGGGATAGGCGTTATTAGCCCGAAGCGCGAGCGACGGGACGTTATCAGGTGAGTGCAGACATGGCCGAACATCACGATCCGCATCCGTTTGAACATGTGATGGACACCAAGGTTTGGGAGTTCTTCAGCAACGCCTTCGGCGACAAGAAGGAAATCGCGCTGCCCGGCTTCCACATTCCGTTCGGCTCGCACACTTACCATTTCCAGATCACCAAGTTCATGATCTTGGAAGTGGTTGCCGCTATTTTGATTTTGCTCATTTACGTCCCGATGGCGCGGCGCGTGCGAACCGGCGAACTGCCCAAGGGCCGTTGGTGGAACGCCTTCGAGTCGCTCTTGACGTTCGTTCGCAACGAGATTGCCAAGCCCAATCTCGGCGAGCATGACGCGGACAAATACGTCCCTTATTTGTGGACGCTGTTCTTGTTCTTGCTGTTCTGCAATCTGCTCGGCATGTTCCCGTTCATGGGTTCGCCGACGGCGAGCATTTGGGTGACGGGTGCCTTGGCCTGCATCAGCTTTTTGATGATTCACGGCGCGGCCGCGGTCAAAATGGGGCCAGTACACTACATCCAGTCGATGTGGCCGCACATTGATGTTCCCTACGTCGGCTGGTTTTTCAGTCTGATGATTTTCATCATCGAGTTCATCAGCACGGGCATCAAAAGCGGCGTGTTGGCCGTGCGTTTGTTCGCCAACATGTTCGCCGGCCACATGGTATTGGCCGTGATTTTACTCTTCATTGTCACCGCGGCGAGGCAGCCCAACGTCTGGCTGCTCGGCGGAGTATCCGTCGCCTCGGTACTCGGTGTGGTGGCTTTGAGTTTGTTGGAACTGTTCGTTGCCTTCTTGCAGGCATATATTTTCGTCTTCCTGACCGCGCTGTTCATGGGGATGTCGTTGCACCCCGAACATTAATGATGGTCTTGTATTGTCACCTAACCTGAGTTGTTGTGGTTCTTGAAATCGGAGTGAAGTCTTCCATGAAAATCTTGAAACTGCTCGGCCTCGTGATTGGGCTTCTGTTGCTGACAGCGCCCCAGGCTCTGGCAGCGGATGTGCCAGGTTCGACGATGGTGTTGTCCGGTGCCGGCGTCGGGGCTGGCCTAGGTGCCGCAATCACGATCATTGGTGCCGGCTGGGGCTTCGGCCGCATCGGTGCCGCCGCCCTGGAGAGCATGGCCCGTCAACCCGAGGTTGCCGGTCGCATTCAGACGGCCATGATCGTTATCGCCGCCCTTCTCGAAGGCGCGACGTTCTTCGCCTTGATCGTCTGCATCCTCATGGCGGGCAAGGCGGCGTTCTGAGCAAACTTGCCAGCCCGCAGCGCCGGCAAGGGACTTCCCTTGCTGGCGCTGCGGGCTGGCAAAGTGCGGGGTTGGAGGTTGCAATGCGTCGTGCTTGCTTGTTATTGGGGATCGGTCTGATCGCGTTGGTTTTGTGCGTGCCTACCCTCGCGCGGGCTGAAGAGGCGCACGCCTCTTCGAGTGATACGCACCAGAAAGCGGCCCAGCATCAGTCCGATGAGGCCGAGCAAGATTTGTTCGGCTGGGCGCTCGATCTCGGTATCTGGACGCTGGTTGTCTTTCTGCTCTTGCTGTTCGTGCTGAGCAAGTTCGCCTGGAAGCCGTTGATGCAGGGGTTGGAACACCGCGAGCGGGCCATTCATTCGGCCCGGCAAGAAGCCGAGCAAGCGCGCGAGGAGGCCGCGCGGCTGCGCGCTCAGTTCGAGGAGCAAGTGCGCAAGGCCAACGATCAAGCGCGTGAGCTTCTCGATGAGGCACGCCGCGCCGCCGAGCGGACCACGGCCGAGATGATCGCCGAGGCGCGCAAGAAGATTCAGGCCGAACACGAGCGCATCCAGCACGAGATGCGTTTGGAACACGATCAGGCGCTGCGCGATATTCAGACGCAAGCGGCTCAGTTGGCCACGCTGGTTTCCAGCAAGGTCATTCGTCGCCACCTCAACCCCGACGATCATCGGCAGTTGGTGGACGAAGCGCTGGCTGAATTGCGTCACGCGGGTAATGGGCGTCGAGAAACCGCGCTGGTTTAGCGGTTGTTTTTTCACTAGCCCGGAGCGCAAGCGACGGGTTCTTCAACGCGCAAGCGACGGGCTGTTCAACGCGCAAGCGACGGGCTGTTCAACGCGCAAGCGACGGGCTGTTCAACGCGCAAGCGACGGGTTCTTCAACGCGCAAGCGACGGGCTGTTCAACCCCGTCGCTTGCGCTCCGGGCTAGTGGCGATGAGATCAATATGACCGAGACCGTGCAAGTTCATCATGCGACCGTCTTCGATGATGCCACCCGGCACATCGCCCGCATTTACGCGGAGGCGTTGCTCGACGCCGCCGACCAGCGGCAGCAGACCGACGAGGTGCTGGAGCAGTTGGAAGATCTGGTCCGAGACATCCTCAATCGGGATTCCGGCTTCGCGCTCTTTCTCGGCAGCGCTGTCGTCAGCCGCGAACACAAGCGTGAGGCGCTGCGGCGCGCCTTTGAAGGCAGGATCAACGGCACCCTTTATAACTTCCTGCTCGTCCTCAACGATCACGATCGTCTCGACGTGATACGGCAGGTGGCCATCACGCTACGCGCCCTTCACGAACGCCGTGCCGGACGCATGCACGTTGACGTGAGCGCCGCCGCTCCGCTGGCGGACGACCAGCAAGAACGGCTGCGTCAGGAACTGCGCGAAAAGTTCAAACGCGAGCCGATTCTGTCGGTTCGCATCGATCCCGACTTGCTGGGCGGCTTGGTGGTGCGCGTGGACGACTGGGTCTACGACGGTAGCGTGCGGGCGCGTCTGGAGAGAATTCGGAACCAACTCATTGAGAGAAGCAGCTATGTCCAATCGCATTAACGCCAACGAGATCGTCTCGGTGTTGACCGAGGAAATCGGCAAATATCGCGACAAAATCGAGCCGAAGGAAGTCGGCGAGGTTTTGGAAGTCGGCGACGGCATCGCGCGCGTTTATGGCCTGTCGAACGTGATGGCCGGCGAGATGCTCGAGTTCCCGAAAGCCGGCGTGCGCGGTCTGGCTTTCAACCTCGAAGAAAACTCGGTCGGCGTCATCATCCTCGGCGATTACAAGGCCATCGGCGAGGGCGATGAGGTTCGCTCCACCGGGGCACTGTTGCAAGTGCCGGTCGGCGAAGCGTTGATTGGCCGCGTCGTCGATCCGCTCGGCAATCCCCTCGACGGCAAAGGGCCGGTTGCCACGTCGCACACGCGCTTCGTCGAATCGATCGCGCCTGGCGTGGCCGGCCGGCAGCCCGTCGAGGTGCCGCTGCAAACCGGCGTCAAGGCTATTGATGCCATGACACCCATTGGCCGCGGTCAACGCGAGCTAATCATCGGTGACCGCAAGACCGGCAAGACAGTCATCGCCCTGGACACCATCATTAACCAGCGCGACAGCGGCGTCATCTGCGTTTACGTTGCCTGCGGCCAGAAGGAATCGAGCGTTGCCCGCAACGTCGATATTCTCCGCGAACACGGCGCGCTCGATTACACGATTGTCGTCATCGCTTCATCATCCGATCCCGCTCCGCTTCAGTACGTCGCACCCTACGCCGGCTGCGCCATGGCCGAGTTTTTCATGTACGAACAGGGCCGCGATACCCTGTGTGTCTACGACGATCTCTCCAAACAGGCGGCGGCGTATCGCCAATTGTCGTTGCTGATGCGGCGTCCCCCCGGACGCGAGGCGTATCCCGGCGATATTTTCTACGCTCACTCGCGTTTGCTCGAACGCTCCGCCAAGCTCGCCGAGCGCTACGTTATCGTGCCCAGCGATGCCGACGATAAAAAGGTCGGCGACGACTGGGGCGTCAACAACGAGAAGGGCGAACGCCGGCAGCCCGGCGAAAAGGGCAAGGTCTACTTCGGGCCGATGGACAAGGAACACGCTGAGAAGCACGATTTGCCGAAGTTCCCCGGCCACAAGGTCGTCAAGGTGCCCAACTCCGGCGGCTCGTTGACGGCTTTGCCGATCATCGAAACGCTGGAAGGCGAAGTATCGGCCTACATTCCGACCAACGTGATTTCCATCACGGACGGGCAGATTTATTTGCAGCCGGATTTGTTCAATGCCGGCATCCGCCCGGCCATCGACGTGGGCATCAGCGTTTCGCGCGTCGGCGGCAAGGCGCAGATTCCGGCCATGAAACAGATCGCCGGCAGTCTGCGTTTGGACTTGGCCTCCTTCCGCGAGTTGGAGGCGTTCGCTCAACTCGGCACCGAGTTGGATAAGGCCACGCAAGCGCAGCTCGATCGCGGCTATCGCATGGTGGAGATTTTGAAGCAGCCGCAGTTCAAACCGATGAAGGTGATCGATCAGGTCATGATTATCTTCGCCGGCACCAAGGGCTATCTCGACAAGGTGCCGCTCAAGGACGTGCGTGCGTGGGAGGAGCAATTCCTGCGTTTCATTTCGGAGCGCCAGCCGCAGGTTCGCAGCGCGTTGCAGAAGGAACGCAAGCTGACCAAGGACATCGAGCAACAGTTGATCGCGGCCATCACGAATTTCCAGGCGCAGTTCAAACCGGCGCAGGATCAGGTTAAGGCAGGACGATAGGTTTTATCTTTGCCAGCCCGCAGCGCCAGCAAGGGACTTTCCTTGCTGGCGCTGTGGGCTGGCAAATCGGTTTATGAGTTTAACGAGATACCATGGCCAGCACCCGAGCGCTCGTCAAACGCCGTAAGGCGGTTCGCAACATCAAGAAGATCACGCGCACCATGGAATTGATCGCCACGGCGCGCTTCAAGAAAGCCCTCGACCGCGCCACCGAGGCCGAGGCGTACACGCGCAAAATCACCGAGTTAGCCGCCGACCTCAGCGCCAGCGCTACCGACGTCAGCCATCCCTTGCTTCAGAAGCATGAGGAAGAGCGCAACACGGTACTGCTGGTATTGTGCTCCAATCGCGGATTGTGCGGCGGCTACAACGCCAGCATTCTGCGTGAGGCCAACCAGCGCCTTCGCCAGCTGCGCACCGAATCGACGACGCTGCATCTGGAACTATCAGGTCGGCGGGCTATCACGTACTTCCGCTATCAGGGCATGAAGGCCGATCACACCTATACGCACTTCGAGGAGAAGCCGCGCTTCGATGAAGTGGAAGAGATTGCCAATCGTTACATCGAGAGCTTCATCGGCGGCAAAATCGATCGCGTCGATGTGGCGTATATGAAGTTCCTCAATGCGGCCCGGCAGACGCCCGTTGTCGAGACGTTGCTGCCGCTGTCGCGCTCGGCTCCCGACCAGGCCCAGCCACAGAATCAGCGCCCCGTCGAGTACGAGTTTTTGCCCAGCGCCGCCGACATTTTGCAAGAACTGCTGCCGGTGTCGTTCAAAGTGCGGCTGTTCAAATGCTTCCTCGACGCGGCGGTCAGCGAGCAGATTGCCCGTCGCGTGACGATGAAACAGGCAACCGAGAACGCCGACGATATGATTAAGAGTCTGACCCGGCTGTACAATCGCGCTCGCCAGGCTCAGATTACCAAGGAAATCGCCGAGGTCATCGGCGGGGCTGCGGCACTGGAATAACAGCAAGGGGAATGATGGTATCGCGCAGGTCTCATGGCGAGGCGCATTGAATTTTGATGTTCGACGGGCTGGGGTGCGTGAACAACTTCTGGCATGTTTTTTCGATAGCCCAGCCCTTTAGGGCTGGGTAGGTGGGCGCGGTTGGGGAATTGTTGGGCCTTTAGGCCCTCCACCCTGACTGCGAGATAGGCTAGAGGGGCTAAAGCCCCCAAGCGCCACTTCACACTATAATCCCCAGCCCTAAAGGGCTGGGCTATCGAAAAAACCAGACCGCCAGAGTCTGCATGGGTATCGTCAGAAAGGAATACGAGAGTCATCCATGATAACCGCTACGGATCATCACAGCAACGGCCAGCATACCGGCCATATCGTGCAAATCATCGGCTCGACCTTCGACGCCGAGTTTGCCGAGGGCCATCTGCCGGAAATCTACAACGCCCTTCGCGTGGACAGCGACTACAAAGGGTTGTCGATCCACCTGACCGGCGAAGTGCAGCAGCAACTCGGCGGCAATCGCGTCCGCTGCGTTGCCCTGGGCACCACCGATGGCCTGGTGCGCGGCATGAAGGTTGTCGATACCGGCAAACCCGTTTCCGTGCCCGTCGGCAAAGAGACGCTCGGCCGCGTCTTCAACCTGCTCGGCGAACCGATCGATGGTCGTGGTCCGGTCAACGCCGCCGAGTATCGGCCAATCCACCGCGAACCGCCGGGCTTCGATGAACTGTCGCCCAAGACCGAACTGTTCGAGACGGGCATCAAGGTCATCGATCTGCTGACGCCGCTGGTTCGCGGCGGCAAGGCCGGTCTGTTCGGCGGGGCGGGACTGGGCAAGACGGTCATCCTCACCGAGTTGATCGCGCGTATCGCCAGCCAGCACGGTGGTTACTCCGTGTTCGCCGGCGTCGGAGAGCGGACGCGCGAAGGCAACGATCTTTGGCTGGAAATGCAGGAAACCAAGATCGGCAACACCGGCCGCGAGGTTCTCTCGCAGACGGCCATGGTGTTCGGTCAAATGAACGAACCGCCCGGCGCGCGGCTGCGTGTGGCGCTGTCGGCGTTGACCATGTGCGAATGGTTCCGCGACGCCACCGGCGCCGATACGCTATTGTTCGTCGATAACATTTTCCGTTTCTCGCAAGCCGGCTCCGAAGTGTCGGCCCTTCTGGGCCGCATGCCCAGTGCCGTCGGTTATCAGCCGACGTTGGCAACGGAAATGGGCGAGTTGCAAGAACGCATCACCAGCACGAACAAGGGAGCCATCACCAGCGTGCAGGCGGTGTACGTGCCGGCCGACGATCCGACCGATCCCGCTCCGGCCAACGCCTTCCAGCATCTTGACGCCTTTATCTATCTCGAAAGGCGCATTTCCGAGAAGGGCATTTACCCCGCCGTCGATCCGCTGGCTTCGTACAGCAACATTCTGCAAGCGCAGTACGTCGGCGAGGAACACTATTCCGTCGCCAACCGCGTTCGGCAGATTTTGCAGCGCTACCGCGAACTGCAAGACATCATCGCCATTCTCGGCGTCGAGGAGTTGAGTGAGGAAGATAAACAGGTGGTGAACCGGGCGCGGCGTATCGAAAAATTCCTCTCGCAGCCGTTTATCGTCGCGGAAGCGTTCACCGGCAAGAAGGGCAAGGTGACGGCGCTGGCCGACACGATTCGCAGCTTCAAGGAGTTGTGCGAGGGCAAATGGGACCATTTGCCCGAGTCGGCGTTCATGTACGTCGGCGGCATTGAGGAAGCCGAGGAACAGGCGAAACGCATGGCTGGCGAAGGGAAGTGACGAACATGGTAGACACCGCTACGCGAGAGTTGCATTGCGTCGTCGTCACGCCGGAAAAGGCGTTGATCGACGAGAAGGCCGACTTCGTGGCCGTGCCCATGTTCGATGGCGAACTGGGCGTTTTGCCCGGCCGCGCTCCGGTGATCGGCCGGTTGGGTTATGGCGAACTGCGCATCGGTCGCGGCCCGCAAGCCAAGCGTTTCTTCGTCGATGGCGGCTTCGTGCAGGTGCGGGCCAACACCGTTACGGTGCTGACCGCGCGGGCGATGCGCGCTGAGGACATTGACACCGCCGCCGCATCGCATGCACTGCATGCCGCGCTCGCTCCCGGTGCCACACCGCAAGCGCGCGAGGCGCAGGTCAAGGCACAACAACGCGCGCGCTCGCAACTGCGGGTGGCGCGTCACCGCGAGGAGAACACGGCGCACGGGTAAGAGAAGAACTAACCACAGAGGCACCGAGAAAAAACGAATTCATTTTGTCTTCTCTGTGTCTCTGTGGTTAGTTCTTCTCCGGTTCCCCTTCCGCGATCAGCACCACCGTCGAGAATGGCACCACCGGATACGTCGCCCCCACTTCCACGCGCGGCCCTTCATCCAACCCGACAATGTCTAGCGGCGACGCCAGCGACGTATCGACGATGCGACGCCACGGTCGGCCCTGCGGCGCGGGCGGAATGCGGAAGTGCAGCGTCTCGATCCAGGCATTGAATGCCATGTAAATATCGCGGCCTGCTTCGCGACTGGTGTGCCGGCCATCGAGCGCGAGAGCGAGACTGCGACTCCACGCCGAAAAGTCCGGCTTGTACGGTACGACGCCGTGCCAGGCGACATCGGAGCCGTGTACAAACCAGCGACGCCGCAACGCCGGATGATGCTTGCGTAGGGCAATCATCTCACGCACGAAACGCAGAAAACCGGCGTTCTGGTTCAGCAGCGACCAATCGAGCCAACTAATGGCGTTGTCCTGACACCAGGCGTTGTTGTTGCCTCCCTGGGTACGTTGGAACTCATCGCCGGCCAGCAGCATCGGCACGCCTTGCGACAGCATTAGCGTGGCAATCAGATTACGCGCTTGACGCTGCCGAAGTCCAAGGACTGCCGGGTCGGTTGTCGGCCCTTCGACACCACAATTCCAACTGTAATTGTCGTTGCAACCGTCGCGTTCGTCCTCGCCGTTGGCGCGGTTGTGCTTATGGTTATAAGACACGAGATCCCAGAGCGTGAAACCATCGTGACAGGTGATGAAGTTGACCGAATGATTCGGCGAGCGGCCCGAATATTCGTATAGATCGGCGCTGCCGCATAGCCGTGTCGCCAGCGCGCCCGCCAAGCCCGGCTCGCCGCGCCAGAAACGCCGTACATGATCGCGGTATTGTCCGTTCCACTCCGACCAGCGACGACCGAAAGGAAAATGGCCCACCTGATACAATCCCGCCGCGTCCCACGGCTCGGCGATGAGTTTGGTATCGGCCAACACGCTATCCTCGGCGATCATCTCGACCACCGGCGGCTCGACCAGGACACGGCCCATGTAATCCCGGCCCATCACCGAGGCCAAATCGAAACGCAGACCATCAACGTGCATATCGGCCACCCAGAACCGTAGGCAACTCATCAGCAGGTTGCGGACGATGGGATTGTTGCAATTGACGGTGTTGCCGCAGCCGGAAAAGTTGAGATAGTGCCCGTCCGGGCTGAGCATGTAATAAAGCTGATTATCCAGGCCACGGAATGAATAAGTCCGGCCGCGTTCGTCGCCTTCGCCGGTGTGATTGAACACCACGTCGAGATAAACCTCGATGCCTGCTGCGTGGAAGGCACGCACCATCTCGCGGAACTCGCTCAACTGGCCATGCTCCGCCCCCGTGCTGGCGTAGGCCGACTTGACCGCCGCGAATGCGATGCTGTTGTAACCCCAGAAATTACGCAAGCGTTCGCCGGTGTCCGGGTTGCGAAAGATGCAGTCGCATTCGTCGAATTCATGGATCGGCAACAGTTCGACGGCCGTGACGCCCAGCGATTGCAAGTGAGGAATCTTTTCTATCAGGCCGGCGAAGGTGCCGGGATGGGCGACCATCGACGTAGGGTGACAGGTGAAGCCGCGGACGTGCAATTCGTAGATGATCGTATCTTCCAGCGGCGTCAGCGGGGGAGAATCTTCTTGCCAGTGGAAGGGGCGGCGCATGTACAAACTGCGGCGCGAGGAAAAACGCTGACTCGGCGGTTCGTGCGCTTCGCCCCAGCGTGCGCCGTTGGAGAGAGCGGTGGCCGAGGGATCGAGCAAAACCACGGTGGGATCGAAGTGATGGCCGTGGACGTGCGGACCATTGACGCGCCAGCCGTAGCTGAAAGCGGGAGGCAAACCGGCGACGAGAATATGCCAATGGTCACCGGTGCGGTTGCGCCGCGGATGCAGATCAACCTCGGTGAGCGGCTCGGTTCCGTCGAGCGGGTAAATCACCAGGGTGACGGCGGTACCGTTTCGGCACAGCAGCGCGAAGTTCACGCCATCGGGCAGGGCCGAGGCTCCGAGGGGCAAACATTTGCCGCGTGCGATCCGCAAGGTGAGCATATTTCCCTAACTAGCCCGAAGCGCGAGCGACGGGCGTCTATTTAGGCCCGTCGCTCGCGCTTCGGGCTAGTGGCTTGAAATTAATAAGTTTTCCGCTTCCGCGGGCAGCCTGTCTCCGTATGTCCAGAGAATAGACCAGACGTGGGAAAAATGGCAAGATCGATCCCGTGCTTGCCGGCGGCGCGGCCGTCTACGGGCACGCGAACACTTTCAGCACTTCGTCGCCATAGTGGTTGATGACCTTCACGGCGATCTTGCCCGATGCGGGTTTGTCGAACGGCCGGCTCACTGTGCTGTACAGACTGCTCCAGGCCGCGTCGTCGATGTCGGCACGCAGGGCGCGTTTCAGTTTGTCGTAGGGTTGATCGGCACCCGTGAAATAGGCGTGACGCACGAAAAAGCTTTCGCCGTGCTGACGCTGGGGTCAAAGGCGAAGCCGCAGACGATGAGCACATCGAAGCCGATGCCCTTGAGCGCTTCCTTCTCGGCCAGTGAGGTCATCACCAACAGCGAATCGCCGAGGATCATGCGATTGGACCAATGGCCGTGTGGCGAATGGAATCGACCTGGGTGGGGGCGGTTCTTTTCTTAGCCATAATTGAATCTCCAATGAAGGAACCGTGCGGTGCGAGTTTGATGCTAGCGAGCTTTTAGCGAGCCTCCCGCGTGCTTTTAGCGAGCCTCCCGCGTAAGCGGGGAGCAAACCGAACTCCCCCCGCTTACGCGGGAGGCTCGCTAAAAGCACGCCAGCGGAGACACATCCGTATCATATTCTGTGCGTCCCACGGGTCGGCGATTTCGAGGAACGCCCAACGACGTGGGAAATGTGGCACTTGTCCGCGCGGGTGGCGTAGACGGGCCAGCTGGTGTCGAAATCTTCATCGGTGAGGTTGTCGCTATCGCGGCCGGGAAAGCGGGCGCGATAGTCGGTCTTGAATTCGTCAATCTCGCGGGTGGCGATGAGCATAGCCATGACGACGGTTTTGCCGGAGCCTGTCGCCATTTTGAACGCCGTGCAGGGCGACGCGGCGGCGGATTTGGTTGACGAGTTTGTTTTCTTCGATGCGATCTTGAGTCCACTCGGTCTCGAAGAGCAACTTTTCCTTGCCCTTCTTTTTGGGGCGGGCGATGGGCACGAAATAGGTGCTGATGCGCCGGCCATCAACCACCTCATCGGTGATGCCTTCGTCGGTGAAGCGAAAATGGCGGGTCGGTTCGTCGAAAGGCGAGTTGATGATCGGGTTCTCGATGACAACTTGGCTCATAATGTTCCGATCCTCCGGGGTATCGACTCATTCCATCCGAGAAAACCGGTGGCCGATCCTTTTTCCCCTACCTGGCCGTCCCCACAGGGGTAGGAACAGTGTACCATTACGGCGGCACGAAAAAGCCTCACTAGCCCGGAGCGCCAGCGACGGGTTTGAGAACCCCCGTCGCTGGCGCTCCGGGCTAGTGAACGATTGTCTTTCGCGCTGGGGTACTATTTCCGTTCAATCGTCACCTTGTCGATCTTTTGGCTCAATCTTTTCGTAACTAGGACTGGAAAATCCTGAAGTGTTAGCTAGAATACAAACACGGAGAGGATTCGTGCTTTTCCCTCTTCGTCCGCTGGCTTCACTTTTTCGCTTCCATCCTCGTGTGAGAATGGTCCCATTGAAGTCCGCAACTTTACTCGCATTCGCAAGGCTCCAGCAAACCACTTGACATTGCGTAGTGCATGATCCGGACGAGTAGGCGACCGCGCGGGAGCGTGGGCCGTAAATCGTGAACCGCCTTCTTCCATGCCGGACTTTTTTTTCTGACTGACCGGAGGATAACCACCATGGCCGTCGCTCGCAGCGACGAGGGATCGGGGAACTTGACCCGACGACGTACCGTTCGCAAACCCACTGACACCCCGGTGCCAGCATCTCAACCCGGCAATGCAACCAGCTCGGCTCCGACTCGCGTCAGCGCCTTGCTGCGGTTGGACGATCTCTATCGTCTACCGATGCCGAAATTGTTCGCGCTCGCCGAGCGGGAGGGTATTGCCGAACATACCGGCATGAACCGCGGCCAGCTGATCGTGGCCGTGGTTCGTCGGCAGGTCGAACGCGGCGAGATTGTGCGCGGCTCCGGCACACTCGAAGTATTGCCCGATGGCTACGGTTTCCTCCGTAGCGCCGCCCACAATTACCTGGCCTCTCCCGAAGATATTTATGTCTCGCCGAGCCAGATTCGCCGTCTGGGGTTGCGAACCGGCCTGGTTGTCGAGGGGCCGATTCGTCTGCCTATTGAGGGGCAAGAGAATTTCGCCCTGATGCAGGTCGAGGCCGTCAACGGTCATCCGCCGGAGGAAAAATCACGGCCGACCGTCTTCGAGGATTTGACGCCGCTGCATCCCAACAAGCGCTTGGTGCTGGAAACCACCGGCGACGAGATGCCGACGCGCGTTATCGACCTCGTCACGCCGATCGGCATGGGGCAGCGTGGCCTGATCGTTTCGCCGCCGCGCGCCGGCAAGACCGTGCTGTTGCAAAAGATCGCCCTCGCCATCAAGAAGAATCATCCCGAATGCTATCTGATTGTACTGCTCATCGACGAACGGCCGGAAGAAGTGACCGATATGGTCCGTACCGTCGCCGGTCCCGGCGCCGAAGTCGTGGCCAGCACGTTCGATGAACCTTCTTCCGAACACGTTCACGTCAGCGAAATCGCCTTGGAAAAAGCGAAACGCCTGGTTGAAGACGGTCGCGATGTGGTTTTGCTGCTCGATTCGATTACGCGCTTGGCTCGCGCCCACAACACCGAAGCGCCTTCCGGCGGCAAGCTGCTCTCCGGCGGTCTCGATTCCAACGCCATGCAGAAGCCGAAACGCTTCTTCGGGGCCGCCCGCAATATCGAGGAAGGCGGCTCGCTGACCATCCTGGCGACCGCGCTCATCGACACCGGCAGCCGCATGGATGAAGTGATTTTCGAGGAGTTCAAGGGCACCGGCAACATGGAACTGCATCTCGACCGTCGCCTCGTCGATAAGCGGGTTTGGCCGGCCATCGACATCAATCGTTCCGGCACACGCAAGGAAGAGTTGTTGATGCACCCCGATGAGGTGGATCGCGTTCGCGCGCTGCGGCGCGTCCTCGCCGACATGCACCCTGTTGAGGCGATGGAACTGGTCGTCAACCGCATGCGCAAGACCAAGTCGAACGCGGAATTTCTATTGAGTATGAACATGAGTTGATTCCGCTATCCGTTGCCCGCTATCCGCTATCCGTTCTGGCGGATAGCGGGCAGCGGATAGCGGGGAGGACGCCGCCATTAACGGGGACGACTCCCATCCCGTTCACCTGGCTCATCTCAGCGATATTCACGTCACCGCGCCCGCCTGCGCTTGGCGGCTGCGCGACTGGTTCAATAAACGAATGTCGGCGTGGATCAATCTTCACCTCCTCGGCCGCGGCAAGCATTTTCGTCATACCGAGAAGATCCTGACCGCGCTCGACGCGGAATTGAGACAGCGAAACTTCGATCGCATCGTCTTTTCCGGCGATGCGACGGCGATGGGTTTTGAGGAAGAGGTACGTAAAGCGGCGGCGCTCTTGGGCGTCGGCTCCGCGGAGCCGTTACCGGGATTGGCGGTGCCGGGCAATCACGATTACTGTACGCAAGCGGCTATGCAGAGTGGTCGATTCGAGCATCACTTCGCCCCTTGGCAGACTGGTGAGCGTATCGGTGATGCGGTTTATCCGTTCGCCCAGCGCGTTGGACCGGCCTGGCTGGTGGCCGTCAATTCCTCGGCGGCCAACGTCCTGGCCTGGGACGCGCGCGGTCGGGTCGGCGTCGATCAGCTGGAACGTCTCGAAAATCTGTTGAGTCGTTTGACACCGGGGCCGCGCATTCTCGTGACGCATTACCCCGTCACGCTGGCCAATGGGAAACCAGAGCATCTTTATCACGGCCTGCGCGATCTAAACGATGTGGTTTCCGTGGCCCAGCACGGCGGCGTCGTTCTGTGGCTGCATGGCCACCGCCACGATTCCTATCATCACGCTTCGGGCCGCGCTCCCTTTCCGGTAATCTGCGCCGGCAGCGCCACGCAGCATGGGCGATGGTCGTACAGCGACTACACGCTTATTGGCCCGCGTCTGCATGTGTTGCAGCGCGTTTACGATGAGGCGGCCGAGTGCTTCCGCGATGGGCGGAGGTTTGAGTTGGAATTACCACATAGCCCCCGGCTTGCCGGGGAAACGCGCTCCCCCGGCAAGCCGGGGGCTATGTGATTACGGTAGATCACTTCACCTCTTGAGCGACCACTTCGGGAATGTATCCCTTGCGCGTGCGATTGATCTTGAACTTCGTCTTGAGAATGTCATCCTCGCCGCGACCTTTGTGGCGCTTCTCAAAATAGGCAATTTCCAGTTGCAAGAGCTTATCTTCTAGCTCTTTCGGCATGAAGGCGACGAAATGGCTCGGCTGCAACGGGAGACGCAAGACGGCCATCACATCCATCACCGATTGGGGCTTATCGTCGATCCAGTAAATGCGTTCAATCTTGCTAATGTCCTCATCGAGTAACTTCGCCGGGCGAGCCGACAGATCGCGGACGATCTGGTATTCGGGTCCCTTAGCGCCTTCGCGGACAGGGATAGCGAGGATAGCGCCCAAACCTTGGAGTTGACTGAGGTAATCGGGGCCGCTGTTGCTGTTGAAGAGCATCGACCAGCGCAGCATGCGTTTCTCGCGCTGGGTGAGTTTGCCGTGCCCCTCACCGCGTCCGTTGCCGGTGCCGGTGCCCTGACCATCGCCGCTGCCGCCGCCCGAACCGGTGCCGCCTTGGCCGCGACCGGCCGGCTTGCCGTCGGGCAGGCGAACGCGAATGTTCGCCTTGGCCAATCGCTCGAACGCCTGCGAGGAAGCCGTATCGCTTCGCTGAATGCGGCGCAGATCGGCATCACTGAATTGAGGCGGCTTCTGCGGGGCCGGATCGACCTTCAAATCAGGCCGCTCGACCTTATCGTTGGTCTCGGTGTTCGCCGGTGCTTCCTCGGTCTTATTGCCTTCCTCGACCACCTTTTCGCCTCGCCCCGGACCCTCGCCCTTGGCGCGAGGATCGCCGCCGCCCCCGCCAATATCCAGGCGCACCGCCTCGACAGGCAACGATCGGCTGGTGTGGCTGAACACGGCGTAGGCGAGCCAGGCCGCCAGGACTGCCAGACCGAAGACAAGGAGATGCAAAGCCAGCGAAGTCGCACCCGACAGAGGCAACTCGCCGTGCCGCGAATAACGCTGCCAGAAACGCTCATCGGGAGGAACCAGCGGCTGATTGGCCGGCAGCGATCCGGTCTTCTTGGAGTCGGCTACTGATTGCGCCATGATGAAACCTGCTAAAGCGAGAGGTGGTTGAGATTTCGTGGAGACAAAATCACTCTCTTAACCTTATCGGATAGATGCCCATACGAGCAAGCAAAAAGTTCGCGGGATTGGTCTCCCTTAAGGATTATGGGACAAAACTCTACCAGCCCGCAGCGCCGGCAAGGGTAAGTCCTTCCCTTGCTGGCGCTGCGGGCTGGCAGAGTTTTGTCCCATAAAAAAACCGGCGGCTTAGTGCTTGCCAACCATTATCTGGTCGCCGGCCGTGGACGCGGACGCCGACTCCTTATCCGACAGCACCTGCTCCTTCTTGGGGATGCGCATCGCGTAGAACGAACGCCACACGAACACCAGGGCGATCACCAACATCACCGCGCCCACGTAGGGAGTATAGTTTCGCGTGTCGTGCTGCTGCGCCATCGACCGAATGTTGACGGCAATCTCCACGGCGAGCAGACCAAACAGCGTCGAGAACTTGATGATCGGATTCAGGGCCACCGAGGAAGTGTCCTTGAACGGATCGCCGACCGTGTCGCCGACCACTGTCGCCGCGTGCAGCGGCGTACCCTTCTCCTTCAGATCGACCTCAACCAGTTTCTTGGCGTTGTCCCAGGAACCGCCGGCGTTGGCCATGTAGATCGCCTGGAACAGGCCGAAGATGGCGATGGAGATCAGGTAGGCGACAAAGAAGTTCGGATCGAAGAACGCGAAGGCAAGGGTGATTGTCATCAAGGCGATGAAGATATTCCACATGCCGCTTTGGGCATACTGCGTGCAAATGCGAACGACAGTCTTGGAATCCTCAATGTCCGCCTCCTTCTTGTTCAGGTCCATGTTATTCTTGATGAACTCGACGGCCCGATAGGCGCCGGTCACTACCGCTTGCATCGAGGCGCCCGAGAACCAGAAGACCACGGCGCCGCCGCAGATGAAGCCGAGCAGCACCGGGGCATCCGTCAGGCTCAGGTGCAACAATCCTTTACTGTCCAGCATCAGAATGATCGAGAAGATCATCGTCGTGGCACCCACGACGGCCGTGCCGATGAGTACCGGCTTGGCTGTGGCCTTGAAAGTATTGCCGGCTGAATCGTTGGCCTCCAGGTAATGCTTGCCGCGCTCGAAGTTCGGCGTGAAGCCGAAATCGCGCTCGATTTCCTGGCTAATACCGGGGATTTGCTCCGTTTGCGCCAACTCGAACACGGATTGCGCGTTGTCCGTCACCGGGCCGTAACTATCCACGGCGATAGTGACCGGCCCCATGCACAGGAAGCCGAACGCCACCAAGCCGAAGGCGAAAATGGAGCCGTAGGACCCCATGACATGCATCAGGTCCATCGTACTGATGGAGAAGGCGGCCCCCATCAGGCCGGCGATGAGCATGCCCATCCAGAAGGCGCTGAAGTTGCCCGCGACGATGCCGGAGAGGATCGTCAGCGACGAGCCGCCCTCGCGGGAGGCGGTGACAATTTCATGCACATGCTTGGAGTGCGAACTGGTGAACACCTTGGTGAACTCGGGGATAAGGACGGCGGCCAGCGTTCCACAACTGATGATCGACGCCAGTTGCCACCATAAGTCCGGCATCACCCGCACCACATCGCCAGCCTTCACCGCCAGATCGCCCAGGAGCAGCCAACTCATGCCGAACGAGGTCGTGATACACAAGATCGAGGCGATCCAGATGAGGCGCGTCAACGGTTGCTCGAAGTCGAACTCGGTGCGTCCCTTGTACTGTTTTTCCGAGATCGCTTGATTGACGAAGTAAGACACGCCGGACATGAAGTCCATCAGGAAGCGCATGGCGAAAATCCAGACAATGAGCTTGGCCTGGAGATCGAGATAGTTCGTCCGTGCGGCGTCGCCCTCAGGCCGGGCGATGGGGTTAAGCGGCTGGTCGAAGAGACGCAAGATTACGTTTTCCGTGACGGCCAGCGTGATGAAGGCGATGAGGGCGACGCCGGTTACGCCGTAAGTCTCGAAACCGTCGGCGGTCGGCCCGACCGAGTCGCCAGCGTTGTCTCCGGTGCAGTCGGCGATGACGCCGGGATTGCGCGGATCGTCTTCCTTGACGTTGAAGACGATCTTCATCAGATCGGAGCCGATGTCGGCGATCTTGGTGAAGATGCCGCCGGCGATACGCAGCGCCGAAGCGCCGAGCGATTCGCCGATGGCGAAGCCGAGGAAGCAGTAGCCGACAATCTCACGCGGCACGAACAGCAGAATAACGACCATCATCACCAGTTCGAGCGAGATCAGAAACAGACCGACCGACATGCCGGCGCGCAGCGGGATGTTGACGACATCCCACGGCACACCGCGCAATGAAGCGAAGGCGGTTCGGCAATTGGCGTAGGTGTTGACGCGGATGCCGTACCAGGCCACCGCGTAGGAGCCGGCCATGCCGACGATCGAAAAGAGCAGAACGTAAATGAGCGTCGTGATCGGCGTGAGATGGCTGGCTGCGGCAGCTTTATCGGCATCCGGCTCGTGCCCGAAGCCGAGCAGATAGTAGCCGATGGCGCAGGCGATCAGAACCCACAGCATCAGCAGGAACTTGCCCTGCTGGATCAGATAGGTCTTGCAGGTTTCGTAGATAATCTCGGCGACATCCAGCATCGACTTGTGAGCCGGCAATCGATGGATCTGGGCGCGGAGATACAGACTGATGCTAAGGGTGCCGACGATGACCCAGGCACCGATGAACAGCAACCACCAGGCGCTAATGCCGCCGAGGCTGGCGAAATGACCGGCGTGCAAGTCGGGGATGGCCAGGTCGGCTTCGCTGGCACGGGCCGAGGTCGTTCCCATGAGTAGCACGGCCAGCGCGTAGAGAATTGCTTTCAGGCTCGACAGCCGAGGCCGTCGTGATACGTATGGAGTAAACATGACTGGCGAAATCTCCTTGGAAGGATTTCCGTATCTCCGTCGAAACAGCGGCCACATGGCCGCTTGCGGCTTAGCGGTTGCCTCTCGCTAAGCCGCAAGCGGCCTTTGCGTTCAAGGACACGGTAAGGATAGGGGGCGTCCGTGGCGAAGTCTACGGAAAGGAGAAAATCTATCGCCTGTAGCGAGTGAGACGATCGGACGATACCATGACGGCGTATCCAGGCTCCCCTCTCCCCTGTACTCGGGGGAGAGGGGAGGAAAGAAAGGTTTCGCCGCATGAGCGTTACGCCCCCTCTCACGGTCGCCGAATTGGCACGGATTCTGAACCAGACGGAACCGGCCGCCCTGTTGGTGTCACCGCGCATCCTGCGACGTGTCATCAAGAAGGACCGTGGCTTGACCGGCCCAGGACTGCAAGTGCCGCATCGCAAGAGCTACGTCATCGATCGAGAGCGTTTGCTCCGCATCGCCGATCGCCACGAATTGGGCATCGAAGCCAACCGCGATTTGCCGGCGACCCTGTTGCTGTTTCCTCTTCCCGATGAGCAGCGCCTGGCAAGGCGCAACCGTGGCGCGTCGTTGCGGAAGTATTGGCGTCTGTTGTTCCATGCCCGCGTTCATCAGACCCTACGAGCCTGGAGCGCCAGCGACGGGGATGTGCGCAACCGCATCCAGCGTATCGGCCTGACGGAGTTCGACGAGGCAAAGGCGGTTCTGCGACAGGACCATTTCCTTCTGCCGCCTGACGACGCACGCACTATCTACGAGGAATTCGCCGCCGTTTACCTGGAATTGCGTTATTTCGCCCCGCACTTGCTGCCAACGTACTTCCCGACGTGCGCCAACTTCGAGACGATCGACGCGGTTCTGGCCCTGGATGTGGATGCGGCCGGTTTGCTCGCCAGCACGCGCCTCGAGGGTGCCGCAGACCCTGCTCCACGGGAAATCACCAATCACCAATCACCAATCACCAATCCAAACCCAGCCGATTTGGGATTTGAGAATTCGGATTTGGGATTTTCCGCGGAACGCGGGCGTGATGCTCCGCGAACCTATCGCCGTCTGCTCGACCGCGCCGACAAAGCCAGCGCGCGCGGGAACCTCGTTCGCGCCGCCATCTTTCGCACACGAGCCTTGCCTCTCGCGCCGGCGGGACAGGTTGGGCCTACTCGCGCCGCCGCGCACCGAGCGATGGAGCAATTCCATGTGCGTCTGCAAAAAGCTCTTGGCTATGCCGACGAGGTCGCCGGCGATTGGCGTCAGGCGCTCTTCGCGCTACTCGAACCGGCGGCGCACGGCATCTGGCCCAGCGAGAGCCGGATGCTCTACGATTTACAGAAAGTGTGTATCGATCAGGAACGTCCCGTCTACGCCGTGGATTTCGTCGAGTGGTTCGTCTCATGGGGGCGCCGGCCAATCAAGCGCGTGCTGCCCTTCCACGGTTCGGTGCTGATGGTCAAGCACCTACGCTCCGCCATGCACCGCCTGACCGCCATCCGCATTCCCGAGCCGATCCGCCGCCGTCTTGTCACCCTGCTCATCGAATCGACCCACCGGTGCGAGCATCGTTTACGCGAGCGCCTGCATCCGGTCGTCCGCGGCGCCCTGGACAAGGTCGGTCTGACGCCGCGCAACATCGCCGAGCAGGTGGCGCGCGACAAGGTGGTCGAGGAGTTGATCGACCGCGTCATCGAGCATGGTTTCCTGGGCATGGGCGAATTGCGCGATGCCATCGCGCGCAATCGCCTGAAGCTCCCCGACCTGACTAATCCGCCATCCGCCGTCCGCCGTCCGCTATCCGCCGAAGACAGTACGGATGGCAAGGGGGAGATCGTGTCGAGTGGACGGCGGATAGCGGACGGCGGATGGCGGATGGCGGCAGCGGCGGGCCGAGCCATCGTCACGTTCTTTCTGGGCGATCCGCTTATCCGCGCCAATCGCCAGTTGACGGCCGATCTCGACGGCGTCTATCACCGCGGCGAGATTTACTTGCGTTGGTTGCAACGTCTCAGCGCCGTCGCCTTCGGCACCCACATTGGCCGCGCGCTCACGCTGTACGTCGCGCTGCCGTTCGGCTGCTCCATCGCGCTGCTGAAGGTGTGGGAAGAAGTGACGGAACTGGTCCGCAAGGCGCTGCCCGGAGGCAGCGAGGAGCAAACCGAAGCGGCCAAAGTAGCGGCTCGACAAATCAATCCGTATGCCTTTCTTCTGCTCGGCCTGTTCTTCCTCGCGTTGTTCCATATTGGTCCTTTCCGGCGTGGTCTGGGATTCGCCTTGCTGAAACTGTGGAGCGGCCTGCGCGGTCTGTTCTGGGATCTGCCCGCCTGGTTGCTGCGTGTGCCCTGGGTGGTGCGCATCCTGCAAAGTGGGCCGTACCTATTCTTCTATCAATTCATTTTCAAACCTTTGCCCTGGGCCGCCCTGTGTGTGCTTGGCCTGCTTTACCTGAGCGTAGATTGGTCTGTTTCTCTCGGCGTGGGCCTGGGCGTGTTCGCATTGACTAGCCTGCTGTTGAACTCGCGTTTGGGGTTGGTCCTTGAGGAAGTGTGGACGGATAGCCTAGTGCGTAGCTGGCATCTGATTCGCACGGACATCGTGCCCGGCTTGGTGCGCTGGGTGATTTATTTCTTTCGCCGTTTGCAAGAAGAGGTCGAACGGATCATTTACACCGTGGACGAATGGCTGCGATTTCGTCCGGGTGACAGCCGCTTGTCACTCTATGTCAAGCCCCTGTTGGGCTTGGTTTGGTTCGGCTGCACCTACGTTTTCCGGGTGATCTTCAATCTCTTTGTCGAGCCGACAATCAATCCCATCAAACACTTCCCTGTGGTGACGGTGACGGCCAAGCTCCTCGTGCCGATTTATGGTGATCTCCTCCGCTACTTCCGAACGCCCATTGAGCCGGTGCTGGGCAAGGCGTTGGGCAATACCGTCGCGGTGACGGCGATCGGACTGCTACCGGGTCTGGCGGGTTTCCTTGTCTGGGAATTCAAGGAAAACTGGCGTCTGTATCGCGCCAACCAGGCGCCGAATTTATGGCCGGAGATCGTCGGTCATCACGGCGAGACGGTGCTGCGTCTGATGCGGCCGGGACTACACTCCGGCACGCTGCCCAAACTGTACGCGCGCCTGCGTCACGGCAAGGGCCGCTCGCCGCGCAAACAGTACGAGGCGCTGCACCATCTCCGCGAGCGTTTGCGACAATTCATCGAGCGCAACCTGCTCGCCATCCTCGGTGGCAGCAAGAGTTGGGGCGACGCCACGCCCTTGACGCCGGGCGAAATCCACATTGGCACCAATCGCATTCGCCTGGAACTGTGTGGTCCGGGGGCCAGCGTCCATGTCGATTTCGAGGAACACGCCGGCTTCTTGATTGCCGGCCTCACCTGCCTGGCCGCGTGGCCGGAGACGTGGTTGGCCCACCTGACGCCGCAACAAACGCTCGCCCTCCGCGATGCCCTGGCCGGCTTCTATAAACTGGCCGGCGTCGATATGGTGCGCGAACAGATTGAGTCGCTGCTGCCGGCGGGAACCACCTATGATGTGACTACGGAAGGATTGGTCATCTGGATTGACCAGCCCGGAGCGCTAGCGACGGGTGGCGAAGTTGTCTACAATCTGCATGCCGATGGCGAACTATCGCCCGATACACGCGGAACGCCCTCACTCCTGGCATTGCCTCCGCTCAGCATCGATACGTTGCTCTATTCCTCGTCGCCGATTCGCTGGGCGGACTGGGTGCAGACGTGGCAGTTGGATCACGATGGCAAGGGACATGCGCCGCTATTGCCGCTGCGGGTGCGATTGATGCCGGCTATCAGCTAGTCGCAGGCGGATTGTCCGGTTGTCCTTCGGCGTTCGGTGGCGGGATCGCCTCCCCGCTCGATTCCGCTTCCGTTGAGGTCGGCTGGGCAGGTGGCGGCGGCATGCGATCTTTGATTGCTCTCAAAAGGTCTCCCGAACTTTTATGGCCTCTCCACCAGAGCAAAAGCAGGAGGATCCCCGCGAGAGTCGTAATGATGGCCACGCTGAGAAATCCGAGAAACAATCGATCCGAGGAGATTGTTGTCGTCAGGAGGGTCACAAGGAGCGTGGCGGAGATAGGCAGTAAGAACAGAGCGAAGTTCAGGAAAAGAGAAGCCGATGATCCATTCGCCAGCGCGTCTAATTCGTGTTCGTAGACCCAATAGACGTTTATTTCACTGAAAGTGGCGAATCGCATTGGCGGTCGAGTAGGCCGCCGCTCATTCCTTCTCCTGGCAGCCACGAGTCGTCTCCTCGGCGGACACGGGTTCGGAAAAAACGCGGACCCAGGCGCGGACATGGCCCGGTCCTCCCCCCAGGTCAATCACGACATGCCACTCTCCTTGGTAGGGTGGACGGAAGCGATACGGCGAATGCTCCACGTACCCTCCCTCGTCGTAGTGATACGGCCGGTTATTGCGATAGTCCTCATAGTCGGCGGGGTTGAGAAGTTGGACATTGGCCGCGTTATCCAGCGTGACCTCGATGAGATCATCAGGACCGGCTTCCATTTCTTGGTGAATGAACTCCAAACCTGGAATTCTCGTGTGTGCGGTGGTCATTCGTTTCTCGGCAACAGGATGAGAACGGGACATCACCTTACCAAGGATATTCTACCCTGATTCGATCCGACTTTGCACCTGAGTTTCGGATTCGCCCTTTAAATCAAAGACTCGTTGAGGCGGTACGGTTGGCGATGCTGTAGCGCAACATCGCCAACCGTACCGCCTCAACGAGCCGGTAGAAGGGTTAGCATCCACGATGCTCAGACTTTGGCCCGTTTACCAGTCGGACTGCTGCAGATCGCCATTGGCTGGCGTGCAGGCGGCCCACCAGGTAATGGGATTTATCGACTGAGGGAGGAAGCGCACACTGCCGTCACCCAGGCTGACGTTCATGCCGCCGGTGTGCGAGGAGGAAGCGTAACCGATGGGATCCGAATAGACGCCGCCCGGTTTGGGTTGCACCTGAAACACCGAGGACGTGCCGACCACGCCGCTGCCCGCATCCATCCCGGAATTGTAGGGGGTACTGCCATCGGCGCTGCCGTAGGCGAAGATGGGAGCCCAGGATGGGTTCCAACCGCCGTGAGCCCACAAGGTCCAATGCCCGTTCGTTCGCTGGGCAATCTGCTCAGCGAACAAGATCGTATTGGAAGTACCGTCTTGAAACGAGGACGCGACATTGGGGTGGCCCGCTCCATTGTTTCCGGCTGCGGGATCGCCACCGGCGGCCTGGTTGCCAAACGACGGATTGCCGAACACCTGGAAATTGGCGGAATAGCAGCCTGTGGCCCAGTCGCCCTGACCGAGACCGTTGCCAAACGTGGGGTCGCTAGGACAAGAGTAGGTCTTGATGACCGCGCGATGGCCGACGCCGGTGCCGGCTGCCTGCAAGTTGAGAGGCATTCCGAAGGTGTTGTACACGTTTTGCTGCTCGATGAAAGGCAGCAAGGCCACGAAGACCTGAACATCGGAGCCGGTCGAGCCATCGTAGAACGGCGGGAAACTGTTGTTGTATGTACTGGCGTAATTATGACAGGCAACGCCCAGTTGCTTGAGATTGTTGGTGCATTGGCTGCGTGCGGCGGCTTCGCGCACTTTCTGCACGGCGGGCAGCAGCAAGCCGATAAGGATGGCGATGATGGCGATCACTACCAGCAACTCAATAAGCGTGAAGCCAACGCGCTTACCTCCTCTCAAAACATGTCCATCCGAACATGAACTGTTCTGCAAGAACTTCGTCATCAAAAATCTCCCAGGCCGTGAAACAGACAAAAAAACAACATGAAGCTTGAAAGTGTTATGCACGGAACCTCATACTTTTATCTCAGGATACGATTAGACTTGTCAAGTATAAACGAAAAAAATGATGCCTTGATGAGAGGGGGTAAGTTCACCGCGGCACTTCGACACGCTCCAGCACCGTATTCAAGATGTCGTCCGTCGTAAACCCCTCGACATACGCATCGGGTTGCAGCGTGAGACGATGCCGCAGTACCGGACGGCAAATGCGTTTGATGTCGTCGGGCGTAATGAAACCTCGGCCGCTCATCAGCGCACGCACCTTAGCCGCTTGCAGCAGATGCACGGCGGCGCGCGACGATGCGCCCATCAGCACCTTATCCATCTCGCGCGTCATGCGCACGATGCGGCCAATGTACGTGCAAATCTCCGGCTTGGCGACGACCTTGGCGGTGCCCTGGCGCGCTCGGAGGATTTGTTCGCGTGTCATGTCGCCGCGATCCTCCTCACCCCTGCCCTCTCCCCCTGAAGGGGGAGAGGGCAGGGTGAGGGGGTGGCCCGGCGGCGCGAGGATGTCGAGCGGCGCTCCCAGCGTGCCACGTCCCTGATACAGACGCAGGATGCGATCCTCCTCCTCCGGCGGCGGATACTCGATGTTCAGCTTCAGCAGAAAGCGATCGAGCTGAGCCTCCGGCAGACGATAGGTGCCCTCGTACTCGATCGGGTTCTGCGTAGCAACCACCGTGAAGAACTCGGACAGAGCGTGACTGATGCCGTCGATGCTGACGGTTCGTTCCTCCATGACTTCCAGCAGGGCCGATTGCGTTTTGGGCGGCGTGCGGTTGATCTCGTCGGCCACGAGGATGTCGGTAAAGACGGGACCGGGGCGAAACTCGAACTGGCTGTTCTGCAAGTTGAAGACGTTGGTGCCGAGGATGTCCGAGGGCATCAGATCGGGCGTGAACTGCACGCGCTTGCAATCCAGGGCGAGCAGCCGGGCCAGGGTGCGAGCCATGAGGGTCTTGGCGGTGCCGGGCACGCCTTCCAGTAGCACATGACCGCCGCACAACAGCGCCAGCAGCATCATTTCCAGGCTGTCGCGCTGTCCCACGACGACGCGCTCGGCCCGGTTCAGCAGCGACTCCACCCACTCCGGGACGGCCACGGTCTCCTCAGCGTGCATGCACTTCTCCCGTCGAACAGTTTTCAGTTTTCAGTGTTCAGTTTTCAGTGTTCAGTGTTCAGTAAACTAATTCCCTGACTTTAGTCATTAACTGAACACTGAACACTGAAAACTGAACACTGAAAACTGAAAACTGAACACTGAACACTGTTCATTGCATTTCGTGCGTGAACTGGCCGAATGCCTGCGCCCACGTCAGCAGTTGACGCTCGGACGCTTCGCCGCGGTGCAGTTCGCCGACGCCGCGCAGCAGCGTCTGCAAACGCTGCATTGATGGTCCCGGATCGTGCAACCGCCACGCGGCCAGAATCTCGGCCGGCAGCGCGTTGCGACGCAGACGCAAGTGCCGCGTCAGCGTGGCGAGGAAACCGCGCACCAGCGTACGCGCCAGCAAACGCCGCGCTCCCGTCCGCTGATACAGCCGCGCCAGCGCCGAGGCGTAATCGACCGCGTCGGCGCTGGATGTCTTCGGCGTCGGCACCGCCGGCCCCAGCCGCACCGCCCACGTCCATCCCGCGACGAGCAACACCACGAGCAGCAGAATCGGCGTCGCCTTCTCGCCGTGGTAGCCCAGGTAACTCCAGAATCCGCCGCCGGAGCGCAAACCATGATGGTATTCGTCGAAATAGACCTTGCCCTCGCGCGCATCGAGCGCCGCCACGTTGGCCAGGAACACCACGTTATCATCGCGTGGTTCCCCGTCGGAGCGAACCAACCCCTCTTGCGTCAGCAAACGCGGATCGGCCACGAGCAACACCCGCCCCTTCTTGCGACGCAGCAGAACAGCATTAGGTTGATCGCCCAACCACCACAACGGCAAGCCGCCGCTCGGCACGCGCAGCGTAGCGCGCGAGCCGACGCTGAGATGCTCGATGCCTTCGGTATAGCCCCCGGCCGCGCCAAGGTCCACCGGGGCGAAATGCTCCTCCTCGCGGCGAGCGCCCTCGTTGATGACGACGTGCAGCGCCCGATGCAGCGCCGTGTTCTTGCGGCTCATCAGCAATAGCGTGTTGCCCTGCTCGACCCAGCGCAACAATGCTTTCGCGTCGCTATCCGAAATCGCGTCGGCTTCCTCTCCGAACAGGCTACGGCGCGGCGGCTCCGTCAGAATCAGCAGGCCATGCTGCCGCGAGGGTTGGATCGGTTGCGTCACTGCTACCGGCGTCCACCCCAGGCGGCGCAAGACGTGCGCCGCTTCGCCGAGTCCATCGCTCGCTTCCGAATAAACCGAGTACGCCGGCATATCGCGGCCCGCCAGACTGCGCTCGCGCAACAGATGCGCCGTCACGACGCCAAAGACGCCGAGCATCAAGACAATCAGGCACCAGTAAGCGAAACGTGTCATATCCGCTATCCGCTATCCGCTGTCCGCTATCCGCTATCCGCTATCATCTTTGGCGGATTGCGGTTAGCGGATAGCGGATAGCCGTTGTATCTCCTCGGCCAGCGTGCGGCAGGCGCGATAGTCACCGCTTTCGCAAGCACGCTCGCCGTACCACTTCGCCTCGAACAGGTCGGTCAGTCCGTGAAAGGGATCGTGCAACTCGATGGGCGCTTGCTCGGACAGACGGATTTGCCGGACATATTCACCGTTGGTCCGGGTCGGCTCGAAACGGATGAACTGCCGGCGATGCAGCAGCGACAGCACGGCGAGATACAGGATTCGCACGGCGTCGCGGAATCGTCCTTCGCCGGCCAAGCCCTCGGCCTGACGCCATAACTCGGTGGGCGATTCCTCCAGCACTTGCCTGGTCTCGCTGTCCGCCGTCGGCTCGGCTCCGGTTGTGGTCGTCGCTTTCGGTACACGCGGGCCGCGAGGCCGCATCAGAAACAAAACGAGCGCCACAATCAAGACGGCCAACCCCAGCCCAGCCAGCAGCACCCAACCCAGAATCGACAAACCGCCGCCACCCGGCGCGCTCACACTGGGTCCACCACCGCCGCGAATGCGCGGCCCATTCTGATGGTCTTCCGCTTCGGGATCGTCGCGCTTGATTTCCTCACGCTTGGGTTCTTTGCCCTCCTCTTTGATTCTCTCCCGAGGATGGGCGCGATCGCGCTTGCGTGCCTCCGTGCCGCGTAAGAGCGATTTGACATCTTCCGGCGAACGCCGAGTCTGCCCGTCTTCGCTCTCCTTCGCCGGCTCCTGACGCGGTGCCAGCGAATCCTCAAGCAGCGAGAGACGCCGGTGCAAATCATCGAGTACATGCAGGGCATCCTCACGTTTGCGATCCCCAAAGTCGGCGATAGCCCGATCGAACCAGCGAAAACGCTGACGCTCCCCATCGACCGAGTTTACCAGCTGTACCTCCATCCCGTGCAGCCGGCCCGTCCAGCGCTGGCCACCCGGATAAGGCTCCGCCTTTTTCACCTCGTCGCGGATCGTCTCGATTCCTTGGCGAACGGAACGCACTACGTCGAGTTGCTCTTCATCCGCCCGCGCCGCCGTAGGCAGTAGGCAGTAGGCAGTAAGCAATAAGCAGGAAAGCAGCGTTCGCCTTCCTACTGCCGGCTGCCTACTGGATGGAGAGTTGGCGAAGGCACGCTGGACGCGATATTGCAGATCGAGTCCTTCCTGGCGTGTGCGAATGTCGGTGTGCAAGAGGAAATTACCGGCCTCGAAAAATGGCGTGAGCAGCAGCCAACTCAGTAGAAACAGGGCCATCGTGTAAACGGAGTTCGCGCCGAAAGTCAGCTCGACGCTGAGCAGGGCCGTATCGAAGCCGCCCAAATTGTCCGCGATCCACAGAAGGGCGAGGCCAAGCATGTGCAATTCGACGGCGACAAGAAATAGTAGGGGCAGCCGGCAAAACGTGATGGCGGCGGACTTGATCGCGGCAGAGGCGGCATCGCGGCGCAGTTCACGGAACAAAGTTCCCGACCGGCCTTTGCCGGCCGCGAGCAACACATGGAGAGACGTGCAGCTCGACCATAATGTCAGGCCAGGGATCAACAGTAGGAACAGTCCTAGCACGACGCCAACCATCAGCACAGCCCGCGCCGCCGCATGCTCCAGACCGTGGCGCAGCGTTGCCGCCAGGCAGTCACGCACGGAAGCGGACTCATCCGCGGCCCGTCTACGAAACAGTTCCTGACAGGCGCCGGACGCCAAACCCGTGAGCGGCAGCAGCACAGCGGCCAAGGCCGGCAAGCCACACTGAGCGATCCCCGCCGGGACGGGTTCCGCCACTAACAGCAGCAGTACAGTGAAAGCCGGAATTAAAAAGAGCACGCTGAATAGCAGGAGCGGGAGGGCGTCGGCCAGGGTCAATCGCCAAGCATCATCAAGGATCTCTCCCGTGGTCCGCGGTCGAATCTCCACCGTCGCCTCTGCCTTTCTTCAGCCGTTTGCCAGCCCGCAGCGCCAGCAAGGGTTCCCTTGCCGGCGCTGCGGGCTGGCAAAGGACTACGGCACCATCGTTCCACTAACGGCCCAGCATAGACCAAACAGCACGAACCACGCCACGCCCAGTAGCAGCGCCGCGGACACGCCCCACAAACCGCCGCCCGCTGTTGCCTCCTCACGTCGTCCGCCAAGCACCTTGAGACAGGCGTGGCAGTGATTGACCCCGTTCAATCGCGTGCAGCACACCGCGCAGATAACCACCCGGCAACGCATGCAGATACCAACGCCCGGACGGTCGGCGTGAAAATGACAGGTTCGCATACTCCTCCCTCAACGGCGCAGAATGCGGAAGCTATCGAGAGCCATTTCCAGTTCGCTCTTGTTCTTGTTGTAGCGGCGTTTCTGCGTGTAGGCGCGGACGACGTAAATGCGGCCGTTGCCGCGTCGATACAGGCGGATGGTGAAGCGCCACGGCTGCCCGCCTGAGCGCACATCCACGTCCATTTCGCGTCCCTCCACGCCGTCCTTCGTTTCCAATTGCCGGCTCGCCAACAGCCGCGCGTGGATCGCGGCCGGGAAATCGTCATCGTCTTCGGCAAACGGATTCGCCTGCCGAGGACGATTCTCGAACTCCGTGAGGATGTCGTCCTGGCACTGGTCGAGATTGCGGATGTTGCCGGGCGGCAGCGTCCGCACGTCGAGGAAAGCGTAACGGGCCACTTGCATCAACAGCAGATCGCGATTCCTCTGCAAAAGAGACACGGCCGGATCGTCGCTTTGATTGCCGGCCACCTGCCCCCATTTCTCGCTGGGCCGCGTGATGGCGAAGCCCTTGGCTCCCTGCACAACCTCCAGCGGTCCACTGGTATCGACCTGCTCTGCCGTAAATTTCTCGCGCATCAGGTTTTCCAGGCCGAACAAGTCGCTGTTACTCAGTGCGAGGATGGTTAGAGCGGTGAACTTGGTGCCGAGGTAGATACCGAAGATGGCTAAGCCGATGCCGCGGACGCGCTGGCGATTGCGCGAAATATGCCGTAGGGCGTAGAAGCCGAGCAAGACGGCGAGGACAGTGCCTACAATGGTGAAGGCACCGACGAGAGCAAGCACAACGCTGGCCAGCGCCCAGCCGCTGGTTACCTGCGGCAGACGATCCTGGGCCGGCGCTTTGAGGGGTTGTTGGCACTCCGGACAGAGTACATCCTGGCCGGCCAGTGTATTGTCTACCTCGAAGCGAGCACCGCAGGCGCAGGTGAGCATGGTTGATCGAGTCCTTGCCGCGTGGGATGACCGTTCGCTACTTCCGCCATTGTACTCGCCGGCCGCGCCGTCGCAACCGGAAGGGATTTCCTTGCGGGAGTACACGAGACTAAGGTATCATTCACATCACGAGCCTAATAGGAGCGTCCTTCTCGTTTGCGGAGATTATCCCCGTGTACAAACCCCTTCTGCTGGCCGCGCTGCTGTCTCTTGTCCTCATCGCTCCAGGAGTCGCCGCACCTCCCGCACCCGCGCCGGCGTCGTCCACGTTCGATCGCCTGATCGAACAACTCGGCGACACGGATTTCCGCAAGCGCGATGAGGCGACACGCCTGCTCGAAGCGGAGGGCGTCAAGGTCGTGCCCGCTCTGAAAAAAGCGCTCGGCCATCCCGATGCCGAGGTCCGTCGCCGTGCATTCAACCTCATCCCGCAGCTGGAAACGGCCGCCTTCGTCGCCCCGCGCCGTGTCACCTTGCACATGAGCCACAAGCCCCTCCGCGCCATCTTCGACGAGATGACCAAACAGACGGGCTACAAAATCGAGTTTTGGACTGCTCCGAACAACGCCCAGATGACGTACAGTTGCGACTTCAAGGATGCCACGTTTTGGCAGGCGCTGGATCGCCTATGCCGCGACGCCAACTTGGTGCTTCAGCACAATTACGGCGATGAGCGTATCATCTTGCAAAATCAGGGCGGCTACACGCCGCACGTCCAGCATGACGGCGCGTTTCGCTTCGTGCCGACCGGCTTCCAGATGGTTCGCAACATGGACTTCGGCCTCGTCGGCAACGCGGGAGCTTCGCCTCAGCGTAATGAGAACCTGACGCTGACCTTCCTGGTATTCTCGGAGCCGCGCATTCCCCTGTTGGGCATGGGCGAGATACGGCTGACCGCCGCTTACGACAACGACAAGAACTCGATGCTCGTTCCCATCAACAACAATCCCAATCAGGCGATATTCCTCGGCGGTGGATTCGGCGGCGGGCGTTTCATCAGTCGTTACGGCAATGGCAATCGTTCGTACATGCAGCAGAGCCAATTCACTCTCCATCGTCCTTCCGAACGGGCCACGCGAGTCAAACTCATCCGCGGCGTCATCCCCGTCACGTTGCTGGTCGAACAAAAGCCGGTCGTTGTCGCGGACAATATCCTCAAGGCCAAGGGTAAAAAGAACAGCGTCGGCACCACTACGTTCCACTTCGAGGATGTCAGCGCTCAACCCAACAAGCAGTATCAAATCAAGTTGCACATCACGGAGGACAACAAGGACAATCCCAACGATTGGACGTGGATGCAAACGCTATTTCAGCGCATCGAATTGCAGGATGAGAAGGGCCATAAGTTCCAGGTCTACGGCACGCGCTGGGACAACAGTTCTCCGAACAACGTACAGGTGACGCTTACCTACGGCGCACAACCCAACGTCAAAACGGGACCACCGAGCAAGTTCATCTTCCAGGAGTGGAGGACGTTGCAACATCAGGTCCATTTCGAGTTCAAGGATCTGCCTTTGCCCTGACCAAAAATTCATTCACCACGAAACACACGAAAGACACGAAAAAAATACAAAAAAGAAGAGATAGATCGAGAAAGGTGCTGGAATCAACAGGCAATCTCGATACTCTTTCACTTCTTTTTTGTCTTTTTTTCGTGTCTTTCGTGTGTTTCGTGGTGAATGGTTTTTGTCTTCTGTCACCAGTTGACGTGTTCGGCCGGTTCGCCGATGCCCAGGCGAAAACACAATTGCTCGAATTGATCGAAGTGTGACGGATCGCTGCTGTGCAGATGCTCGCCCTCCGTGATGAGCTTCAAGGCGTCGTTGCGCGGGATGCCGAAATCGTTTAGGATCGCCTCAAAGGGTGCCAGATCGTGCGCATAGACCACCAAGAGTTTGTGTTCGTCGAACTGCACTTCCATCGGCCCGCTGCGGCCAAGAACCGCGACGCCGGTGCAGCCATCGTGGAGTAGTAGCTCCTCGAAGTCGCAGAAATGGCTCATCAACACGGGCAAATCAATATGCTCGCGAACCAGATCCTTATGGCTGGCGCCCTCGCTGTGATGGCTCGTTTCCAGAACCACATCCACGGCGTCGGCGAGAGGGGCCAACAGCGCCAGAAACACATCGAAAAGTTGCTCGCGTGAAACCGCTGCGGCCAGAACCGGCACACGCAGACCAGCCCGCGCATCGCGATAGACATCGACGCGAAAACCCTGACGAGGCACGACGGGCACATGCAACGCCGGCCGGATGGCATCGGTCAGTTGAAAATCCCCGTATCGATCCACTCGCAAATGAGCGGTTAATTTCTCTGAACTCACGGATGCACCTTGCGCGAAATGGGAGGGAGGGGAACGGTTATTTTGTGAGAGCGCGGGGATTGCGTTCGTCTGCTGAACTATAGAATGCGATTCCGCCGTGGGCCAATTCGTTCCATCAATTCTCGGTGATGGTTTTACAGGCCAGCCCACAACGCCAGCAAGGGATAGCCTTGCTGGCGCTGCGGGTTAACAAACATCACTTTCCGCGCATTTCCGGCTTTTCCGGCAATCGTTCGATGTAGATAGCGGTTATGATTTCCGGTAGGGGCGTTCGGTCCTCGAACGCGAACACGGAGAAGAGACGCATGAAAATCACGACGAGCGCGGCGTTGCGTCTGGGGATGGCGATAGCGATTGGATCGGCTGCGCCCTTACATGCGGCTGCGCCGGGCGAACTGGTCGAAGAGATATGGGAGAGCGCTCACGTCGAAGGAGCGCGGGTCGGTTCGCTGCATACCCACGTTCGCAAATGGGAAGCCGACGATGGCAAGCGCCTCCGCGCGACCGCCGAGTTGGATCTCACCTTCAAACGTCATAACGCTCTGATACACCTGCGCCGCGAACACGGCACGGAGGAAACGCCGGAAGGTAAAGTTGTTGGCGTCTTCATGCGTCAGGGACAGGACGGCGGCCGTCAGCTGACGCTTACCGGCGTCCTCGAAGAGGGCCGTTTACATGTCCGCGTCGATAATGGGCGGATCGAGCGACGCATTCGCTGGAGCGGCGAGGTAATCGGCCTGTATCGTCTGGAACATCTATTCCAAGAGCGCAAGCCGAAGACGGGCGATCATTGGTCGCTGCTCCGCTACGAACCGACGTACAATACCGTCCTTACAATCCATGTCGTCGTTAAAGAACGGGAAGAAGTGCCCGCTTTGCTCGGAACACGGCGAACGAAATTATGGCGTGTCGAGATGACGGCGGACAAGATCGAAGCGCCGGGAATCAGCGTACAGCCGTCGCCGGTGGTGTGGTGGTTGGACGATCACTTCGTTCCAGTGCGGCGACAATTCGAGTTGGATGGCTTGGGTACAGTGATTCTGACGCGGACGACCCGCGAGGCGGCTAAGGCTCCGGCGACGCCGAGCCGCATGGCCGACATCGGCCTGAAAACATTGATCCCGCTCAACCGCGCCATCACGCGGCCGTACTCCACACGCTCGGCGGTCTATCGCATCACCCTGCGCGGCGACCGCGAACCCGCATCGGCGCTGGCACGCGACGATCATCAGGAGATTCGTCACCTCAAGGGCGACACGTTCGAGCTGCACGTTCATCCCGTTCGCAAGCCGGAACGCCGCGCGGAAGTCGAGGCGGCTCCGGCGGAATTTCTTGAATCGTGTCCCTTCATCAATTGCGATGATCCGCGTATCAAGGAGTTGGCTCGCCGGGCAGCCGGCGACGAGAAAGATCCGTGGGCGAAGGCACGGCGTCTGGAGCGCTGGGTCAAGCAGAGCATGTGTGCCGATAACGCCGTGGCGCTGGGGCCAGCCGGTGATGTAGCTCGTCAGCTGCGCGGCGATTGCCGGCAATACGCCTTGCTGACGGCCGCGCTGTGCCGGGCGGAGGGCATTCCGGCACGCACCGCGATAGGATTACTGTACGTCGAGAAAAATCGGCGGCCGCTGATGGGCTTTCACATGTGGACGGAAGTATGGATTGATGGTCAATGGTTGGGACTCGACGCCACGCTCGGTCAGGGCGGCGTCAGCGCCGCTCATGTGAAGATCACCGATCATTCGTGGCACGAGATGCAATCGCTCACACCGCTCTTGCCCGCCAACCGAATCTTGGGGAAGATTGTGATCCGCGTGCTAAGTGTTGAGGGGATCAACTGACCTTACCAGCCCGCAGTGCCGGCAAGGGGGTTGCCTTTTGTGCTGCGGGTGGGTGAAATTTGACGAGGAAGCGATTTCCACGAAAACAAATAGCAATTCCATAGCTTGCTCGCCTTGTACCGTCTATACTACGGACGGTTGAGGATCATGCCTCGGAAGGACGAAGTGTTGGGACTCATCCTTCTGGAGGTTCGTCGCCATCCCGCCGCTAAATCCTCACAATGGGGCCTATCGTCCAGAAATCAGTAGGCGCATCGAGCAATAAACCGCATGATATATAGTCAGGTCTGGCAGGATGGCGAATGGCCGGCTTACGCTGGCTGGTTTCTGGAAGGATGGCGAACGGATTGCATCTGAGGGACTCGATGACTCAACGGGAACGGCACACCCTCGATCAAGGGACTCCTCTGGACACGACCGGAGCGCCTCAAACCGGCCGGTCGGCGCCGCGGTCCTCGCACGGAGCCGCGCAACCCGCTCTCGGCGATGTCTCCCTGTGGAGCGAATGGTATCATCGCGCCTCCCCAGCCCAGCAGAACGAGATGCTGAGCAGGGCTTCTCAGCAAGGCATCCTTTACGCGCATCAACTAGCCGCGCCCACTCATTCTACCGCCCCGCGTCGAACGGCTCTGGCTGCCCTGCTCAATGGCCACATCCAAGAAATGGAGCCGCTGCATCCGCCGCCTTTGGAGTATCACGATCGCCAACTGGATCGGACGCAACGCGATGCCGTCGATCGCGCCCTGGCCACTCCCGATCTCTGTCTGATCCAGGGGTTTCCTGGCACCGGCAAATCGCGCATCATCGCGGAAATCATTTTGCAAGCGGCCCAGCGCGGCGAACGTGTTCTCTTCCTGGCTCCGACCGCTGCCGCTCTCGATCGCGTGCTGGAACGACTTGGCTCCCACCCAACCGTCTGCCCGATCCGTTGTCTCGCTCCCGACGAGGTTCCAGAGACTTTACCCGCCTGCATTGTCCGCTTGACGATGGCCGGGCGTCTACGCTCGTATCAGGAACTCACCCTACCCGCCGCCCGCGCGGCACGAGATGCCGCACGCCAGGCGTATGAAGTGCGGTTGCGCGAGCGTTCCCTGTGGACGCGGCTGGTGGAAGCGGCGGAGCGACAGGAACAACTCGCCGCTCGCTTGCGGATGCTGACGGAGCATCGCGCCGGCCTCGGCGCGGAGGGGGGCTGCACGGACGAACTCGCCGCTCCGTTCCGGGCGCAATGGGACGCCTGCGCCGGTGCGCGGATGGAGAACCTGGATCGCCTGGAAAGTCAGCTGGCCGGACTTCGAGCCGAGTTGGACACGATCGCGGGCAAACAGGGCCATCTCGAAAACGAGTGGGAGCGGATTCGCCCCTTGGCCGAGGCGAGGCAGCATCGGCGATTCTGGACCGCAACGTGGTGGCGTGCCCGCATGCAGACCGGTCTCGCCGAGCAAGAGCGCGATCTGGAAATGCGCCGCGCCGAATTGCATGCCGCCCGGCAGCGTCTGGAGCAGGACATCACCGCGCGCCTCGCCGAATATGCGGCCATCGAGGACCACTACGCCGTCGAGTGCCGTCGTTTGAAGGACGCCGAAATCGCCCGGCGACAGGCCGAATTGGATGCCGAGATTGCCGCCGTTTCGCGCGAACAAGACACGTTGCGGGAACAATGGCGGACGACATGCCAGGCGTTTGCGCTGGGTGCCGCGCCGACCGAGATGAGCCGTCAAGCGACCCTGGCCGCGTGTGCGACATGGGAGCAGCAACGGCAGCGTGACGAACAACAAGCGGAGTCCGCGGAGCAATGGCTGCAAGCGACGGAGACCGGACTGCGCACCGCGCCGGAGCGGTTGGCCGGCTGCGCCAACGTGGTCGCCGCCACGACGACAACCTTGCCCCGCGACGCCCATTTCGGCGAACACAACGGAACGCCGATCCTGTTTGATGTGCTGATTCTCGACGAGACGCATCAGGTCACCGAATCGGAATTCGCCACTGCCGCCCGCCGAGCCAGGCGCTGGGTGCTGGTCGGTGAACCTCAGACTGATGCCGAACACCCGTCATCCGCGCCGCGCAAGGCGGCTCGCGCCGCCGTACCGCAGCCGGGCTTTTTTCAACGCCTCTGGCAGAACTTGCACGCCGAGCCGCACCGTCTGCCTTTCGTCTGGATGCAGCGCGAGGATCGCCTCGTCTGCCGGCTGCGATCAATCCCCGCCGATCACGAGAAATGGATCGAGTCCGAGCCGATCGTCGATCGGCCGGAGATTGAATTGCGCATCGTCGCCGCCCCGCGCCAGACGCCGCAGGTCGCCGAAGTCGTCTTTCCGGCCGGCATCGGTATTGCCGAGGCCAAGCAATTCATCTTCCACGAACTCGATGAGTTGGCCGTTTCCACGCGCGCTCGTGCGTTGGGCTGGAGCGAGACGGATGCGGGCGTGGTTCTGGAGTTCGTGGGACCGGCAGTGGAATCGGACGCGGCGATAGCCGCACTCGAAGACGGCGTATGCGAACGGGTCGTATGCGCCCGGCCAACCGACGGAATTATTTTGTGGCACACCAGCCATTTACAATTCGCTCGCGTCGCTGGCTGGACGCTTGAGCGGGCCGAGCAATGGGTCGCTGAGCATCTCGGACTCCGTAGCACAGGGCGCACGGTGCTGCTGACGGTGCCGCATCGTCTCGATCCGCCCTTGGCTCACTTCCTATCGGACCTGCTGTTCGCCGGTGCCTGCGAACCGCTGGTCGCCATGTTCGACTCTGCCGGTTCGCAAGCCCCCGTCGAGTTTGTCGCCGTTCCCCCGTTGGCATCTTTGGAGAACCGGCATCGCCCCGATACGGCTCCCCATTGCAATGGCGGCGAATCGAGCCATGCCTCCGGCGAACGCGGCCAAGCGGCGCTGTCGGTACGTGCGCCGCGTCTGCGTTCGGTCAAAGGCGGCGCGGGCCTGGAAATGGATCTGGCGGACAATCGGCCCTTGGAGCATTTGCCCGCCGACTTACGGGCGCTGCTGCCCCGACAAGGGGTGGTCAACTATCTCGAAGCACGGGCGGTTGTGAAACGCCTGGAAACGCTCGTTGATGACGTTGCGTTCCAGGCGGCTTGCGAGCGCTGGCAACAGCGTCTCGTCTGGTCGTGCGAACCCGGCTGCGGTTGTCCCCGTCCCGAGCATGGGCCAGCCATCGCGGTGATGGCTCTGTATTCCGCCCAGGTCGAATTGTTGCGGCACCTGATCCGCCAGACGCCGGCTCTGACGAAAAACGAAGGGGTGATCGAGGTTGGCTTGCCCTCGGCGTTCCATCAGCGTGAATGTCTGCTGGCCTGCGTCAGCCTGACTCGCAGCCACACGCATCGCGCGGTCAGCTACGGCGATCATCCGCATGTTCTCACCCAGGCGTTGACGCGCGCGGCGTCCGGCCTGATTCTGTTTGGCGACCCCGGCACGCTGGCACGCCGCAGTCAGTGGCATGGCCCGCTCGATCATCTCGACGAGACGGCGGCGCAGGGGGAAGGCCGGATCGTCAGTCGGTTGGTGCATTACCTGCAAGGACACGGCCGCCATCCGGCGTCGTTCCATATCCAGGAAGGCAGCGGCGTATGAGCGCTGCCCTCGCCCCGTCCTGGCCCGGCAGCCGCGTTCTGCTGGGATGGTGGCGTGAATTGATTGGCCGGCAACCACAACAATTGTGGTTCAGTCGCCTCCTCCTCCATCGCGTCGAAAGCCTGGTTCGTGTGACGCACACCCGTTCGCTGGACCTTTGGCAGCGAGCGCTTCTGCGTCTGGTCCATGCTCGTATTCCGCGCGGTCCCGATCCGGAAAACTACTTTGCCGATCTGCAAATCGACGGCCAAGTTCTCAGCCAGTTAATTCACCAACTGACCGCCGCTGGCCTGCTCCACATGAACGGCGCGGGGACATGGGATGTGACGACGGCGGGACGGCACGCCCTGGAAACCGGCGCGCTGGCCACTTGCAGCGAGGAACGCCGAACGTTTTATTTCGTGGACAATAGCGAGTTGCAATGTACGCCGCATTTCCTGTCTCTGCGACGCCTGCCGCGCGCTCTTGCCTCCGCCCCCGCGCCGGATGTCGCGACGTGGTCCTTTGATCTCACCTGCCTTGAGGCGTGCATCCGCCAAACGTCCTCATGGAAGACACGCTATCACTTCCCGGCGGATGTGGAGGCGTTTCTCCCGCCTCTCTCCAACGAACCGCCGGCAACGAACTGGCGGCGCGTGGTTCTCGATAGTCCCGAACAACTGCCGGTTGTTTTCCTTCGCGCGGCCGGATCGCCTGGCGAGCCGACGCTGCTAGGGTTTGCGGCGCGCGCGGAAGGTTGGGAGTTGGAACCGGAGCCGATACTGGCGTTCGGGGAGGGTTGGGAAGAAGTGCTGCCCAATCTGGCCGCGGAACCGTCGCCGCAGGCGTGGCGCGAGGCGTGGCAAGCCTGGTCCGCGCCGCGCAATCTGCCGCTGGCCGAGGTTGAGGCTTGCCGGTTGGAGCGCGTCGATCATCGTCTGTTGGTGCATGCGCCGCCGCCGATCATCGACCGTCTGCGGGCGGCGCGCAGTGATGCCGTCAAGCAAGAAGCGTGGCTCCTCGCCGGTAGTGACCGGACGCGCACCGCCGCTCAACTCGAACTGGTGCCGTCGTGATACAATGCAATCAAAAGTCACCCGTCTCAAGGAGAACGCTCATGAGTGCCCGCGATTTTCTTGACTTGGTTCGACGCAAACCTTTCGTCCCTTTCCGCGTCATCACCAGCGATGGGACGATATACGAAATCAATCACCCCGATCTGGTGATGGCGGGTCTATCTTCAGTCATCATCGGCTATCCCTCCGAACAAGAGCCGCATGCGTACTCCCGCTACGACATTGTGTCGTTGCGGCATGTCGTGCGGCTGGAGCCGCGCGAGGAACCTGCGGAGACTTAGAACATGGCCGTGCCCCGAAGGCAAATCGAAATGCTGATGGTATTGGTCGTGGCAATCGGTGCATTGGCCCGACGGGGAGAGACTGCCGAGTCGGTTCGCATCGACCGCTACGGCGATGCGTTGCCCCACCATGCACTCCTGCGCATCGGCACCGCGCGTTTCCGAGCGTCCCAGGGTACGCGAAGCCTGGTCTTCTCTCCCGACGGCAAATCCTTGTTCTGGGGAGGCGATTCCGTCGGCGTTGTGGATGTGAAAACCGGCAAGGCTCTGCCCGGACCACAGCAGTTGTATGGCGGCGCAATCGCTCTTTCCCCAGACGGCAAATTACTCGCCATCCGGAGCTATGTCGGACAGTTGTATCTCTGGGACACGAGAGGCAAGCAATTGCGCTCTCTGGGAGAGCCTGGGGCAATTCCCATGCAATTGCTCCCCCAAGTGAGTTGCGTGGCCTTCTCTCCCGACGGGAAATTTCTGGTGGACGGCGGCAATATCGGCTCGGCCCGGTTGTGGGATGTGGCGAACCGAAAAGAAGCCTATTCGTTGGAGGGGGATCCTGACGATCTCTTGGCGGCAGCGTTTTCGCCCGATGGCAAGATCCTCGCCGCGTCCACAGCAGACAAAGCCATCGTCCTCTGGGACACCGCCAGCGGACGGAAACTATCTTCTCTGGTCGGCCATCAAGAGGCCGTTTACGCGCTGGCATTCGCTTCGGATGGACGGACACTCGCTTCGGTCTGTCTCGATCGGACCCTTCTCTGGGATATGCGTACCCGGAAAGAATTGCGCCGCTCCAAGCGCCGTAAAGGTACATCCGATGTCACGACGTTTTCTCTAGACGGCAAAAACCTCATCTCTGGCGGCGGGGACAAAACGATTCGCCAGTGGGAGACGGCGACGGGGAAGGAAATCCGCTGCCTGAATGCCGGCGAAGACGAGGCGACGGCCCTTGCTATTTCTCCCGATGGCCGGACTCTGGCGGCGGCGGTTGCCGGGCATATTCAACTCTGGGATATGGCAACCGGTAACGTCATCAATCCGCAAGACAGCATTCCGGACGCGGTTCTCTCGCTTGCCTTCACTCCCGACGGTAACAGCTTGACCACGGCGAGTTGTTCCAACATTCAGTTCTGGTCCGCACGCACCGGCGAGAAACGCGGGCGCTCACACGAACTGCATTATTCGATTAATTCCATCCGCTTTGTCCAAAATAGTGAGTCTCTGCTCGTCTCTGGATATTATTTCCTCTCTTTGTGGGATGTCGCTCTGTGTCGTGAGAAACGCCAGTGGGCCAACGAACCGGCGATATTTCGTCCCACCCTCTCACCGGACGGTAAAATCCTGGCCGTCGTCAAAGAATCGACGACAATCCGCCTGCGTGAGGCGGCCACGGGGAAAGAATTGCGCACCTTCGAGGTAGCTGGAGGCGTTTGCGACCAAGCCTTTTCTCCGGTTGGCCGCTTTCTGGCCGCGAGCGGCTATAACAAGACGATTCATCTTTGGGACATAATCACGGGCCGAGAGACCGTTCGCTTCCAAGGGGGCAATATGTCCTCTCTTGCATTCGCTCCCAATGGGCGCATCCTTGTTTCCACCATTGCAGACTTGCATAGCGTAGAACTCGTCGAGGACAAGGACGGTATCACGAGAAGAGTGGATCATCTGCAACGCGGCGAGGTCCGCGTTTGGGAGATTGTCTCTGGTCAAGAACTAAGGTGCGTAAAAGGTTGCTCGGGCATGGCCATTTCTTCTGATGGCCGACTCCTGGCCACGGCAGGACCGGCCAATCTCCTCCGCATCTGGGACACCCTTCGTGGCGAAGAGCTTCTACGGCTGGAAGGGAGCCAGACAGCCATCTCTTCTCTGAGTTTCTCGCCCGATGGAGACCGATTGGCCACGGGAGGCACCGATACCACGGTTCTCCTTTGGGATGTGCGCCCCGCGCGGCGGGCATTGGCTCGGCCCCGGCAAAAGGTTTCGGCGAGCGAATGGGCATCGGTCTGGGACGACATGGCGGCAGATGCGCCCAAGGCGTATCGAGCCATCGCCCGCCTGACTGACGAGCCGGAGAAGGCAGTTCTGTTACTGAAGGATCGTTTACGACCGGCAAGCCTCGATAGCCGCCGAGTAATAAGACTTATAAGCGATCTCGATAGTGACCATTTTACCGTTCGCGAAAAAGCTGCCCGCGAATTGGAAAAACTCGGCGAATTGGTTGAGCCGGCGATAATCAAGACGCTGGAGCAACAGCCGACTCCAGAAGTTCGGCGGCGGCTGGAAGGGTTGCGCGAGAAGTTAGTCCGTTCCGTTCCTAGTCGTGAAACCTTGAGAGCGTTCCGAGTAGTGGAAGCGCTCGAGCGGATCGGCACGCCCGACGCGCGACAACTGCTGGAGAAATTGGCCGCGGGAACGCCCGATGCGCGGTTGACTCGGGAAGCCCAATCATCCCTGCACCGCCTGGCGAAACGCTCTACGGATAAGCGCTGACACTCATATCTCCGGCGTGAACGGCGGCGTCGTTTGCGCCGCCATCCATGCCAGACAACGCGCCCAATTGATCGACGAACCGGGCGTCAGGCTGCCGAGCAAACGCGAACCGGCGGCTCCCGTCGCCGACGGCACATTGGCCGGCACGCCATCGAGTGTCAGCGCCGCCAACATGCCGAACGACAATGCCTTGCGCACGTCGGCGGGCACACTCACTTCATCGGTGCGCTGCAAGGGAACGCCTTCAAACAACTGTTCGAGCAGATGCCACAGCAAGCCGTTGCGGACGCCGCCGCCAGAGAGCAGCACGCGATGGATCGGCCGTCCCGACGGTAGAAATCGCCGCACCGCCGTAGTGATGCCGCGCGCCACGAAGTGCGTGGCTGTGCAAAGCAAATCGTGTAAACTGCCGCCCAGTTGACGGAGTTGCTGAACGGCTTGGGTGGCGAAGTCATCGCCGAACAGATGACGCGGCAGACTCTTGGGCGGCCGGCGCTGCAAATACGGATGCGTCAACCAACTTTGCAACAACGCCTCGATGCACTTGCCCTGAACGGCATGCTTGCCGCCGGGATCGAATGGCGCACGTCCGCCGGTCAGATGGCCCATGAGCGCATCGAGCAGCACATTGCACGGGCTGGCCTCAAAGCCGACTACCTCATGGATGCGGCAGTTGGCCGGCACGAAGACCACGCGCGCCAGTCCGCCGAGATGAATCAGCAACCGGCCTTCCTGCGGATGACGAAAGAGAATGTAATCGGTCAGCGCCGCCAGCGGCACACCCTGCCCACCGGCGGCCACATCGCGCGAACGGAAATCGCTGATGGTCGTCACGCCGCAGCGCTCCGCCACCACCGCCGCCATGCCCAAACCCAGCGTGGAGGGAAAGCGTCCCTCGGGATCGTGCCAAATCGTATGGCCGGGGCAGCCGATGCACTGGACTTTTTGCAAACTCAGGCTGGCGTGGTCGGCCACACTCCGCGCCGCCGCCGCGAACGTCTCACCGAGCAAACGATGCAATCGACTTACTTGCCGGATCTCACAAGGGGCCGAAGTGCTGGCGCGACGAATCAGCGCGCGCAACTCCTGGCCGTAGGGCTGGTGCAGTCCTTGCACTTGCCGTACGCGCAGATCAAGTCCGATGCCTTCCAGTTCCATCAGCGCGGCGTCCACGCCATCGACGCTGGAGCCGGAGGCCAGACCGATAAGCCAGCGCGGGGTCATGGATGCTTCCTTTGCCGCATTCCTGCCAGCCCGCAGCACAAGCAAGGGCGTCCCTTGCTTGCGCTGCGGGCTGGCAAGGAGGGGTTTGTCCTTATGCCGCAACTTGCAGCGGTTGGGCCTGACGCAAGGACGCCTGGACGAACGACTCGAAGAGTTGCATGTCCAGCGCCGACGAAGTCTCCGATTCGGGATGCCATTGCACGCCGACGCAGAACCAGTGCGGATCGGTATTTTCGATGGCCTCGATGACCCCGTCCGGCGATAGGGCACCGACACGCAGACCAGCGCCGACTTGCCGGACGGCCTGATGATGCGCGCTGTTGACGCGGATTTCACCGGCACCGTAAATCTCTTCCATGCGTGTGTTCGGCTCGATCAGCACCATATGGCGATGCGGCGCACCCGTCGGATCGCGATGCGGCATGGCACGCGGCAGTTCTTCCGGCAGGTGCAGATAGAGACTGCCGCCGCAAGCGACGTTGAGTTGCTGCATGCCCAACCCGATCGCCAGCACCGGCAGGCGACGCTCCAGCAACCGGCGCACCAGCAAGCGATCGCTCTCATCGCGGCGTTCGGGCAGCGGTTGGATGGAGGAGTGCGTTGGCATTCCCAGCCGGCGAGGATCCAGGTCCAGACCGCCGGTAAGGATGAAGCCGTCCACACGATCGAGCCAGGCATCCGGATCGATGTCTTTGCTCAAGGGCGGCACGATCACCGGCATTCCGCCGGCCGTGATGATGGTGTCCAGATAGCCGACATTAAGGCGGACGTAGGGGCCGCGTACTTTGGTGGCCGGCACATAGTCGGCGTTGACGCCGATGAACGGCCGGGTCTGATGGGCCATCGTTTTCCCTCCTTGGAAAGCGTCCGGCGCGAGCCGGGCCTGGCCTGATATGCGGAGGTTCCGGTCTCCGCCAGCGGCGCGAGTATAATCGTGGTGCGCCAACAGCGACAAGGCCGATTGCACCGCGCATTGACCAGCCCGGAGCGCCAGCGACGGGAAAACCCGTCGCTGGCGCTCCGGGCTGGTTGGGTCAGCAGCGCCCAATCACGTAACGATGGGGATCGACTTCCTCGCGCAGAATACGTAGTTCGCCCGGTGTGGGCGGTTCGGTGACGGCCAGCGGTTCGCGGACACCCAACTCGAAGCCGGTGGCGGCGCGGACCTGAGCGAGCGTGACGCCCGGATGCAGACTGTGAACCTGCATGCGCTTCGTCTCGTCGTCATAGCTCATCACGGCCAAATCCGTGATGACGCGATAGGGGCCGGTGCCCGGCGGCAGTCCAGCCTGTTCACGCGCGCCCGGTCCCGTCAAATAGCCCGGTGTCGTCAGAAAGTCGAGTTTTTCGACGAAACGACGGCGATCATGGTTGGTGACAACGAAAATACGCCAGCACAGCGAGGCAAGATCGTTGGCGCCGCCGCTGCCGGGCAGACGCACCTTCGGATGGACGTAATCGCCGCCGATCAACGTGGAGTTGAGATTACCATAGGGATCGATCTGAGCGCCGCCGAGGAAGGTGTAATCGACGAGGCCGCGCTGACAGGTTTCCATGATGTCGGCCATACTGGTGGCCATCACGGCGCGATGGAACGAACGGGAATCGCCGACGCTGATAGGCATGGTCGGCAGTTGCGGCGCGATACCGCCGGCCTCGAACAGCATGACCAGATGCGGAGCATGGGTACGCTGCGCCAGCATGGCGGCCGCGCAGGGTACGCCGGTGCCGACGGCCGCCGTTCGCCCATCTTCCAAAAGACGCGCGGCACAGCAGATCATCAGTTCCATCGCGTTGTAGGGAGTAGACATGATGAAACCTACATCCCCCGGTGCAACAGGAACTCGTGACGACGCAGCTCCTGCAAGCGCGACAAGCCGCCGCAGCGCTGGAGATAGTCGGCGAAGTCGCCCACGCCGTAAATGTGCGTCTCCAAAAACGCGCCGAAGGTCGTCACGTCTTTTTCGGCCGCGAGCCACTGACGGAGATGATCCTCATCGGAGAAATACTCGTAGGGCATGTTGCCCGGATAACTGCCGAAGGGCACTTCGCACACGGCATCGACGCAGAAAAACGGAATGACCGTGCGGCTGGGATCTTGGCGAATGTCGTCGCCGGGGATGAGACGTTCGCAGGTGATGATAAGCCGTCGAGCCGCCCGCGCCAGGTCGAGATCGGCGACGGTGGTGCCGCGAATACGGCAATTGCCATAGCGATCCGCTTCGTGAACGTGAATGGCGGCCACGTCGGGATACAGGGCCGGCAGTAGTGCCACCTTCTCGCCGGTGAACGGACAAGCGACGACACGGGCGGCACTGTGGCGAAACGTGTCGGTGCCCAGCATCGAGCGCGCCGGCAGAAAGGGGACGCCCATCGCGGCGGCCTTGAAGCGCACGGCCAAGGTGTAATTCGTCCACTCCGTGCAAGCCACCTCGCCCGATTCCATGACGCGGCGCGCGTGCGCCGACAAACCGCGCGCTTCCAGACCGACGATGTAGGCGATGTCCACCGCCGCCAACGTCGGACCCCGCCCCAGACCATTACCGGCGCACAGAATCTGAAAGTCGTGTGTCGCGGTATGGCCGGCAAAACTCAGACGTTTTGGGCCTTGCCGCAGAATCTCATGCAGCACGGCCGTGGGTATGCGCGCGCAGCCGAAACCGCCGCTGGCGAAATAGTCGTCATCGTGAATGAAGCGATGAACGGCCTCGGTCACGGTCATGACCTTATCCGTCAACGCGCGTGGTTTCTCGACGAAGAATTGGCGAGCGCGATCCGCCGACGGATCGCTGAACAAGGCACCTTCACCCTGGGAGAGGATGTTCATTCAGTGTTCAGTGTTCAGTTTTCAGTGTTCAGTTTTCAGTTTTCAGTGTTCAGTGTTCAGCCAGACAAAAAATCGCGCTCTTCCTTCACCTGTATCGGGTGCCGGTTCGGCTGAACACTGAACACTGAACACTGAAAACTGAAAACTCATTTAGAGTATTCTCGGAGCAATTGCCGGAAACGCGGGTCGTGGCGAATCGAGTCGAGGTCGTGATCTTCCTTCATGTAGCGAAAATCGCGATAGCCCAATTCGACGGCACGGCGCAGCGTCTTGAGCGACTGCTCCGGCCGTTTCAGCAGGGCGAAACTGCAAGCGAGGTTGTAGTGGGCCAAGGCATCGTTGGGGCGAAGCTGCACCAAACGCTTGTCGATTTGCAAGCCATCGGCGAAGCGGCCCTTGAGCGTGAGCAGATTGCCCATGATACGCAGGACATCGACATAACCGGGACATCGGCTCAGGATGCCCTCGAAGAAATCGAGTTCAAAATCCAGTTGGTGCTGATCGGGGGCGCGAGTGGACGGTTGGCCGGTGGTGGAAGAAGACTCGGGCCCTTCATTGAAGTGCTTGCCTGATTGTGCCATTGGCTCCTCCCCTAGATGGTCCGGATGAGCGAAGAGGCGAACCTCCGCGCCTGGGCTGAACGGCCTTGCTGATCCGTCCCTGATTATAACCATCGCCGAAGGAAGTGCAAAGGATGTCCTCGTCGAGCGGCGAATGCCTCAGCCGCTTGCGGCTTCGCGATACGCATCACGAAGCCGCAAGCGGCTGAGGCATTCGCCGCTCGACGAGGCGAAATCGTCAGATGTCCTCGTCGTCGAGATCCTCTTCATCGTCGTCATCGTCGTCATCGTCGAGATCATCATCGAGGTCGTCGTCGAGGTCATCGTCGAAATCGTCGTCGTCGAAGTCCTCGTCGTCGTCGAAGTCCTCGTCGTCGTCGAAGTCCTCGTCGTCGTCGAAGTCCTCGTCTTCAAAATCCTCATCCTCTTCGTC
>DATNCY010000143.1:0-4968 GCA_035553375.1 Gemmataceae bacterium
AGCGCCCGAAGACGCTGCGCCAACCGCAAGGAGGCAGGCGGCTACGGCGAAACGGTCGATTGGGACTAAGTCGTAACAAGGTAACCGTAGGGGAACCTGCGGTTGGATCACCTCCTTTCTAAGGATTATCGATCCGTCTTCTTTCTCACGAAAGAAGACGACCACACATGTTTGCATTCTCCTTTGACTCCCTGCCGATTTGACTAAGATAACCCCGCCGAGTCGAAAGACCCGGCGGGGTTTTTTATTGCCCTGAGACACTACCCCTAACCGGAGATTGCAGGATGTCCGACGTATCGCGCGGCCGTCTGTTAAACCTTTTCAAATCGCGCGCCTTTTCTTTCGGCCATTTCAAGCTCGCTTCCGGCAAGGAAAGCACCTACTACATCAACAGCAAAAAGGCTCTCTTTCACTCCGAGTCCGTCGCCCTGCTTGGCGAGGCGCTGTGGGATCTCACCCACGATCTGAATATCCAGGCCGTCGGCGGTCTGGAAGTCGGGGCCATACCGATGGCGACGGCGACCGTTCTGCACTATCACCGGCAAGGTCGGGCACTCGAAGGTTTCTTCGTCCGCAAACAAGTGAAAGAACACGGAAGTCAGGAACGCATTGAAGGCGTGTTGCCGGTCGGCGCGCGCGTGGCTGTGGTTGATGATGTCCTTACGACAGGTGGTTCGGCTCTGCAAGCAGTGCAGGAAGTTGAACGCGCCGGCGCGCACGTCGTCGCCGTCGTTTGCATTGTCGATCGACTCGAAGGGGCACGCGCGGTGTTCTCGCCGAAGTATGAGTATCGGCCTATCTTCACGATCCGCGATTTTGGTATTGATGCGCCGACTGGCGAGCGCTAAGCCGCAAGCGCCAAGCGAAATAGCCGGCGCGCATTCTCTGTTGTCTGCTCCCCCAGATGCTCAATCTCTACGCCCAGCAAGCCCGCCAAGCAAGTCGCGGTATGAACGACATGGGCCGGTTCGTTACGCTTGCCGCGCAGCGGCACCGGCGATAGATAGGGACTATCCGTTTCCACCAGGAGACGGTCGATTGGCTGCTTCGACGCTGTTTCACGGAGCGCCGCCGCGTTCTTGTAGGTGAGCATGCCGGCGAACGAGAGGTACAGCCCCATCGCGCGGCATGCCTCAGCCATCGCCGTATCGCCGACGAACGAGTGCATCACGCCGCGAATCGGACCATGACGATCAAACTCCGCGCGCAGAACGCGCAGCATGTCTGCTTCCGCCTCGCGGCAGTGGATCACCACCGCGAGATTGGTTCGCCGCGACAATTCTAGATGGCGAACGAAATACTCTTCTTGCACCGCGAACGGCGTATTGTCCCAGTGGCGATCCAATCCTGTCTCGCCGATGCCAACGACGCGCTCACCTTCGGCCAAAGCGATTACTTCATTCCAGGCGGTCGGCCCCGCCTCCATGATGCTGTTGGGATGGATGCCGACCGTGGCGAAGATTTCCGGGCGAGAAGCCGCCATTGATACGCAGACGGCGCTCGAGGGGGCGGTCGTGGCGACGGCGATCATGGTGCCGACGCCGGCGGCGCGAGCGCGAGCGAGAACGGCCGGCAGGTCGGCGGCGAACTGCTCGGCGTCCAGGTGCGCGTGGGTGTCGATGAGGGAAGCCACGTTACGTCAGACTTGCTTGAGGCTGCGAAGAGACCAATGCTTCGAGTTGGAGCAAATGCTGCCGTTTCACCGTCAGCAATTTCTCGATTTCGGCCCGTACTCCCGGATCTTTCAGCGCGGCCAGATCGCGCTCCAGGTCAGCAATCGATTGGCGTTGATGCTCGATAAGCATCGGCACCACATAGTCGAAGGCGAGAAAATTGATGGTCGTGAAGTTGGCGGGGTAAGAGGGCAAGTACGGCAGCCGAATGCGCTGGCGGAGCATGTACTGCCACAGACCGATCATCGCCTCTCGCTCGGCGGCGATGAGATGCTGGAGCGAGGCCAGCGATTTGGTTTCGGTCGAAGTAGTCCAGGGAAACGCCTCGGCCACGTACTGAAGGACCGAGCACCTCTCACGGCGGAGAATGTCCTGAAGCAGCATTTGCGTCTGTGAATCGATCACGGTCATCGTCCTTTCGCCCCACCGGCTCCGGCTCCACCACGTTGGGGTCTTCGCCCCCCTCCACCAACTGCTCGTCCGCTTCCAGGCCGCTGCGGTCCGCCTCCCCCGCCTCCCATTGCCGGGCCGCCGGCGGAGCCGGTTTTTCGCTGCACGAAGCGGTCGGCACCTTCCTGACTGTATTTGTCGAGCGGTGCCCACAAAATGCCGAGGACGACGACGAACAGAGCGACGATGAGCGAGAACGCGACGGCGGACAACGGTTCGCGGAGACGCACCGGCTCGCGGCCTTCCAGGTCTTCGGCTCGGCCTTCCAGAATCATCACCTTCAGTACCTTGATATAGTAGACCGCGCTAACCACCGAGTTTATGCCGCCGATAATCAGCAGGCCGAACAGCGTGGCACCCAGACCGGCGTTGCCCTTGGCATACCATGCCTGACTGCAATCCCACAAGGCCGCGAAGATCTGGAATTTGGCCGTGAAACCCACCAGCGGCGGAAGACCGAGTAGACTGAGCAAGAAAATGGACAGCGTGACCACCATCCACGGCGAACGGCGGACCAGGCCGCGATAATCTTCGAGATTCTCGGAGCCGGTCTGGTTGCGGAGGTAGGCGACCACGCCGAACGCGCCCAGGTTCATGAACAGGTAGGCGACGAGATAAAAGAGTACGGCCTGCAAGCCGACCGCCTCAAAACGATCCGACGTTCCCGCCGTGGGCCGGAGAGCGGCCAAACCCATCATCATGTAGCCGGCGTGGGCGATCGTCGAGTAGGCCAGCAGACGCTTCAAGTTGTTCTGCAAGTAGGCGGCCAGGTTGCCGAACGTCGCGGTCAACGCGGCGAAGAAGGCCAAGGCCGGGATCAGGTAACGGACCATGATGTCCCAGTGCTGGGACTCAACCGGCTCCACCAACCCATCCACGCCGCCCAGAATGAGGGTGAAGCGAGCCAGCAGCGCCAGGGCCGCACCCTTGGAGGCGACCGACAAATAGCCGGCCACTTCCGCCGAAGCGCCCTCAAACACATCGGGGCACCAGAAATGGAAGGGCACCGCCGCCAGCTTGAACGCCACGCCAATCAGGATGAACAGGACACCGAGAATCAGGATCGGATCGAAGAAGACGCCGTCGGCCGTGCTGGAGAAGGAGTACATCAGGCCGGCCGCGACATCGGGCAAGTAGGCCGTGCCGAAACGACCAGCCAACAGACTGATGCCGTAGAGCATGACGCCGGCCGCACCGCCGCCGTAAACGACGTATTTCAAAGCCGCCTCGCTGGATTGACGACGGCCCTTCAAGTAGCCGGCCAGGGCGTAGCTCGGCAAGCTTGCCATCTCGATGCCGATGTAGACCATCAGCAGGTGCGTGGCCGAGGCCATGATGACCATGCCTACCGTCGCGCCCAACAATAAGCAGTAGAAGTCGGCGGAGTCCTCACGGTCGGGGATGCCCGTCGTCAGCGACAGCCAGATGATGAAGGCGGTGAAGCCGTAGAGGAAACAGCGCAAGAAAATGGTGAGGTGATCGTAGACGAGCAATCCACCGAAGGCACGCACCGGATGCGCGATGTCGCGGGCATTGGGACCGCCGGCTTGAAAAGGTCCGACGGAACTCCACTGGGCGATACTCACGCCGAGGGCGAGGACCGTCACCAACAGGGCGATCGTGCCCATGTGCGAACGGTCGAACAGTCGCAGCAGCAGAAACAAGACGATACCGCCGCAGGCCAGAAATTCCGGCAGGAAGTTCAGGCAGTCCAGCCAGAGATCGCCGATATTGATATTTGGCAACATGAATAGTCTCGCGGTCGATTCATCCGGCGAGCGGGGTTGCGTAAGCGCCCCGAGTGCTTCTCTCGGGGCGCTTACGCAACCCCGCTCGCCAAGCGGAAATCACGGCGTAAAACGGGCCAGGGTATCGACCAGGCCGGTGACGCTGGGTTCCATCCAGTTAATCAGCAAATAGCCGGGCAACACACCCAGGGCCACGGACAGCACCACCAATGGCGTGATGCAAACGATTTCACGCACGCTGATGTCGGGATAATTCTTGTACTGCGGATTCTCTCCCATGAAGACGCGCTGGAGCGTCCACAGGATATAGGCGGCCGTGATGACCACAGTGAGAGCGGCCAACACCGCGAAGAGCTTGCTGTAATTCCAGGTGGACAAGATCACCATGAATTCGCCGACGAAGCCGCACATACCCGGCAACCCCATGGCGGCGAAAAAGATGATGGCGCTGATGCCGCCGTACAGAGGCATCGGCTCGTACAGACCGCGGAAATTGTCCAGGCGGCGATGATGAGCGCGATCGTAGATGACGCCGACCAGGAAGAACATGCCGGCCGACGTGATGCCGTGGGCGATCATCTGGAACATCGCCCCATTCATGCCCCAGTCCCAATACTGAGCCTTGTTCGGTGCCGACCATACGGCGATGCCCAGAAGGACGTAGCCCATGTGACTGACAGAACTGTAGGCGACCAGTTTCTTGAAATCGCTCTGCGCCATGGCGGCGAAAGCGCCGTAGACGATGTTGATGACGCCGAACAGGGCGACCCACCAAGCGAGTTGTTGAGCGGCCCACGGACAAATGGGATAGGCAATGCGGATAATACCGTAACCGCCCATCTTGAGCAGGACGCCGGCCAGGATCATGCTGATTGGCGTCGGTGCTTCGACGTGGGCGTCAGGAAGCCAGGTGTGGAACGGGAAGACAGGCACCTTGATGGCGAAGCCAACCAACAAGAGCAGGAACATGGTGTACTGGAACCACGGTTGGAAGAACGGCTGTTTCAGGCGTTCCTTCAAACCGGCGTCATTAACGGCGGCTTTGTAGCGGTCATTCGCTGTCTTGATCGTCTCGGGGGGAGCTTTGGTCTCCTGGA
>DATNCY010000144.1:0-3552 GCA_035553375.1 Gemmataceae bacterium
CCAGAACAGCCGCGCGACTCGAAAATAGCGGCGCCTTCATTGGCGAGGTTATCGCCCTGCGGTTGCGCCGAAAGCCAGCGACCGTAATCTTCCTTGCGCATAACGACGATCCGACCGGTCATGCGCGAATGATCGGTGCCGCAATACTCAGCGCAAAACAGATGAAATACCCCAAGCTTCGTAGCCTTGAACCAGGTCTCCGTGTACCGGCCTGGCAGGACATCCTGTTTCATTCGGAACGCCGGGACGAAAAACGAATGGATCACATCTTGCGAGGTCATCACGAGCCGAACCGGCGTGCCGATCGGGGCATGCAGTTCGTTGATTTCGCGTGCGCCGTTGGGGTGCTGTGTTTTCCACATCCATTGCTTGGCAACGACATGAATCTCGAGGGCGTCGTTGGGAGCGACGAGTGCCGAAAGCTGGCTGGACGCCGCCCACCAGAACAGGAAGAGAGCAAGGATTAGCGTTGCGGACGTCCAGCCAATCTCGAACTCCCGGCTAAAGAACGCCGGCATGGCCCCGCGCTTCGCGTTCGACCCGCGCCGATAGCGGATCGCGAAGCCAACCACCAGGGAAAACACAACCAGAAGAATGACGGCAGATATCCCAAGCAACAAGTAATAGATGTCGTCGGTTTTGACGGCCTGAGCGGAAGCGGATTCTGGCATCAGAAAAGAAAGCATGGTCACGGTCCGGTCTTCAGAGGCCCAGCGCGATGGCGTCGCTCAAGCAGGAAGATGAACGCAACAAGGGCGAACACCGTTAGACCTGCGGCGATTTCCAAAAGCCGCCAAATCAGCAAGGTATACACGCCGTGGGCGGCGTCAAAACCATAGCAAAAGAGCGCGAGGCGATCCGTCAAGGAGCCTGTATGACCCCGACCTGCTTCCAGCAGCGCGAGGTGCAGGTCGCCGGGGTTGAGTGCGAGACTGGAAAGCGAACGGGAAACGTGCCCGTCTGCGGTAAGGACCAATATGCCGGCGGGATGGGCGAATTGATCGACGTCGGCATCGTAGATGTACTTGTAACCCACGGCTCGCGTCAGAGCCTGAATGGCGGCTCCATCGCCGCGCAGGACGGTTGTTGTCCTCGCAACCTCCGGGTTTCCGATCTGACCAAGCATGGCCTTGGCGTCGGTTACGGAATCTTTCGGGTCGAGACCGACGACGATGAATTTGAAATCGGATCCCGCGCGCAAACCGGTTTCCCCGAGCGCTCCCGAAGCGATGGCAAGTGCAGGTCGACAGATCGTGTGGCAAGTAAAATCCACAAGAAGCAGCAGCGCGGGGGCGCCATTCATACTTTGAGAGATGGTCACCGCGTGGCCGTTCAAATCGTGAAACACGAGCCCCGATGGAACCGCAGCGTTTGCTGGTGGAGCAAGAATGACCTTGGCGAGTTCAGCCGGGCTCAATGATGCGTGCGCCGCGTGGAGCGAAATGCACAGAATGATGCTGGCGAAAAGCGATTTCATGGCTTTGACGCTGCTCCGTCCTTGAGGGCGCCGGCCGGAGTCTCGATTGGCCCGTACGCGCCTGCGCCTTTTGCAGCTACCAGAGCCATTGCACGATCAATGGGAATTCGGATGAGATCCTGACCGCGGTCGACCCATGCGTAGCTGTCGAGCTGCGCGTGCTGATCCTTCTCGAATTTCGCAAGATCAGCGGCGTCGTCGACCTGGAGACGCGGCTTTCCGAAAGTCGAGGGCGCAACGTTGACAGGGCCATTAATCTCCCATTTGTAATAGAAACGCGCCCCCAGAATTGACAGTCCGACGAAGGCAACCAGGGACAGGGCAGTGAACAGCACGGTTCGCGCCGCGACGTCGGGCGGCTCCAGTCTCTGTTCGGTGCGTAAGTCGTTATCTGTCATGGGCTCCATCTTCTCATCTCGGCTCGGACCGTATCGGCTACCGCGATTGACAGGCTGGCCAACGCGATGAGCGCACCCAGGGCCGCTACAATTGCTCCTGGCTCGAAGCTTGGCGCCATCAGCCACAGGATATGTAGAATGACGCCCACGAGAATAAGGCCGCCGACGAGGCGAAGCGCTCGCCGGTTGGCACGAAGTTTCGAGTTCAGCAGCATGGCGACAGGCACCAGCGCGCCGATAACGACCGCCGCCAGGATGACCCAGTTCCATCCGCCTTCGCCGCGCTGCAAATACCACGCCGCCTTGTCCGGCAAGTCGCCGTACCAGCTTACAATGAACGACATAAGGTCGATGTATACGGTGCCCAGAAGTGCAGCCATCAACAGGCCGCCAAGATCGGCAGCAGTGTCAGAGTCCGGTTCCGGGGCCATTACCGCCGTAAAAGCGAGCGCGGAAAGAATCTGCTGAATCGCAAATCCGGCCGCGAACGCCGAAGACCCAAAACCGACATCAATTGAAAGTATCCAATCGACTGCGACAACGCTGATGATGAAGCCGTGGAACGCAAGCCCAATGGCAGCCGTCAGTGGGTTGCAGCGGCGCTGGACGATAAGCACGGCGAGAATTGTCCAGCCGATCAGCGCGGCAAAAGTCCGCAGCAGAAAGGCGGGTTCGTTGAGGTAGAGATGAACGAGGTCCGGCCGCGCGTTAGCGGTGCCCGCAGCCCATCGGTAGGGTGCCGACAACCCGAAAGCCAATGGCAAAAATGCCAGCGTGCCAAGCGGCAGCGTTGCGACACACGGCACGAGCGTAGGTGCGAGTCTATCGCCCCAACGGCCGCCGGTAAGGCGATGAATAAGGAGTAGCACGAGACTACCGACCGCGACACTGCTCCAAACCACGAAGCCAATGAGCCATCCCTGTGCCACCGGCCGAGCGCTTACAATCATCGCCACGATCAACGCAGCAGCCGCGGCGGCGGCGATCGCAAGTAACGTCTTGCGCGAGAAATTCAAATGAGGCGGTGCGGCCCTGGCGATGATGTTCACGGCAATTTCTCCCGGGCATCGGGGACATCGGCGAGCTGCGCGTGCTGGGAGATTTGCAGCGCTCGTATATAAGCGACGATGGCCCAGCGGTCGCGCGGTTCCACCCGCGCCGCATACGGAAACATCACGCCAAAGCCGTTCGTGATGACGTCGAAGAAATGCTGGGGCGGCGCGCTCCTCAGCCGTGCACTATGGTAGGATGGCGGCGGTGGGAATCCTCGCTGGACGATCATGCCATCGCCTTTGCCGGCAAGGCCGTGACAGGGAGAGCAGAAGATGTCGAAGCGCTGCTTTCCTCTCTCGAGCAGCGCCGCCGTCACCGGTGGCGGCTCCTTGATTTCCTTGTCTCGCGCCAGATCTCCTTGCGCCACAGTTCCGGATGGCAAGGGTTGTGCTTCGCTACCATTGCGCCAGAGCGTTGACGGTTCATAGGGATCGTACCGGTTCTGCTGTATCATCGACTGTTGGTCGCAGACGGCGAGCAGCGAAGCAACCAGGATGAGGAGGGCTCTCATCATGCTGACCACATTTCGGATACGCTGAAAGCACCGGCGTCTTCCAACGCATGGCGCAAGATGTTCTCATCCGTGTCCGTTTCTCTTGTCGCCACCAACAGAAAAAAGCGATC
>DATNCY010000145.1:0-23463 GCA_035553375.1 Gemmataceae bacterium
AATCTCGCCCGCGGTGACGACTACGAACATGCTCTGCCGTTGTTGCGCGAAGGTTTACAACTCGATCCCAACAGCGGCCAGGCTCACTACACTCTCGCCCTGGCGCTGTTCACTCGGGCCGAGAAGGAATGGCAGCAGTCGCCCGGCTCGACTGCGGCCGCAGAGTGGTTTCGAGAGTGCATCCCGCACGCTCAACGCGCGACGGAGTTGAAAGCGGATTACGCTCTCGCCTATCTCTTTTGGGGACTTGCTCGCAAATATCTCAGTGAACCAACCGCCGCTATCGCTCCTCTGCGCCAGGGGATCGCCTGTCGCCCGGAGTCTCTGGAGCTACAACTAGCCTTGGGCGAGAGCCTGCTTGAGGTCGGGGAGAATCGGCAGGCGGAAACCCATCTTGAGAACGCCCATCGCCTGGATGCGCAAGATCCCCGGCCCGTCCAGGCTCTCGAACGTCTCCACCGCAAAAGAAGTGACGCCTCCCGCAAGAATGCATGCCGCTAAGGAGTTGTCTTGGAATAACTTATCACTTCTGCTCAGGGGGCGGACCTTTGCGATTCGGACCGCCGCGGCCTGAACCGCCACCACGCCGGCCTCGCCGTCGGGTCGTGTCTTCCGGCGACCGTTCGGCGCGGAAACTCCAAAGACGCCACGGACGGCGAGCCAGGAGGATTCCCGTGCCGATCGATCCGATCGAGGCCACGGCAATCAGCACGAACTTTCGGCGTGAGGGATTGGAGGTCGTAGCGGCGGCGGGCGCGGGTTTGGCCGCGAGACTTCGCACCGAGCCACGCTTCTGACAAAGCCGGCACATGATCATCTTGCCGGCCAGATCGTCGGCGACCTCGTAGCCCGCCTTGCAATGGGGACACTCAAACTGGATAGCCATGCTGCGTACTCCCCGCCGAATAGTTTGGCGTGCGGCAGGATGCCCCACGGGTGGGATTGGCGTACCATCTCCCCGAAGTGGCAGTTTAGGAAGCCGATAATGAGAAAGCCGTGAATCCTCAAGGAGGAGCAGGAAATGCGACCAGCCCGCAGCGCCAGCAAGGGGCTTCCCTTGCTGGCGCTGCGGGCTGGTAAATCATGGCGGATCGAGAATCATCGCCAACCGCGACCACCCCAGCCGATGCCTACGGCCACCGGCGCGGGTTCCACGTAGATGGGGCGCTCCACCACCACCGGCGCATAAACGCGGCGCGGGCCGCGATAGGCAGTATCCTGCAACTCGCGAATGACCGCATCGTTGACGCCCTGCTGGTTGAGCCAGACAAGTTGCTCCGGCGTCACTCGATACACGGCACCGCTGGTACGGATTTGCTCGATAATCTGTGAGGGCGGGATGGCCTTCTGCGTCAGTTCGACAATCTGCTCCAGGCTCGGCGCACGCATGGCCACATCGGCCGCCACGGCCCGCTGAACCTTTCGCTCGCGGTGTTCATCGACGGCCGCGCCGCCCAGGGCGCCGGCACCGGCGCCGATCAGACCACCGATGAGCGCTCCACCGGGACAGCCACGGCTCGCCAAGAGGCCGATGCCGGTGCCCAGCGCGCCGCCCGCGGCGGCACCCGTACCGGTCGCCGTCTGGCAACCGCTGCTCGCGGCCAGCGCCGTCAGCAAGCCAACCACGGACAGCGTGCGGAACCAACCAAACGCTTGCGGCTTGCGTAGAACTACCATAGAACTACTCCTTCGGACTCCGGAGGACGCCGCCCAGCGCTGCCGTGCCGGGCGGAGTGAACCGACAGGACGCGGCACCGCAGCGGATACCATGCTTCGTCTCCCTTCGTCAATCCCATCCGGGTTCGGGGAGCCGGCCTCATGGATACCCCGTTCGATAACGCCCGCGATCCTTCCTCTACCTATCGGCTAACAGGAGACTTTGACATGACACGCCGCGGACGGACCCCCCGGCCTTTTCTCGCCTTCGCCTCCCTCCTTGCCCTCCTTTTCGTACCCTTGGCCGCGCTCCATGCGGAGGCACCCGCCTCGGCCAAAAAAATCACCTCCGTGGAAGGCATCACGGAATATCGCCTCGACAACGGCGTCCGTATCCTGCTTTTCCCCGACGCCTCCACTTCCAAAGTCACCGTCAATTGCACTGTCTTCGTCGGCTCGCGCCACGAAGGCTACGGCGAGACCGGCATGGCGCATCTGCTCGAACACATGGTTTTCAAAGGCTGCCGAATGCTTCCGAAGGTAGGCGACATCCCCAAGGCATTGCGCGATCGCGGCGCGGTGTACAACGGCACCACCTCGGACGATCGCACCAATTATTACGAGACGCTCAATGCCACCGACGACAATCTGGAGTTCGCCCTCCGTCTGGAGGCGGATCGTCTGGTCAACAGTTTCATCCGCCGCGAGGATTTAGCCTCCGAGATGACCGTCGTGCGCAACGAGTTTGAGCGCGGCGAGAACAACCCGCAATACATTCTCTTCCAGCGCATGCTGGCCGTCGCCTACGAATGGCACAACTACGGCAAGTCCACCATCGGCAATCGCAGCGACATCGAGCGTGTGCCGATCGAGAAACTGCAAGCCTTCTATCGCAAGTTCTACCAGCCGGACAACGTCATGGTCATCGTGGCCGGCAATTTCAAGGATGAGAAGGCTCTCTCTCTCATCACCAAGTATTTCGGCGCACTCAAGAAGCCCGCGCGAGTTCTGGACAACACCTATACGGAAGAACCGGCACAGGACGGCGAACGCGGTGTGACGCTGCGCCGCGTCGGTACGGTCGGCCTGGTCGGCGCGGTTTATCACGTTCCGGCCGCCGCTCACCCCGACTGTGCCGCCCTTGATGTGCTTTCGGACGTTCTCACGTCGGAGCCGTCCGGCCGGCTGTACCAAGAATTGGTCGAGAAGGGCAAGCAGTTCACCAGCGTAGGGTCGGGCGTGCGCGGGTTGCACGATCCCGGCTTCTTCGTCGCTTACGCTTCCGTCAGCGATAAAACGCCGGTCGAGTCCGCGCGCGATGCCTTGTTGCAAGCGATCGACAAGGTGCGCAATAGCACGATCACCGAGGAAGAAGTCAAGCGGGCCAAGCTGGAATACAAGAGTACCTGGAAGACGGCGATGACGCACAGCAATACCATCGGCATCACGCTGAGCGAGTGGGCCTCGCGCGGCGACTGGCGCATGATGTTCTTGCACCGCGACCGGGTAGCCAAGGTGACGCCCGCCGACGTTAGCCGGGTCGCTCGCCGCTATCTGACGCCGACCAATCGCACGGTCGGCCTGTACCTCCCCACCAAGGAGGCCGAGCGAGCCGCCATTCCCGCCGCGCCCGACATCGCCAAATTGCTCCAGGACTACAAGAGCGGCGAAGTCATCACGCAGGGAGAATCCTTCGATCCGACGGTGGCCAACATCGAGAAGCGTGCCCAGAGCGTTCAATTGTCCAGCGGCGTCAAGGCCGTCCTGCTGCCGCGCAAGACGCGCGGCGAACGTGTCACGCTCCGCCTGGCGCTTCACTATGGCAACGATCAAGCGCTCAAGGGCCACACCAGCGCTACGCAGTTCCTGGCCACGCTCATGGAACGCGGCACCAAGAAGCACAACCGCCAGCAATTGGTGGACGAATTCAGCCGTCTCGAAACGCAGATCAACGCCAGCGGTCTCCTGGGTGACGCCACGTTCTCGATCAACTGCAAGCGCGAGTCACTCCCGCAGGTGCTGGCCCTGCTGACGGAAATTCTGCGCGAGCCGACCTTCCCCGAGAACGAGTTCAACGTCCTCAAACGCGAACTGCGCGAACAACTGGAGAAAAGTAAAACCAACCCGTCAGCACTGGCGATTCGGGCCATGCGGCGCAAACTGTCCTCTTATCCCAAGGACGATGTTCGCTACACCCCAACGATTGACGAATCGCTAGCACGTCTGGACGCCGTGACCATCGACGAAGTTCGGAAGTTATACATCGAGCAGTTCGGCGGTCAACACGGCGAACTCGTTGTCGTCGGCGACTTCGATCCAGCTCCCTTGCTCAAACAGATGGAGGATACATTCAAAGATTGGAAGGCCAGCGTCGCCTACAAGCGCATTGAGCGACCGATGCGCGGAGAGGTCAAGCCTGACCGTGTGGTGATCGATATTCCCGATAAAGAAAGTGCCATGTACATCGCCGTGACCGGCATGGCTTTGAAGGACACCGACTCCGACAACCCGGCCCTGGTGATGGCCGATTTCGTGTTCGGCGGCGGCGCACTGTCCTCGCGGTTGATGAACCGCATTCGTCAGAAGGAAGGATTCTCTTACGGAGGACAGTCGCACTATAACGCGGACGCGCAGGACAAGTCGGCGATGTTCTTCATGGCCGCGACGTGCAATCCGGAAAATATCGATAAACTCGATAAGGCCATGCTCGACGAGTTGAACAAGATGTGTAAAGACGGCGTCACCCAGCGGGAGTTGACCGAGGCCAAGAAAGCGTATCTCGCTTCGCTCAAACAGCGGCGTGCCAGCGATGCGGGCTTGGCCAGCATTCTCCAGAGCGAAGCGCGCGTCGGTCGTTCCATCGCCTACTACGGCGAACTGGAGAAAAAGATCGCCGACCTGACCGTCGAGGCGGTCAACAGCGCTTTCCGCCATCACATCGACCCGAAGAAACTGGTCATCATCCGAGCGGGCGACTTCAAGAAGAAGTGAGCGCGGATCGCGACCTGCCGGCCCGCGGCGCCAGCGAGGGATTCCCTTGCTGGCACCGTGGGCTGGTGATCGTCAACTTCCCTTCAGTTCCACGCCCTGCACACCCTCGATGCGGTTCAGCGCCGCCACCAAAGCCAGCGCCTCTTCGGGAGCGAGCGAGGCAATGATATATTTGATGTCCAGCGCCGTCCCGCCGCGAACGGTCTCCAGCCCCGCGAGCCGGTGGCCGGGCAATCGCTCTTTCAGCAGCGCTTGCACCTTTTGTTCGGCGGCGGACCCCGCCCCCAGCCGCAGCACCAGCGAAAGCTCCTTATCAGATCCTGAATGGGAACGAGACAACCAGGAGGCCAACAAAACCAGAGGGGCGGCCACCACCGCCGCAGCCAGGTAGCCCGCCCCGCACGACATGCCCGACGCGACCGCGAACAGGACGAAGGCCGTATCGCGCATATCATCGACCACGGTACGAAAACGCACAATTGCCAGGGCACCGACCAGACTGAACGCTCGCGCCAGGCTGTTGCCGATTACGACCGTCACCAGGGCGATCAGCACACTGAGGATCACCAGTGTGCCGAGAAAGCCCGATCCCTGACCGCCGCGCGTGGTCAGGCGATACACACCCGCGGACACGCCCCCCATCACGAAGGCGGCCAACAATCGAATCAGCAGCACGTCCGCCGGCACTTTCACGCTTTCATGCAGCGAATCGCGCAGCAAGTCCGCCAGACCGTCCGCTAGCAAGCTATCTCCTCCCCAGGTTCCAGGCTTCGACACACCGGCCATATTTCGATACGCCCACTTGTCGAGACGGCAGCGATCCCAGCAAGTCATGGAACAGCGCCGGTAGGCTCGATCGAAATTTTAACTCCAAAATCACCTCGCCGGGCAGCAGTTTCCGGCCGTCCACGCCGGCCGGCACCATCCAGGCCGATGCAGTCGTCCCCATCACGTCGCGATCCAGCGTTAGACGCACGGGACCACCCGAGGTAACGGCCGTGAATGCCGTGCGCGTGTAGCTGATCCAGCAGATCGGCCGCAGCGAACGCTGCCGGATCAACGGCCCGAACCAGGGACCGCCTCCGTTGGCATCGATGAGACGCGGCACCTCGGCCAGCGCGATCGCCGCCCGGCTTTTTCGCACTCGATCTCCGCGACGGATCTTCCGCTCCATATGGACCCATTCTTCCGAACCATAGCGGCGCAACCGATACTTGCTGCGCCGATAGCCGCGCGTTTTGTGGTAGATGTCGAGGACGGATGTATCGAGATACAGCGAGGTCGTGCCATAGACGCCGTTCTCGCCATGAGGATCGGGCGTCAAGCGTTCGCGCGCCCACGCCTGCACCCCATCGGCTTCCTGGGTGGTCAGTCGATACTTCACCTCGAAGGCGTCGCCGCCGCCGGCATCGGATGCCAGCGACGGCGACGCCACCCCCCGCGAAGGGAGAATGGGAGATGGCTGGATTTCCATATCAGCGTCCCTCCCGTCCGCGTTCCCTTTCACCCGGTCTCGGCGCGCCCGGCCGTCCTCCCGGAGGGCCGGTTGGAGGACCACCGGGAGGGCCACCCGGAGGACCGAATCGACCTCCCCCCGGAGGCGCGAGGAACTTGTTCAGCGCTTCGATCAGTTCTTTCTCATCGAGTTTGCCGTCCTTGTTCTTGTCCGACTCCCCAAATAGTTTTTCCGCGGCGGTGAGCAACCCTTTCTCGGTCAGCTTTCCATCCTTGCCGGCTCGATCCACGATCGCTTTCGCCCACCAACCGCCTGGACCACCGAAAGGAGGTCCGAACCCAGGCCGGCCCCCTGGACCACCGGGAGGCGGGCCGCCTGGGCCAGCACCCGGTCGCCCGCCTGGTCCACCAGGCTGCGGATTGCCAGGGCCGCCAGGCGGGGCCGCATTCGGCCGCCCCGGTCCAGCAGGGCCACCGGGGCCACCGCGCGGCCCACCCGGACCACCGGGACCACCCGGACGCGGCATCAACTTATTGATGCCATCAGCGAGCGCTTTCTGGTCGATCTCACCCTTGCCATCCTTATCCACGGCCGCGAACAGCGCTTTCACGACGATGGTCGCTTCTTTCTTCGAGAGCTTGCCATCCTTATCTTTGTCCGCCACGGCGAGAATTGGCTTGGCCACGAATTGCCCCGGCCCAAAACCACCCGGCCCACCCGGACCAAAACGTCCGGCCAGCACGGTACCCTTGCGCTTGCCTTCCAACTGCCCGTCGATTGACTCGACGCGCTTGGCGACGAACGTCGTCAAATCGGGTGCGCGGTTGAACATGCCGCCGAAAGGTCCGCCTCTGCCGTCCTCGTGTCGCGCGGCGACGGCGTCTTTCTCTTTTTTCTTGATGGGATCGATCGCCGCATTGATGACCATCAGGTCTTTGCGAACCGCCTCGGCGGTGAAACCGCGGTCGATCAACTTGCGCAGATGCCCCTTGTAGGCGGCATATACCTTCTCGTCAGCGAAGAGCCGTTCGATCAGCCGATTGCGGTTGGTGTACGGCTGGCGGATGCTCAGATCCATCAAATTTTCCGGCGTGCCCATCATCATGAAGCCGCCGAAGGAGTGATCGAAGTCCCACGGGATGAAGTTAAATTGATTCGTTTTCGGATCGAGATAGATGAAGTAATTGTGTGTCAGTCCGATGAAGCTGTCCATGCTCGACAGCGCCACCGTGCCGGCCAAGAAGCGGAGGAACTCGTCCACATCGAGATAACTGTTGATCTCGTCTTTGAACGTCTTGTCGTCTGCCTTCTGCACCAATCTGGTGAACTCAATTAGCCGGCGTTTGCTCTTGGCATTTGCCGGCGTCTTGGGTTGGTAGCGATTTTCGTAAGCCGGCCACTCTTCGCCCAAATACTCAACTGGCCCCACGCGCTCTGGCTTGACGAGCAACCCCTTGGAGGAGCCGAAACGACTTTTGAGGAAGGTTTTGTCGATGGACTCGACGAGCGTGTACAGCCCGACCAATTCCTTATCGTGCTTGCCCGGCACGGTCAGCGTCAGTTGCGCATAGGCGGTGCGCGGGGCGGGAACATCGAGACTGCGGTATACCTTATAGGAGAGTACCTCCCGCGCCGCCGACGCATCCATGACGTTGTTGTTCAGCGTGAGTTTCTTCTCGCCGTCAAACTTCTGGTCGGGGATGTAGCGAGCGAGGTCGATCTTGAAGGGCCGCTTCAACCGACCCTGCGAGGCGGCGTAGCTGCCATTGCCCTTGTAGCGCACGGCCACATCCTTGTATGTCTTACCGTTAATTTCCAGGTCGGCCTTGATGTACTCGTACTCGAAACCGAACATCCCACGTACTTTGCCGTCGCGAGCGGCCTCGGCGGGTTTCGCCACTGGAGGTTTTGCCTCAGGCGCTTTTCCTTCGGGACGCGGAGGGCCACCGAAGCCGCCGAACCCTCGGCCGCGCTTGGGTTGCATCTTCTCCCACTCTTTCGGCTGCACGGTCAGGTGCATGGACCAGACCTTATCCAGGCCGAAGACCTTCGCGGAGGATTCCTTGGCGGGTTTCTTGTCCGCCGCCAGCATCAGAAGCGGACAGCTTAGCGCTGCCAGGATCAATACCACTCGTCGCGCGCGCATACGGTTCTCCTCGTTGATGATGTCTCGCCGATTGTCGTCGGATAGGCAATTGGCAAGACCCGTTTTCGCACACCTTATCGCGGACCAAAAGGACCGGGCGAATGCGGCGGGGGAGGCGGACAGAAGGCTCTCCCCATGAACGGTTCGCCGGTCAACTCACGCCACTTCGCTTGCTGCTCGGTCGAAAGAACTTTTAGGATTTCCTCAACCGCTTTGCGGAAGGGATCGCCCTTGGGTTTCCTGTAGTCGCCGGAACCTTTACTGTGTGGTCCCGGCCGCATCCCCGCGAACATGGATCCTTCGATCTCGCGAATCTTTCGTTTCTGTTCCGCCGTCAAGTGTAGCCCATCGATTACACGAGATTCATGAAACGGCAGCGTCCCGCGAGTCTGAAGGGCAATCTGTCCCAGACGGCGGAGTTGTCCCTCGTCGAGGATCGTCGCCAGGGCGGTTTCGTTTTCCCTGGCGAGGGTCAGGAATTTCTTTTGATCCCAATAATGGGCCGGTCCTTCGCGGGACCAGCGCTCGCCCAAGCGAGCGATCCGGGTGCATTGTTCGTCCGACAATTCCAGGTCTTTTTGCACATCGGGGGCCGTCACCAGGACCAACTGATGGGCACCCTGGAGAGTAGACAATTCATCGAGAATTCGCCGCACGCGGTTTTGCCCCTCCGCGAGTGCGGCTTGCGCGCCGGCGTTGCCGCGCTGCTGCTCGATAAAGTCCTGATAGTAGCGCAGGGCGATCTCCAAGAGCCTTTGGCGAACCCCTTGCAAATGCGGCGGCGCATCCGCCAATTCTTCCTCGCACACTTGCACCAACAGATTGACCGCTTGCAGGGCTTGCTGAAATTGTTGCTCCGCTTCCACGGCCCGCTGATGCTCGCGCTCCAGCGCCGCCGCCGTGTGCGTTTTTTCCTCAGCGATCATCCGATTGTTGACGAGCAAAAGCCCGATGCAAACCAGCAAAAGAATAACGCCGGCGGCCACAAGCTCGGGATGACGGCGCGACCATTTGCGGGCGCGCTCAAGCAAGCTGGGACGCTTCGCCTGGATCGGCTTGTTGTCTAAATAGCGGCCCAGATCCTCGGCGAGTTCGTGGGCGGAGCCATAGCGCTCGGCCGGGTTTTTGCTGACCGCCTTGAGGATGATCGTTTCCAACTCGACCGGAACTGTCTTCTCCACGGCGCGCGGGGCGCGCGGCTCCGTGTGGATAATCTGATGCAGCAATTCCTGACGATTTTGTCCGGGGTAGATCGGCTCCAGGGTCGCCAATTCGTAAAGCGTGGCACCCAGCGAATACACGTCGGTACGATGATCGATGAGGACGCGCTGCCCGGACGCCTGTTCGGGACTCATGTAACGAAGGGTGCCCAGAATGTCGCCGGTCTGCGTCAACCCGGCCTCGGCGTGAAACTGCGCGAGGCCGAAATCGGTGATCCATAGCCGGCCATGCACATCCACGAGCAAGTTGGCCGGCTTGATGTCGCGGTGGACGATGCCGAATTGATGGGCGTGTTCCAGCGCCTCGGCCGCCTGCACCACCAGGCGAGCCGCCGTGCGAAAAAATTCCTCGTTTCTACTGGATCGCTGCGTCGTCAGGGCTAACGACAGCGGAGAGACTGTTTCCGTGCCAACGGCCTCCTCCACGGGAGCGACTGTGGGCGGATACGAAACCGTGGCCATATCCGGTGTGTAAGCTCGCGGTGGAGAGACATGCCGGCTGCTGTCTTCCTCGTCGATGGCGTGTCCCGCTTGCTGGCGCATCTGGCGAATGACGACGGCGAGGGATTGGCCGTCGATCAACTGCATGGCGTAGAAATGCACGCCGCGCTCGGCACCGACCCAGTAAACCGGGACGATGTTGGTGTGATGCAGATGCGCGGCCGCTTGCGCCTCGTTGTGAAAACGCTGCAAATGTTTGGCGTCGAATGTGGCGGCGAACGGCAGCACCTTCAGCGCGACGCGACGCCCCAGCGACAGCTGCACCGCCTCATAGACGATGCCCATGCCGCCCCGGCCGATCTCGTGCATGATCTGGAAATCGCCGAGCGGATTGGCCGTGAGAATCTCCGCGGCTGGCGCAAACCGTCCCGCGTGGCTGCTGAGCGACTTCTCCTTGCTCGCGGCCTTGTGGACCAGTTCCAGGCCGTCGAGACAGCGTGCGAGCGGTTCGGCGATAACGGAGTAACGATGGAGGAAATCCGCGCGGCTGGGATGCCGCCCTTTCTCCAGTTGATCGAGATACTCCTGCACGGCCTGCAACAGACGCGGATCGTCCGGCAGTTCGTCGGCTTCAGACGTGAACGGTCGGCTCGAATCGCCGAGCCGGTGTTGTCCTTTGGGCCTCATGCGGATTCTCCGAAGGAGCGGCGCAAACGGGCCAAGGCCCGCAGCCACAGTTTTTGCACGCTGTCCACGCTTCGTCCCATGCGTTGGGCGACTTCGGGAAACGATTGTCCTTCCAGATGCCGCAGGACGATGACTTCGCGGTAATCCTCCGGCAATCGTTCCAGGGCATCGGCCAGCAAAACCGCTTGTTCGCGCCGCACCGCCTGCTGACTCGGCGAACTCAGGGACGCGACAAGTTTCTCCCCTAACCCGCGCGAGGAGTTATCCAGATCGAGCGCGAGTTGTTGCTCCAGGCGAATGTCTCGCCCCTGCGTACCGAGATAGTGACGCAACAGATTCGCCACCTTCGCCGCGAGGATTTGCCGAAGCCACGATACGAATTGGGCTTCATTACTGCCCTGAAAGCGCGCGAAGTTGCGATGCGCTTCCAGATACGTCTCTTGCACGAGATCGGAGGCATCGAGCTTGCCTTGTAGTCGCCGGCCGATTTCCAGTCGTGCCAGCAGACGCAAGTAATTGCGGTACAGGTCCAAAAGCGGTCCCAGGCCCGCATCGGTCCCTGTCCGAGCTTCGGCAATAAGCTGTTCGGGATTCACCATAGGTATCCGGGCTTCTTCGCGAAATCCACTTACTTTGATAGTAACGAAGAACGATCGAATACCGCCGTTGAATCTGAAAAAAATGAGATGATCCCTACGAATTGTTTCGCAAGGCTTTGCCCGGACGCCCTCCGGTGTGCTTGCCCTTCTCCAGGACAAGGTGCCCATTAAGAGGCAGTAGCGAGAAGCACGCCGACTTAAGTTCACGGGGCGTCGGAGGTCGTGCGACGCGGGGGTTATATGGGTTCGGCGTGCCTCAGGGGAGCGGAAGGATTTCTACCAAACCGCCTGACACCACTTCGATCACCAACTTGTGGCCCGTCAGCAGACGCATTCCCAACAGCGGTTCGTTCCCGACACCAGCACCGCCCGCCATGTGCCGCCCCACGCCACTTCCGCGGCGCAAATGTCGAACTGACGAACCGACCCGTCCGCAAGCAGCGCCGTACCACCCGACTGTCGAGCGAGGCCCAGAGCGGTCACCATAGTTACCGGCAGCGTCGTTGACGCTGTGAAACCGGAATCGACGATCGCGTCCACGTCGGACTCGCCCTCGCCAGGTCCACGCACCCGCAGGCGGACAACGGCTTCGTGACGGGCGTTCACGACGCCTCGAATCATCGGCCCATCCCCATCCGGTACGTTGTCGGGTAGCCCGCCCGCATCAGCCAGATATCGGCTGCCGGTTTCCGCGACCGCAAGCGTGCGACGGCCGCATAGTCGTCCTCATCCATTTCGTAGTCACCGCTCCCGACATCGATGGCGACGAATTTGCCGTCATCCCCCGGCCGGAGCGCCGGCCGCACTTGCCGGTCGAAGATACTTCCCCCGAGAGCAGCGAGTTCGTCGAAGGTACGTTTGGTGGTAGACACGGTAGATCCTCTCCGTGGTTTGATGGACACCTTCATTCTATCACACGCGGTAACGCCGCATGAAACCAGAATGCGGCCTCGGCCAGATGCAGTGTCTGACGCCTAACTACGGATTGTGTCGCAAGGCTTTGCCGGGACGCGCTCCGGTGTGTTTGCCCTTCTCCAGGACAATCTGCCCATTGACGACCACATACTCGACGCCCTCACTATACTGGAAGGGTTTTGCATAGGTCGATTTGTCGATCACGCGCTCGGGGTCGAACACCGTCACGTCGGCATACTGGCCCACGCGCAACAGGCCGCGATCCAGGATGCCCAGCTTGGCCGCGCTCAGTGAGGTCATTTTCCGCACCGCGTCTTCCAGACGCAGCAGTTCGCGCTGGCGAACGTAAACGCCGAGGATGCGTGGGAAGGTGCCGAAGCTGCGCGGGTGAGGATTGCCTCGCCGCAGCGGTCCCTCAATGGCCAGCGCCGAGCCATCCGAGCCGATCGAACACCACGGCTGCGCCAGCGCTCGGTTCATGTCTTTCTCGGTGTGATGTTCGTAAATCGTCGGCACCGATCCGCCCTCCGCGATCAACACATCGAACAGAATATCCAGCGGCTCCGGGGCCGGCTCTTTTCCCTTGCCGCGAATTTGCATCACGCGATCCATCGTCAGCCCCTCGTAGGGGCCTTTGCCGCTGACGAGCATACGACTCCAATCGCCGCCGACGGCCGTGTAGTGATTGTACCAGCCCGATAAACCATCGCGAATGTCCTTTTTCATCCGCTCGCGCAGCTTGGAATCCTTCAGACGCTCCAACATTTTCGCCCGGCCGCCGTCGTGCGCCCAGGGTGGGATGATGCTGGCCAAATCGTTGTGGCCGCGCGTGTAGGGGTAGATGTTGGCTTGCACATTCACGCCGCGTTTGCGCGCGGCCTCGATCAAGGCGATGATCTCATTCATTCGACCCCAATATTTCTGATCCGCGATTTTGAGGTGAATGATGTCAACCGGAATATGGGCGCGTTCGCCGATGGCGATGGCTTCCTTGATGGCATCGAAAACGCCCGTCCCCTCGTTGCGAATGTGGCTGGAATAAATGCCGCCATGCTTGGCGACCGGCTTGCACAAGGCAACAATGTCATCCGTGTTGGTGAGCGAGCCGGGCGGCATGGCGAGCATGCTGGACAGACCGAAGGCTCCCTCTTTCATCGCCTCATCCATCAGAGCTTGCATCCGTTGGATCTGCTCAGGCGAGGGGCGCTCGAAGGATTTGCCCATCACGGATTGCCAGACGTTGTCCAGCCCGACGTAGGAGGCGAGGTTGACGGAGATCCCGGCATGCTCGACGGTGTCGAAATAGCCGCCGAGCGTGGTCCATCGGCGTGGCGTCCCGGCCACCGTGACGGTACGGGGCGATAGCGCTCCCTGGCAGGGTGCAACCGAGTTTCCCTCGCCCAGCACTTCCGTGGTGACGCCTTGGCGGATTTTGCTTTCGGCCCGGCCGTCTTCGAGTAGCACGTAATCCGAATGCGAGTGCATGTCGATGAAACCGGGAGCGACGACCAAACCCTTGGCATTGATTTCACGCCGGGCTGTTCCGGCGGGCACCCGGCCGACCGCGACGAGACGATTACCACGGATGGCCACATCGCCGTAAAACCACGGATTGCCGCTGCCATCGACGATTTTGCCGTGGCGAATGACCAGATCATAAACGGGCTTATCCGCGAACACCCCTCGCGCCGCGCCGAGGAGAATTAGCACGGCCAAGACACAAGCGGATCGACGAAGCATCAAGAACATGGGAACCTCACGTTAGCGATTAGCGGGCTTTTCCAACTCGCCCACGACCATCGAATGCACATCCAAACGCGGCACCATCACACGGCTGCCGCTGGGCGTTTTCTTGATCTCCAAATCCTTTCCCTCCGGCTCCAGCCGGATCTTGCGAAAGCGATAGCTCGGAGCGAACGTGATCGCGATGTCATGGATGGGCACGACTTCCTCACGCAGCGGTACATCGTCGTTGGGCAACGCATGATGAGCCGTCGTGTTGAGGTCGCTAAATAGATGGACGATCAACCGTTGCGCGTCGTTTTTCGATTGGCGCATCAGCGTCGCATGCACGCACATCGGCGCTTCGACGACCATCGGCGGCGGCCCGGATGCCGCCCAGCCGACGGCATGACGCAGGACCAGACGCTGATAGGGATAGGCATAGAGGTAGTAGGCCGAATCGAATCCCGCCGCGAAGTAGACGACCCGGCCTTTGCCGTAAGACTGGCTCACCGCCCCAGGGAACGATGGGGCATCGGCCGTCTTGCCGCGAAGGGTGCCGATGACCTTGACCGCCGCGCCCTTCGGAGCGACGCGGACGGCGGCGCCTTTGAAGGTGACGTTCTGCTCGCCAACGTAGGTTTTCATCCGCCCCTGATTGAGAAACGAGGACGTGTCCTGTTTGAAATCGAAGACGTTCTTGCGTTTCTCCCAGTAATCGGGACCGATCGCCTTGGCGAAGTTCACGTCAATCTCTTCCTTGCCTCCATTCGTAACACTGGGCAGCCCCCGATATTCCACGCCAAGCACACCGCCCAGCGCGAAGTTCTTGCGTGGATTGCCATATTCGTCGAACAGCGAAGTATCGAGGCTGGCAACGAGACCGCCGCCGCCACGGACGAATTGCTCGACGGCAGCCGTCTGCGTGTTGTCGAGGCACGCGGTATTGGGGAGAATCAGTATCTTATAACGAGCAAGATCGACGGCATTGAGGTTCCAATCATTAATCACGGTGACGGGCAAGTGTTCTTCGATCATGGCTCGAAACGCGCCGAAGACCGAGGCCAGGTAGCGTTCCTCGACGCGCCCGGCGGAGCGACCGTAGAAGTTGCGGGTATTATCGCTCATGACGAGAGCGGCCCACGGTTCGGGCTTCTTGTGCGTCAGCCAGGGTTTGCGGCGCTTGACCTCATCGAGGCAATCGTACAACTCGCGCTGAAGGTTGGCGGGTTGGCTGACGGCGATGCTGGGCGATGCGCCATAGGTCGCGGCAAGCATCATACGGCGGAAAATCTCGTGGGGCGGGAAGCTGTCCTTGCCGTAGGGGTTGCCGTGGCTGAGGAGGTACGGCTCACTGAAGGCGACGCGGTGATTAGTCGTCGCCCAGATGTAGGCGTTGGCGAAAGCGGGAACGATCGTCGTGCCGCGATTGGTTTCATCGAGCCAGAACTCCTGGTCGGGCGCATCGAGCAGAAGGTTCATACGCGCGGGCATATTGCGCGGGATGCTGAGAAAGTGGCCGAAACGGCCGGCGTTGGTCGTCCAGGTGACAAGGGCTACCTCCGGCTTGATTCCCTTGAGCCGCGTCTGCATGCGCCGGACGAGGTCTTCCATCCGCCGGTCGGCCCAGTGCTGATAACGGCGAAAATCGGGATCGTTCATGTCCGTTTTGGGAATCTCCGCCCCGGTATCGCGGCGGTAGTTGTCGCGGCAGTGTTTGCAGTAGCAAACGCCGCCATAGTGCAAACCGTCGAAGCTGAAAGCGTCCACATCGGGGTACTGCGTTAAAATCTCGGCCAGGATGTCGATGAAGAAATCGCCGTATGGCCCCAGCAGGCAGAGCATGCCGCCGTGCGGATACTTCTTCATGTCGATTTGGGGAATCGCCGTCGTGTTGGTGGCGATCCGCCGCCATTCGGGATGGCGCTCATAGACCTCGCTTTGTAGACACGGCGGATAAACGCCCAGGATACGGACGCCCAGACGTTTGTACTCGGCGATGTCCTTCGCCAGACGATCGAGGGGGACGTGGGGACTGCGTTTCTTCAGCAACTTGCTGTCATAATAGGCGTAGAACGGATCGACAAAGCCCATCTCGCTGATGGTGACGCCATGCGCCGCCGCTCGCGCCCGCGCCTTGCTATCCATCACCGACAACGTGTAGCCGCAGCCGATGGTTTCCTGGACCCATTGGGGAACCTTGATCTGACGGAAGGGGCGCTTGTCGAAGGGTTGCTTCATGATCGTCTCGCCCCAGATCGCCCGATTCTTCTCTTGAGCGAAACAAGGGGTGACGATCGATCCGGACCACGAAACCATCAACAAGAAGGCAAGCCGCGAATAGCTCATTTCATGGACCTCCGGAGAGGCACGCGGTAGGCAGTAGGCAATAGGCAGTATACGAAGTGGCTGTCTACGGCACTACACGCCTGGGAGCGTTATCGCGGTTTGAGATACTTGTCCATGAACTCGCCGATGAGACCAAGACCGCGCAGCAATTCCTCGCGGCTCCAATCCTCGCCGTGTCCCTTGTCTTTCACCGGCTCCAAGCGCGAGATTCCACGCACCGAGCGGAGGGAAGCGTGCAAGAGTTTGGCCTGCTCGAACGGCACGATCGCGTCTTTCGTTCCGTGCATGGTCAGCACGGGCGGCGCTCCGCGATGCACATAAGCCAACGGCGAGGCCGCCCGATAAACGGAAGGGATTTGTTCACGGCCACCGCCGAGCAGATCGGCAATGAGTTTATCGGTGACTGCCGGCCAAGCCGGCCGGCTCAGGTCCGTCGGACCCATCATGTTGACCACGACCTGGACTTTGCTGGATTGTTCAAGGTGTCCCCCCTCGCCCTCGAAGCCATCCTTTGGCTCCGTCAAACCCAGCAGCAGAGCCAGATGCGCCCCAGATGAGAAACCCAATGCTCCAATGCGGTCGGGATCGATCTGGTAGCGCTGGGCGTTGGCACGTAACCAGCGCACCGCGCACTTCACGTCTTGGAGTTGGGCCGGGAACTTGTGCTTGGGCGCCAGCCGATATTCGACCGTGACGGCGACATAGCCGCGTTCGGCGAAAGCGTGAGTAATACCGCCGAGGAAACCTTTGGTGCCGTTGGCCCAACCGCCGCCATGAATGACAACCACTGCTGGGAACGGGCCGGGCCGATCCTTGGGAGCGTAGAGATCGAGTTTCAGTTGCTCGCCGCCTCCCGTGCCGTAGATCACGTCGATTTCTTTGTGGACCGGCGCGGTCGCGGCAGGCGCAGGAAGCGTGGGAGGAAGGGGCGGAATGAGGGGAGGCGCGGGCGGCGTGGGGGAGGCGGGCGTGGGTTGAGGGCGAGAGTGGTCGTTGCTTAGCCGAGAGCGATCAACGGAGCGCGATCGTGTCGATGCGCAGCCGACGGCAACGATGCTAACGACAAGGGCGAGGCCGCGCAGGAAGATGGCGGAACGAGACATCGGGCCTCCTCGGACTGAAAAGTCATACGCCGATGGCGTAGAGGCCGTCCCTGGCTGTGTTCGGACGAACGTAAGCCCACCACGGTTTACGTTTCGCGGAGGCCGATCGGTCGGCGCGAAACGTAAACCGTGGTGGGCTTACGCTATCAACTGTACCCTACCCGCGCGCTCTGTCCAGCGGGCCGCGCCTACGACGATGCGAGAAGGCGCGGCAACCGTCGCTGCCCTCGTTGCGTTCGATACCCCTGGACCCTTAACGAAGGATGGTGAGACCGCGCCGCATTTCTCGCTTCCCCACGGGAAGATATGGTCTACATTGAAGGAAACGATTCGCTCGCTCCTTCCTGGAGATTTTCCGCGTGAAACTTCCTTCCCTCCGCGTGGCTGTTTTTCTGCTGCTGAGCGCTCTGCTCTGTCTGACCATTCCCTTTCGGTTCGGTGGGGCACAAGCCGACGACACGATTGATTTCACGCAGCCGCAATCGCCTCCGAAGCCGGCCCCGACATGGCTCAAGATCATCGATCAAGGCACCCACGATCCGCGTCTCAAGGGCTATTTCACGCCGGAAGGGATCAAGGTTGAGATCGTCGCGGAGGAGCCGACCGTCATCAATCCCGTCGGCATGACGTTCGCCGACGATGGTACACCCTACGTCCTCGAATGGCGGCACAGCCCCGGCGACAATTGGCACGAGACGCCGGAGACGTTCACCTACAAGGACGGCACCAAACGCAATGTCGCCACCATGAAGAAGAAGATTAAGGATGTCGTCAAAGTCTTGAAAAACGCCAGCGGAAAGGGAACCTACGATCGAGCGAAAGTCATCCTCGAAGACGAACTACCGTCGAGCATTCTGTTGCATGATGGATGGATTTACCTGTCTGGCCGAGGCACGGTGCGGCGCTTCAAGCAGAAGGAAACGGGCGGCGCGTACACTAGCAAGGAAGTCATCGCGCAAGGTTTCTGTGGCTTCCATCATCATCAGGTTTCCGGCCTGACGATCGGCAATGACGGTTGGTTGTACATCACTTCCGGCGATGATGACAACTACGTTGAAGGCTCCGACGGTAGCCGGGCGACGGTGCTGCGTACCGGAGCCGTCTTCCGCTGTAGACCCGATGGCTCGCGCATGCAGACGTTCGCGCGGGGGTTCCGCAATCCCTATCGCGATGTGGCCTTCGACGCCCAAGGCAACATGTTCCACGCCGACAACGACAATGAGGACGGCGGTAAGTTCACCGGCTGCCGCATCATGCACATTACCGAGGGTTGCGACTTCGGCTGGCGTCTCCATCAAGGGGCAGGCTGCCGTCAGCCAGACAAGGTGCGCGGCGCCGTCTCTGGCGAACTGCCCGGCAAGATGCCGCCGCTGCTCAAGACCGGACGCGGTGCGCCGGCGGGATTGCTTATTTATAAGGACACACGTTTCCCGGAAAATTATCGCGGTCTGCTCTACTACCCCGATGTGTTCCGCAAATCGATCCGCGCCTACAAGGTCGAGCCGCAGGGCGCGACGTTCGCGGTCACCGAGGAATTCGTCTTTCTCAAGAGCGATGACCCGCTCTTTCGGCCGTGCCAGATGGTGCTTGGACCCGATGGGGCGATGTATATCGTCGATTGGCGTACCGACTCAGGCGGTGCCGGCCGGCTCTCCGGCGACGGCGTGCATGGCCGCGTTTACCGTGTTTCGTGGGTCGGCACCAAGGAACAGCCCGCCTTGCCGCCGCGACCGATGGATAGCTGGATGAAGATTCGTCGGCTCAGCGATGAGGATTTGCTGAAGACGTTGGCCAGCGACGAGGCCAGCTTTCGGACGCGGGCACAACGAGAGCTAATCCAGCGCGGCGACCGGAACCTCTCCGCCTTGCGCAAGCTCCTCCTTGATAGCGAGCAACCGCTGAGCGCTCGCATCGCTGCTCTGGGTGCGCTTCAATCGTTCTGGAACGCGGAGGTTCAGCAAGCGTTTCAGCAAACGCTGGTCAGCAGTGCTGAGGAACCGCTGCGCCGATTGGCCGCCGAGGGATTGGGACTCAATGCCCCGCGCGGCGATAAGGAAACGCAAGTCGCCCTCTTGAAAGCCCTCAACGACAACGATCTGGCGATCCGCCGGGCGGCGGCTCTGGCGATGGGACGCCTCGCGGCACCGGGAGCGGCGGACGCCCTGGTCAACACGCTGGCCTTTGACGATAGCCAGGATCTCTATTTACGCGATGGCCTGGTGCGGGCCATCGAGAGCCTGGGCAAACCAGGAATCCATCAACTCCTCGCCCTGGCGGAATCCGGCGTCAAGGCGGAAACCGATCGCGTGGTCGATGCCTTTGCCATGCTGCGCAGCCGAGCCGGCTACGAAGGATTGCCGAGCTTGCTGAAGTATCCGCATCTGACGATCGAACAGCGCACCAAATTGATTCGTTCGTGCGGCAACTACCTGCTCGATCCGCCCATCTCGCTGGAGCCGATCATCGCGGAGTTGCGAATCCCGAAAGCCTCCGTGGGCGAGGTGGAAGCGGTGGCGGAGCTTCTGTCCGTGGGCGGTACGCTGCGGAGCAAGAAAATAGACGATTGGCTGCTGGAACTGCTGACAAAACCCGTCGATCTCGTTCGTGACGGAGTTATCGAGAAGGCCGCCGCCTCGGCCTACCGGCTTGCGGCCATCAAAGCATTCGCTTCTTTGGGAGAGCGCTCCGCCGTGCCGGCCATCAAGCAAATTCTGAAGGAGAAAGCGATGACTCCAGACGCGCGTCGCTTGTGCGTCGAGGCGTTGCGCGCCTTGGCGGCGCTCGATCGGAAAGAGGCGACCTTCCTGGCGCAAACTCACCTGAAAAAGAATGACGATTTGTTGATAGAAGCGATAACCGTGATGGCCGCCACGCCGGAAGGGACGCGCATTCTGGCGCAGCGCTTCCTCGACAAGCAATTGCCGCGTGAGATACTCCCGCGGATCGCCGACGCGCTTCGCAAGCACGCCGGCAAGGACGCGGCACTAGGCAAGATGCTCGCGGAGATCATGAAGATGGCTCCGTCCCACCCGCCAAAGAACGGCAAGTGAACGAGTCGCTTGGAGAGAAGACGCGGTTTTTACACCCGCCTGCGGCATCCGCAAGGGAGTTCCTTGCGGATGCTGCGGGCGGATGGATTCAAGACATTTACGGCATTACGCCGCCGTGAACACGTTCCGGCGTCAAATGCGAGGGCATATCGGTGAACCAGATACGTTCCCATTCGTACTCGATTTGCCGCAAATCCTCGGATTGATTGAGCAGTTCGAGGACACGCCGATTGGGATTGGACGAGTAGATATTGAGTAGGCAACCCGTCTGACTCAGAACGAGTCCCGACACCACGACCAACAGCAGCAAACGCCGCATATCAACCTCCCGGGGTCGTCAGGGGGCGTTGCGATCGCACGGCGCGTCTCGCTCCGCGAGTGGGTCACTTGAAAAATAGTCGTCTCACTCCGCGAGACGATTCCCCACGGATCAAACGGTCCCCGAAGATTTTATCGGTTGAAGCGGTGGTGAACTTGAAACGGCGTGTGCCTGCTCTGACGATCAGGGAGCCTTGCGCGCGCGGTTGGCCTTGGGCCGACGTTTGCCAGCCGAGTCCGCGCGATCACCAAGGCCATTGGAGCTTTCGGCCACCAGTTCTTCCTCTTCGTCCGGTCGCAGGACCGGCACATTGGTCATGGTGCGGACTTTCTCTTCCATTTCCTTGCCGGGCTTGAACGTGACGACGTTCTTGGGCGGCACGTCCACGCGCTCGCCGGTGCGCGGGTTGCGTGCCTTGCGGGCCTTGCGCTGCTTGACTTCAAAGACGCCGAAATTACGCAGCTCAATACGACCGACCTCTAGCAGCGTCTCCACGATCGCATCGAAGGTCTGCTGCACGATGTCTTTGGTCTTCAGCTGCGTCAGGCCAATTCGTTCCGATATTTGCTTGACGATCTCTTTCTTGGTCACGGGTCCCTTCTCCTGCAGAACGCGCCGATCGAGCCGGCCAGACCATCATGGAGTGTTTCAACTGTAAAGATGGTAATAGTTAATGTCAAGATAAAAGGCATCGCGGCGCTTGCATCTATTCCGTGTCCGGGTAAAATCGGCAAACACCCCCGCCCGCACCACAAAGGATTTCTTCATGCTTTGGGCCGTCTATCAACAACATCTCGATCCCCTGGCCGGTAAACTTCCTGCCTCCTCGTTTTTGTCGATCTTCTTCGCCGCCGTTCCGGTGGTGGTATTGTTCTGGCTGCTCGTGCCGCGCCGTTGGCTGGCACCCAAGGCCGGCGCGATGGCCGCCCTCACCGCGCTGGTCATCGCCATCGTCGTCTTCGGGATGCCACCGCTGATGGCAGGTATGGCCTTCGTCGATGGCGCATTGTTCGGCCTGCTGCCGGTCGGTTGGACTATCTTCAATGCCATGCTGCTGTACAACATCACCGTGCAGACCGGCAAGTTCGACATCGTACGCCGCTCCGTGGCCGGTCTATCCGGCGACGCTCGCATTCAGGCCATCCTGCTCGCCTTCGCATTCGGTGCCTTTCTCGAAGGCGCGGCCGGCGGCGGAACGCCCGTGGCCATCTGCGGCGCTATCATGGTCGGACTCGGCTTCGACCCGTTCCTGGCCGCCGTTCTGTGCTTGATCGCCAACACCTCGCCGGTCGCCTACGGCGGACTCGGTACGCCGCTCATCACCCTCAACGGCGTGACCGGCTTGTCTACCGAGACGCTTAGCGTCATGGCCGGACATCAGCTCCCCCTTTTGTCGCTTTTCATCCCGCTGTACATGGTCAAGTGCATGTGTTCGTGGAAACAGACCTGGGAGGTCTGGCCGGCTCTGCTCGTCGCCGGCGGCTCGTTCGCCGTCTTCCAATACACCTTCGCCACGCTTCATAGTTGGCCCGGCATGTCCAACATCGTCCTCTATCCGATGACCGACATCGGCGGCGGTATCTTCTCGTTGGTGGTGACGGCGATCTTTCTCAAGTTCTGGAAGCCGCGCAAGGAATGGCACTTCGATAAGACGATCGCCGCGAAACCGCCCATGCCGCCGGTTGCTCTCGATCCGCATAATCCGCACGCCGCCGAGGCGCAGGCTCTTCTGGACTCCTCGCCGCCCGTCCCTCCGAGTGATGGCGAAACTCCGCTAACGGCGTGGAGCATCACGGTGGCCTGGTTCCCGTTCATTTTGATGTCGATCTTGCTGTTGCTGACCGGATTGGTCCGTCAACGAGAAGGCGAGCGGAAGGAACGAGGGCCGGTGATGATCGGCCCCATTGAAACGAACTACATCGTGAAGATTCCAGGGTTGGATGGTGAGTCGATTCGCGATGAACGCCTGCATGAAGGAGAAGCAGGCACCGTAACGGCGGAGCGTGCGACGTTCAATTTCGCTTGGCTAACCTCGCCCGGCTCGGCGGTCTTCGCCGCAGCCCTGCTGTCGATGGCGCTGCTACGCATGAATGGCCGGCAAATCGCCTGGGTGTTTCGGCGTACCTGCGTACAGATGAAGATTCCCATTCCGACCATTTGCTTCATGCTCGGTCTCAGTTATGTGACGCGCTACGCCGGTATGGACGCGACGCTCGGCTTCGCCTTCGCCAGCACGGGCGCGCTGTATCCGTTTTTCGCGCCGCTGCTGGGCTGGCTCGGCGTGTTCCTGACCGGCACCGATGCCGGTAGCAACGCGCTGTTCGGCAGTTTGCAGAAGATCACCGCCACCCAGATTCACGGGGCCGGCGCCTTTGGCAGTCATCTCGATCTGGGACAGGCTCAGGTGCTTATTTGCACGTCCAACAGCACCGGGGGCGTCATGGGCAAGATGATCGACGCCCAAAGTATCGTCGTAGCGACGGCGGCGACGAATCAGATCGGCAAGGAAGCCGACATCTTCAAGGCCGTGTTGTGGCACAGCATCTTCCTCGCCGTGATTGTCGGTCTGATGACCCTGCTGCAAGCGTATGTGGCTCCGTTCACCGCGATGGTACCGCACTTGCCGAAGTAATACGAGTTCAATGCTAGCCCGCAGCGCCAGCAAGGGAGTCCAGTAGATCCAAGTTGCAGCTGATGAGACAAGACAAACGCATGTTCCCTCCAGAGAATAACTTCTGTCACGATTTCATTCCTGGAGGGAAGCATGCGCAACCACCACTATACCATCACCTCACGCCAAGTCCACGAC